>JALWTX010000022.1 GCA_026993355.1 Flavobacteriales bacterium | reverse complement strand
AAGTGATATTAAAATAAGAACATATAAATCAAAAAAACCACAGAAAGAAATTTCTTTCTGCGGTTTTAGTTAATAATTTAATTAATTTTGCTAAAAACCTGTAACGGTTATTTAGGACTAGTCATAAAATACTATTTTAGCAACCAAACGAATTATGATATGAGATCAAAAGAATATGCCGGTCAAAATCAACCACAATTGATGGGGCATCCCATTGGTTTATTTGTCTTATTTTTCACCGAAATGTGGGAACGCTTCAGCTATTACGGTATGCGCGCTTTACTTATTTTATTTTTAACTTCCAAACTGCTTGAAGGTGGTTGGGAGTGGGATAAAACCCGGGCATATTCTTTATATGGCTGGTATGTAATGTTAGTTTATTTTTTACCTATGTTGGGTGGTTGGTTGGCAGATAATAAGTGGGGTCATGTAAAGACCGTTGTGACCGGTGCACTGATTATTACAGCCGGTCATGCAGCCTTGGCTATTGCTGATATGAATATCGGTATAGATTTACGTTTTGTATTTTACATCGGTTTGTTATTATTGGTTGTAGGAACAGGTTTGTTTAAACCCAATATGTCTTCTATTGTCGGAAAAATGTATCCACCACATAGTTCTAAAAAAGATGGTGCTTATACCATATTTTATATGGGCGTTAATTCCGGCGCTTTTATCGGCACTTTATTAGTGGGGTGGATAGGTGAGCATTACGGCTGGAAATTCGGTTTCGGCTTAGCCGGTATTTTTATGTTGTTCGGTTTATTGCAATTTTATTTTGCGCGTGATATTTTTGGCGAAGCAGCTAACAAACCGCAGCCTAAAAAAATAGATTTACCTCCTGAAGAATTGGCCAAGCGGGTTCCTTTTACTTTTATAGAACAAATATTGGCAGCATCGGGCGCTTTTCTGGCTTTAGTATGGGTGGTACATGGCATTTATAAAGTCATTACCGGAACAGGGCATTTTTTACCTGAAAATATTTGGGCTTTTCATTTTATGAATCAACAGTTTGTTTTAGGTTTGGCCGATATTTTATTTCCGGTTTCCCTTTTAATATTTACTTTTTTAGGTCTTAAAAGACTTTTTAAATATGATCCGGTAGAACGTGACCGCCTTAAAGTTATTTTTATCATCGCTTTTTTTGTCATTGCTTTTTGGGCCAGTTTTGAGCAGGCGGGTACCACTATGACGATTTTTGCGCGTGATTATACGGCACGTGTCTTAAGTGACCAATGGGCATTGATATATAAAATTGTCGATACCATTATTTCATTTGTCCCGATGTTGGTCTTAACATATGTCATTTATCGTTTGGCCAAAGCGATCTTTTCGACACATCCTTTGACTGTTCTATTCACTTCTATCAGCTTTTTTATCATATGGCTCTTAGTTTTAACCCGTATTTATGATAAGCTGCACGCCGATAGTCCGGTAGTGGATACGACTTGGTTTCAAATTTTAAATCCTGTATTTATCATCAGTTTAGCACCCTTATATTCAAAGCTTTGGCAACGTTTTAAATTGTCTGCTGCCCAGAAATTTTTTATCGGATTTTTACTTTTAGGCAGTGGCTTTGGTCTTTTATCTTTAGGTGCCTCAAGCATTCCCATTGGCGCCAAAACTGCGGCGGTCAGTATGATGTGGCTTATTTTGGCCTACTTGCTTCATACAATGGGCGAGTTAGCTATTTCGCCGGTTGGCTTATCATATGTCAGTAAATTAGCCCCACTGAGGATGACCGGTTTTATGTTTGGTATTTGGTATATTTTTACCGGATTAGCCAATAAGTTATCCGGCTTAATGGCAGAAGCTTCTGATAAAATTGCAGAACAATATGGTATATCAACTTTCTTTCTAATTTTTACCATTGTACCGTTTTTGGCCGGGTTTTTAATTTTGGCGCTTAACCCATTTATGAAAAAATGGATGCATGGCGTGGAGTGATTATTTTATGAAAGATTTAAGTTGGGCATATATAAAAGGAGATTTTTGCAATAGCTTTCTTTTTAGCCAAGGCAAATTCCGGTTATTTTTCAAATAAATACCATACTTTTGGGTTTGTTTGTCGATAAATAATTTAATATCTTTCTGAAGCAGAGGGTTATCCCGTGTTTTAAGACTCAAATAAGCCAATTCTTTTAAATATAAGAAGTATTGTACCGGAAAAACCGATTTTTTGTCAACTAATGCTTGGTTGGCAAACAAGGCTTGCAGATCTATTAAACTTTGTTTCATCCCTTGGATATGGTTAGTCGTCACAGGGCTGTTTGTTATAGATTGTGGCCGAATGATATAATGATAGCCCGCAAAAAGACTGTTATTGACCCGGTTTGCAATTGAAAAAGCATAGAGGACCACGGCTATATCTTCATAAAAACCCGATGGAAACTGTAAGTTATACTTTTTCATAAAAGCCCTGTTCCAAAGTTTGCCGCAGGCTTTGGGTTCGATAAAAATGGCTTGTTTAAAATAATCTGTCCCTGTGACCGGTTCCGGAAAGGGAATTAAATCTCGTGGTAAGATCTGTTTTTTTTCATTTTCATGGCGGATGTGTTGTCCTTGTAATATGTCCAGATTTTCGGCTTTAGCCTTTTCATATAAAACTTCAAAAGTATTCAGATGAAGATAATCATCACTATCCAAAAAGAAAATATATTCTCCTTGGGCTGCTTTAATACCGGTATTACGCGCCGGCCCCAATCCTTTATTTTGAGCATGTGTAAGCACTTTTATGCGTTTATCACCGGATTCAAATTGTTTTAAAATGCCGGGGGTTTGGTCGGTAGAGCCATCATCGACTAATATGATTTCGATCTCTGACAAGCTTTGATTCAGACAAGTGTTAATAGCTTTATGGACATATTTAGCTGAATTAAAGCAAGGAATAATAACAGAAACTTTAGTCATCATCCAATAAAATTTACTTCAGGCTGAAGTGTAATGTCAAATTTATCTTGGATATCTTCTCTTATTTGGTCGGCCAAATTTTTTATTTCTAAACCTGTAGCCTCCCCATAATTTACCAATACGAGTGCTTGTTTGGGATGAACACCCACAGAACCGAAACGTTTTCCTTTCCAACCGGCTTGCTCTATTAACCAACCCGCCGGTATTTTATAAGTTTCGGTAACAGTTGTTTTGTAATAGGGCATTTCTGGATGTTTTTGAAGCAATTTAATAAATTTCTGTTCGTCAACGTAGGGATTTTTAAAAAAACTGCCGGCGTTACCTATTTCTTTCGGATCTGGTAGTTTGGACTGACGTATTTCAATGACCGCATCGGCAATGTCTTTAAGGCCGGGTTGTATAATTTTCCGTTGTTGCAAAATGTTTTGAATGGCACCGTAACCGGTTTTTAAAGCGTGATTTTTTTTGGTTAGTTTAAAATGGACTTCATTGATGAAATATCGTCCTTTATTTTCAGGCAATTTAAAAATAGAGTGCCGGTAATTAAATTGACATTCGGTTTTTGAAAAGATATTGGGCAGACAATTTTGCATATTTAAGGTGTGCACTTCAGTGATAACATCTTTTACTTCTACACCATAAGCCCCGATATTTTGTATGGGTGCCGTTCCTACTTTACCGGGAATAAGTGCCAAGTTTTCAATGCCCCCATAATTATGATGGACGGCCCACATTACAAAATCATGCCATTTTTCGCCTCCTTTTACCGCTATGGTGATGTCATTGTCAGTTTCATCAACAATTCTTTTTCCTTTAATATTATTATGGAGGACGATGCCTTCAAAATCTTTTAAAAATAAAACATTGCTTCCCTCACCTAAAATTAGTTTAGGCATTTGAGGTAAGTCATCAATGATGGTCAATACTTGTTCTTCTGAATCAATATCAGCAAACCAATCTGTTTTGGCTTCAATTCCAAAAGTGTTATAGGGTTTTAGAGACACGTTTTTTTGCATTCAGCTATTTTTTTTGATGATAGCGCTTAACGGCTTTTTTTAATAATTCAGCAGCTCTTTCTAAGTCCTTTTGATTTAGTACATACGCAATACGTATTTGTTTTTGGCCTTGACCCGGGGAAGAATAAAATCCGGCTGCAGGTGCGACCATTACTGTTTCATTTTGGTCGTTAAAATCTTCTAAAATCCATTGGGCGAATTTTTCGGCATTATCTACCGGCAATTCAGCAATAACGTAAAAAGCGCCTTTAGGAGCAGCCACTTTTATGCCGGGTATTTCTTGCAGTTTTTTAATCAGGGTATCCCGGCGTTGTTTATATTCTTCAATCACTTCTTTAAAATATTCGGGCGGGGTATCTATGGCTGCTTCGGCGGCAATTTGTCCCAGACTTGGCGGACTCAAACGTGCTTGGGCAAATTTCATGGCCGTTTGCATTAGCTTTTTGTTTTTGGTGATTAATGTCCCGACACGCGCTCCGCACATACTATAACGTTTGGAGACAGAGTCGATAATAATGGCATGTTCATCTATGCCGGGTTGATGCAAAATGGAATGGTGTTGTGCTTGATCGTAAATAAATTCACGGTAAACTTCGTCAGCAATGATATACAAGTCATATTTTAAAGCCAAATCACGTAACTGTTTGATTTCATCTTTGGTATAAACATAGCCGGTCGGATTGCCCGGATTACTGTATAAAATGGCTTTGGTTTTGGGAGTAATTAATTTTTCAAATGCCGAAATGGGCGGAAGAGCAAAATTTTGATCGATATCTGAATGGATGGGAACGACATTGACATCATTTTGTTTGGCAAAACCATTGTAATTAGCATAAAATGGTTCCGGGATAATTATTTCATCACCAGGGTCGGCAATACTGCCAATGGCGATGGCTAAAGCCTCTGAACCACCGGTGGTGACTAAAATATCATCCGGGCTGATGTCTATTTGATTTTGTTTGTAATAACCGGCCAATTTTTTACGGTAAGAAGCATAGCCTTGTGAAGGGCTGTATGCAATCAGATCGAGATCGATATTTTTGAGTGTATCGATAACTTGACGAGGTGTTTTAATATCCGGTTGACCAATATTTAAATGATAAACCTTTATTCCTTTTTGTTTGGCAGCATCGGCAAAAGGGACTAACTTTCGGATGGGCGATGCCGGCATATTTTGTCCTTTAGTAGAGATTCCGGGCATAAGCTGAATTTTTTAGACAAATTTAAGCATAAATTATGAGTTTACTCGATACCAAAATTTCATTTTATAGGTTCTTTATTTCAAAATAAATGCATCATTATTTTAACATGCTTAATGTGTTATATAACAATTGATTATAATGATAAGCTATAGGTGTCATAAAATTAATTAATAGATTTTGTAAGGAATGTTACAGTATGTCGACTATATTAGTAGAAATTTAAAAAATCAATCAAAATGAAAACAAAAAACGTAAAACATTTAATCTTAGGTTCGACATTAATCCTTATAGGATTTGTATCTATGTCCTTTGTCAATCACAAAACAGCATCGACAAAAGCACACAAGCATTATGTATTAGCGTCATCCGTTAAAACATCTGCTTTGTTTGCCAAATGTGGTGATGCAAAGGCTGCTGCCAAAAAAAATACGACTAAATCCAAATGCGGGGATGGCAAATGTGGTGAGGGCAAGGCCAAAAAAGGTAAAAAAAGTAAATGCGGTGAGGGAAAATGTGGTGATGGAAAAAATAAAATGACGCACCAATCTAAACAGTCAAAATGTGGTGATGGCAAACCGGGTGCTATGAAGGCGAAAGCTAAAAATGCCACTAAATGTGGTTTGGGTAAATGTGGAAATGCTAAATAAAATATTGAAATATGTCAAAAATTAAACAACTTAAACAATTTTTAACCAGATTAGGAGAAAAATCGCAAGATTTAGCTTTGTTACTATTACGTTTGGTATTAGCCTATGGCTTTTTTGGGCCGGCTATGATGAAATGGGAAAATATGCATGCCATTGGGGATTGGTTTAAATCTTTAGGATACCCCGCACCCTATTTCAATGCTTATATGGCAGGAACTACAGAAATGTTAGGCGTAATCTTGCTTATTTTGGGATTTGGCACGCGTATCATAACACTTTTGTTAATTTTTGTGATGTTTATTGCCATCACTACTGTGCATCTTAGGAATGGGTTTGAAGCCGGCAATAATGGGTTTGAAATACCTTTATATTATGCCGTGATGTTGTTTACCTTATTTGCCTTTGGCCCCGGTAAATATAGTTTAGAGGCCCTGTTATGTAAGAAAAAAAATGAAAACTAATGGTAGTTAGTAGGACCGGCGATTTTAGTCAATTGTATAAAACTGAAATTGCCGGTGTTACTAATTTTAATTGATAAGTGTTGCCTAACACTTGTGTTGTTTGTAAGACTGCTTCCTAAATTTTGGGAGCAGTTTTTTTAGGCTATAATTTTATGTATCTTTGGAAAAAGAATCATTTTTTCGATGCATCATATTTTAAATTTGGCTTTAGTTTCTTATCTCATAGGCTTTGTATTTTTGTGGATTATCCGCTCTTTTGATAAATATGAAAAAGAACCTTATATCAAATTAATTCTTTTAAGTTTTTTTGGTGGGTTAACGGCTGTTATAACGTCCTGGTTGCTATATTTAAAGATACACCCGGGACAAACTTTTTTGGAGGCTATTTTTAAAATCGGTCCTGTAGAAGAAGCTTCGAAATTAATTAGCTTATATTTATTATACAAACTATTTGCTAAAGATTTTGATGAAATTGTTGATGGCATTATCTATGTGGCTGCTGTTTCTTTAGGTTTTTCAGTTATTGAAAATATTTTTTATGCACTTGCCTCATCAACTCCTTATACTTTATTAGCAAAGCGTTTTTTGTTTGCGACCATTGGGCATATTTCTTTTTCGGTTTATATGGGAATTGCTTTTTACATTCATAAAAAAGTTCATCGAAATTATTCCGGGCTTTTATGGGCTTATCTTTTATCGGTATTGGGACACGGGCTTTATGACGGATTTATCTTTACACCCTCATTAAGTTTTATGTTTTTGATAGTTTATATGGCTTTAATAGTTTTTCAATTTCGTTTACTTCGATTGACGTATGCTTATTCAAAAATGAAAAAAACTTTAGCTTGGTCAAATATGCAATTGCACACCACGCAAAATAATTGGACCTGTTGTAATTGCCAAGCACAAAACAACCGGCTCTTTCTGTTTAATTCCATCAAAATTTATCAGTGTCAGAATTGTGGTCAAGCAATTATTGAAAAAAAAGATTTTATAAAAATTTTAGGCTATTTCCGTCCTAAAATGTCTATTAAAAAGTTTTTCATAACTTTGGAAAATGAACTTATTTCTGTGAGAAATATTAAACAAGATTTTAGTTTTTATCATTATAAAAAGCAACGCCTAAATACCCCTTTGCCTACATTATCAGAATGGTTAAAAAATAAAAATAAGCAAGACTTAACGAGATATCATCAAAATTTTGAAGGCCGTATTTTTAATCATTTAGGGTTTAAATATTTATTGAAATGACACAACGACGCGTTTTTTTAGGGAGTTTTGTTCGGTCGCCGGCGCTAACAGAACTATTTACGGATCTGCAACAAAAATTTACCTCAGCGGGAGATTTTAAATGGACGCGGACAGTTGATAATTTGCATTTAACCTGGCATTTTTTTGGTGCGATGCCTGAAAAGCAAATTCATGAATTGCAAAAAGTATTGACGCCTTTCTTAAGTGAAGAAATCCCGATTATGCTTGAGATTGAAGGTGTTGCTTATTTCCAAAAAAAAGGAAAACCTACTATACTATATGCTAAGCTAAGGCCAAATAAGGCTTTGGTGGCATATTATGAAAAATTACAAACTGTTTTGTTTAGTCATGGGTTTATAAGTGAAATTAAACCGGAATTTGTGCCGCATATTACTCTGGCTCGGATTAAAAAAGTTAAACCGGAATTTTATGATTGTATTGCAACTTACCGTCATTTGCCTGAAAAAATCATAATAGATCATTTAAAATTGTCTATTATCGAAAGTGTTCTGGAACGGCAAGGTGCCTTATATCAAGCTTTGGTTATTGATAAATAATAAATATTTTTTAAGTATCTTTACCTGGAAATCTATTCAAGTATGAAAGTTTATCTCGATTTATTGCAACATATTTTAGCGCATGGTATTGACAAAAATGATCGGACCGGTACCGGGACAAGAAGCGTTTTTGGTTATCAAATGCGTTTTAATTTACAAGATGGTTTTCCGTTGATAACCACCAAAAAAATACATTTAAAGTCAGTTATTTACGAATTATTATGGTTTTTAAAAGGCGATACCAACATTAATTTTTTGAAAGAAAAAGGCGTGCGTATCTGGAATGAATGGGCTGATGACAAAGGCGATTTAGGACCGGTTTACAGTGCGCAATGGCGTAATTGGAACAATGAAGGGATTGATCAAATTTCGCAGGTAGTCGAAACCTTAAAACACAATCCGGATAGCAGACGTATGTTAGTAACTGCCTGGAACCCTTCGGTCATGCCTGATACCACAAAAAGTTTTGCGCAAAATGTCGATGAAGGCAAAGCTGCCTTACCGCCTTGTCATGCTTTTTTTCAATTTTATGTAGCAAACGGGAAACTGTCCTGCCAAATGTATCAGCGCAGTGCCGATGTTTTTTTAGGGGTGCCTTTTAACATTGCCTCTTATGCTTTGCTGACAATGATGATGGCCCAAGTAACCGGCTTACAACCGGGTGAATTTATTCATACTTTTGGTGATGTTCATATCTATAAAAATCATTTTGAGCAAGTTAAATTGCAATTGACCAGAACACCGAGAAATTTACCGCAAATGCTTTTAAATCCGGCCGTTAAAAATATTTTTGACTTTAAGTATACCGATTTTAAATTAGAAAATTACGATCCACACCCCCATATAAAAGCAAGTGTCGCTATTTAATTGATATAGGCTGTTTCAAAAGGAGCAGATGGGGGCAATGTGTATTGAATATTTTGAAAATTCAAATACCCAATTATGACAAACCTTTTGAAACAGCCTTTTATAAAATAACTTATTTCACTTCAAAGGACTTTTAAATTGATACGGTATTCGGACACTTCTCCATTGTTTACCACGACACTCTGGTCTTGGACATAAGCCGACTTGATATTTTTAATGGATTTGCTGGCTTTTTTAATGGCTTTTTCTGTGGCATCTTCCCATGATTTTTTGGAATTTGCCATTAATTCTACTACTTTTAAAACTGACATAATTATATTTTTTTAAGTTAATTATGACAAATATATAAAACTTAATTTATATTATCAGACAGAAATTTAATTATTTGCCAATTTTTTTAAAGAATATTGTCAAGAATTATCATTTCTAACGACTATACCTATAAATAAAGTTTAATCAAATAATATTTTTTAATGAAAGCATTAGTCGTGTCCGGTGGCGGCAGTAAAGGTGCCTTTGCAGGAGGTATCATAGAATATTTAACAGAAAATCAAACAAGTCCTTATGATCTTTTTTTGGGAAGTTCAGTCGGTGCTTTAGTGGTCTCTCAAGTAGCGCTGAATAAATTGGATGTCTTAAAAGAAACTTTTAAAAACCTGACTAATAAAGATGTTTTCAATATTTTTCCTTTTAAGGTGAAAAAGAAAGGTGCTAATATTACATTGTCAATTAATCATTTGAATACCTTGAAAGCATTTATCAAAGGGAGTGCCACTTTTGGTGAAAGTGAGAATTTAAGGAAACTTATAAACAAACTATTGACCAAAGAAGAATTTGAAAAAATGCGTAACCGGGTAGAGTTGATCGTCGCAGTCTCTAATCTCACCAAAAGACGGGTAGAATATATTTCTGCCAATCAATGCAATTATGAGGATTTTTGTGATTGGATTTGGGCTTCTGCCAATGTGGTTCCTTTTATGAGTTTGCTGAATAAAAATAACAACCAATATGCCGATGGTGGATTTGGCACTTATTTGCCTTTATTGCATGCCATAGAAAAAGGTGCCACAGAAATTGATGCTATCATACTAAATCATCAAGATAAAGCAGATAATAAACATTATCACAACCCTTTTCAATCTTTAATGGGCGTTTTTAAATTTATGTCCAATCAAATAGAAGTAAAAGATCTTCTGATTGGGAAACTAAAAGGACAGCAATCCAGAATTGATATCAAGCTTTGGTTCCCCAAAGAAGAATTAACTCAAAATCCTATCTATTTTGACTCGGAAAAAATGCAAAAGTGGTGGCAAATGGGCTTGGCATTAGCCCAAAAAAATCAACCGCTTTGCTATTGTTTTTTACCGGATGGGAAAGTCATATATTTGACCTAGTGGGAAAACTTTTTAACCACTTCATTAAATTTATCACGACAGCATAAGCCTGTTGGGTTTAACAATTCACATTTTTCAATAGGCTTTTTGCGATAAAATCCCGTAATTTCTTCCCACGTATTCAAACCTTGCTGTTGCACTGCCACTTTGATTTGTTCGCGGTCAATGTTGTTACAATAACAAATAATTTTTTTCCGGCTGTATGATTTATACCACAATTCGCGTTTTAAGCCGTCAAAAGGAATGGTAAAATCACCTGAATAATAAGCAGTTTTACAGGTGGGGTTCATACAAGCAAAATGCTTTTTAGCGCTATCAATCTGCTTGTAAAAAACAGGCTTTAAATTAGACTTAAAAACCGTATTCGGTACCAATTGTCCGCTTTGCCCGCAAGTAGGGCAGGCCGGCACTTCAATTGCATTGGTGATATTTTCAAAGCCGGCTACTTTGTAATGTCCTTCATTGATTTTGGCAATAATTTCTTCTTCCGACACAAGCGCATCGTCAAAACTGATTTTACCACTGTCGGTTACGTGATTAATAAATTTATCTAAAATACCGTTCAATTCATTGAGTTGTCGTTCAACGGCTACCGAACAACTCGGACAAGTCATCCCTTTTATTTTTAATTGTATGGTTTTCATGGGGCTATTTTTAAATTAGTCGAAAATAACGATTTTTTCTTACATTTTATCTATAATATTATTTTAGTTGGTCATTTAAGATATCTCACTTTGTTCGAAATGACAATTGAGATTTCTCGTCGCTTCGCTCTGTCGAAATGACAATTAAGATTTCTCAGTCGCTGTGCTCCTTCGAAATAACAGCGGTTTGTCATTTCGAACAAAGTGAGAAATCTCATAATTAATTAAAGTTTGTTAAAACGTTATTTAATGCATGTTTTGAGTTCTTTGTCGAGTTTATCCATTAGTGTTTGGCTTTCGCCTATAAATTGGCGTTTGGGTATCACAAAATGTGATCCCTTATGCAATGCCATATACTTCCATTTGGTGTCGCCGGTCATTCGATACATCCACCAAAAGAATTTTCTCGCCTTTGGCGTTATGGGTATGGTGCCACCGTTATTGTGTATTTCGGCATATTCGGCGTCGGAGCCGATGACGATACGTTTTAGGCTCTGTTCAAATGTTATGATAGAGTTTTTGAGGTATCCTGTATCTACCAAAATACGCCCGCCCCGGTGTGTTTTTGGCCAAGCTTCAAAAGCGGTGTCTGTAAATCCTTGATTCTCGAAGCTGTCTTCAAAAAAGTGTTTTGCTTCGGTAGCGGCAATATCGACTATATCACGTTTAACGGTTTGCCACATGGCGTTAAAATCGGGGGTTTCATTTATGCTCATTGGTTATACTGGTTATATGGTTAATTGGTTATTTGAGATTTCTCAGTCGCTGTGCTCCTTCGAAATGACAAATCAATGTCATTTCGAACAAAGTGAGAAATCTCATAATTATTTAAAATCTCATATCCACGTTTTGATACGATATAATGATCATCGTTATCAAATATAGAACAAATCGCCCGTAGGGCAAATACACTATACATTAATGCAAAAAACTCTTTGATAAATTGAAATATGTGTTTTTTTTGTGTTTTACTTGACATTGGTATTAATTTTGTTGTATATTTGTAATTCAAGGCAGCGGACTTAATTGTCCAATGCCACTCGGAAAATGCCTTATTTATTTAAGGCATTTTCTGTTTTTATAGTTTTATGTATTTCATTACTATCCATTAGTTTTTCTCTTTTTAGGAAAAATACTTTGCTATTAATCTTTAAAATTACGCCCTTTAAATTAGTGTGGATCTTTGCTTTTTGATTTAGTTTTTCTGCTATATGAAAAAAAGTATCACTACTAACATCTTTAAGTGCAATTCCAATAAACACTTTATCATATACCTGTAATTGTTTAGGTGTACCTGTTTTTGTATATCCAAATTTATGACTAAATGCGCTACTAACTGTATTAGCGGGATTACTTCCCTTTTGCTCGGCTAAATCGCCCTGCCACACTTCATTGCCTATTTTTATCTCGTACTCATTGTTTTTAATGCTGTTTAGCTTTTCTTTTAGAGCTTTGCCTTTAAGCACTTTTTTCAAATAGTTTTCTATTTTGGTTTTATCAATATGTGATTTGATGTATATTTCCAGTTTGTGTTGCTCTGCTACGGCTTTGGCAAAATTGAGATTTGACTGATAATCTTTACGGTCGGCAAATATACTGGCAAATACCTTTCCTTTGCTTTTGTACATTCCTACATAATGTGGGTCTTTTAGTTTCCACCATTCCAATTCACCTTTTTGTTCATTGATATATTTAAAATACGGGTGTTGTTTTTCGTCAAAGATTTGTCCGATTTTACCGACATTGTGTCTGAAATGTTTATGTACCGGCACTTTGGGTATGTCTTTAAGCTTTGTAGCTTCGTCGCGGGTGCTACGGACGGAGCAACGGCAACGCCAACCGTTGGGCGGATAGTGGGTGTCCCAAAAAGCATCATCTATGGGGCGGACAATGCCGTCGAGCTTAGCATGATCTTCACGAACCCGTTCGTCGTGAGCGGTCATATACTTTAAATTAGGATAAAGGTGTTTAACGGCTTGGGCTTCGTTCCACTTACGCGCCATTTGTGCCGAGGCTTTGGCAGTTTGGTATTCGGCTTGTAAGTAACGCAGGTTGTAAGCTTTGTTTCGCTTTAAGACTTCGGTTTTAAAGCTTTGCCAGTTGCGTATTTTACCGCTGTCGTCAACTAATAAAGCGTTCATTTCTTTGAGCTGTGCCATTGGTTTGCCTGCGACAAAAAAGTAAAGGTTTTTTTGCAGTAGCTTGACCGTAGGGCTGTGGTGGGGGTCAAACTTGATCCAATTGTTGCCATATCCGAGTTCTGCAGCGGTTGACAAATCGTCAAAGATATGCGTGTGCAGTTCGCGGTTGTAAACGCTTTTGAAACCTTTTTTAAAGCCTTCTTTGGCTATTTTGAGGATGGTTTTGGTGTATTTGGATATGTCAATGGCTACGGGGTCAGATTTCTTCCCGAAAGATCGGGACAGGCTGTCGCTCGTGCCTCGCTCTGTCGGAATGACAATCCGTTTCTTTATTACAGTCACTTAAAATGGTTTTATAATAGCATATTTTGTTTTTATTCTGCTATGTTATCGTTCATTTGATAAGAACTGAATGGAAGGAAGAATAAACTTCTTCATTGTAAACTGGCAGTTAATTGTGAATTACTTTACTTATTTAATATTTATTTATTGGTTTTCGAGAATATCCTTAAAATTAATTTTATAACTTTGTATCAAAGGAATAGCAAAAACGACTTCAGTATAAAAACGAACTGAAGCTTATATAAGTCAATAGGTAAAACGATTATTAATATGAGTAGTCAAAAAAAGAAAATCGATGAAAAAATTTTAGAAAAATTAAAGGAAAAGTACGCTAAAGATATAGAATTCAGGGAAAGTAGAAAGAAAATATATCGTGAACGATATCAAAATGATCCTGAATATCGAGACAAAACCTTAGAGCGTTCAAAAAAACGTTACCATAATGATCCGGAATATAGAAAAGCTACCATTGAACGTGCCAAAGAACGTTATAGAAAAAATAAAAACAAATCTGAATAAACAGGCTTAAATAGTTCAAACCTGTAATTACTCCCTTACTAATATAAGCACAATGCTGTTTAAATTTTATCCATTACAGTGATTTTTAAAAAGTTAAGTCTCTTAAATATGCTTTAGTTTGATACATTCTCTCTTTCAATTCTAATGCTTAAGAACTACTAAAATTGTTAAAAATCATGCATTAATTAAAATAAGCAACAAACAGCAACATTAACTACGGTTGCGAATTCCTTTACGCATTATTATTTAATATTTTTTGTTGGTATTCGTGAACTTCCTACGTTGGTTTCATTTTGGATCTTTGACTTGTTGAAAACAATTGTGGTTATATCCGGGCATACGTCTTAGGCAAAAGCTAATTTGCTTATCCGTTTTCATTACGGCAAAAAACCGGAAAACATACCGGAACAAGCAATTTTGCAACTGCTGGGTGAGTTTTCCTATATACGCAAGTATCAGGTAGCGATTATCGAAGAAGCCATTGTGCGTATTGTCACGCGACTGTTCGGGCGGTAAGATTAGAAAGTGTAGCGTAACAACCAACGAAAGAAAACAAAAGCCATCACAGCGGTTATCAATACCCCCAGATGCGTGGCCAAAGACAAAGATTGCCCGTCATTAGCGGCATAAAAAACATAGGTGCTAAAACCGATAATCAATAATGAAATGAGGTTGCGTGGTTTAAACATATAGCAAATTTAATAAAAATGAGTTAAAATATCAAGATAGATATTCAGCTACCGGGCAACATATTTGTGCTGTGAATTCCTTTACTCATTATTATTTAATATTTTTTATTGGTATTCGTCAGCTTTCTATGTCGGTTTCATTTTGTATCTTTGAGTTGTTGAACACAATTATATAATTTAGGTAGCAAATAATTAATAGTTGTGAATTCCTTTACTCATTATTATTTAATATTTTTTATTGGTATTCGTGAATCTCCTTTCAGTCGATTTCAATTTTATATCTTTGACATATTGATTACAACACGAAACCGGCTAATATTTGTCCGTTCTAGTTGTGAATTCCTTTACTCATTATTATTTAATATTTTTTATTGGTATTCGTGAATCTCCTTTCAGTCGATTTCAATTTTATATCTTTGACATATTGATTACAACAAGAATAGCAATTGCAGCATTAATCGCCTGTTGTGAATTCCTTTCAATTTTATATCTTTGACATATTGATTACAACAATTTTTATTGTTATACACTTATATTACATGTTGTGAATTCCTTTCAATTTTATATCTTTGACATATTGATTACAACCCGATTCATCACTTGGTTTTCTAAGAATTGGTTGTGAATTCCTTTCAATTTTATATCTTTGACATATTGATTACAACATAGTGGTGTGTCGTCCAACCTATCTGATAGTTGTGAATTCCTTTCAATTTTATATCTTTGACATATTGATTACAACGGAATTTGACTGGGACGAAAGCGAACAGCTGTTGTGAATTCCTTTCAATTTTATATCTTTGACATACCGAGCGTGGCGCATTGTTCCCATTAGCCGGTTGTGAATTCCTTTCAATTTTATATCTTTGACATATTGATTACAACGCAACCAAGTTGCGTTTTTTCACTTCATCAGTTGTGAATTCCTTTCAATTTTATATCTTTGACATATTGATTACAACCCGGCTTCTGTTTAGCCAATTGCTCCCCTTGTTGTGAATTCCTTTCAATTTTATATCTTTGACATATTGATTACAACTTGCGCACGAAACCCTTGAACGACGTGTGAGTTGTGAATTCCTTTCAATTTTATATCTTTGACATATTGATTACAACATCAAGTTCATTGTGTTTTAGAAGTTTCAGTTGTGAATTCCTTTCAATTTTATATCTTTGACATATTGATTACAACTTGCCCGTATGCTATCACGTTGAAGGTTATGTTGTGAATTCCTTTCAATTTTATATCTTTGACATATTGATTACAACTTGACAAATCTTCACCAATAGCACCAAATGTTGTGAATTCCTTTCAATTTTATATCTTTGACATATTGATTACAACTGCTGATGCAGTTTGTTAGCATCGGCATCTGTTGTGAATTCCTTTCAATTTTATATCTTTGACATATTGATTACAACCGAAAAGTTATAAACAGCACGATATTTGGAGTTGTGAATTCCTTTCAATTTTATATCTTTGACATATTGATTACAACAATATAAATCGTAAAGTTGATTATAGTCCCGTTGTGAATTCCTTTCAATTTTATATCTTTGACATATTGATTACAACAAAAGGAAAGTATGTTAAAGACATATTAGAGTTGTGAATTCCTTTCAATTTTATATCTTTGACATATTGATTACAACATATAAATAATCAACATTATGATATTTTTGTTGTGAATTCCTTTCAATTTTATATCTTTGACATATTGATTACAACTAGGTAAAGTGGTTGCTAATCTGAATTACTGTTGTGAATTCCTTTCAATTTTATATCTTTGACATATTGATTACAACCTGTTACAGGTAAACGCTTACCTACTTATAGTTGTGAATTCCTTTCAATTTTATATCTTTGACATATTGATTACAACAAAAGAAAAAAGCTAAAAGAACAATTGCTTGTTGTGAATTCCTTTCAATTTTATATCTTTGACATATTGATTACAACATCATTTATGCAAATACATGGGCTTCTCTTGTTGTGAATTCCTTTCAATTTTATATCTTTGACATATTGATTACAACATAGGAGGTCTAAAAGGGCTGTTAATCAATGAGATATAGAATAAAATAGAACGACAAAAAATTGTAATCAAGAAAAAGGCTTGGATTATTTCAAGCCTTTTTTCATTTTCTACATCCTGTCAAAATAAACTTAATTGTTGGTGCAAGGGAGGTTTCTCAGCTTCTTGTTTTTGGTAAAATAGCTCAATCATACCAAACTGTTTGTCGGTAATTTGCATGATGGCCACATGTCCTTTGGGTGGCAAAAAGGATTTTACCCGTTTGATATGGACTTCGGCGTTTTCCTTGCTGGCACAATGCCGTACATAAATGGAAAATTGAAACATGGCAAAACCATCTTCAATCAGCCTTTTTCTAAATAATGAAGCTTGCCTTCTGTCTTTCTTTGTGTCAGTAGGCAAATCAAAAAAAACCATAACCCACATAATTCTATATTGATTTAGTCTGGAAAGATCTTCCATATTGTTCTATTTTAATTGAGGATATAATATTTTTCGTTGAAATCCCTCAAAACACCTGGATAAACTGGTCGTAGTTCTTTGCATGGCATTCATCAGAGGGCTTTTTTCCCCGTCTATATATACATCGAGCACCGGGATTTTAAGTAAATCGGCTTTTAATTCTTTTGTCAGTTCATAATCTCCTTTACCATTCTTTACGGCTACGATTCCATAAACAATTTTATCTACAAAAGGGCGATAAGGTTCCATGATGTCATCGGCTAGGGCATAAGCATTGTACCGGTTGTGATGATGTATGCCCAAAGTGGGTAATAACCCGGAGGCTACCAATGATCTTGCCGTAAGTGCTCTGAGGATTGCATACCCATAATTCAGTAGATTGTTAGGAGGCGGCATTTCCCGTCCCCGTGTAAAACCGGGAATATATTCACTAAAAAGGCTTTTCCAGTAATAGGCAGCTGCTCTCCCTTCCAGATTGTCGGGGTCACCGGAACGAACCGATTCTGCCCATGTAGCAAAATTACGGGGGAGTTCTCCTGTAGAGGGGATTAAACCATATTTTGCTAGAAGCCTCCCTTGATTTCTAATTTTAGCTTTGACAGTTTGTTGCCAGAGTTGTTTTTTAAGGGGTTTGCTCGTATTTATTTGGGCTCTAAAGCGTTCTTGTTGGAGGGTATTACCTTCAAGATTAAGCAATAAACCTTGCGGCATTTTACGGCTATTGCAAGTTATCACTGCGACATTATTTTCAAGCAGGCGAGAGAGAAGGTTTAGGGAAAGCGTCATTTGATAGGCTTCTAGCACCATCACCCCAATATCCTCAATGGGAATGCTCACTTTCTCCTTTTCTTTGTCTGCAAAATCGATGATTAGCTGTTTGTGTTTCGTATGTAAATAGGAGTCGCTTCCTATAAATAAAGTTTTTTTAATCATTCTACTTCCCTTTTTCTATGCCGTAAATATTTCCTAAGCGGTCTATTTTTAATTTCCAGCAAATATTTTTTATAATCTTTCCATCTAAAGATTTTTGATTTTTTGATTGGGGACTTCCAATACCATACTCATTTTGTATTTTATAATTAATATCTTTTTTCCTTTGTTCTTGGAAATTCATATTAAAAATTAAACTAGCAGAATGAACAGGAATAAAATTTGCAGTACTAGCTGAGCTATCTTTAAATAGATAAATCTTATTTACTTGTTCTTTAGATAAATTTTTAAAATCAATTAAATCGATGTTCTCGTCTTCATCCGGAACATAGACCAAATCATTGGGCGAAATATGGAAAAGGAATTTCCCTAATTCTTCATTTAAAGGAATAGTCGTTCTTTCTTCTTTCGGGAGATGAGCTTCCATTTTTTGATGCGCAATTACATCTTTCAACGGGATAGTTTCAAAATTTCTTTTTTTCTTTTTTTCATCCCAATACACGGCATAAAACAGATTGGTTCCTTTGGCAGCTTCTACATATTTTTTATGCTTGGGGCTGTTTGGATTGTCAGACAATGGAAAACGCGAACCAACTTCATACATTTTTACCTTATAGATGGGCTGATGGGGTTTTCCGTTATTAAGTTCCACAATATTTTTGTTTAAATCTTCTATTCCTTCCGGACTAAAGGCTTCATCAAATTTTATTTTTCCCTTTTCATCCGTATATTTTTTCAGGTGATTTGGTATAATCACTTCGCGAATATTTCTATCGGTAATTTGTTCAATGTGTTTTGTTTTATTGATAGCAGACAGAGGAGTCCTGACGAAAGTGGCAATTTTATTTTTTGGGGTTTTAACCAAATCAAATTTTCCATAAATAGTTTCTTTATGCAATGGTTTTCTAATGGCCCAATGATCGCCTTTGGTTTGTGGAACACGTTGTTTCTTGTAGCTTCCGGTTTCTTGTTTAACCCATTTCCAGTATTTGTTGGTGGCTTTGTTTATCACTCTTAAATTTTGTTTAAAAGATGGGATAATTGTTTCCAATTTTTTTGCAGCTTCTACCGGAAAGCCTTCCCAAGGCAACTGATAATTTCGCGTATAATGCCCATATTCATTTTTAATGAGGAGTTGAGGTTGCAAAGCATGTTTGGTTTTTTCATTATTGAGTGCATTAATATACTGAATGTGATTTCTGTTAACAGCTGCAATCACAAGCGCATCGAGTGCATGATGCCTGTGGTCAATCCTTTTTTTGTTAATTTTTCCCGGCATATCTTCGGGAATTTTAGGTACTTCAATATTATTCCTGTTGATATATGTAAAATCTGTTCGCTGTGTGAGTTCGTTCAGTCTTTTGAAACGGGGAAGAATAATCTTATTCCATTTATCGGATAAACCCCAATTGTGTTTCAACATGGAAGTAATTTGACCGGTTACGGCAATGAGATTTTTTGAGGTTTCGGCTTGCTCATTTTCTTCTCGTACAATATTACTCAAAAGAGATTTAATCACTTTACTGATATACCGGCTGTCATTGAGTTGTCTATTGATAAAGTTATCCGGAATATCTTCGGTCAATAAATTTTTCATTTTCTTTTTATTATGTGAAAAATATTTTTCCACATGAGATTGATATTCAGATAATTTAAGAATTTTATGTCCGCCATCAATGGTATAACCTCCTTTTTCGAGGATGTATTCCTTAGCGGTTTTGTTTCCTTTGTCTTGATTCACTTCGCTTTCTGCAATTACTTTATTACTTAATGAATTGTCAAAATATCTGGATTGAGGAATGATATGTTCTATTTGATAATCTGTGCTAAAAAGTTTGGAAAGTGGGATAATCCTTCCGGTATAAGGAGAAACATATTTTTGGTCCAGCCAGAGTTTGTATCTTTCAATTTGTGAAGGAATGGGACTGTGTTCTTTTCTTATTTTCTCGATGTCATCAGGAAGTTTTTCCAAACTATTCACTACGTCTTGCTCATAAATTTTAAGGATTTCCTGGTGACTTGGCGATTCGGGATTAGCCCCCTCATTTAGTAATTCTTTTAATAAAGCCCTAATTCTGGCATTAGTGCGTTCATTTTCAGCATTCTTTTGAGAGATTTGTTTCCGGACATTGGCAGGGTTTTTTAATTCTCTCCCGAGTTCGAGATGAATTTCATCAAAGAAATCTTTTTCTCCGTTTCCATAAGTCTCCCAGATATCTCTCACTACTTTGAGGGTTTCCAGAATTACTTGTTCAACGATAGGATTTCTGAGGCTGTGTTGTTTAAAATTTTGCAGATAACGAGTGATGTCAGCGGGACTTTCCCATTTTTGTACGTCAGTAGCTTCAGAATGTCTTCCGTAAACAGCATAGCTGGCTTGGTGAAGTTGAAGCCCTTTATAAGGGTTTTTGTCAATGTTTTTTAAGAAGCTCTTCAAAACAGCTCTGGGGATATCATCATCGGAAATTTGCTCTAGTATTTCATTTATCTTTTTTTCTTTGTCTTCATTTTTTTTCCATTCAATGCGATTAATACGATCTAACACACTTTTAAGCCGTTCCAAAATATTGTCAATATTTTGTTTTACTTCCGGATGGATGTCTTCTTCTTTCCAGAATTTTCCAAGCCTCATCAGTGGCAATAGTTTTTTGATGGCTTTTTCAGATAAAGCTCCGTATTCACTTTTAAAAGGCGGATGTTTTATAAAGGCCTTAACGAAACTTTCTTGATCAATTCCATGTTTATCCGCAAATTTTTTTAATGCTTTTTCATATTCTACCGGGTCTTGGACAGAATAAATAATATGCCACAGTTGTTTTTCTATTTCCGGTGTTAAAAATTGTTCGGGTTCAAGGTTATTCACTTTTTTCAAGCGGGATAAAAATCCGGCACGTGTGGGCATTGCCGGATATTTTTTGTCTTCCGGATAGTTCCAATGATAATTGTCTTTTTCCCTGCGATCTAATTTTTTTTGCTTAACGAGAAAGTCAATGATAGTTTTTTGAGACATCTCTTTTTTATTGGATAAATATTCAAAAAGTTGTTCCCAATCTTTTTCTTCTGCTAAAACTTCGTGAGTAACATCTACATCTGTAAGAAGTTCATCATTTTTATAATCCTTATTTTTATATATTTTTAAATTATGTAGAAAGGGCCATAACCTGAATTCTTCATAAACAGGATTTGATTTTGAGATAACTTTGAGATTCTTTGTTTCTTTAATTGTTTTTATTTGACCAGTTTCGGGGTCCTTTTCTTTTTTTTCATAAGTAACTTTTTCATATGGACAATTACCAATCAAAGACTTTTGGCTTTTCAACGGTCGCTGATAGAAAATGATGTCTTCCAGAATAAGGTAGGGCAGGTCCTTGTTTTTGAGGTTATTACGATGCCCTTCATTATAGGGGTATAATTCCATCAAAGCTTTCCTGTATAATTCTTGATTTTGTAGCGCCGGATGAAATTTTTTCTGGGCATCTAATATTTTTTTCAATTCGTCTTTATAGTATTTTCTTTCTATGGTTTTTATCAGCCCGCCTTTTATTTTTGATTTAGGCGTTTTCAATAAATGCTCATAAATATATTCTCCTACTTCTTTGCTTGATTTTTCAATATCTTGTTGGGTTTTTTCTTTAATAGCAATCCAATCTTTTTCAGAATCAACTTGTTTAAAAGTTCTTTTTGTACTCCCGTCTTTCATAGTGCTGGTAGTCACAATATACTCTTTTGTTTTTCCTTCCCATGCTTCCGGAGTAACTGTTTGTTTTGGATAAACCCAGTCGTTTTCAAAAACTATTTCATATAATTCTTTTCCGACTTTGGTTTTTTCTCCGGTAGGTTTTAATTCTTTCACCTTTAGAACCACAAATTCCTTTTTCTTGTTATTATCATTTTCTGCCATTTCATCTCTCAACTGATAATATCCTCTCTTTTGATTAAAATTTAAAAGAATCCATGCCAGTTCTTCTTTACTGATAGGCTGTGTCAAAGCCTTTTTTCTTAGATAATAAAGGGTCCAGTCATAGGGGATTTCTCCTTTATATCCACTTTTCCTAAAATCTTGAACCATTTGATTATAAGAATCTTTAAAAATAAAATCATATTTTCCTTCTTCATTTTTCTTGTAATCTATTTTAACTTCTTCTTGAAATTGTCCTTTTTTATCAATAAAATCAATTTTTTCTTTATAATGTCGAGGTAAGAAATCCATAATATTTAAAACCCGATGCAATCTTTCTCTTCTCAAAAGTTTTCTTTGATTTAATCGTCTTATGCCTCTATAACCTGTTCGTTCTGCCGTTTGGGATATACTTTGCCCTGAATCAAATTTTCCCATAACATCCTGAGTCATAGGGATAATTCGAACTCCTAAATCATCAATTTTACCTTTCTTTTGTTCAAAATCTTGTTCAATCAATGCCCAGCCAATACTGTTAGTGCCTAAATCAAGTCCTAATATTTTTTTCATTTTTTTATAATTTTTTAGATGCATAAAGAATAATTCATTAAATATATTAAAGAATTTGTGAACAGACAAAATAATTTGTTGGGTAATTTAGCATTCTAATGAAATTTGCTTTTTTAAAAAAAATAATATAACTTTGTCTTCGAAAGGAATTCACAATAAGGATTATTCCGTTGTGAAAACATTTGGTAAGCCTCTCCGCCTAAGTGGGAGGCATTTTTTTTCTTTTTAATTTATTTTCTCCTTTATTATTGTTTTATTGACAGGTAAGCGTCCCATAAGAAGATTTAAAAGATTCAAACAATGCATAACCTCCCCCCCGGTATTACCTCAAGAATTTTATTTGATGATAACGCTGACTGATGGATGAAAATCCGGTTGTTAAGCATCGCATTGTTTACTTATGCGTAAACGTTTAAGCCGTATCCTATTCTATCCCTGATTGGTATAATAAAACTGCTTGTACAATAAAACAGTAGGGGATAAATAATTATAGGGCCGGACGAAGTCGACATGTATGAATAAGTACAAGCTATTCTGTTCTTATGCTAATATGGTGGAAATGCGTCTGAAAATTGGTATTTCTCCGGGATTTTGCCCTTTAAGAACTCCCATATTTTCTGTAAGTGTTTTAATAGGTTTTAAAGGAAATAAATTTAATGCGGAAATTAATGGCTCTAAGTTTATTTTTACCGGATTTCCCAGCTTAAAAATAGTTAGGTTATTTTTAGGATGATATAATATAGATGATATAATATAGATGATATAATATATTTGGATACATCCATAGCAATCGGTTGATATGGCTTTCTGTGAAACCGGATTAGCTTGTCCCAAGTACCTTGCTCTGTTACAATAAGAATAATGTAGTCATATTTATTATTGTCACTTCAAAGGCGGTAAGAGTCAATGTAATTTGAATTTTTATAAGCTTAATAACGCCTTTTCAACCGCAACGACACATTGACCAAACCAATCAGCACCGGCACTTCAATCAATGGACCTATGACACCGGCAAAAGCTTGCGGCGAATTCAGCCCGAAAACTGCAATGGCGACGGCTATCGCCAGCTCAAAATTGTTGCCCGTCGCCGTAAAGGCAATTGAAGCGTTTCTAGGATAATCAATTTTCAATGCTTTCCCGATAAAAAAACTCATAAAAAACATGATGACGAAATACAAGACCAAAGGGATGCCGACCTTGACCACGTCCAAAGGAATTTCGACAATCAATTTACCTTTTAAGCTGAACATCAATACAATGGTCGCCAAAAGTGCCCATAAGGTAATGGGCGAAATTTTGGGAATAAACACACGCTTATACCAATCTTTTCCTTTGCGTTTAATTAAAATTACACGACTTAAAATACCCATCAAAAAAGGAATACCGAGATAAATCAATACCGAACGGGCAATATCCCAAATGGATAAATCCAGATGAGAGACGGCTGTCTTTAACCCGAAATATTTAGGCAACACAATGATAAACAGCCAAGCATAAAAACTATAGGTAAAAATTTGGAAAATACTGTTCAACGCCACCAAAGCGGCACCGTATTCCTTGCTGCCACCTGCTAAATCGTTCCAAACCAAAACCATAGCAATACAGCGTGCCAAACCTATCAAGATTAAACCGGTCATATAACCCGGCTGGTCTTTGAGGAAAATAATCGCCAGAAAAAACATCAACAAGGGGCCGACAATCCAGTTTAAAATCAAGGATAAAGACATCACTTTTTTGTCTTTAAAAACTTCGGGTATCAAGCTGTAATCTACCTTTGCCAGGGGCGGATACATCATCAATATTAACCCGATAGCCAGCGGAATATTCGTCGTCCCCGATGAAATAGCATTGATTTTACCGGCAACCGACGGCACAAAATAGCCCAAGCCAACACCAATAAGCATCGCCAGAAAAATCCAAAGGGTTAAATAACGGTCTAGGAATTTGAGTCGTTTTTTCATTTATACATTTTTTTAATTATCCCGTTCAATTCCGTTGCTTTTGCCAAAGTATTACTAATGGTGCCAAACTTAATAATGTTTTTATGCCAAAGCTGTAATTTTCTGTCATCGACATCGGTATCTATTTCCAAGACATAATCAATTTTTTGCATCATGGGCGGGCGGTCACTGCGTTGCCCTTTGATGTTAATTTGAGCCGAACGATACGGAAAATGCAAAATACTGGCATAGCGTTCTACATTTTTCAGAATGCATGCCGCCAATGCCGTCAGTAATAATTCCGCCGGATTGGGTAGCATATAATCTCTACCGGATGATGCATCAAAACGAATTTCTGTCTTGTTCGCAATAGCGGAAGCTTTACCGCCTGCTTTTGATTTGGCTTTGATTTGGTATTCTAACATTGTTTTTTTTCTTTTTTTACTATAGATTCAATATTATTAGATTTCTCGTCATCCCGATTTGGGGTCGGGATTCTGTCGAAATGACAACTTACTTCATATTTTATGATGATTGTCATTTCGAACACAGTGAGAAATCTCCTTTTATTCTAAATTTCTTACTTCTATTTATTTTTCAGACTTAACAGGTTTTGAAAATCTATCAGGTCTCTCCAATCAAACAACTTTCAATCATTTTTTCCGGTGGAAAATACCCGCGCGAAACTATCGTCCCATTGATGAGAATGGTCGGTAATAGCCACGTTTCATACTGCTTGATTTTTTCCAAATCGGTTTCAATCTCAAAATTTACCGGAATCTGTCGCTTTTCACAATACCGTTCCAACCGCCTTAAAATTCGGCGGGTGCGCCGGCATGCCGGTCCGGGGGATAATATTTTGATTTGGTTGCTCATTATATTACGAGTGAATTAGATAAGGATATCATTCTCAATACTACAAATAATTGAATACTTCTTCCCGATAAATCGGGACAAGTTGTCGCTCGTTCCTCGCTCTGTCGAAATGACAGACAACCACTTTTTATTAATAGCATGTCATTTCGAACGCAGTGAGAAATCTCAATCACTTTTTATTGCCTAGGCTAACTCGTTGCGGTAAAATTTGAAAAAATCAACCAAAATTTCATCACGGATACGCCGGAATTCGTTCATAATTTCTTCTTCTGTTCCGGTGGCTCCGGCAGGATCTTCAAATCCGATATGTAAACGGTGTTTGACATCACCCGAAAAATACGGGCAGGTTTCCTTAGCGCCGTCACAAACCGTGATCACATAATCAAAGGCCTGGTCTAAAAATTCCGATACATTTTTGGGATGATTACCGCTGATGTCAATATTCATTTCTTTCATAGCCACAATGGCTTTGGGGTGTACTTCGCCGCTTGGATTGGTGCCGGCGGAATAGACTTCCAAGTCCGGGTCAAATGCTTTTAAAAATCCTTCCGCCATTTGGCTGCGGCAGGAATTGCCGGTGCATAATATTAAAATTTTATGGTTCATATATTTTAATGTATCAAATTTTTGTTGTCTTTAATGCTAAATTCGGGTTGCAAAGTCGTGTGTTCGATGCCGTATTGTTCTTTGAGATAGGCGTTTACTTTTTTCATAATATCCTCAAAATCCGTTATTTTACAATCTTTATCAACATCTAAATGCGCTTCAAACATCACGTCATGTTCGTTAATCTGCCAAGTGTGAATATGGTGAATATTTCTCACACCTTCTATATGTCCGATATCTTTGGCAATTTGGTTTAAATCTAAATTTTCGGGGGTGAATTGCATCATTATTTTTAAAGATGTTTTAAAAATATCCCAACTCATATAGATTAAATAAATAGCAATCAGGATTGAAAACAGCGGGTCTATCCAATAAATATGATAGTATTTCATCACAATACCGCCTATCAAAACGGCAATAGACGTCATCATATCGCCGAACAAATGCAAATAGGCGGACTTCATATTTATATTATCCTTAGCATCTTCCTTGATAAACAGCACACTTAATCCGTTGACGGCAATACTTCCCAATGCCAACCAAATAACCAAATCGCTTTTGATAGGGTGTGGATGTAAAATACGCTGCACCGCTTCATACAAAATAAAAATTGCCAAGATGATGAGTGTGGTCGAATTGAGAAAAGCCGCAATAATTTCACTGCGCTTGTAACCAAAGGTTTGTTTTTCATTCGCTGCTTTTTTCGACAACCGGTTGGCGATGTAAGAAACGATTAATGAAATGACATCCGAAAAATTGTGGATTGCATCGGATATCAAAGCCATACTTCCGGCAATGATCCCGCCGATGAGTTCTGCTAAACTGATGCCGGCATTGAGCAAAATCGTCCAAAACAGATTTTTGCCGGTTACTTCGTGGTGGTGATGTTCGTGTCCCATATTTTTATTGGTTACTGGTTATTTTTGTTCAATGTATGTCATTCCGACAGAGCGAGGAATGAGTGACGAGGAATCTCTATCATTAATTTTATATAATAGGAAGATTTCTCGTCGTCCCCCTGACGGAAGTCGGGGGACTCTGTCGAAATGACAGTTAGATTATCAAATCAATTCCTACGTGAGTAGGAATATAAATCTCATTATTAAGGCTTAATTATATATTTTCAATTAACTTATTATTTAACTTTTACATTAATATGTGTCCCCGTTTTGATATTGTCAGTTACCGGACAGCGTTTTTCGGTTTCTTCCAGCCAATCTGCTATTTGTTCGGGTGTAGCTGCTTCAAATTTGGGATTAACCACAACATTAATTTCCTGAAAACCGGCGCGTTCGTCAAAAGAGCAACCCATAAAATTACAAGGATTCATATTACCTTTGATTTCTATTCTCAAGTCATTTAGTTTCAGTCCTTTTTGCCGGGCTATGGCATGCCCTGTCACCCCTAAGCAACCGGCTAACGACATCAACAAAACTTGAATAGGGCTTGGTCCCAAATCGGTACCGCCCATAGCTTCGGGTTCATCGATAATCATTTTAAATTTACCCGATTGCACTTTGAGTCGCGTAGGCGTTTCGCTTTTAGCCCGTACGGTAATATTGACTTGTGGCAATTTTGCCGGTTGATTTAAATCTCTCATTCTCATTTTTTTTGATTTTTCTTTTAATAATTTAAATAAATGAATAAAATTTTTATTGGTTTAGAATGTTTATTACAGGTTGCCAAGAAAATTTAATAGCGATTACTATCAGCACCACGGCATATATTTTTTTAACCATTTTCGGATTGGCTTTTTGGCTCATAAATCTTGCGCCTAATTGCGACCCGATAATAACCGCAATAACCAAAACAATTGTCAACGGCCAATTCATATCTCCTTCTGCCACATGTCCCAAATAACCGGAAAACGACGAAAAGGTAACGATAAATGCCGTAGTAGCCGCCGCTTCTTTGGTTTTATAACCAAGAGCCATCAAAACAGGCGCAAAGACAAATCCGCCACCAATCCCCAGCAAGCCGCCTAAAAAACCAACAGATAAACCGGCGATGATACTTATAACGATGCGTTTTTTTAATCCGGCTTTCTGTTCCGGTTCTTTTTTATTTGCCTGACGCAACATTCTAATAGCAGCAAACAGCACGGCTACGGCAAAGATCAATTTCAAATTACTCTGATTGACATATTTTGATGTAATAGCCCCAATGGGCGACGCTATTAAAGCGGAAACCGCCATAAAAATGCCGCCTTTCCAATCGACTAATTTTTTCTTGTTGAATTGGATTAAGGCCAATAAGGTGTTTAACCCGTTTAATAGCAATCCCAAAGGCAAAGCCACCGAAATCAAGTCATAACCGGCCCAATTTAATACTGGAACATAGACCATACCGCCGCCTAATCCAAGCATCGCAAAGAGAAAGGAAGCTAAAAAAATGATTATCCCGATGAGTATTAATTTCATTTCTCTGCCAATTTTCCTTTATAAACGATGTCATACAAATCGACCAAACGTTTTCCGGTAAAATGCGCATCGCGCAAAGCCAACGGGTCGTATTCCAAACTGCCCATTTCGGTAAAAGTATAGCCCAAGGCACCGCTGCAACCCAAAATCATCCGGTGACGTAGCATAAAGGCGTGTAAAGTATTGATGGTGCTTTCGATATAACGACGTCCCGTAATCACATAACCACCTATTTTGTTGCGCAAAGCCCCTTTCATAAACCAAGTGCGTTCCATCAATTTCTTAATTTCCGAACTGACATCGGCAAATTCCGATGGGGACCCGAATAAAATGATGTCTGCCCAAATCATCTCTTTTAAGACCGGTGTTAAATCATCTTGAACCGGACAGTAACCCAATACTTTGCAATCGCGCGTCGCACAAGCGCCGGTATAATTCAATTCGCCCAAATATACTCTTTTGATTTGGGCCTCTTTTGGAAATTCCGACAAAACAGCTTCCATCATTTGCGCGGTATTCCCTTCCTTTCGCGGGCTACCGAATATGGCTAATACTTTCATTGATTTTTCATTTTAAAAAATTCTTCAAACAACTCTTTGGCAATTTGCCAATTTTCTTCATTTATACAGTATCTTACTTTGGGGGGGCAAACTTTGCCCTGTATTAAACCGGCATTTTTCAACTCTTTTAAATGTTGCGAAATGGTTGATTGTGCCAAGGGGAAAATATCGACCAAGTCACCGGTATAGCAAAAATTTGCAGATGCCAAATGGGCTAGGATTTGCACCCGTACAGGATGTGCCAAAGCTTTTGCAAAAAGCGCTAATTGTTTAGAATCTTTAAATTTTTTCATAGGACAAAGATAATTGAAATATCGTTAATCGCAAATTCACGATTAATTATTTATATAAAAATCATTCATGGTAGCCATGAATGATTTTTATAAGGTTTAACAGACTAAGCAACTGTTACATTATCGCATGAATTTTATTTTTCATGTTCTTGAAATAATTCCAAAAATTTTTCTAAAATCTCTAAGGTAAAAGTAGGAGGCATATGACCATGGGTATAGAAGTAGTAATTATCAAAACTCCATTTCATCATCCGGGCCAAAGGACTATGAATGGCAATATCGTGCGGACCGCCGTATAAAACGTCCGAATAAATTAAAGTGGCATCCATACCGCCCATATTCATAATACAAAATACTTCAGGTTTAAAGGGTAAAATTTCACCTTTTCCGGTTACTTCTTTTATCAGCGTAGAAGTAGCGACGTCGGCTTGATGTACGGCAATATGTCCCAGTTTGGGTTGTGCCAAAGCATTGATGTCACCGGCGGCAAAAATATTATCATAATCCAGATGACGCATGGTTTTGTCTGTCGGGATAAAACCTTTATCATCCCCTAAACCACTGTCTTTAAAAACACAATGTGCCTTATAGGGCGGTATGATAATGCTCAAATCACTGGGCAAACTGCTGCCATCTTCATAAATCATTTCGGTCGCAGTGATCTCTTTTACCACTTTGTTCAGATGTAAATTAATACCGCGTTCTTGCATAACGCCACCGACTTTATTACGAACCAAATCACCGACATCTTCAAAGAAGATTTCGCCCGGTGTAAACACATCTATGGTTGATTTTTCACGAAATCCTTTTTTACGTAAATAATAATCGGTCATAAACATGGCTTCACCAATAGGCCCTTCACAAGGTGCTTTTAAGTCGGGTGCATCGACCCGGTGACCAAATTCTGACTTGGCAGCACCAATGACCACATGCCCGCCTTTAAAGTTTTTAAGGCGTTCCCATAATTTGACGGCATGTACATCATCACACATAGAGTAGCCATATTTGTCAAAACCTTTAATGGCATTAAAGTCTTTAAAGGCACCGGTGGTAATTAATAAATAATCATATTCAACTTTCGCTCCGCTTTTTAAGTGGATATGATTCAGTTTCGGGTTAATTTTGACCACTTCATCTTGTAAAAAATGACCGCCATGATGTTCTATTACATGTTTTAAATCGATTAAAGTATGTTCTACTTTACTTCCGGCAAAAGCCACTTCGGGCAAAGCAGGTTTTTCCAAAGAAAAAGCCCGTTTGTCAATTAAGGTAATGTCAAAATGTTTGTCATATTCTTTTAAATGGTAGAATGAACGGAGACCGGCGAAACCACCGCCCATAATGATAATTTTTTTTTGGCTCATAGTAAAAGTTTTTAAATTTCATTCAAATATACAAATTTCATCGTTTATCGTCAATTAACTATATATTAAAATTTTGTTAATTTAACTGATTTTTGTTATTACATGCATTATACATAAAACATATACAAATTTTAGGAGGTTTTATCAGATTAAATTTTTTATAAAAAATGCAGAATGACTTGACTTTTGTAAATTAATTACCGTATCTTTGTAAGTGAGTATTTACTTACAAAAATATATAATATGAAAAAACAACTTTATCTTATGACATTGTTCTTTAGCTTACTGATAGGGAATAAGCTATGGGGACAGATGCAAAGTGTGGAACAAACCGGAAAACAACCGGCAGATTTCTTTATTTCCACTTATCATTTTCATCCACAACTGTTAAAGCAGACACAGTGGTTATTGGATTTTTCGACGGATATTCCTAAATTTTTTAAATATTATAATCCAAGAAGTAGGAAAATCGAGAAAAAATTACCGGTTGTTGTATTAAATGAAGCTTACTTCAATGCCCATATTTTATATGGATTGGGTGCTAAACTCAATTTGTTTGTTACTTTGCCTTTTGCAGATTTACATCATTATTCACCCATGATTTTTCAAAAAGGCGTTGGATTGGGTGATATCCAAACCGGAATGATTTATGGTAATCTATTATCTGGCAAGCATCATTTAACACTTGAAGCAGTGCTGAGTTGGCCCACGGGTATTTATAAACATGATATGGCTGTGTTAAACACCGGCAAGGGTGCCTTTGGTTTTCAGGTTGGCGTTAATGGTCTGGAGAACCTTCAACCAAAATTTGATGCTTGGCAGTTTGCTTATCATGCTTACTACAATTATTTAGTCAGCACAGACAATATCGATAAAGGAGCAGAAACGGGTGCTACAGTTATTTTTCGTAAACCTTATCATACCAAATACGGTTATTTTGGACTTGAAAACGCGTTAGATTTTCAGTATCATTCCGGTTATAAAGCCGGACCTATGCTTTTGCCCAATACTGATTTAACGCAATTTGATTTAAGTATAGGTGGGTGGTATGAATTTTTGAATAACTTTTATTTACGTCTGGCAGTGCCCTATACGCTTTATCAAAATAAAGCATATTTGACCAAATACACTGTGGTCATGCAATTAGATTATAAATTTAACTAAAAAAAACAAAAAAAACGGAGATATGAAACAATTTAAGACAAATTTGGCTTTATTGATGCTGGTAAGTTTGTTAATAACAGCTTGCAGTGACATTAAATTAACCAACGAGAAAAAAGCACAACCTGAATTTCAAGGTTATGTAGAAACCACACAAGTAAATGTAACTACCCGTATGCCCGGGCGAATTGTCGATATTTTGGTCGATGAAGGTGACCATTTAAAACAAGGTGATACCGTGGCTTTGCTCGATACCAGAGAAATTTTGGCCAATAAAAAAGCATTATTGGCAAAATTACATAATGTAGCTGTTAACAAACGCCGCTTAGAACATTTGTACAAAGCAGGCGCTGTGCCGCAACAAAAATTAGATGAAGTGACAACCGGATATGAAATGTTGCAAGCTAAAATACAAGCTTTAAATACCCGTATAGCCGACATGGTGATTAAAGCGCCTATGGACGGGGTAGTGACATTAAAAGTGTTGGAAAAAAATCAAATGATGCCCCCCGGTATGCCGGTGGTAATCGAGACCGATCCCAACGGAACTTGGGCCAGGTTCAGTATTCCTGAAACTTATTTAGACCAATTGCATTTAGGTGATCAAGTCAATTTAAAAACCAATGCGGGCAATTTGACTTTGAAAGGCAAAATTATACAAATCATTCCGATGGCAAATTTTGCAACCCATACGCCGACAAGTGCCCGCGACGAACGCGATGTACGTACTTTTGATGTCAAAATTTTGATTTTGGATCATCAAAAAGACTTGAAACCCGGTATGTCAGTCTTTTTAAAACTGAAAAAACCGCAAAATTCAAACCAAGAACAAAACGCAAAGTCTTAATCTCATAAAACCGGCATTTTTAAAACGCTTATTAAGTTAACAATAATCGTTTTAAAAATAAAAAGTTATAGTTGACACGGGAGTTTAAATAAAAAATAAAGAGATGAAAAAAGCTTTGAAAAACTTAGTTATGATATTGGTGAAAATTACACTGATATCTACCGCTTTGATATTGTTTTTCAGTATGATGGCGGGCATGTATTACAAGAGTTCGCCCACTAAAATAAAAATGGCCGTACTGGATTTAGATCAAAGTGCGTTGAGCCGTTCTATTATTCACAATATCAAAGCCTCACAATATTTTGCTATTACCCGACAAGCCACCGATTATATCGACTTGCAAAATATGGTCGATAAAGGTAAAGTGGATGTAGGGGTAATGATTCCACCGGATGCATACAAAGATGTCTTAAATCGTCGGAATGTTAATATTTTGGAGCTGATCAACGGAACTGCCAATCCGATTGTGCCTAAATTATCGTTGATGATGCTCAATAAAATTATGCTGACGATGGATATGCAAATGATGAAGAAAATGCGTGTGGAGGAATTAGGCACGGTTCCGAATGTTCGGCATATGCCTAAACCGCCTTTAACCGTTAGCGAACGTGTTTTATATAATCCGTCTTTGTCAATGGAACCATCTATGCTTCCGGCATTTATGGGTTTAGCTATGCAAATTGTTTCTATGCTGATTGTCATGTTTGGGTTGTTTGCCGCCTTTAAGCAATATAAACAAAAATATCCTAATTTAACACAAATCAGACAATTGCCTGTTAAGGCCTTGATTCCCCCCTATATTATTTCTTGGATTATAGTATCTACAGCAATCTCTATTGCCTATTTTACAACTATGCAATTATTTGGTATTCATTATGATCATCATGCTTTATGGAATACCATATTTGCTATTTCTATGTTGGTTTTAGCCATGGAAACTATTTCCTATTTTTTGGTTCTCAATATAAAAAACGGTGCCGTGATGGCAGCTTTAATTACATTGATTGTTATGCCGGCTTTTATGTATTCCGGTTTCTTAATCCCCGAGGAACAAATGGCCGAGGTGCCTAATATGATAGGAAATGCTTTTCCACTAAGACATTATCTTAAAGTTTTGTATGCGGTTTTTAACCATCATCAAGATTTATACATTGTAAAGGATCAAGTTCTGATTCTTTGGAAATTTATTTTGGGTTTTTTAGGATTGGCCTTATTGTCTATCCTTTTTGGCCAATGGGAACGAAAAAGAAAAATAAAAAAATTGCAACAATTAGAAGCACATAATTATGAAAACGAATAAAAATAAAGCTTTCAGAAGTAGAAAGAAAATAGCCATACAGTTTTTTAAATTTGGTCTGTTGATATTTTTGCTGGGATATAACCGGCCGATTTTGGCACAACAAAAAATAAGCTTAAAACAAGCCATACAAATGGCGATTGAAAATAATCCCGGTATTAAAGCCAAGCAAAGTCAAATAAAACAAGCACAAGCAAAAAACAAACAGGTAAAATCCAGTTTTTTGCCGCAAGTCAATGTCTTATCTAAATATTTTTATGCCAATAATTTGCCTAATTTTTATCCTTTGCTAGGCAAGCCTATTCCCATTATGGGGCAAAATGGGCCGACCGGTGAGCAGGTTATTTTACACCCAATGGCGCCTTATCCCGATTTAAGCCGCGACGTGTTAACGATGGATTTGAATACTATTTATCCGGTTTATACCGGTCATAAACGCGAAAATGCTTTAAAATTGACAGAACAACTACAAAAAGCTTATGCCAAAAATATGGATGACAGCAAAGCTTCATTGAGTTATAAAGTAAAACAAGCCTATTATAATTATTTGATGCTCAATGCTGTAATTAAGGTGTATGAAGATGTATTAAAGCAATTGAACGACCATCTGAAACTGGCCAAAGAAGCCTATAAAGAAGGCGTCAGATCAGAATTTGACATTGTCAATTTTGAAAGTAAAATAGAAGAATTTAAAGCCAAAATAATCGATTTTAAGGGTAAAAAAGCCGTGGTATCGACTGCTTTATCGCGTTTAATTGGACTGCCTGATGGTCAAAAAGCAGAATTTGAAGGAGATATCAATCAATTCTTTCAAGTAGAAAACACACAACATTTGGCAATCAATAAACTCTATAACGGTAATCATAAATTAGCATTTTTGTCCAGTATGCAAAAGGTTCTGGATTATAAAAAAGAAATGCAAAAGGCAGCCAAATTACCGGTCGTTTTTGCCTTTGGCAATTATCATATTTATCACGGAAAAGATTTTCCGCCCTTTGACAAAACTTGGCGAAATGGTTATGCTGTAGGCGTTGGCCTTAAAATGACTATTTTTGACGGGAACAAATCAAAGTACCAGGTAGATGAAATACGGGCTAAACAAGAAGAATTGGAAAATTACAAAGACGGTTTAAAATTAAAATTAGATATTTATTATCAAAAAACAAAAGAAACCATCAACAGTTTGTTAGCCCAGAAGAAAGCCCATCAAACGCATTTAAAAGTAGCTGAAAAAGCATATGAAATTGCTCAAACAGCCTATAAAAACGGTGTGATTACTAACATTGAATTAAATGGTGCACATTTGCAAGTCAGTAAAATTAAGGTGCAAATATTAAATATCGAAAAGCAAATTTTGACCCAAAAAGCTTTTTTAAAATATTTAGCAGGTCAAATATTTTAAAAAAGACTTAACTTAAACATTAACTTTTAAAAATTAATACCATGGAAGATCAAGCAAAAAAAATTGAACAAATCTTAGCTACAATGACGCAAGAAATAGGTGAAATACCTGAATTGATGTTACATTTATCCAAACTTAATCCGGATATGTTTTTAGAACATGTTGCCAACAAGAAATTTGCTTATGAAGGGCCCCAAATTCCCCCCAAATATAAAATATTGATGAGTTTGGCCATTAGTGCCGGTATGGGTATCCCGTCGTGTATCAACACCTATACCAAATTAGCTTTACGCAAAGGTATTACGCCTGCCGAAATTTTGGAAACACTGCAATTAACCCGTTATGTTAAAGGAACATCGGTGATAGCAGCTGCGCAAGAAGCTATTAAAATGGTCAATGAGCATCAATCCTAAAAGTACTATTTTTGTATTCTGAATTAAGCGGTGAGTAGAAAAAATACACATATCAGAAAAGAACAAATAAAACAGGCGGTTCTTAAAATTATAAAAGAGTCGGGGATTAAAGCCGTTTCGACCAAAAATTTGGCGTCGGAAATCGGTTTGTCCGAAGGGGCTATTTTTCGTCATTTTAGAAAGAAAAGCGATATAATAAGGGCTATTGTAGATGATGTTTCTAAGGATTTGATCCATACATTAAAAGAGATAGCCGAGAGTGATTTGCCGCCACCGGATAAGTTGGAAAAGTATTTGTGTGATACCATAAATTACTTAATGGATAATAATGGTATTACGATTTTATTGTTATCGGAAGCGACTTATAACAATGATAGTGAGATGTTAGCCAAATTGCGTTATATTTTCAATTCCGAACGACATTATTTTGAAGCAATTATAGAAGAAGGTATCGCACAAGGCATTTGGCGCGCTGATACAAAGATAGAAGAGATATCCTTACTTTATATGGGGATTCCTATCACTTTAAATATTAGTTTAGTATTAAATTTATACCAGTTTGATCCCCAACGGTTTTGTAAAGATATGATTTTGCAAATAAACCGTTTGTTAACTTAAGTTTAAAATCACACCGTTTTTAAAACACCTTGCAAGATTTATGTAAGGTGTTTTTTTTTATGGTAAGGATTTAAATCAAAATTTAAGAGATTAATTTTTGGGTAAGAATTGCTTAACAAATTTAAAAGGGATATGAGTATTTTTAAGAATTTCTCAGGTTAATAATAAGCACTGTTAAATAAATAGATTAAAACACCGGTCAGACTAACATATAACCATAAGGGTGCTGTAAAATGGGCTAATTTTTTATGGGCCGTATATTCTTTCTGTAAAGCTTTTAAGATGGTAAACATGACAAGTGGTAGGATAATCGCTGCTAAAATTATATGGGTAAATAAAATGAACAGGTAAATAATTTTGACCATCCCGACACCCTGAAATTTGGTGGGCGGGGTTGAAAAATGATAGATTAAATAGGAAATAAGAAACATGCCGGTAAAAAATAAGGCGCTAAAAATAAAGGTGACATGCAGTTTTATTTTTTGTTGTGCAATGGCTATAAGCGCTAAACTAAGCATGGTAAAGGATAAGGCGTTTAAAATGGCGTTTAATTTTGGCAAGTAAGATAAAGTTTCTTTGTTTATTAAGCGAAGATCGGCAGTCAGTATACTCCAAATGATAATACTTAAAATGATAAAAGTAATTGAAAAGATAATAAAATTAGCTTTTTTGGACATAAAATTTTCTATTTAGATGAAACAAAAATACATTGGCATTTAATACCCCAAATATTAATATTATAAGTTTTATTTATTAAATGATAAGCTAAATTTATAGAACTTTTGTAACATGCGTTTCTTTATTTTGTTACTTTTGTCAATCAAATAGCGCAACACAATTCAATGAAGATAGGTTTATCAACTAAAATAGATCAATATAAGCAATTAACCAAATTTAAAGTAGATCTCATTGTCGCCTTAACGGCTGTTTTCGGTTATGTAATCGGGAGTCACGGCCATATAAATTGGTGGACTTTAACGTCTATTTTTGCCGGTGGTTTTTTGGTTACAGCTACAGCTCACATTATCAATCAGCTGATTGAAAGACGTTATGACCGACAGATGCGCCGTACTGCCAACAGGCCACTGGTTACCGGGCAAATCAGCCGGCTAGAAGCTATTACGGCCTTGCTTATTATGAGTTTTACCGGGCTAAGTTTGCTTTATTTTTGGGTGCATCCTTTGGCAGCTTTCATTTCATTTGTGTCCTTAATTATGTATGCCTTTGTTTATACTCCCATGAAACAATTGCACAGGCTATCAATATGGATAGGAGCAATTCCCGGTGCTTTACCTATTTTAATCGGCTATGTCGGGGCTGTAGGGCACATCGATTTATTAGCTATTTTATTGTTTACTTTCCAAGTATTTTGGCAATTGCCACATTTTTGGTCTATTGCTTGGTTTTGGCATGATGAATATACCAAAGCCGGTTACGATTTATTACCACTCAAAGGGGGAACAAATGATGTAAATGCCTTATGGACAGCTTTATCCATTTTACCTTTATTTCCTTTGATTTATTTATTTTATCATTTTGGTTTTATCTCTTTTTCACTTTTATTCATCTTGTTATTCCTTTCATTTTTATTTGCCCTGGCGGCTTATAAATTTTATCAGAATACAAATAATAAAACGGCCAAACAAATGACTTTGGCTTCTATCATATATTTACCCATTGTTCAACTCATTTTAATGTTCCATTTTATTAATTAATACAACTATGAAGATATTTCCTGAAAATGCCAGTAGTTATGGCGGAGAAGTAGATTTTATTTTTTGGCTGATTACCGGCGTTGTAGCTGTTGCCAGTGTTATTGTAATTTTTCTTTTGCTATATCCTGTTTTAACCCGTCGCAGAAAACTAACCAAAACCCAACGTTATCAAAAGGGAGAAGGTTTTAGAAATTTGCGGCTGATTTATTTGGGTATTTTATTATTGGCCATTGCGGACTTTTTCTTTTTATATAAAGAAGGACCGACTTGGACCAAAATAGAAGAAACTTTACCGGATAAAGAATTTCATGTGGCCATAATAGGCCGTCAATGGTTATGGGAAATTGTCTATCCCGGTCCGGACGGAAAACTTTACACAGCTGATGATGTCAAAAAAATCAACCAATTTTATATGCCGGTCAATTCGGTAGTACATATGGATATTCAATCCTATGATGTGATACATAGTGTGTTTATTCCTAATGCACGTTTTAAACAAGATGCCTTGCCGGGCAGAAACATTACCCGCTGGGTAAAAATGACCAAAACAGGAACTTTTCCATTGAGTTGTGCTGAAATTTGCGGTATTGGCCATGCCAATATGAAAGCCACGATTATTGTGCAAAACAAAGAAGATTTTAAAAAAACATTAACCAAGCTCTATAAAAAATAATTTGACTATGAATACACATAAGAAACACGGTTTTTGGCACCGTTATTTTTTCTCACTGGACCATAAAGACATTGGTTTCCAATATATGCTAACCATTTTCTTTATGGTAAGTATCGGTGGTTTTTTTGCCTACGTCTTTCGTATGCATCTGGCTTTCCCGGATATGAAAGTACCTTTATTCGGATTGGTAACTAATAAAGATTATAATATGCTTATTACCAATCATGGTTTAATTATGATGATGTGGCTGGCTTTGGGAATGCTTTTGGCTGTTGCCGGTAACTTTTTAATTCCTATTATGATTGGTACCGATGATATGGCATTTCCAAAACTGAATAAAATATCCTACTGGATATTTTTACTGAGTGTCATTTTAATGATCGCTTCATTTTTTATGCCTAAGGGCGGCCTTGGTGTTGGCTGGACACTTTATCCACCATTATCAGTGGGGGATTTTGGGTACAATACGCCCTATAAGTCTTTTGCCGACCGTTTTTTTACAGCCAATACTTTTGTGTTGTTGGCCATCGCGTTTGAATTCACTTCACTTCTTATGGGCGGTATTAATTTTTTTGTAACGACTCTTAATAAGCGCGCTAAAGGGATGTCGTTGCTAAAAATGCCTATGGTCGTATGGATGATTAATATTGCCAATTTACTATTTATGTTTTCAGTAGGGCCATTGGTTGCCGGTACGTTTATGTTATTGTTAGATATTAATGTCGGAACCGGTTTTTATGATGCCTACCGTGGCGGCGACCCCTTATTGTGGGAACATCTTTTTTGGTTTTTTGGTCACCCCGAAGTCTATGTTATACTGTTACCACCTTTGGGAATTTTGGCCGAAATTATTAGTGTAAACAGTCGTAAACCATTATTTGGATACAAGTTTATTTTGACATTAACGTTAATCGCAGCTGTATTATCAACTATGGTTTGGGCACATCACCAGTTTGTAGCCGGTATTGACCCACGTGCAGCGACTGTATTTAGTATTTTTACGATTATTATTTCTTTGCCCTTTGCCGGTATTATTTTGGCCTATATTGCGACGCTTTGGAAAGGCGATTTGCGTTTTACCTTACCTATGAAGTGGGCATTAGGTGCCGTAGCTTTATTCACCTTATTGGGCGGTTTTACAGGCTTGCATTTAGGTGCTTCTGTGTTTGATATTTATGCTCACGATACCTCTTTTGTAGTGGCGCATTTCCACTATACATTATTTCCAACGGTGATATTCGGATCGTTTGCAGCCATTTATTTTTGGTTTAGTAAGTTTTCAGGTCGAAAACTGAACCAAACTTTAGGGAATTTGCATTTTTGGTTAACTTTTATTTTCTTCAATGGTTTTGCTTTTCCTTTATTTTTATTAGGATTGGCAGGGCAGCACCGTCGTATTGCCGATTATCGTCAATTTGAATTTTTAATGCAAGATCCTTTACCCTTATACCGAAAAATTGCAACCATAAGTGCAGTCATATTAATTTTAAGCCAATTTATTTTCTTGTTTAACTTTATCTGGTCTCTCAAAAGGGGTAAAAAGGAAACGGAAGACAACCCTTGGCAAGCCAATACTTTAGAATGGCAAACCTCATCGCCACCACCACATGGCAATTTTAAAGTATATCCGGTGGTTAATTACGGCCCGTATGAATATAACCGGCCTGATAAAGACAAAGATTTTACGCCTCAAAACGAAATTTAATTATGGAAAAAATAAAAAAACTTACTTGGAGAGAAATTCCGCAAGCCCGGTTGGCTGTATGGACTTTGATTGCCGGAGAATTTGTCATCTTTGGCGGATTAATAGTGATGTATATTTTAAATCGTTTAAAATACGAATCTTGGGGTGAAATGGCACAACATACCAATGTATGGGCCGGTACCATAAATACTTTTGTGTTGTTGACCAGTAGTTATTTTGTGGTTAAAGCTCATGAAGCAGCAGTACATAAAAATAAAGCACAAATAAAAAAATGGATTTGGTTGACTATTGTCTGTGCCTTTATGTTCTTAGGAATTAAATCTTACGAATATACCCATGAAATTATGCATGGTTTTACCTTGCCGGGCAAACATTTAGTTGCTGAAGGTTTGGGTGTTGAATCACGTTATTGGTCATTTTATTATACTATGACTGGCTTACATGGTTTACATGTCATAGCCGGTGCCTTGGCTTTGTTTTTTGTTATGAGAAATGTGACCAAAACAGATAAAAACTATCAACGGATTGAAGCTGCCGGCCTCTATTGGCATATGGTCGATATCATATGGATTTTCCTTTTTCCACTAATTTATTTAATTCATTAAATCTTATCAATTATGGATATACATTCTTCAAACCCGGGTTTAGAACATGAGGTGGTAGTGCCAAAAGAGCCCGATTATCATGGTCATCCCAATTATCTAAAAATATATTTGACACTATTAGGCTTATTTGCTTTAACAGTGGTGGCCTCATTATTGCATAACCCATTAATTGTCTTCTTTATCGTGTTTGGGATTTCAATTATTAAAGGCACCTTGGTGTTGTTATATTTTATGCATTTAAAATGGGAGCCGACACTTATTTGGATTATGTTAGGACTGGCTTTGTTAATTTTATTATTTTTATTTATAGGGACTTATCCTGATATTGTACCTGTTCAACGTTATTTAGTCCCCAAAGCATAAATTTTATGGTCAATTCAAAACAAATTGAATCAAACCGGTCACCTGTAGCAGGGCCGGTTTTGGCAGTCATAATGGCTATTATTGTCGAAGCCATGTTTTTTGGTGGTTTAATCAGTGCCTATGTTTTGGCTGCCGCCGGGCAAGTGGAATGGCCGCCTGCCAGTCAGCCGCGCTTGCCCGTTAGCATAACCTTTACCAATATGCTGGTCCTGTTATTTTCGGGCTGGACCATGTGGCAATATTTGAAATCAGTTAAAAAAGGGAAGCCGTCTAATTATTTACAAATTACCATTATCTTGGGATTCATATTTTACTTGGTGCAGGGTTATGAGTGGTTTAGAATTTTGTTGTTTGGTGTACAAACATCACATAGTTTGTTTGCATCCTTTTTTTATACCTTAATCGGTTTGCATGGTTTTCATGTTTTAATTGGTTTGCTACTCTTGATTTTTTTATGGCGTTATCAGAAAAAAGGCGGCAAAAATCTTTATAATTATAGTCTTGCCGTAGGCTTATTTTGGTTTTTTGTCGTTGCTCTGTGGCCTATCCTATATAATTTGATTTATTTAAATTAAAAATATGAAAAAATTATTTTTGTCTTTTATGGCCCTAAGTCCAATGGTAATTTTTGCCTGTAGCAGTTGCAATGTCGATTATACCGATGCAGAAAAAAAAGCTTTTGTAATTGCTACCTTACTCCTTATTTTAATTCCTTTTTCTATAGGTTTTGCCCTTTATAAATTTTTAAAAAAGTCTTATAAATGAAACTAAATTTTTCTTTCATTTTATTGTCAATTATTATTTTTTCTTGTCATAAACCAACCAGGAAACTCCCTATTTTATCCAAATATAAAATAGTTAAAGGTGATACTGTTTACCAAAAAATTCCGCCATTTACGTTTACCGATCAAGATAATCACCCTTTTAATAGTAAATCCTTAGCGGGAAAAGTACATGTAGCTGACTTTTTCTTTACTTCTTGTCCGGGTATTTGTCCGGTGATGACGTCTCAAATGCAGCGTTTACAAGAAATGACGACTGATTTTCCCGCCTTTAAAATGGTTTCATTTACGGTTGACCCGACACGTGATACGCCTGAGAAATTAAAAGAATATGCCATTTCTCATCATGCAGATTTAAAACGCTGGGTCTTTTTGACCGCACCGGAAGACAGTATTTACAAAGTGGGTATAAAAGGCTACTATTTAGGCATGCAAAAAGATAGTATCGAACCCGGTGGCTATATGCATTCCGGTCGTTTTGTATTGGTTGATAAAAATGGTCTGATACGTGGCTATTACGATGGCACTAATGGCCACGATGTTGACCGGTTAAAAGATGATTTAGCGATGTTGTTAAAAGAAAAATAATGGAATATAAAACACGTAAACAAATAGCCGCTTGGTTAGCAAGTGGGGCTATTCTCGTTTTGTCCATGGTAGTGATTGGCGGGATTACCCGGTTGACTCATTCCGGCTTGTCTATAGTTACTTGGCAACCTATCAAAGGGATTTTGCCTCCTCTTAATGAAGCACAGTGGCAAGTAGCTTTTGAGGGATATAAAAAAATTCCCGAATACCAAAAGGTTCACCATTATTTTACCTTGCAAGATTTTAAACATATCTTTTTTTGGGAGTATCTTCATCGGATGTTAGGGCGTTTTATCGGCTTGGTTTTTATTCTGCCTTTCGTCTATTTTTGGCTAAGCGGTAAATTAAAATCAACTTTATTAAAAAAACGTTTATTATTAATTTTTTTACTCGGTGGTTTGCAAGGTTTTGTAGGCTGGTATATGGTTAAAAGCGGCTTGGTTAAAAACACCAGTGTCGACCATGTTCGTTTGGCTTTGCATATGAGTGTTGCCCTGATTGTTCTTTCGGTTATTTATTGGACAATTTTAGAACTTCTTTTTCCCGGTAAACAATATACTTTTAATCATGATAAATTACAAAAATGGCTTCTTTTTGGTTGGGGCTTAGTTATTATACAAATTATTTACGGTGGTTTAACCGCAGGGCTCAAAGCCGGACATGTCTTTCCGACTTATCCCAAAATGGGAAAGCATTGGTTTCCACCAATTGCACAAAATGTTTATCAAAAAGAAGGACTTATGAGCTTGGTTGACTTTCCGCCAACCGTACAGTTTATTCATCGCTGGTTGGGTTTTGTTATTCTTCTATTTTTATTTTATTTTTATATGAAATTTCGGTCCCGTTTAAATAAAATGCTTGCCCGTATTATTTTAGTTATTTTAGTATTGATTTCTTTACAATACACTTTTGGTATCCTCATCCTTTTGTTACATGTTCCTATTAGTTTGGCAGTCACACATCAATTAACCGCTTTTTTAATTTATCTTTCTATTTTGACTGCATTATTTTTCACAACAAAACATAAAAATACCTATTAAAAAGTCTTGCAATCTAAAAATATGCAAGACTTTTAATCTCATTTGCTTTGATTCAAGTTTAACTTTAAAATTTGATACTAAAACTGAGTCCTTTATTAGAAACGATAAACTGATACGAAAGTTTAAAATGAGATAAAGTGGTTTCGCTAATGGATGAATTATAAATATTTAGTGCTTTTTTAATTTTTTTGTCAGAAATAATCTCCAGTGATATACTGACGGCTATAAAACCGGCTCCTATTCCAATTAATTTCCAATTGGTTTCTTCTTTCATAAATATTCCGTAACCAATAGCGAAACCACCTGCAAAACCGACATATCTTGAGGCGATATAAAGATTTCTGGCTGTTTTTGCCAATTGATAAGCTTCCTCATTTTTATGTAAAGCTCTTACAACATCACCAAAAGACAGGGGAATATCATTTTGGATAAATTCATATTTCAAAAAATTTTTTTTTCTCACAATTTTTTGAGAGTACCCCAAACTGGTGATAGCTAACATTAAAATCAGAATCGATTTTTTCATTATTTAAATTCCATTTTTTAAACGATGATACTCTCACCAATGGGTAATAAAATTAAATCTTTACCGGCTTTATCAAATATTTCTTTAGCTTTTTGATGAACAATTTTAATTAAATCAAATGTATCATAATGATAACCCAAAACTTGATTGCATTCTACAAAATCTGCTGCTACTGCTGCACTTTCAGGTCCCATGGTAAAATTATCACCAATGGGTAAAACGGCTAAATCAAGTTTAGCAAAAAGTGGAATGAGTTTCATGTCAAGAGTCAAGCCTGTATCGCCGGCTATATAAATGGCTTTACCTTCACTTTCAATGACAAATCCGGCCGGATTGCCACCATAAGTTCCATCGGCAAAACTGCTACTGTGCCAAGCATTGACCATCGTCACACGACCAAAATCAAAGTTCCAGCTACCGCCGTGGTTCATAGGATGCCCATCAATCCCATATTTGGAAAAGTATGTGACGATTTCAAAATTAGAAATTAAGCGTGCTGCCGGATTAGCTTCGGCAATATCTTGCACATCTAACACATGATCTTGATGTGCATGGGTTACCAAAATATAATCTGCTTCAATATTATCGACTATAAATTTGTCCTTTGCCAAAGGATTGCCTGAAATAAACGGATCGATAATCAATTTTTTGCCATTGGTTTCTATCAACAATGTGGCATGTCCTAAATAAGTTACTTTCATAGCGCAATTTTTTTATTGCAAGATAATTATTTAATGTGCATAAGTCAAGTTTTGGTGTATGGATATTTTTTATTATGTAACGATTAATTCTTGATTTCTGTAACATTTATCAATTATGACCGTTCTTTATATTATAAAAGATTCATAATTATGAAGAAATTTCTCGGTCTTATACTTTTATTTGTTGCTATGCAATGGACACAAGCGCAACAAGATATTTTTATTTCCGGACAAGTTTTAGATTCTATTTCCACACAAGGATTGGAATCTTGTGCGGTCGGTTTTTTTAATGCCAAAAACGAATTGGTTACCGGCACCACCACCGACCGGAAAGGTTATTTTGAGATAGCCATGCGTCCGGGCAAATATCAAATGGTTTTAGACTATATTGGTTACCAAAAGAAAAGCATACCGGTCGTTATCCGCCAAAACAACCAATTTTTAGGAACTTACAAGCTGTCGCCTGATAAAAATCTGCTAAAATCCGTTGAAGTTAAAGCCAAAAATAAAGCTTTTAAAGTAGATAAAGATGTGTTTATCGTATCCCGAAAAATGAAAGTGGCTGCCGCCAATACCAACGATGTTCTCGATAAAATACAAGGCGTTACCTATGACCGCTACAACAATCAAATCAAAGTAGATGGACAGACCAATATCAAAATCTTGGTCGATGGCTTAGAAAAAGACCCCGATTATATCCAAAATTTGAACCCCGACCGGCTAAAAAAAGTAGAAATTATCCGCGACCCTTCGGGTAAATATGCCCTGGACGGCTACACGGCAGTTATCAATATTATTTTAAAGAAAAATTATACCGGATTGGAACTCAATCTTTCTTCACAAACTATCTGGGATACCGATGTTGCCGATAAATCGCACTTGATACCGATGAGTTATGCCAATGCCGGATTGACTTATACGTATAACAAAATCAATATTTATACGCAGTACAATCTCTACACCAATGATTTTAATTTTCCGACCACAACGGTATATAAATACCAAGACGGCAGTACTATTAAAAAATTGAATGGCAACACCAATAATATCCTCAAACAAATGTTAGGCGACCGGCTGACTTTGGGAATTGACTATTACCTAAATCCGCGTCATACTTTGAGTTTTGAATCCGGTTTTGGTAATCTTTTAAATGATAAAGATCAAACCAACTTGCGGTATGATGTCATTGAAACGCATCCGTCAAATCCGGATATGCAATATCAACTTCAAGATATATTGAACGGCTATTCTAAATCCAATTACCAATCGGTTTTTTATATCGGAAAATTCAATGAACAAAATGAACTACGGATGGATGCCAAATTATCACATTATGAAGACCAAGGTAATAACCGGTTTTTCATCAATCAAACTTTAAATCGCAACGAAAAAACTTTTGACCTTAAAAACAGTTTTAAATTCAATGCCGAATATACCCGCCAACTCAACGAACACAGTTCTTTGCAAACCGGATACGGATTTTACAGGCAAAAAAACACCAATGATTTAACGACAATCATTGGCAATCAAACTAGTGCAACTAACTTTGAATTGACCGATACACGACACAAGCTTTTTGCCTACTACGGTTACAAATTCAATAAAGATTGGTCATTCAAAGCTGGACTTGCAGGCGAAATCAGTCAGCCGGAAGCTTTCGGGGCAAGAACAACTTATATGATTTACCAACCTTATTTGGATATAAAGCATAAACTGTCAAAAAAATTAGCAGTCAAACTAAAATACCGTACCGAAAGTGATTATCCCGGATTGTCACAAGCCAATCCGAATACCGTTTATGTCGATCCGCAAACCGTTCGTAAAGGCAATCCGGCATTAGCACCGGCTGTTACCCACAAATTGGGCTTGCGTTTTGACTTTTTCGGCGGCAGTTTGTTTGCCGAACCTTACTACCATTTTTCAAACAATTATATTGGTGAAATTGCCCGATTACGTAATGATGGCACCATCGAACAAACTTATGAAAATATTGGACATTACCGGCATTACGGCATTAAAGGTAATGTGGCGGTACCATTTAGCAAAAAGATTTTTTGGCAAACCAATTTTGATGTCTATCACAGCAGTATTAAATATCAAAATGACACCAATGCCTTTTACGATTATAGCTTGGAAAGCAACTTGGTTTATGTCAACCAACCCAAAGGACTCACTTCCGGTTTCATATACCAGCGCGGCATGAACAAATATATCAGTCCGCAAGGTTATCACAAGTGGAATAATGATTTTTGGGGATTCCTCATTCAAAAATCCTTTCTCAAACGCAAACTCAATCTGATGCTACTCTATATGTTACCGGTAGATTTTGGCGTGGATTATGTGCAAGAAGAATATACCAAAACGCTACAATACGAAAGTTTAACGCAATATGACATTCATTTACTCAAAAATGTGGTCGTATTTCGTCTCAATTACCGTTTTAGCAAAGGAAAAGCAACGCGAAAAAAACAAAAAGATATGGAAGATGATAGCCCGAAAAAGGAAAAACAAGGAATTTTTTAAGGCATATTTTTTAAAATTTTAAAGCCGTTTTTATTCCGGTTGTCCAGGGTATTTGAATACCATTTACCCAATAGCATTTTTCATTTCTCTAAAATAAATTTAATTTCTGCTTTTTTACAAGCTAATAAAAAAATAAAATATGTAAGTTTGCATATCATAAAAATAGAAGTTTATGCATATTGCTATTGCAGGAAATATTGGCGCCGGAAAAACCACCTTAACCACCTTATTATCACAGCATTTAAAAATGGATCCACATTATGAATCTGTAGATGAAAATCCATACCTGGAAGACTTTTATCATGATATGGAACGCTGGTCTTTTCATTTACAAGTTTATTTTTTAAATAGTCGATTTAGACAAATTTTAGAGATTAAAAAGGAACAAAAGGATATTGTTCAAGACCGAACCATTTATGAAGACCGGTTTATTTTTGCGGCTAACTTGCATGCCATGGGGTTAATGAGTGAACGCGATTTTGACAATTATGCTTCTTTGTTTGATTTAATGGAATTGATTGTCACACCTCCTGATTTATTGATATATTTAAAAGCCTCAATTCCGACACTTGTGCGGAATATTCATTCTCGTGGACGGGAATATGAAAAATCAATCAATATAGATTATTTAAGCAATTTAAATAAACGCTATGATGACTGGATAGCCGGTTACGACAAAGGGAAATTATTAGTTATAGAAGTAGATGATTTGAATTTTGTTAAAAATCAAGAGGATTTGGGAACTATAATAGAAAAGGTCAATGCGGAAATTCACGGTTTATTTTAGATATTTTAAACGCTCTCTTCGCCCTAAAAAGTTAATATATAAATTTTTTAGATGGCGATACAAACATATTAGCGATGAGCAGTTTTTGAATTTAATCAGTTTAATAATTGGTTTATTGACCGGTTTGGCTGCTGTTACCATCAAGAACTTGACGCATCTCATTCAACATTTATTGGAGGCAGATTTTATTCATGATTTGCACCATCTTCTCTATTTTATTTTTCCAATTATTGGTATCGGATTAACTTTATTAATTATAAAATATGTGATTAGAAAACCGGTAGAAGATGGTGTGCCATTGGTTTTGTATGCCATTATGAAACTGAAAAGTTTGATTCCCTCTTATCATACCTACGCTTCCTTAATTACCGCACCCATAACTGTAGGATTTGGTGGCTCGGTTGGTTTGGAAGGTCCATCAACTTTAACAGGGGCGGCTTTGAGTTCGAGCTTGGCAAGATTATTACATTTGAATTTAAAACAACGAAATTTACTTTTAGGCGCTGCGGCTGCTGGTACTTTTGCCTCTATTTTTAAGGCGCCGATGGCAGGAATTTTGTTTGCGGTTGAGATTTTTGGTTTTGACCTAACTATGACCTCATTGGTTCCACTGATTTTAGCATCGGTTTCAGGTATTCTGACGTCCTATTTTTTTATGGGACAAAATATTTTGTTACATTTTAGCCTCAAAGAAAATTATCATTTTATCGATATCCCTTTTTTCATTATTTTAGGGATAACTTCCGCGACGACTTCTATTTATTTTGTACGCGTCTATTACAAAATAATGAATTATTTTGAAGGCATTAAAAATATATGGAAACGTTGGGCAATTGCCGGTTTTTTTCTGGGTTTGGTTATCTTTTTCATACCAACATTATATGGTGAAGGCTATGAAGTCTTAAACCACATTTTATTAAACAATTATCATTTTGTCCTTAATACATCATGGTTTAACATTAACCATAATGATGTTTATATGATCATCCTCTTTTTTGTCTTGCTGGTCGTTTTTAAAGTGGTAGCCATGTCTTTGACATTCGGGGCAGGCGGTATAGGTGGCGTATTTGCTCCCACATTATTTACAGGTGCCATATCCGGCTATATTTTGGCCTTGGTAATCAATTATTCAGGCTTGTTTTCTCACCGGTTGTCTACAGAAAATTTTGCTTTGGTCGGTATGGCCGGGACTATTGCCGGCGTCTTACAAGCTCCTTTGACCGCCGTTTTCTTGATTGTAGAAATTACAGGGGGATATGCTTTATTGGTCCCCATTATGTTGGTAGCAGCTTTATCGTATATGATCTCTAAAAAGGTTTTAAAATATAGCATTTATACCATGCAGTTAGCCGAAATAAATGCTTTACCGACTCATGACAAAGACAAATATGTCGGTCAAATTATTGAGTGGAAAGAAGTGATCGAAAAAGATTTAATCCCGATTACACCGGATATGACTTTAGGTCATTTGGTTTATAATGTTGTCACCCGATCGCACCGTCATATTTTTCCGGTCGTTGATAAAGAAAATCATTTTTTAGGAATGTTAAGCTTGGATGATATCCGTCAAATTATGTTTAACCGCGATTTGTATGACAATACGCACGTGAGTGATTTAATGCATAAAGCGCCGGCAGTAATTTATTACGAAAAAGATCATTTTCATGATATTATGCGTAAATTCACAGAAACCGGTGCTTGGAATTTACCCGTAATTAAAAATGGAGTTTATATCGGCTTTATCTCCAAAGGAAAATTATTAAGTGTTTACCGGCGAAAATTATTGGTTATTACTTCCGAATAACTTTTAGCGGTATGGGTTATTTTCTTCGCTTTCGGCTTCTTGCAGCAACTGTAAATAAGAGGTGTAACGACTGGGGGAAATTTCACCTTTTTCGACTGCAGGTTTAACGGCACATCCCGGCTCATTGACATGTTTACAATTGTTAAATTTACAATCTGTTTTATATTTGAAAATGTCTGGAAAATAATGATCTATTTCCTCCGGTTTCATATCAACAACCCCAAATCCGCGTATGCCGGGCGTGTCTATAATGTGTCCGCCAAAATCTAAATCATACATTTGTGCAAAGGTCGTGATGTGTCTCCCTTGTTTATGCGCCTCGGAGATATGACCGGTTTTTAAATTTAAATGAGGGTCTACCGCATTGATTAACGAAGATTTGCCTGCACCTGAATGTCCCGTAAACATAGAGGTTTTATTTTTCATTTTTTCTTTGAGCAAATTTATGTTATAACCGGTTTTGGCCGAAACTTCGATGACCGGATAGCCGGCTTTTTCATAAATTTTTTTGCGCTCATTTTTATTTTCTTCAAGTTCAGGTGTATTGATTAAGTCCACTTTATTTATCAATATGACTGCCGGAATATTATAAGCTTCTGCAGTTGCCAAAATGCGATCCATAAAAAGGGTGGAGGTTTCCGGATTTATAATAGGCGCTGTCAAAAAAACTTGATCAATATTGGCTGCTAAAATATGGTATTGTTTTGAAAGATTTATCGAACGTCGCAGCAAATAATTTTTTCTTGGGTAAATATAAGTTATCACGCCGGTTTCTTTTCGGGGTTCCATGTCAAATTCGACCCAATCGCCCACAGCAACCGGATTGGTTGTTTTTATACCTTTTATCCGGAATTTTCCTCTAATCCGGCAGGGGACTGTTTGTCCCTCTGTTGTTTTAACATTATACCAACTACCGGTAGATTTGGTGACAATTCCTTTCATAGTTTACAGCAATTTAAACTTGGTTTTCTTTAAAAACACGGTGTTGAATTTTCAAACTTTCTTGGTGCAAAAGCCTGAAAAGTTGTTCAATAAACTTTTGATTAATATTGTTTTCTTGCGCATTATGTATGGCTTTATTTAATATATCCAGCCAACGTTCCTTTTGGTAAATAGCTAGGTTTTCTTTTAATTTTAAGCGGCCTATTTCTTCTATTTTTTCTTGTCTTTGTCGCAATAAATTGACAAGTTCAGTATCTATATCGTCAATGTCTTTACGCAAAACTTTAAAATTCTTTAACAATCCCGGATTAAAAACGCGGTCATTGGGCGGTACAAATTGTGGGATAAAGCCGGCCAAGGTTTCCGGAGTTATTTGTTGGCGGGCATCACTCCAGGCTTTTTCCGGATTTATGTGCGTTTCTATCATCAGCCCGTCAAACATTAGTTGAATAGCCGTTTGCGCTATATCAAAGACATTTTCATGCTTGCCCGATATATGTGAAGGGTCATTGATTAAGGGCAACTCCGGAAATCTTGTTTTTAAATCGATCGGTATTTGCCAAAGCGGCTCATTGCGATATGGCATTTTTTTGTAACTGGAAAAACCACGGTGAATAGCACCCAAATTTTTAATACCGGCTTTTTCGATGCGTTCTAAAGCGCCAATCCATAAGGCCAAATCCGGATTAATAGGATTTTTTACCAAAACGGGTTTATTTACACCGCGCAAAGCATCGGCAATTTCTTGAACGGAAAAGGGGTTTACACTGGTACGGGCGCCAATCCATAAAATATCAACATCATTTGCCAAGGCCAATTCGACATGATGCGGATTGGCTACTTCAACAGCTGTCATTAAACCGGTTGTTGCTTTGGCTTTTTGTAACCATTTGAGTCCGATGGCACCCACACCTTCAAAATTTCCCGGGCGGGTTCTGGGTTTCCAAATGCCGGCTCTAAAAATATGCCCCCCCGCTTTTTTTACGCCTATCGCAGTGTTAATAACTTGATCTTCTGTTTCAGCACTGCAAGGTCCGGCTATAATCAAAGCATTGTTACCGGCGATATGGCGCAGCCAATTGTTATAAGTTGTGTTATTTGTCATAAAGACAAAAATACAATAAAAATTATATTACCTGCAGACGAATTTTATGCATTAATTTGTGTAAGTCAAGCCACAATAGAGAAGTTTATTCATTTATTTTTCTGTATTTTTGCAAGACATAATTAATTAAATATGGAAAAAATTTTACAAAATAAAATACAAGAGGCTTTTAAAGTTTTATATGATTTAGACATACCAAGTCCCGAATTGCAAGCAACACGTAAAGATTTTGAAGGCGATGTTACTTTGGTTGTTTTCCCATATGTAAAGCAGTTGAAAAAAAATCCGAAAGAAGTAGCTGAAAAGATAGGAGCTTACTTAAAAGAAAATGTTGATGAAGTAGCGGATTTTAATGTCGTTGGCGGATTTTTAAATTTAGTTATAGATCCGGCATATTATGTCAATTTCTTAAAAAATATTTATCAGGATGAGCATTTCGGATTCACCCCTGTTGACGAAGAAAAAAAAGCTTTAATGGTTGAATATTCTTCGCCTAATACTAATAAACCTTTGCATTTGGGTCATATTCGTAATAATCTTTTAGGCCACAGTATCAGTGAAATCTATAAAGCTACCGGTAAGCCGGTTATTAAAACGCAAATTATTAATGATCGCGGTATTCATATTTGCAAATCGATGTTGGCATGGCAAAAATTTGGTGATGGCGAAACCCCGCAAAGCAGTGGCATGAAAGGTGATCATTTGGCCGGAAAGTATTATGTAAAATTTGATCAGGTGTATAAACAGCAAGTCAAAGATTTGCAAGAAAAAGGCTTATCCGAAGAAGATGCAAAGAAAGAAGCGCCTATTTTATTGGAAGCGCAAGAGATGTTACGAAAATGGGAAGCCAAAGATCCTGAAGTAATGTCTTTATGGAAAAAAATGAATGCTTGGGTGTATGATGGTTTTAATGAAACTTACCAAAACTTAGGGGTTAACTTTGATAAAAATTATTACGAAAGCGAAACTTATTTATTGGGTAAAAAAGTTGTTGAAGAAGGTTTAAAGAAAGGTATTTTTTACCAAAAAGAAGATGGTTCGGTTTGGGCAGATTTATCTGATGAGGGTTTAGATGAAAAACTATTGTTGAGAGCTGATGGGACTTCCGTCTATATGACGCAAGACATTGGTACAGCCATAAAACGTTTTCAAGATTTTGATATAGACAGTCATATCTATGTGGTCGGCAATGAGCAGGACTATCATTTTCAGGTATTGTTTTTAATCTTAAAAAAACTCGGTTATGATTGGGCAGATAAACTTTATCATTTGTCTTACGGCATGGTAGAGTTGCCACATGGTAAAATGAAATCGCGTGAGGGAACTGTTGTCGATGCTGATGATTTAATGCAAGAAATGACCCGGACAGCACGCGAAATTTCGCAAGAATTAGGCAAATTAGAAGGTTATAGTGAGGAAGAGAAAGAACGCCTTTACCGCATTATTGGTTTAGGTGCTTTAAAATATTACATTTTAAAAGTTGATCCCAAAAGAACTATTTTATTTGACCCGAAAAAATCTATTGACTTCCAAGGGAATACAGGGCCATTTATTCAATATACTTATGCCCGTATTCAATCTATTTTACGTAAAGCAGGAGATTTAGTGCACCAAGATTTTGTTCAAATAGAATTAAATCCTAAAGAAAAGGAAGTTATTAAACAATTGACCTTGTTTCCGCAAATAATTGCTGCTGCTGCTGAGCAACAAAATCCGGGGTTAATAGCCAATTATACTTACGATTTGGTGAAATTGTACAACAGCTTTTATCAAAGTGTGCCAATATTGGCGGCTGATAATGAAGCTGATAAAATTTTTAGAGTCAAATTATCAAAAAAAGTCGGCGAGACCATAAAAAATGCTTTCAAATTACTCGGTATTGAGGTGCCTGAGCGGATGTAAATAAACCGAACCTGACAGATTCTAAAACCTGACAGATCCGAATAAAAGTGTCCTTGGTTTTACCATAAACCTGCCAGTTTGAAAAACTTGGGAGGTTAAATAAAAATAGCTTACTGAACAGGTTGTTATAAATTAACCAATGTATAAAATATTATTGCTGACAAACATTTTTATTCTGTTTTCTTGTCAAATCAAACAAGTGCATATTAAACCCAAAAGAATGAAACCGAAAATCAACAAATCCGAAGCTGAATGGGAAAGAATTTTAACCCCTCAACAATTTTACATTTTGCGCCGCAAAGGGACTGATTTGCCCGGCACCGGCAAATATACTTACCATTTTGAGGAAGGGATTTATAAATGTGCAGCTTGTGGTGCACCGCTTTTCAAATCGGACCGGAAATATGAAAGTCATTGTGGTTGGCCTTCTTTTGACCAGGCTATTCCTGGCGCCATTATTCAGCAGCCGGATTACAGTCATAATATGATTCGCACCGAAATACTTTGCGCCAATTGCGGGGGGCACTTAGGACACATTTTTGACGATGGTCCCAGCGAAACTACCGGCAAACGCTATTGTGTTAATTCGACATCATTAAATTTTGTAAAAGAAAAAAAAGAAGACGCTAAGTAATGCAGACGACCTCAGAATTAACTTTTTCATTTATTGTGCCTGTTTATAACCGGCCGGATGAAATGGCGGAATTATTAGAGAGTTTAGCCGGTCAACAAGACCCAAACTTTGAAGTCGTTATTGTTGAAGATGGCTCTGAGGTACCTGCCAAAACTCTTTGTGAACAGTATAAAGATCAATTAAATATTGCTTATTACGCTATCCCTAATTCCGGTCCGGGATTAGCCAGAAATTTTGGCATGAAACAGGCCAAAGGTAATTATTTTATTATTTTAGATTCGGATGTCATTGTGCCACCTCATTACTTAAAATTTGTCCGGCACACGCTGAGTCGAGAATATACCGATGCTTATGGCGGACCGGATGCGGCACATCCTGCATTCAGTCCCATCCAAAAAGCCATTAGTTTTGCGATGACCTCTATTTTGACCACAGGAGGCATTAGAGGTGCCTCTGAAAAAGCCGGTAAATTTTATCCGCGTAGTTTTAATATGGGATTGTCTAAAGAAGTTTTTAAAAAAACAGGTGGTTTTTCGGCTATGCGTTTTGGTGAGGATATCGATTTGAGTATTCGTATTATGCAAAACGGTTTTAATACCCGTCTTTTTCCAGAAGCATTTGTTTACCACAAACGGCGGAATAATTTGGTTTCTTTTTTTAAACAAGTATTCAACTCAGGAATTGCCCGAATCAATTTATATGTTTTACACAAAAAATCTTTAAAGCCGGCACACTTTTTTCCTGCTATATTTACGCTTGGACTCTTGTTGGGCATTATTTTGTTGATTTTGGGATATGTATATATATTTATTCTTTACGTCTTGTATGCCCTTGTTGTTTTTATAGAGGCTTTTCGTAAAGAAAAAAATGTCAAACTTGCGGCATTATCCGTATTTAGCAGTTTTGTTATGTTGATAGGCTATGGTTTGGGATTCATGTTTTCAATATGGAAGCGTCTAATTATACAACGTCCTGTTTTTGAAGCTTTTTCTCAAAACTTTTATGACAAATGAGTAATAAAAAATTAGAGGTTGATACCTGCAAAGTAAAATTTTAGAAATAATTATATACTACCATGATTTTTAACACCTTACTAAACCTGGCAATAGTCTGAATACCAATGCTAACTTAGAAATTAAAAGAGTTACAGAGGCCAATAATTATATTAAATTTTGTTTTACCAGATATTGATGGATGAAATAAGTTTTGATACGAAAGCTTAGGTAGAGGTTATGTCCATAAATGGATTAATAGTTGAGAGGTAAAAGAATAGTCCAATCAAAATCCCATTAAGCTTTTTTATCCTTAATCATTAATTTATCAGCTAAACTATTGTATTTTGAAAGAAGGAATATACCAAGCCCAAACTTAATTGTACTAACAATTAATTTATGGGTAATTTCATTTCTGCCAAACAACTTATAGTTGGGATCAATCCAATTTCTTAAGAGCAAAGAAACCGTATAAAAAATTTCGGCAAGACTGTTAATAATCGCGATACCGCCAACTATGATTATAGCGAATATCAATATTTTTTTTAAGCTAATATCTCCCAAATGAATGTCTTTGTCATCAAAGTCTTTATCCAACCCGAGTAATTTAACTAAATAAACAGAGTAGTAAATTATCAAAAACCAAATTAATAAGTTTAAGACAACCGGTTCCAATTGAGTATAAATACTTTTTAAATGAACAGGGTGTTCAATTAATAAAATTAGCTTATTAATCAGTAAAAAAAGACTGTGCAAAAAACCATATAAACCTATAATACGGATTACAATAATAAAAAAATCTCTTTTTGTCAAAATCATATTTTTTATAATGTACAAAAATACAATAATAATTTCATATGAGACCATTGATAATTCTTGCAATTCTTTCATAATCTTTACATTCAATTGTTTTTAATCAATCATTTTTTGATGTAATTTTGTAAAAAAATAAATATGTATGGAAATAGCTTTGATTTCTCATGACGGAAAAAAACCGGAAATGGTCCGTTTTATTATGGAACATAGAGAAGAACTTTTACAAAAAAATGTTAAAATTATTGCAACCGGTACAACCGGTAAATATATTGAAGAAACGGGTTTAAAAGTAACGCGTGTTTTATCCGGTCCCTTAGGTGGCGATGCCCAAATAGGGGCAAGAGTAGCTGAAGGGCTGACACAAATGGTTATTTTTTTTCGTGACCCTTTAGATAAACATCCTCACGAACCTGATATTTCTATGTTAATGCGTTTGTGTGATGTGCACAATGTTCCGTTAGCCACAAATCCGGCAACTGCCAATTTGCTTTTTAAGGCGGTTTTTTAAAGATATATATACAATTTTATAGACAGCGATTATAAAAATTGCTTTTTCGAACCTTCTTTTAACAAAAGGAGGTTTTTTTTTGTCATAAATGCGACAAAATTTTTTATTAAAAAAATACATAAAATGAATTTGAAGAAGACTTTACAGTTTTGTTTTTAGTTTTTTTTTAAAGTTTCTGACAAATTAATGGCAATATATGAAATTATAACAAAAGCTTTTGATTATAAAATATTTCATTTAAATTTGATGAATTCTTAAACAAACAATCAAAACCATTAATTTTATGCAGAATTATTACACTAAATTCATGTTTTTGTTGGCAATATTGATAAGTTTTTCAACATTTGCGCAACAAAGAGTTTTTCCAAAATTAATAAATTTGGAAAACAACAAAAAGTACACTTTAAATAATGCAGAAGCATTATTACAACAAACCTACCAAACTTCACCAGACGTTGATTTTGTTGAAATACGTCGGGATGAAGATCAAATTGGCATGCAGCATGTCAAATTTCAAGAATACTATAAAGGTATTCCGGTTACTTTTGCACATTTTTACGTGCACGCCAAAGCTAACCAAATTAAATCTGTAAACGGTGATTTTTTCGATGTTGAAGGCTTAAATGTTACGCCTGCGCTATCAAAAGAAGCCGCTTTTCAAGCCGCTGTAAGTGCTGTTGGTGCCAGAAAATACATGTGGCAAAATCCGCAAGAAGCCGCTTTAATGAATTATCAAAAGCCTGAAGGTGAGTTAGTTATTTTGCCCGATTTTCAGCACAAAAATTCTAAACGACAAGCTGCGCCGAAATTAGCTTACAAATTTGATATTTATGCAACTGCGCCTGTTAGCAGAGATTATGTTTATGTTGATGCACAAACAGGTCAACTTCTTTACAAAGATGCCATCATTCACCATGTAAGTGTTGATGGAACTGCTGATACCCGTTATAGTGGTCAAAAAACCATTAAAACAGATAGTTACAACGGAAGTTACAGATTAAGAGATTATACAAGAGGTAATGGTATCGAAACCTACAATATGCATACCAGTACCGATTATTCTACGGCAACCGAATTTACCGATAATGACAATAATTGGACAGCAGCGGAATATGACAATTCTGCTAAAGACAATGCGGCATTAGATGCCCACTACGGCGCACAAATGACCTATGACTATTGGAAAATTAAACACAATAGAAACAGCTATGATAACAATGGTGCTGTTATTAAAAGTTATGTGCACTTTGATGTCAATTATGACAACGCTTATTGGAATGGTAGCGTCATGACCTATGGTGACGGTAGTGGAACTTATTTTGATGCTTTAACTTCGTTAGATGTTGCCGGTCACGAAATTGGTCATGCTGTTTGTTCTAATACAGCAGATTTGACTTACTCTAACGAATCAGGTGCTATGAACGAAGGTTTCTCTGATATTTGGGGTGCTTCAATTGAATATTTTGCTGCACCAAATAAACAAACTTGGTTAATAGGGGAAGATATCGAAAGACGCAGCGGACATGCCGCTTTACGTTCAATGAGTGACCCTAAATCTGAAGGTCAACCGGATACTTATAAAGGAACTAATTGGTACACAGGTACTTCGGATAACGGAGGTGTTCACACCAATAGTGGGGTGTTAAACCACTGGTATTATTTATTATCTGTAGGGGGTAGTGGTACCAATGATAACAACGATTCTTATACTGTCAATGGTATTGGTATTGATAAAGCCGGTAATATTGCCTACAGAACCGAAAGTGTTTATTTAACCTCAAGTTCTACTTATGCCGATGCAAGAACTTATAGTATTCAAGCTGCCAAAGATTTATATGGTGCAGGTTCAGCTGAAGAACAAGCTGTTACGAATGCTTGGTATGCAGTTGGGGTAGGAGCGCCTTACGGTGTTTTGGCTTATTGTTCATCAAAAGGAAACAGTGTATCAGACGAATATATTCAACGTGTACAATTGAATACGATTGATAATAGTTCTGACGGTGGCAATGGTTATTCTAACTTTACATCTATTTCTACTGACTTAACAGTAGGTCAAGCTTATACCATCACTGTCACCCCTAAGTGGACAGGAACTGCTTATGATGAAGCCTATGCTGTCTTTATAGATTATAACCACGATGGTGATTTTGATGATGCCGGTGAATTGGTATGGAGTAAAGCAGCCTCTAAAGATACACCCAACAGCGGTAGTTTTACAGTACCGGCTAATGCAACACAAACCGCAACCCGTATGCGTGTTTCTATGAAATACAATGGTATCCCGACAGCTTGCGAAACATTTGATTATGGTGAAGTGGAAGATTATACCGTTAATTTAACTGCTGCAGAAGCTGACACACAAGCCCCTAGTGCACCGACTAATTTGGCAGCCAGTAATGTTACTCAAACCACTGTTGATTTATCATGGACTGCCTCAACCGATAATGTTGGTGTAACCGGGTATGATGTCTATCAAGGTGGTGCTTTATTGGGAAGTGTTACAGGTACAACTGCTCAGGTGACTAATTTAACAGCCAATACTGCCTATTCATTCTTTGTTAAAGCAAAAGATGCTGCCGGAAATGTATCAGCGGCTAGTAACACCGTTAATGTAACAACTTTACCGGCAAGTACCGGTGGTAGCTGTACTACAACAGTAAGTAGTTTCCCTTATCATGAAGGATTTGAAAATACTATAGGTGCTTGGACACAATCTACAGCTGATGATTTTGATTGGACTGTAAAATCAGGTGCAACGCCATCTAGCAATACAGGTCCGTCAGCTGCTGCAGAAGGAAGTTATTATGTTTATATTGAATCGTCCAGTCCTAATTATTCAAATAAACGTGCTATTTTAACCAGCCCTTGTTTTGATTTAACAGGCGATAGCTATGCAACTGTAAGCTTCAAATATCATATGTATGGCGATGCAACTAAAATGGGTAGCTTAGCTTTGGAAGTCTCATCTGATAATGGTGCTAACTGGACCAGTGTATGGAGCAAATCAGGTAATCAAGGAAATGCGTGGTATAATGCTAGTATTGATTTATCAGCCTATGTTGGTAAAACAGTTAGTTTACGTTTTAATGGTGTGACAGGAACAACTTGGCAAGGTGATATGGCTGTAGATGCTTTCAATTTTGATGCCGGAAAACAAGCTGCTTGTGTGGCAACCACTTTATCTATTACTTTTGACAATTATCCTGAAGAAACCAGTTGGGAAATAACTGACGGTAGTGGCAATGTCGTCTATTCAGGTGGCACCTACGGATCTGAGCCTGATGGTTCAACCAAAGTCATCAATATGTGTATTGATCCTGCTTGTTATACATTTACAATGAAAGATGCTTATGGTGACGGTATGTGCTGTTCATATGGCAATGGTTCATATAAATTTACCAAAGATAGCGACGGAACCGTATTAGCCTCAGGTGGTTCGTTCCAAAAAACAGAAAGTACTAATTTCTGTTTAACAGCTGGCTTTGCTACATCAGAACAAGCTGTTCATGCTAATATGGCAGACATAGGTATATACCCTAATCCGGTGAAAAATGTGATGATGGTTTATATAAAAGACCAAAACATGAAAACTTACAGCATTTTAAATACATTGGGTCAAACCGTGGCCAAAGGAGACTTTAACAAATCTTCTATTGATGTAAGTCATTTGCAAGCCGGTGTTTATTTTGTTACATTTAAAAGTGACAAAAAAGTATTGACACAAAGATTTGTAAAACAATAAACATTTTTGTTTAATATATTTTAAGGCTGCCTAATTAGGTAGCCTTTTTTAATACAATATTTAAAATATTATACAGGTAAAAAATGTATATTTGTTTATAAAATAATATGTCTGTTTTTATGATAGTAGCCAAAAATTTAAGAAAACAATATGGTAATTTAGAAGTACTAAAAGGTGTTTCGTTACATATTAAGAAAGGTGAAGTTGTAAGTATTGTTGGGCCTTCGGGAGCCGGTAAAACAACTTTATTACAATTAATTGGCACTTTGGATAAACCTACTAATCATGATTATGTGTTAAAAATAAATAATACTGATTTAAGTCGTTTAAATGAAAAAGCACTTTCAAAATTCAGAAATAAAGAAATAGGTTTTATTTTTCAGTTTCATCAGTTATTGCCTGAGTTTACTGCTTTAGAAAATGTGGCTATTCCGGCTTATATAGCCGGTTTTAGTAAAATTGAGGCTGACAGTAAAGCCGCTAAACTTTTAGAACATTTGGGTTTAAAAGACCGTTTACATCACAAACCGGCTAAGCTTTCGGGGGGTGAGCAACAACGGGTAGCTGTAGCGCGAGCTTTAGTAAATAACCCCTCTGTCATTATGGCCGACGAGCCCAGTGGTAATTTAGATACGGAAAACGCACGTCAGTTACACCAACTTTTTTTTGATTTGCGTGACCGGTTTAACCAAACTTTTGTGATTGTGACACACAATGAAGAATTGGCAGAGATGTCTGATAGAAAATTATTAATGCGAGATGGCCGTTTAATTGAGTAAGATTATGATGAAATTTCTTTATCCCCAAATTTTCTGGGCATTCTTTTTACTTCTCATCCCTATTATTATTCATTTGATAAAATGGCGACGCTATAAAGAGCAATTATTTACCAATGTTGCTTTTTTGCAAGAAATTGAATTAACAGCACGAAAAAGTCGGCGTTTACGTGAATTGATCATTCTGAGTTTACGATTATTAGCATTCACTTTTTTAATTTTTGCATTTGCTTTTCCCTTTTTCCCATCTAAGGCAGATGAATATAACATAAAGAACTTTAAGAATTATATTTTTTTAGATAATTCGTTGAGTATGTCAGCAGTATCTGGGCCTTCAACTAATTGGCAACTTTATAAACAAGCATTACAACAAAATTTAAACGATGATCAACGATATACATTTCTAACCAATGATGATGTATATCGGGATATGGAAGGACGACAATTAAAGCAAATTTTACCGGATATTAAAATGTCTGTTTTGCCGGTCCGTCATCAGCAGGTTTTGCAACGCATTAGTTTATTGAGTTCTAAAAAACTTGGTACAATCAATAATGTTTTATATATTTCTGATCTTCAGAATGTTTATAACGAGAAATTAGAGGCATCACTTTTTGATAGTTTGTCACACTATCAATTTTTGGTCCATCAAAAAGTAGACTTACCCAATATTAGCATTGATACGTTTTATAAACATGGAAATGAATTTCATATATTGGTCTCATCCAATAAGCATAAACTTACCTCGCCTATCAAGGTTAAACTTAAAAAACAACTTATTTGGCAGTCCTTTTTAAATTTTAAAGATAGTTTAAAACAACATTTGATTTTTAATTATTCATCATCCGAAAATTCGGCTGGTCGTATAAGCCTTGTTGATAAAGGTTTTTTATGGGATAATTCTTTATTTTTTACCTTGCCATCCCAAGAAAAAAATAAAATTTTATGGATTGGAGACACGATACCGGATTTTTTGAAAAAAATTTATACACCGGATGAATTTGTATTGGATAAAATAAATTATAAACACCTCGATAAAAATAAACTTTTTAAATATGATTTAGTCATTCTTGGTAACCAAAATCTGCCTGACACACATCAATCGATTCTCAGAGAATTTTTGTCAAATTATGGTCATATATTGGTAATGGCACCTGAGGATGAAAAGCGTTTTAATCAACTGTTGCAAAAACTAGGTCTTTCGACTTCTGTAAAAATTGATACCGGGCTGGTTTATCTCAATAAAATTAATTATAAGACGAAATTATTTAAGCATGTTTTTATGAAGGAAGTGAAAAATTTTGCTTATCCATACATTAAAAAACATTATCAATTTTCTAAATCAGGTTCATGGCTTTATAAATTAAGCGATGCATCAGCCTTTGCACAAGTTTTTGAAAAAAAAGGGCAGATTTTTATCATTAATACACCAATTAATAAAAAAAATACCAATTTTGCCGATGCTCCCTCACTAATTGTACCTTTATTTTATCAAATTGGTTTGTCGCAACGACAAGAACGACCTTTATATTATACTTTGGGCGAAAATAACCGCGTGCGATTAAAGATTAAAAATCAAGGGGATGAAGTAGTGCATTTACGTCATAAAAAAGATGATATCATTCCCTATCAACTCAATCAGTTTAACCATATAGAACTTCAATTGAACAAAACACCTATTGAAGCAGGTATTTACCAAGTAGTTATTGCAAATGATACCATCAAATCTTTAGCTTTTAATTATAGCCGTCGAGAAAATAGATTGAAATTTTTAAATCTTCCGTCGGTTAATAATGTTTACCGGATAAATTCTGTAAAGCAGTGGCACCAAATACAAAAAAAATGGCAAAATAAAAAAACTTTATGGGCATGGTTTTTACTTATAGCCTTGGTATTTTTAATAATAGAAATGATATTACTAAAATATTGGCAGGGTTAATTTACCAAAAAATCCATTTTTTCTTGGTTTTCTGACGTAATTTTTTCTCTTTTTTCTTGCGTATTTTTTCTTGTTGTTTTTTTCTTTTCTCCTTTTCACGGCGGGCAAGTTCTTGCCGTTTTCTCACTTCTTTGCTTTGTGCATGGGCTCGGCAACTCATAGCTACTTCACGTGCTCTCCGGTGGAAGTAAAAGTTAAAACTCAGGCCGATATAATCTCCTTTTAAAATATAATTGCCACTTGTATCCGGTAAATTTTGTATATTTTTAAATTGATAAGTGCCGGTATATTGATCATTTAAACGGTATTTGTAAACAATAGAAGTTTGTAACATAACGGGTTTAAATTGAAAATACCAACCGACTTTAAAAATCAAATCAACATCCCATTTACCGGGATTATTTGCGGTTGTTTGATAAAAATTTTGATAAGTATCCTTTAAACCGGTTGCTGCAGTATGTTCTATATGTACTCCTGTAGCAAAACTTAAGGTATATCTGTCGATAATAAAATTGCGGTATTCAAACAGTATGGGAAATGAATAATTAAAAACAGGACTATATACCGTTTTTTTATGTTCATAATTTACATTTTGTCCGGTTGCTGCTGGCGATAACACAAAGTAAGTTTTTATAGCAGGAATTTGTCCGGCTAATGCGCCAATTTTAAAACCAAAATGGTTATTGAGATTAATATTATATACAACACCAAATTTATAGCCCAATGCATATTGGGTTTCAAAAGATAGGGCTTTAACCGGATCGGCATAGCCAGGAAAAAATCCTAATCCATCGAGTTGAACGCCCCAACGGGTATAATGGTGAAAAAGATCAAAATCATGACTATTGTCAAAAAGACGTTGTGCCGATAACGTAGAGGTCAAAACCAGGAATATTGAAAGAACAAGTTTTTTTAGCATAAATTATTTTTTTTCATTTTTTTGCGCCATTATTTTAGGAATTTCATCCTTTAGGTTTTCATTCAAACGTTCAATATAATTTAATATTTCATCTTTACCAAGTTTGGATGTGGCAGAGGTGACAAATGTTTTGGGCATGCTTTGCCACTCTTGTAAAAATTTCATTTTATATTTTCGTAAATTTTTTCCTAACTCATTGCTACTCAACTTATCAGCTTTGGTAAAAACAATAGAGAAAGGAATGCCATGTTCGCCCAGCCAGCGCATAAATTCCATGTCAATTTTTTGAGGTTCATGCCGCTCATCGACCAACACAAAGGCATTGACCATGTTAGGACGTTTAAGAAAATAATCGGTGATGAGTTTTTGAAATTTTTTGCGTGACGATTTAGATGTTTTGGCATAACCATAGCCGGGTAAGTCGACCAAAAACCAATCATCATTTATTTTAAAATGATTGATTAATTGTGTTTTACCGGGTGTACCGGAGGTTTTAGCCAATTTTTTTTGGTTGGTAAGCATATTTATTAAGGAAGATTTACCGACATTACTACGGCCAATAAATGCGTATTCCGGCAAAGCTTCTTGCGGTGCCTTGCTCACATCGGTATTGCTCATTACAAATTCGGCTTTATTTATTTTCATGACTTATTTTTTTACAAAGATACACTTAAATCATAAAAAACCCTTACAAACTGTTATAGAGGGATTTTATTATTTTGTTTTTACTTAATACGATAAAAACTTTATTTAATTAAAAACCTACTAGGTTTCTAAAACCTAGTAGGTTTAACAAATATTTGATAATCAACAATTTAATTAAATAATAGAGCTGGATGGCTTTTTAAGATTTAAAAAATGTTATATCAAAAAATCTATAAAACTATTTTCATCACAGCATATTTTTGTTTATTGATGGTTGCTTTAATAATATAAATTTCTTTGCTTAAGTTTGATAGGTTTACAGATTTATTAAGCTTGTTTTTTTGCAGAATCATCTTTCCTTCCATATTAAATATCTGAACATCAATATTTTGTTTTAAATAATCGGGGGTGATAAATAATTGGCGGTTAGAATAATACATTACTTTTGAAGCGGGTATTTCAATCATTCCGGCAGTTGTAGTCGGTTGGAAACCGTAGTTTGTTGCTAACAAATCACTTGATTGTCTATTTCCGGATTGATTGCGTAAGATAAAATTAAAATCATTGATTTGCGTTCCGCCGGGAATAATACCTTCTCCGGAAAAATCATGAGTATTAAAATCTATTGTGCCGGTAAATTTTTGTGCATTACTATCATAATTTAAAACGACCAGCCCTGCAGTATCATTCCAATCATCATTATACACCATTGATAGTGCCGGATTGGTTTGATTGGTGTCTACCCACATATAAATATATATTTGGGTATCACCTTGCGGGTCATACAAACTATAATCATTATTTGCACCGTATTCAACACTGACCGTTCCATTAGTTTGACTGGTTAAACTTAATTGTCCAAAACTAAATTGGACAAAAGCTATAGCTATGATTAAAATAGTAATTTTTTTCATGTTAGTATTATTTATGATTAATAATCAGTTTGTTTACACCAACCTTGTGGTTTTGATAAGCTTTAACCAAATAGAATCCGTCTTTAAGTTGGCTGATGTCAAAACGCATTTGTTCCGCTTTTACTTGGATAGATTTGATTAATTGCCCGTTAATTGTGTAAATTTCCAATTTAGTTAAAGCTTGATTGACAACTAGCTCATTATTAGCCGGATTGGGATAAATTTCAAAATCCAAAAAAACATTTTCCGGTGTAGTTACACTGGTTTGTTGGTTACCATAAATTTTATATTCACCGGGTTGCAAAGTAATAGGAGCTGCTGTATCTGTTACATTTATACTACTGTTATCCATCAGGTTATACCAAGTGCCGGCAAATGGGAAGTTAGGCACCACGTTATGCGGATTAACGTCAAAATTACTCAATACAACCACATTTTTTAGTTCACTAACCGGAATGTCATCATCCCAGATATAAATAATAGGGGTAAAGCCGCCTGCTTGAATACTATAGTTACCATTAAAAACCGGTTCATTGGCTTTTAAGGACAACATTTTGGACCAATCATAGTAAATTTGATTTCTATTTGGATGATTTAACCAATCATTTACCCACTGTGGTTGGGGTTTTGTAGCTAAGCGGCAGTCCGGATTGACACTGCCATCTGTACAGGTGTTAATAGACAAATCCATACCTAAATCACCAAATTGCCATATCATTTTAGGACCGGGAATCAATAAGCTAATAGCTCCCAAAGCTCGTATCCTGTAAAGGGCTGTGTTAAGGTTTCTTACATTATGATTAGGGTTGGTATTATTGCCATATTGAAGATTATTATACATAAGACGTTCCTCGTCGTGGCTTTCAAAGTAACCTACGAGTCGTTTGCCTATAAAATTATGTGCCAAATACCCCATTCCCGAAAAGTTTTTGTCACCGCCTTGTGCCATGGTCAATTCGTTATATTGCTGGTTATAACGCCCCCATAACATAATACCCTTTCCTTCATTGAGACGATAGTCTGCCCATTCTTTTTCTTCTTGTGCGTTGCCCAAATGTTCAAAAATAACGTAACTATCGGGATCAACATTCCAAGTAATATCAGCATAATGTTTGAGTACTGCTACCCGGTCTGCTTGATAGGCATTGGTGCATGCTTCGTCGCCTGGCGAACAATTTTGGGTAAAACCTTTGGTTAAATCCCATCTAAATCCATCGATATGAAAGCTAGTCATCCAATGTTTAATGACGCGTTCCGTATAATATTGTGTATAAGCCGAACTATGATTAAAATCATAACCGACCCCATAAGCATGGGTGGCTTGTTGATTAAAATACGGATTTTCGCTACTGGGAGGCCCCCAACCATCACCATCGGCATCTAACATCCACATGCGTTCCATCGGGTTTCGACCAAAAGCATGATTTAGTGCGACATCTAAAATGACAGCTATACCATTTTGATGAAAAATATCTACTAACTCTTTCAATTTTTGTGCGGTACCATAAAATTTATCCAAAGCCAAATGGAAAACCGGATTATAACCCCAGCCTTCATTGCCTTCAAACTCCATAACCGGCATCAACTCAATAGCATTGATATTTAAATTTTTAAAATATTGAATTTTGTTAATGATATCTTGAAAATTACGATTAGCATCAAAATCACGAATTAATATTTCGTACACTATTAATTTGTCTTTGTCAGGTTTGACAAAATTGTTATCATGCCACTGATATGCCTGTGCACCTGTTTTTAACACGGTTACTTCCCGTTCTTGTCCGGCTGGGTAAGGCGGCAAATTAGGGTAAGAGGTGGCAGGAATATAAGGGTCGTCAAAGGGCGAAAGCACTAAAGTGGAAAAAGGATCAGCTGTTTTTACCAGTTTTGGCGAGTCAGTTACCGGGTTAAAAGCCGCAACCCAATACTGATAAGTATAGGTTGTGCCGGAAGTCAAATTGCTCAATTCCACCCAAAATTTACCGGTAGAAGGATCCTTTTTCATGGCATGATTATGATCGGGCTGCCAATTGTTAAAACTACTGGCAACATAAATAAAGTCCTTATTAGGAGCAGTTAATACCAAAGTTGCTTTGGTCGGATCTGTCGCATCGTAGTTGATGCCATCTTCCAAATTTTGTGGCATAGCCGCTTGAATCGTATTATTGACCAGTATAGTAAATTTTTTATGTATAACGGCATTACCTTGTGTGATAACTAAATCACAATATTGATTTTCGGTCAAATTTTGAAATAAATAACCGTTATAAAAGCTCGTATTGTTTTGTGTATGCACACTCACGCCATTGGCAAACAATTCGTAATTGGCATTACCGTTGGTATTTTGTGCCAATATTTGGGTCGATTGCCCTTGATCTAAAACAATTACACCACTTTGGTCCGGATTTATCATGGTGACTTGAAATGCCCCCACATTTAAAATGAAATCGGTACAGCCATTGTCTTTAAATTCTTGGCTGCCATCTTCATTTCTAAAGACTAATCCCATTTTGGTAATATTAGCCGCTTGAGCATTTGTCAAACCAAAATAAGTCTGTGGTACGATGGTGATGCTCCAGGTTCCATCGCCATTGTTAGTCATTTCGCCAATGCCATCATCTTGCCCCCAATTACCAATCACGTATTGCCAAGGGTTGGTATCATCGCCAACACCTGCATGCATGTAAATTTTGTTGGGATTATTAAAATGGTTGCAATCGGTGGCTGTACTATTTTGGTCAATAGTAATGGTTACAGATTGATTGACTTCAAAAGGAGAAGGGTTTGTGATTACAGCTTGTGCAAAGCCTAAGAGTTGAAACCCTAAGAATAAAAGAAATAATAGTTTTTTCATAAAAAAAGTATAAGTGATTGTTGAAAATTTTATTGTGACCGAATATATAAATAAGCGCTTTCAATGCTAACATAGTCACCACCATTGTTTACCCAAGCAAACAAATGGATTTCTTGAGCATTGGTACCGGCATCCCAATTTTTCCAATCGCTGGTGGCCACACCTCCTGTTTGTGTTGCTGCAAAAATACTAAAATCAGTATTTTTAATGGGGTAGGTCTCCGTTAGATTATCATGGGCTCTCAATTGGAAATTAACAATGCCATTGATGGCCGAATACCGGACAATTAATTTAATTTGTAATTGGCCGTTTTTATTAAAGAAAATGGGTTCTATAGCCGCATCATATCCGGCAACATCTGCGCCGCTTGTATTGCTAACTGTTACTTGATTTGTGTCAATGCTTATTATTGCAACATTATCTTGCTGTGGAATTAATTTAGACCATTTTGTGCCATTGAAAAAATAAAAACCTTTACCATTTCCACCTACAATATTATCATTTGTATTATAAATGGTTAGACCTTCAGGTGCTTGATTAATGCCATCCAAAGTGCTGTTTGTGACATTAGCAAATGAAACTCTTGGGATAAGAACACCTTTATTAGTGGCTGCAATATCTAGTTGAGCAGAAGCATCAGGGGTATTTCCGATTCCAACTTGCCCAAGTAAGGGTAAGTTTATACTAAATATTAAAAGGATAATGATCGCTTTCATGCTTATTTAATTTAACCCCGTTTTAGCGCAAGCGCTAAAACGGGGTTGTTTAGTCTGATTATTGCCATGCCAAAATTTGAATAGTTGGCGGATTAACAGAAAAATCTAATATGATATTATAAGTGCCTGCACTTACAGGAATATTTGCACCATCGGGTTCTAAGGTTCCATCATTGCCATCATCTCCATAATTGACACTCCAGTTGTCATTTTGACGTATTTTGACTACCCCATTTATTAAAGTTACCCCATTGAGATAAAATTTACCCGGATGTAAACCGAAATCCGGTAAAAATTTCAAATCAGGGCCATTCCAACCATTAGGTGTCGCATCGCCAACCAGTCCCCATAAATCGGCTGCATCAATACTGTATGTCATGTTTTTTGGATTAAATGTGATAATATAATGACCGGCGGTTACATTTATATTATCACCACCCGGTTCTAAGGTGCCATCAGCGCCGGTGTCGCCGTAATTAACCACCCAGTCGTTGTTTAACCGGAATTTAATAGCACCATTGGTTAAAGTAACAGCAGCTTTCCAATCATCGTTATAGGGGTTGTAAGTTAATTTAATATCCGGTCCATTCCAACCGTTGGGTGTAGCGTCTCCCACAATACCCCAACTAAAAGGTTCAATGGTGTAGGTATTTGTAGACCAGTCAATAGTTATTTTGTAAGTACCTGCAGTTACCGGAATATTGGCGCCATCGGCATCTAAAGTGCCATCTAAACCATTATCACCATAATTATTTGCCCAGTCATTATTTTCTCTAAATTTGATTTCGCCGTCTCTTAAAGTTACATAAGCCACAATAACATCGGGGTTGTCTGTTTGGTAGAAAGGTAAATCCGGTATATCCGGACTTCCCCATCCTCCGGGCGTGGCACTACCAACAATGCCCCAAGAGGTCGATAAGTCCAAAATGGTTGCATAAGGGGTAACCGTCAAGGTTAATATATTTGACTCAAAAATGACATCAGTCCCTAATTTTGCCCGCACTTTAAAAATAACGTTTTGTGCCGTTCCGGCATGTAGTCCTAAAGCTAATAGCTTATTATTCAGTTCGCTACCGGTAAAGTTTTTTTGTAATTCAGCTCCTACCGGAAAAACAACGGCTTGGCTAAAATCGCCCCCGTCTATGTCCAATAAAACGATGTAAGAAGGAGCGGCTTTAAAGCCGAAGTTGGGTTCATTCCAAGAGATTTGCAAAACATTTTGATCGGCAGTATTTTCATTTAAGACTAAATTATTGTCAGAAAGCCGGGCTTCAATTTTAGCATCCGGATTTATTTGGATAAATTCTTTTTTTTGACAACTGCTCATTAGAAGTAGCAGTGCCAAAAACGTCAAAGAAAATTTATATAATTTTTTCATAAGATAAGATTTTTAAATTAATAACCGGGATTTTGATGTAAATTCGGGTTGATAGATAAAACATTGGGTGGCAAGGGGAATAATTTTCTGTACGAATCTATTCCCACACCATTGGGATCATTACCTTTAAACGGCCAAATGTAATTGGCAGTAGTAAAATAGCCATAACGAATCAGATCGGTACGTCGGAGACCTTCCCAATATAATTCTTTGGACCGTTCATTGAGAATAAAGTCCAAGGTCAAATCAGCTGCCGTTATATTACCGGCAGTATTGCCATAAGCACGTTCACGTAATTCATTGACCTTGGCAACGGCTGTATTGATATCGCCGCCACCACCTCTAATAACCGCTTCGGCATAGTTTAAATAAATTTCAGCCAAGCGAATCAAAGGTAAATCGGTGTCAACAAAGTTGCCACTGGTATCACTACCGGCGTTGCCATTTGAATCGATATTCTTGAATTTTGTAACTGCATAGCCCTCAGTAAATTGGGTCATATCTTGAATTTCCAAATTTTGTCCTTGTGTATAAAACATGCCGCGTTTGTCAGCAGAATAAGGGGTAATGCTATAGGTCATAGTGTTTAAATCCATCACTATATGATAAGTGCCATCAGCAGGAATTACAATATTTGCACCGCCGGCATCCAGGGTGCCATCAGCATTGTCATCGCCATAATTTTGACCCCAATTTTCATTGTAACGAAATTTAAGTTCCCCGGCAGTTAATTGGGCATATATTTCAAAAACATTGTTGCTGGTTTCATACATTTCGATATCATTTGTACTGCCCCATCCGTTGGGTGTAGCACTTCCTACCAATCCCCAATCACTCAAAGTACCTCCTAAATTGGCGTTTAATGTATTGATGTCAATCACAAATTTATTGACTAAATTTTTGGTTGTTCTCAGTCCCCACCAACCGCCATTGATACCAAAATTGCCGGGTTGCATGCTACCACCTACGGCTGCGTGAACTAAAAAAGTGGTTCCTCCATAGGTTTGTGAGTGATTACCATCGAAATTCAGAGCAAAGATAAATTCATTTTGTGCACCATTTGAATTGTTATCTGCCAAAAATAGTTCGTCATAGGCGGTTCCGTTTCCATTAACATCATTCATATCTATTTGGTAAGTAGAATTCATGACTTTTTCCGAATAGGTGACACATTTGTCATACATCGGGGTTCCTATAAATGATTCTGCATTTAGATATAAGCGTGACAATAAGGCCCAGGCGGCTACTTTATCGACGCGTCCATATTCATTGGTGCCACTATCTTTGAGTTTGCTTTGGATATCTAATAATTCATTTTCTACAAAATCGAATATTTGCTGTCTGTTTGCTTGTTGCGGTAATTCAGTAGAGACTTTAGTAACCAAAGGAACATTACCATATAAATCCATTAAATTATAATACGCGTAGGCTCGTATAAATCTGGCTTCGGCAATGTAAAACTTTACTTCTGGGTCACTATTTAATTCTTGTGCATTTTCGATAAATGAATTGGCAAAAGAAACGGTTTGAGCCAAACGGTAATACATAGCATCGGTAAAATCATTACCAGCTGTCCAATACATGCCGTGTAAATCTTGTAATCCGGGATCGCCCCATGCAATAACGGCATGGTCGGTCGTGAGTTCATTTAAATTAAACAGCATCCGGCTAAATTGAGAAAAGCCTTCGTCAATATCCGAAATATCGGGATCGCCGGCAGGACCTTTTTGCCCGGTTAATGCCAAACTGGCATAAACTTTGGCTAAGGCACCTTTGGCTTCTTGTGGATTGGCAAAAACATCTTTTTGAGTAAAACTGTCAGGATCGATGGGTGATTGATCCAAGTCTTTTTGACAAGAACTTATCATAAAGCCCAACAGGAGCAAAATAATTATGTTGAATTGAATTTTTTTCATTTTTTTCATTTTTTAATAATCTAAATTAAAACCGAAACTATAAGTTCGTGGACGTGGATAAAAATTATTATCTATACCACCGCCTATTTCTGGATCCAAACCTTTATATTTTGTAAAGGTGGCGACATTTTGCAGACTGCCAAAAAAACGTAAATTCATATTTTTATAGAATTTTGGAAATTTGTAACCTATGCTGATGTTGTCTATCTTAAAGAAAGAAGCATCTTGAACATAATAATCACTTAAAAGATTTGTATCTGAAAAAGTATCAAAGCCGGAATTGAAATAATCGCTGTGAATATTGGTCAAGAAAGGTTTACCACTTAAATTAATCGGGACCGATTTGCTTGAAGCGACATTGTTATACATATAATTACCTAAGCTGGCTCTGGAAGAAATAGAAAAATCAAAGTTTTTATAAGAAAAAGAAGAACTCAATCCCATTAAAACATCGGCAAACGGGCTTCCCATAAAATACTTATCCTTGTTATTGATTACATGGTCACCATTGCGGTCGACAAAAACACCTTCTAAAGGTTTGCCATTGGTATCATAAACTTGTTGATAAACATAAAATGAATAGGGGACATGTCCTTGTGAATGAATTTGGACTGTATTGCCAACACCACCTTCTATACCGCCGACTTCTTGATCAAATGGCATATATGTTACTTTATTGTTATTGTAAGCAATATTATAATTTAGCTGCCATTGAAGATCTTTATTTTTAATTATAATGCCGTTTAATTGAAATTCAATTCCCTGATTGGTCATATTACCAACGTTGCTTTCAATCCGGTTACCAAAATTGGTAAAAGGGTCAACCAAGGCAAAAATAATCAAATCTTTGGTTTCCTTTTTGTAAAGGTTTAAAGAGCCGCTTAAACGATGATTTAAAATAGCAAAATCTAACCCGACATTGGTTGTTTTGCCTACTTCCCAACGCAAATGTTTGTTAACCGGATCAGGTCGGTAAGTATTATAAAAATTACTGCCAAATTGATAAGCGGCAGTACTGTTACTAACTGTATAACGGGTTAAATATTTATAAGGTGCCAGACCATTTACATTACCAACTTCGCCATAACCGATACGTAATTTTAGCTCGTTAAAACCACTGTTTTTCATAAAGTTTTCTTTGTGGATATTCCATGCCAACGCAACTGAAGGAAAATATCCCCAACGGTCTTGCGGATTGAGTTTTGAAGAAGCATCGGCTCTTAAAGTGGCTGTGAGTAAATATTTGTCGTTAAAATTGTAATTTAACCGCCCAAAATAAGATAATAACACTTCTTTTGATTTATCTATTTGATTAAAATCGGGGATATTGTGTTGAAATTTATAATCATCATAATAAGTACTGCTATACTCAAATGATTGATAGGAATAGCCCGTCAAAAGAGAGACCTTATGTTGATTAAAATCTTTGTTATAGGTTAAGTATGCATCTAATAATTTATTGGTATTGTCGCTGGAATATTTATTATGAACACCTTGCCAACTGGCATCACTGGTAGGCATATCAGGTGACGAAATACTATGACCTTTACTTTGGGCTTTATCCAAACCTACATTAAAAGTAGCTGTTATGGCAGGAAAAAAATGCAATTTGTAATCAAATTTGGCATTACCCATAAAACGTTTGACATACGAATAATCATTAGTCAAATCAATTAGTGCAACGGGATTGGTCGGGGCCAAGTTATATTGCAAATTAGTATTAGGATCAATCCAACTATAATAACCTGCAAATGGAGAAGCCGGATCATAAACCGGTTTGGTAGGATCAAAAACGATGGCAGATCCAATTGCGCCCCGGTTTGCGAAATGATTTTCAGTATACATGCCCCGGGCATTCAAGTCGATTTTAAGGTAATCATCGAGTAAACTGGGATGTAAGTTTAAGGCCGCAGTTGTACGTTTAAAAGCATCGGTCTTTAAAATCCCATCTTTATTGGTATACCCAATTGATAAGCGGGTTGGCACCTCTAATAAACTACCGCTGGCGCTGAAATTGTGTTCATTCCCGATGGCTGCTTGATAAATTTCTTTTTGCCAATTGGTATGTTGTATCAATCTGTTATTCGGGTCGTTTGGATCAACTGGACCTAATAGATTGATTGAGGCCGGATCACCAATATCATAAACCAAATCTTTTAATTGATATGAATTTAAAACATCGACATATTTGTAAGGTTCTGAGAAAGATTGGGTAATAGAATAATTAAAATGGAAATCTTTTTTCTTTCCTTTTTTTGTCGTTATCAACACAACGCCATTGGCAGCTCTTGAACCATAAATGGCTGTTGCGGAGGCATCTTTCAGAATGACAATATTGGCGATGTCTTTCGGATTTACAAAATTTAAATTGTTTCGAGAGCCTGATATACCACCGCCCAAAGGGACACCATCAACCACATAAAGCGGTTGATTGGTTAGCGACAGAGAACTGATACCTCTAATGCTAATAGAGCCACCTTCACCGGGGGCACCACTTGGCGGGGTTACGGTTACACCGGCTATCTTACCGGTGATTAAGCTTTCTGCGCTTGTAACCGGACCTTTATTAAAATTTTTGGGTGTGATTTTATCGACCGAACCTGTCAAATCTGATTTTTTAGTACTTCCGTAACCAATAACAATTACTTCATTTAATTTTTGATTATCTTCCGCCAATTTTACATTCATAAATGGTTTGGCAGGTAAGACTTTGGTTTTGTAACCGACATAACTAAATTCTATTTTGGCATTTTCGGGCACCTTATTTAAGGTAAATTTCCCATCAAAATCGGTGGCCGTTCCCAAATGTTCATTCCCCATTACCAAGACATTAACGCCTGGTAAGGCTTCGCCTGTTTTTTGATCTGTTACAACTCCGCGAATCAATATTTGTGCTTGATTCAGCAAAGGAATGAGGAGTAACAAGGATAGAAGGTATGTTTTTAAGTTGTTCATTGAATTTAATTTTTGACATTAGTATTAATTTACTTTAATAACAAAAGTTTTGAGATGAAGATTGTTTACATTTTTATTTCACGCTTATAAATGTAAATAAAAAACTTTACAAAAAACTAACATAAATCAGTTTTTATTAACGAAAACGTTTGCGTAAAATGTTAAATGTATTATTTTTATGAAAAAAATCATAAAAAATAATGCGCGTTGAAAAAATTACTTTAAAAAAAATTGCTGCTTCTTTGAATGTATCTATTTCGACTGTTTCTAAAGCTTTAAAAGATAGTCATGAAATAAGCGACTTAACCAAAAAGCGTATTCTTGACTATGTCAATGAAGTTGGTTACCGGCCTAATAATCTGGCGGTTAGCTTGCAGCGACAACGTACCATGACTATTGGGGTAATTGTTCCCGAACTGGTGCATCACTTCTTTTCGCGGGTTATTAGCGGGGCAGAAAATTATGCATCACATGCCGGCTATAAATTGTTGATTACCATGTCTAATGATGAATGGGAAAAGGAACGGCAAATGACAGACTTATTGACAAATGGTTATGTCGATGGATTGTTGGTTTCGGTGGCAAAACAAAGCTTTGAAAAGAATAATTTTATGCATTTTTCAACTTTATTAGACCGTCGTTTCCCCTTAGTATTTTTTGATCGTACGCCGTCCGGATTAAATGTCAATAAAGTAACCATTAATGATGTGGAAGGTGGCTATAAAGCAACCAAACATTTGATTGATAAAGGCGCGCAGCGAATTGCCATTTTAACGACGCCACCACATATCAGTGTGGGAGCTGATAGAGAGAAGGGTTATAAAAAAGCTTTATTGGAAGCCGGATATGAATTGGACAGCAATTTAATTTTTCACATTGATGAACGAGCGTCAATCAAAGAGCAAATTGCCAAATTATTTGACCTGAACCCCATGCTCGATGCGGTTTTTGCCGTCAACGAAAAATATGCCGCTTTGACATTAAAATTAGCTGCGCAGTTAAATTTGAAAATTACGGATGATCTAATGGTGATCGGTTTTACCGACGGTTTCATTTCAAAATCCACCACACCCAGTTTGTCAACCATTGCGCAACACGGCTTTGAAATGGGAGAAAAAGCTATGGAAATATTACTCGAAAAAATTGAAGATAAATCTAGCTTAAACACGCCTAAATCAGTAATTATTCCAACTAATTTAGTAGAACGAGAGTCAACAAGAAAGCCCTAATAGATTTTCAAAACTTCGGGGTTTTACTATTTTGATTTTTTTTGTTTTGTCACTTTTTGATTAATAAATTAATGATACTGTTTAAATTAAGTATCTTTTTTTGTTTTTGGGGTCCATGACTTGTTTTTTAGTAATGAACAATTATTTATTTGTAAGTCTTACATCACGGAGATTGCAAAAAGTATGAATATTGGTGGTCATTACCCTTGCCATACGAAAGTTTTCCGTAAATTTCAAGTTTTTCGGACGTTAAAAACAATCTGTTGTTTGAGCTAAACGAGTGTGTTGTAAGAAAACGGAAATTTTCAATCACCGGAAAATAAAATTGGAAAACGAATGGTTTATGCGAGTTCAGATTGTTTAGGGAGAAAAACGCAAGAAATTAGGAAAAGTTTCGTAGGCTAGTCTTTTTTGTTACTTTTTTCGACGATGGAAAAAAGTAATGAAAAATAAATAAATTTCTCAAAATTGGGTATCTTAATGGCTAAAAAAAGATGAATCTACAAGTAAGCCCCACTAGATTTGCAAAACTTCGTCGGTCTTATTATTTGGTCATTTTTTTAATCCAAAAAATACCTTATATTTGCCATGTCAGTTGATATAAGACTGTTTACATTTTTACTTCACACCATTTTTCAAAGTTTTCTACTTTGAAAGTTTAACTATTGTCTTTTTCCGGTTTAAATTTATTTTAAAACAAAAGGAAATGACATTTGTATAATGTAAATAGTTCTTATATGAAAAAAAGAAAATTATCCTTTTGGGAAATTTGGAACATGAGTTTCGGATTTCTTGGGATTCAATTCGGATTTGCCCTTCAAAATGCCAATGTCAGCCGCATTTTTGAAACTTTGGGTGCCAAAATAGATGAAATTCCCATTTTATGGATTGCAGCGCCTTTAACCGGTTTGTTGGTGCAGCCCATCATTGGTTATATGAGTGATCGCACTTGGACCAAACTCGGGCGCCGGCGACCTTATTTTTTAGTCGGGGCAATTTTGTCCACCATTGCTTTATTTATAATGCCCAATTCGCCTGTCTTATGGGTAGCGGCTTTGATGTTGTGGATTTTAGATTTATCCATTAATATCTCTATGGAACCCTTTCGGGCTTTTGTAGCGGATAATTTAAGTAATGAACAACGTACGCAAGGTTTTGCGATGCAAAGTTTTTTTATTGGCGTTGGGGCAGTAGTTGGGTCTATTTTGCCGTGGTTGCTGACCAATGTGTTTCATATTAGTAACACCGCCCCCGAAGGTGTCATTCCCGATTCGGTCAAGTGGTCATTTTACATTGGGGGTTTTGTTTTTCTGACAACTATATTATGGACGGTTTTTAAGTCCAAAGAATACACCCCCGAAGAAATGGCTGCTTTTCATCAAAATGATGAAAAAACTGCCATTCCGGATAATCATTCTGATAATATCCAATCCAAATTGCAAAAAGCCGGTTGGTTATTTCTTATTATTGGCACTCTTTTCTGGGCGTATTTGGTGAAAAATGATTTGGATAAAGCTTTATTTATTTTAGCAGGTGGATTAATTTTAGCCGGTTTTTCTTTTTTGCTTACAATATTGATTATGCGAAAAGGCATTTCTAATGCTTTCACTCAAATTAATGCAGACTTGATGAGTATGCCCAAAACCATGCAGCAATTAGCTTGGGTGCAATTTTTTACATGGTTTGCTTTGTTTGCCATGTGGATATACACGACGCAAGCGGTTACCCATCATATTTTCCATGCCACTGATACCACATCCAAATTATATAACGAAGGTGCCGATTGGGTAGGGGTTTTGTTTACAGTTTATAATGGTATAGCCGCAGTTGTTGCTTTTTTATTACCGGTCATTGCCAAAAAAACTAGTCGAAAGTTTACCCATTTCCTTGCTTTAATTCTAGGCGGACTCGGTTTGTTATCTTTTTATTTTATCACCAATCATTATTGGCTTTTGACATCTATGATAGGTGTCGGTATTGCTTGGGCGAGCATTCTATCCATGCCTTATGCGATGCTGTCTAGCGCCTTACCGCCTGAAAAAATGGGTTACTATATGGGCGTTTTTAACTTTTTTATCGTTATTCCCCAATTGATTGCAGCAACCATCCTTGGTTTTATGGTAAAAAACTGGTTCCACAACGATCCGGTTTATGCATTGGTGATAGGAGGTTTTTCAATGATATTTGCCGCTTTATTAACTTTAAAAGTAAATGATAATGATAAATAATAAAGCCATCATTTTTGATTTGGACGGCGTTATCGTCGATACGGCAAAATACCATTTTATAGCTTGGCAGGAAGTTGCCCGTCAGTTGGGAATCAATTTTACCAAAAAGGATAATGAATTGCTCAAAGGCGTGAGCCGGATTCAATCTTTGGAAATTATCTTAAAACTAGGTAAAAAATCCCTTAGTCAATCCCAAAAAGACCGCATTTTAGAAGCTAAAAATCAACAATATTTAGCGCTGATATCTCAAATGAATGAAGATGAAATGTTGCCCGGAATCAAGGAATTGTTGTGGGACTTAAAACAAAAAAACATCCCTTTTGCTTTGGGATCTGCCAGTAAAAATGCCAGACGGATATTAGAAGCGTTAAATATTACCGATTGGTTTACCGCCATAGTGGACGGCAATGATGTCAGCAAAGCCAAGCCCGATCCGGAAGTATTTTTGATAGCAGCCAAACGCTTAGGTATGCAACCTAAAAACTGTATTGTGGTAGAAGATGCCCAAGCCGGTATTTTGGCAGCAAAGCGTGCCGGAATGAAAGCTATTGGTATCGGACAAGCGGAAAATCTGCAACAGGCTGATGTGGTTTTACCCGACACCAAATATCTAAACGTGGACATTTTTGATAAATTATGATGAATTTGGATTTCTCGTCATCCCGACTTTGGGTCGGGATTCTGTCGAAATGACATAGCGCTTTTTGTTTTATTTAGTTTTTTTAATGTAGATTGTCATACCGACAGAGCGCAGAATGAACGATAGTTTGTCCCGGTTTATTGGGAAGGAATCTATTTTGATATAAAAAACGATCCTTGCTTCTTATTTTATGATGTTCTTGTAAAATGGATGTCATTTCGAACGAAGTGAGAAATCTTGAATTAATTTTTAGTAATAGAATTGAACTTATATAATAAAAATTTATGAACAAAGCATATATTATCCCCGATGAGTGGGCAATCATAGAAGAAGGTTTTGACCCGGCACGTGTGCCGGCATCCGAAAGCATTTTTAGCATCGGTAACGGTTATATGGGACAACGGGCAAATTTTGAAGAAGATTATTCCGGAAAATCTTTGCAGGGAAACTATATTGGCGGTATTTATTACCCGGACAAAACCCGTGTCGGCTGGTGGAAAAACGGCTATCCTGAGTATTTTGCCAAAGTGCTCAACGCCCCGAATTGGATTGGTATTCATATCAAAATTGAGGATGAAATCTTGGATTTAAACCGCGTCGACGTCTTGTCTTTTCGTCAAGAACTCAATATGAAGGAAGATTGGCTTAAACGCAGTTTTCGAGTAAAGTTCAATTCAGGTAATATTTTAGACGTTGAAAGTCAGCGATTTATCAGTATGAAACGCAAAGAATTGGGCGTGATTAAATACCGCGTAAAAGCTGAGAATTTTTCTGGCAAGATTCAAATTGCACCTTATATCGATGCTGGCATCAAGAATCAAGATGCCAATTATGATGAATTTTTTTGGAAAATCAATGACATTGAAACCGAAGGTGATCAAGCTTTTATAAATTCCGAAACTTTAAAAACCGGATTTAAAGTTTGTACGGCAATGCAGAATGTTTTTACTTTAAACGGAATAGAATTTCGTCCTGAAAAAACGATTTACAAGAAAGAAAAAAGCCTTGATTTTCAATATAATATCAATCTATCCGAAGGTGATGAATTGATATTATACAAATATGCCGCCGTTACACAATCGATGAATTATGACGAAAAAGACTTGAAACCGGCGGCGCAAAAAGTGCTGAATGAGGCAGTTGCCACGGGTTATGAAAGCTTATTGGAGGAACAAAAAACAGCTTGGCAAAAAATCTGGGAAACAGCAGACATAGAAATCAAAGGCGATATCAAGGCACAACAAGGGATTCGCTTTAATATTTTGCAACTTAATCATACCTATACCGGCGAAGATGCCCGTTTAAATATTGGGCCAAAGGGCTTTACCGGCGAAAAATACGGCGGTAGCACTTATTGGGATACAGAAGCCTATTGCATTCCGTTTTATTTGAGCACTAAGGACAAACAAGTGGCAAAAAATCTGTTGGTATATCGTTATAATCATTTGGACAAAGCCATTGAAAATGCTGAAAAATTGGGTTTTACCAATGCTGCGGCACTGTATCCAATGGTAACGATGAATGGCGAAGAATGTCATAATGAATGGGAAATTACTTTTGAGGAAATCCACCGCAACGGTGCTATGGTTTATGCCATTTACAACTATGTCAATTACACCGGCGATTACGATTATATCGTTCAAAAAGGAATGGAAGTCATCATCGCGATTGCCCGTTTTTGGCAACAACGCGCCAATTTCTCTTCGGATAAAAACAAATACGTCATTTTGGGCGTGACCGGTCCTAATGAGTACGAAAACAATGTGCATAATAATTTCTATACCAACTATTTGGCTAAATGGAATTTGGAATATGCCTTGGAAAATTTAGAACGTCTGAAACAAGAATTTCCTGTTGATTATCAACGAATTATTGATAAAACCAATCTGACGAAAAAAGAAACAGCGCAATGGCAAAAGGTGGCATCGGAAATGTATTTGCCTTATGATGACAAACGACGAATATTCTTACAGCAAGATGGCTTTTTAGATAAAGAAATCAGACCGGCAAGTGCCTTATCACCGGCAGAACGCCCTATCAACCAACATTGGTCGTGGGATAGAATTTTGCGGTCTTGCTATATCAAACAAGCAGATGTTTTGCAAGGTTTGTATTTTTTTGAAAACCGCTTTGATAAAAAAGATTTAACGCGTCATTTCGATTTTTATGAGCCATTGACGGTTCACGAATCCTCTTTATCGCCTTGCGTGCATAGTATTTTGGCGTCATCTATCGGGAAGGATGACAAGGCGTATGAAATGTATCTACGCACCGCCCGCTTGGATTTAGATGATTACAACCACGAAGTAGATGAAGGATTGCATATTACCAGTATGGCAGGCACGTGGTTATCGGTTGTGCAAGGATTTGGCGGTATGCGAAATTTTGATAACAAATTGATTTTCAATCCGAAAATACCCAAACAATGGCAGTCTTATGCGTTTAAAATTAACTATAATGGTGTCATTTTAAAAATATATAAAAGTCAAACAGAAACCATTATCAGTAATTTGTCCGATGAAACGGTTACCTTTTATTTGAATGATAAAGAAGTCCGATTGAATGGTCATCGAAATATACAATTATAAGAATATCTGTCATTTCGACAGAGCGACGCTAGGAGCGATGAGAAATCTCTAAATAGAAACAGACCTACTAGGTTTCCAAAACCTAGCAGGTCTAAAATAAAATCAAAATTGAAAAGACTAATCACATACATATTATTGATTGCCAACCTTTTACTGTATAGCCAGATAAAAAGAGTAGAACCGCCGTTTTGGTGGACGGGCATGCATGACACGACTTTGCAAATACTCTGTTATGGGGAAAGTATAGCGGATTATCAAGTTGCGTTGTCCAAAGGTAAATTACTTAAAGTTGATAGGACTAATAACCCGAATTATGTATTCATTTTGATGGATACCAAAGGGATGCAATCCGGAAAATTTTATATCCAATTCAAATCGGATGATAAACAGTTTGGCATTCCTTACGAACTCAAAAAACGCAAAAAATATGCAGCGCAACGCAAAGGTTTTGATGCGTCTGATGTGATTTATTTATTGATGCCCGACCGTTTTGCCAATGGCAATCGGGCTAATGACAATATGCCCGGAATGGCAGAAAAAGCCAATCGGAAATTTGCCGGTGGCAGACACGGAGGCGATATTGAAGGGATTATTCAACATTTGGATTATCTGCAAGATTTAGGGGTAACTGCTTTATGGTCAACACCTTTGCTTGAAGATAATGAACCGGCGTATTCCTACCACGGCTATGCGATAAGTGATTTGTATCGCATCGATCCACGTTACGGCACCAACACCGGTTATAAAAGATTGGCGGATGCCTTGCACAAGCGAAAAATGAAACTGATAATGGATTATGTCACCAACCATTGGGGAAGCAAACATTGGATGATACAAGATTTACCCGATAAAGATTTTATCCATTATTGGCAAGACGGACAAAACGGTTTTAAGCGTAGCAATTACCGGATGACAACCCAATTTGACACACACGCCACCCGGAAAGATGCCGAAGCTTGTATGAACGGCTGGTTTGACACCACGATGCCCGATATGAATCAGGCAAATCCCTTGTTATTGAAATATATGATTCAAAATGCGATTTGGTGGATTGAATATGCCGGATTAGACGGTTTACGGGTTGATACCTATTCGTATAATAACAAAAATGCTATTGCCCGATGGACCAAAGCCATTATGGATGAATATCCGGATTTTAATATCGTCGGAGAAGTGTGGATGCACAATCAAGCACAAATTGCCTATTGGCAAAAAAATAGTAAAATCGGTGCTATTGAACACTATAACAGTCACTTACCTACGGTGATGGATTTTACGCTTCACGATGCCATTATCACGATGTTTAAGGAAAAACAAACATGGAAGCAAGGGATGATAAGGGCTTATGATAATTTTGCCAATGATTTTTTATATTCCAATCCGATGAATATATTGGTCTTTGCAGGCAATCACGATATCACGCGGATTAATACGTATTATCATCAAAATATTAAAACTTATAAACTGATTATGACGTTGATTTTGACCGTGCGTGGGATTCCGCAACTTTATTACGGTGATGAAATCGGGATGACCGGCAATAAAGAATTAAATGGCGATGGCGACATCCGAAAAGACTTTCCCGGTGGTTGGGCTTCTGATACACAAAATGCTTTTTTACCCGAAGGACGAACCAAAGAACAGACTGCTTATTTTGAGTTTACTAGAAAAATATTGCAGTGGCGAAAAAGCAGTCAAGCGATTCATTCCGGTACATTTTTGCATTATGTACCTGTCAATAATATGTATGTGTATTTCAGAATGCTTCCCTATGAAAAAGTAATGGTTGTCATCAACAATAATACCGATGCACAAATGATTCATTGGAATAATTATCAAGAAGGATTGCAAAACGCCTTACAAGGAAAAGATATCATTTCGGATAAAGATATTCATTTTGATAAAGATTATAAAATATCGGGTAAAACGAGTATGATTATTGAAATAAAATAAAACCTGTTAGGTTTCCAAAACCTGATAGGTCTGGAAAAAACAAGTAAAGACGCACGTCCGTGCGTCTCAATTAAAAAAAAGACCAATGAAAAATATCATTAAATTTTTAATCGTCTTGCTATTGTTTTCTTGTCAAAACAAGAAGAAAATGGTTGATAATCAACAAATTGAATTGTCAAAAGGCTTAAATACACCGGTATATATGAACCGTGATACGACAAAAATCATACTATCCGATTACATTTTATATCCTGAAAAAATAGATTCTTTTGTGCGTTCGAAGCATTATAAATTACTTTGGAAAAAGGGAAAAGACACACTTCAAATTTTGCCAAAACAAGATTTTAAACCGGTTGAAAATTTGCGAATTTTTGCACAAAATCATTTTGTTGATGTTCCACTGTACCGCAGTACCAAAACGAAAGTCGTATTTAGATATACCGGAACTAAAGCAAAAAAAGTGCGGTTTAAAAGTCAAATAACAGGTTGGCAAAATGCTGATATGCAACAAGATAGTTTAGGTTGGTACTACAAAACTAATTTAGACCCGGGAAACTATCAATATTTGTTTGTGGTAGATGGTAAGGAAATATTGGACCCTGCCAATCCGAAAAAAGTCAGTAATGGCATGGGCGGTTTCAATTCCTTGTATCAAATATATATGAATTTAGAAAAAACCCCTTTATTACAAACCGACACCTATCAAGATAAAGCTTTTGAGGTTACAGCTTCCAAAGATTTTGATAAAGTTTTGGTATATTTTCAAAACCGATTAATGGATGAAAAGAATGTTCAAGTTAACGGACGGAAAATTCATGTTAAAATACCGCAAAATTTAACAGGAGAAACTTACATTCGTTTGTATGCTTATAATAAATTCGGGCGTACCAATGATGTTTTAGTGCCGGTTATTGACGGTAGGGTGGTTGCCAATGCAAATGCTTTACCAAGAAATGATTTTCACAAGCAAATTATGTATTTTTTGATGGTCGATCGCTTTAAAAATGGCGATTTAGCCAATGATAAACCTATCAAAAGTGATAGCGTTTTACCCAAAGTCAATTTTAAGGGCGGAGACATTCAAGGCATCGTGCAAGCTGTTGATCAAGGCTATTTTAAAGATTTAGGTATCAATACTTTATGGCTGTCACCCATATTGAAAAATCCTGATAAGGCTTATGGACATTGGCAAAAACCACCGACTAAATTTTCCGGTTATCACGGTTATTGGCCTGTATCAAACATCAAAATTGATACGCGTTTCGGAAATGCCAAATCTTTAAAGGAATTGACACAAAAAGCGCATCAGCAAAATACCAATATTATTTTGGATTATGTTGCCAATCACGTGCATAAAGACCACCCACTTTATAAACAACATCCCGATTGGTTTACCAGTTTGTACTTGCCCGATGGAACGATGAACACCGAAAAATGGGATTCGCACCGTTTGACGACTTGGTTTGATACTTTTTTGCCGACCATTGATTTCTCAAAGCACGATGTTGTAGAAAAAATGACCGATTCAGCAATGTTTTGGCTGAAAAATTTTGATATTGACGGTTTCCGTCATGATGCCACCAAACACATACAACTGGATTATTGGCGCACTTTGACACATAAAATAAAAACCCAAATCAACCGCCCCGTTTATCAAATCGGGGAAACTTATGGCAGCCCGCAACTCATACGCAGTTATATTAACAGCGGCATGCTCAACGGACAATTTAATTTTAATCTTTATGATGCTGCCGTAGCAGTTTTTGCCAAAAAAGATGAGCCGTTAAGCCGCTTGTCCGATGCTTTGCAAGAGGCTTTATTCTTTTATGGTCAGCACAATCTGATGGGTAATATTTCCGGCAATCAAGACCGCGTGCGTTTTATCAGTTATGCATCGGGCGATGTCAAATTTAACGAAGATGGTAAACAGGCCGGTTGGGATAGAAAAATTGTGGTATCCGATACAACGGCTTATCACAAATTGGAAGAATTGCAAGCTTTTAATATGATGATTCCCGGTGTGCCTTGCATTTATTACGGCGATGAATACGGAATGCCCGGTGCCAATGATCCCGATAATCGTAGGATGATGCAATTTGATGGCTTAAATATACACGAAAAATATTTAAAACAACAAGTCAAAAAGCTGATTGCTTTGCGAAAAACTCGATGGCGTTGCTTTATGGCAGTACCAAAGTAGAAATGAAAGAAAATGTTTTAATCATCAAACGACGTTATTTTCAAGATTCGATTACGGCGATTTTTAATAAATCTGATAAAGAAATTAAATATAATGGACAAGTTATAAAAGCTTTTGACTATAAAATTATCACCAGACCTAGTAGGTTTCTAAAACCTACTAGGTCTCAAAAAATAGAGAAATAATTATAATAAGCTGAAAATCAAAATATTAACAAGACCTACTAGGTTTACTAAACCTAGTAGGTCTGGAAACAAAAAAATAATAAAAATGAAAAAAATCCTGTTCCTAGTAAGTATCATCGCAATGCTTACTGCTTGTAAACAAGTAAGCAAAAAACAATCGGTTCAATCACAAGTTGAACCTAAACAGGCGCAAAAATCATTGGTCAACGACGATTTGTTGGAAACAGCAGTTATTTACGAAGCCAATATGCGGCAATATTCCCCCGAAGGGACTTTAAATGCTTTTGCCAAGGATTTGCCGAAATTGAAGAAAATGGGCGTTAAAATCATCTGGTTGATGCCGATTTATCCCATTTCAAAAGTCAAACGCAAAGCCACAGGTGATACATTTGTATCACAAATTAAAAATCTCGAAGAGCGTAATAAATATTTAGGCAGTCCGTATGCCGTAGCAGATTACACGGCTGTCAATCCTGATTTTGGCACTTTGGACGATTTAAAAAACCTGGTTGCCAAAGCCCACGAAAACGGACAAATTGTGATTCTGGACTGGGTGGCAAACCACACCGGTTGGGACCATCCTTGGATAAAAAAACATCCGGATTATTACACACATAATAAAAAGGGAGAAATCACCGACCCGCTTAATGCAGATGGCACTTCCAAGGGTTGGCAAGATGTCGCGGATTTGAATTATGACAATCCGGCTATGCGACAAGAAATGATTAAATCGATGCAATATTGGTTAAAAACGGCTGATATAGACGGATTTCGCTGTGATGTGGCAGGAGAAGTGCCTGTTGATTTCTGGCGTTATGCCATTCATAAATTACGACACACCAAGCCTGTTTTTATGCTGGCGGAAGCTTGGGAACCCGAATTACTTAAAGACAACATATTTGATGCTTGCTATGGCTGGGAATCTCATTTTTTGCTGGCAGACATTGCCAAAGGAAAAAAGACCGTCAAAGATTGGGATAAGTATGTCAAAAAAATCGATACGATGTATGAACCCGATGATATTTTGATGAACTTTACTGCCAATCATGATGAAAATTCTTGGAAAGGTACAGAAGACGAAACTTTTGGCAAAGCCAAAGAATTGATGCGTGTGATAACCTTTATGATTAAAGGTATGCCGTTGATTTACAGTGGACAAGAATACGGTTTGCACCACCGGTTAAAATTCTTTGAAAAAGATTTGATTGACAGAACCAATGGCAACGACTTTGATTTTTATGCAAAATTAGGAAAACTCAAAAATAATAATCCTGCTTTGAATGGTGGTAAACATCCGGCGGTTTACCAACGCATAAAAGTCGATAATGATAAAGTTTTAGCTTTTAAACGGATAAAAAAAGGCAAGGAAGTTGTTTTTATTGGAAACATGTCACCGGAACTACAGCAATTTAAGTTTGCTGTTCTAGGAAATTACAAAGATTATTTTACCGGAAAAGATGTAAATTTGTCTGAAAGCATAAATCTACCTGCTTGGGGATATTATGTTTTGATTAAGTAATATAGACTAATATAGACCTGTTAGGTTTCAAAAACCTAATAGGTCTAAAAAAGTATGATGAACAACTGTAAATGAATAAATAAAAAGACCTAGCAGGTTGGCAAAACCTACTTGGTCATGAAAAACTTTTAACTAATTTACAAATCTATGATACTAATTGCAGACGGTGGTTCAACCAAAGTAGATTGGATTGCTTTGGACGACGAAAAACAAGAAATTTTCAGAACGAGAACTAAGGGTTTAAATCCGGCAATTTTAACCGAATCTCAATTAGAAACACGTTTGATTAACAATTTTGAGTTAAACAAAAAAGCCGATCAAGTTAACGCTATTTATTTTTATGGTGCCGGTTGTGGTACGTCCAAACCCAATGCCAAATTGGCAAAAGTTTTGCAAAAGATTTTTCCGAATGCAAAAATTAAGGTAGCGGAAGATATGCTTGGTGCGGTTTATGCCGCGTCGGGTGGGGCAGAAGCCATTGTTTGTATTTTAGGAACGGGTTCTAATTCGTGTTATTATGACGGGCAAAAGATGCATCAAAATGTGCTTTCGCTGGGTTATATTTTGATGGATGAAGCCAGTGGCAATTATTTTGGCAAGAAATTGATTCAAGATTATTACTACAAACGGATGCCGGAAGCTATTGCACAGGATTTTGCACAAAAATACAATCTGGATGCCGATGAAATCAAGCGAAATTTGTATCAAGAAGACAGTCCGAATGCTTATTTAGGTCAATTTGCCGAATTTATGTTTGATCATAAAGAAGAACCTTATATGCACCAACTCATATCCAAGGGGTTTGAGGAATTTATGGAAACACGCGTATTACCTTATCCCAAAGTCCATGAAGTACCAGTGTATTTTATCGGTTCAATAGCCTATTTTTTTCGACCCGTTTTGGAGGAAGTTGCTAGTAAATACGGTATAACAATTAAAGATGTGATTCGAAGACCAATTGACCGATTGATTGCCTATCATCAGCAAAACTCATAAAAAAAACTTGGAGATTGTGAAACCGCCAAGCTTTTTATAAATTTACAGTCTTATTATTTTACGGCAATAGCCGAAATTTCTACTTGTACATCTTTGGGCAATTTTGCTACTTGAACGGTTTCACGCGCCGGTGGCGGTGTATTGCCGTTAAAGTAACCACCATAAATTTCATTGACGACTGCAAAATCATTCATATCTTTTAAGAAAATACTGGTTTTAACGACATTGCCGAAATTCATGTCAGCTTCTTTAAGAATAGCTCGCAAATTTTCCATGACTAAATGTGTAGCCAGTTCAATATTATCTAAAATAAGTTCGCCGGTTAAAGCATTCATCGGAATTTGTCCAGAAATAAACATAATGCCACCTGTTTTGATAGCTTGACTGTAAGGTCCAATAGGAGCGGGCGCATCGTTGGAAGTAATTTGGATTTTCATATCATATATTTTAATTTCTACAATTCAATTTTTAAACTGCAAACTTTGTGATTAAGATTTCTCAAAAATACAATTTTTTTAATAGTTAAAACAATATTTTAAGGTTTAATCATTTTCCATTTTATATTTTATGAATTACATAAAATGTAACAAAAAACTATTTAGAAACATTTTAATTAACAAATTTGCAATATAATTTTGATAAAACCTGATATTTTTCATAAAAAGAACTTCCTCAATCGGGTATTTTTGAAATGAAAATAATGCCGATATGTCAAGAAAAAACTTTTCAATTAGTCGATATCTCTATACATTTTTTATAGTTTTTTTGATTTGGTATGCTTTTACCACTTCGTTACAACCGGCTGAAATTATTACCGGTATTATATTAAGTTTGGTGGTGGCATACATCACGGTGGTCAATTTTGATTGTTGCGATCCCATTTTGATTATGCCGTCACACATTATATATTTTATTCAATACTTCTTTGTGTTTTTGGTGGCGTTGGTCAAAGCAAATTTTGACGTAGCACGGCGGGTTATCAATCCGAAATTGCCGATCAATCCGGGTATTGTAAGTTTTGAGACAAAATTGAAAAATAATTTTGCTAAAATGGTCTTGGCAAACAGCATCACGCTGACACCCGGAACCCTGACGATAGATGTCATTGGGAATAAATTTTATATACATTGGATAGACGTAACAACCAAAAATAAAGACGAAATTTATAAAGAAATAGCCGAACCGTTTGAGAAGGTTTTGTTGAAGATATATAGAAGCCATAACTAGAGAGTGGAAGTTGGGAATCGTAGATGAATTGAAAATTGATAATGGAGAATTAGATTTCTCACTGCGTTCGAAATGATAGCAATTGTCATTCCGACAGAGCGAGGGACGAGCGACAGCCTGTCCCGACGAATGTCGGGAAGGAATCTCAAATAACCAAATAACCGATTAACCAAATAACCAGAAAAAAATGAACATAATCATATACACAGCAATCGTTTTAATCAGCATAGGCAGTTTTTTAGCTTTTATGCGATTTGTCAAAGGACCTACGGCAGCCGACAGGGCTATTGCACTCGATACGCTCTCGGTAATTGGGATAGCAGGATTGGTCTTATTGGGCTATTTATTTCAGCGATACATTTATATCGATTTGGCATTGGTTTACGCCGTTTTGGGTTTTATCGGGATTATCGTGATTGCACGTTATATAGAAAAAGCATTATAATGGATACATTTAATAATATATTGGAATATATCGGACTGTTTTTTGTGCTATTGGGCAGTATTTTTCTGTTTCTCGGCGCCTTGGGAATTTACCGTATGCCCGATTTGTATAACCGCTTGCAAGCCGGTACCAAAGCATCTACTTTGGGTGCAATGAGTGTAGTTTTGGGCGTAGGACTGATGCAACCCGGTTGGCTGATTAAACTCATTGTGATAATTCTGTTTATCGGGATATCCAATCCTTTGAGTTCGCATGCCTTGGCAAGAGCATCGTACAAGAGTGGTATTCGTCCGTTTTTTAAGAAAAAAGTAGATGATTACGAAGCAGAAGATACACACGGTCGTGCGTCTGATGAGGAAAGTATAAATTAGTGGAAAGTGTGTAGAGACGAATTGGAATTCGTCTTTTGTGGATAGTGGAAAGCGTTAAAGTGCCAAGTGCGCTTGTCATTCTGACAGAGAGTGGAGGCACGTCGAACGACGAGGAATCTATTTAAATGAAAATTAGATTTCTCACTACGTTCGAAATGACAATCAAAATCAAATAACCAATATCATCAAATAACCCCCGATGGAAATCGGGGCAGGCAAATAACCAAAAAAATAAAAAATGTCCTTAATTCTATTTTTAATCGTAATGGCAATCATATTAATCGCAGCAGCAATTTATGCTGTGATGCAGAAAGATTTATTGTATGCCGTTTTGGCAACAGGAATCATCAGTGTGGTGTTATCCGTGTTTTTCTATCTGTTACAAGCACCGGATGTGGCTATCACCGAGGCGGCAATAGGAATTGCATTAACCACGATTATTTTTATCATTACCATACGAAATACATCACGAAATGAGGATGAATACAGTGAGGATCATATTAAAAAATTTTAGGAAAATTTTTTAGTTGAAAGTTAAAAGTTGAAAGAAAGTGTGTAGAAACGTTGCGGTGCAACGTCTGAAATCGAAAATCTGAAATCGAAAATCTGAAATCTGAAATGAAAAAATACATCATATTCATATTAATTGCCATAGTGGGTTGGTCTTTGGCGACGACATTTAAAGCCATTCCGTTTGGGGCGGACCGTCGTGGCGATTTGAACAATCCGGATAAAGTAGCGGCATATTATTTAAAAGAATCACCGGAAACTTTGCAAACGGCTAATTCCATTACGGCTATTGTCGTAAATTTCAGGGGATTTGACACCTTGGGTGAAGTAACCGTATTGTTTTTAGCAGCTACGGGATTGGCTAGTATTTTGTACCGTAAAGAAGATGATGAGGAAGAAAAAGAAGCGTCAAAAAAAGATGTGGAACGGGTGCGTTTACCTTCGTCAAGTTTAGTGAGAACAGGAGCTAAAATCTTATTTCCGTTGATATTATTGTTAGGAATTTATGTTTTTGTCCACGGGCATTTAACACCGGGTGGTGGATTTCAAGGAGGCGCCATTATTGCCACCGGATTTTTATTGATGCTCATTACCTACAAGCATTTTGAGACGAATCACAATGTAATGGTATGGCTCGAAAGTTTGGCCGGCTTGGCATTTGTGGCAGTCGGACTTTACGGCTTGTTTGTGTATGGCTCGTTTTTGCAAAATACACATTCCGTTGGTACGCTGAACGATTTGATTAGTGGGGGATTAATTCCTTTAATCTATATTTTTATCGGAATTAAAGTAGGCACGGAATTGACGAATATATTGGATATTTTGTTGAAGATAAAAAAGAGTTGAATGTTGAAAGTTGAAAGTTTTTTTAGTGGAAAGTGCGGATTGGATAAGATATAATAGAAAATTGAGAATGGATAATTGAGAATGAAAAATGAAAACTCTGTGATACTCTGTTGTAAAAAAATATGAAATCGTAATATGAAATGAATTGTAAGATTTCTCACTGCGTTCGAAATGACAGGTAGCACATTTGAAATGACACCGGTTGTCATTCCGACAGAGCGAGGAGGCACGACGAGCGATGAGGAATCTATAAAAAATTAGAAATATAAAGTGAGATTTCTCACTACGTTCGGAATGACAAATCATCAAATAACCAGTATAACTAAATAACCAGAAATAACAAATAAATGACAGAATTTAACGACTTGTTCATCAAATATAAAGACCTGATAACCATAGCGGTTTATGGGACGGCTATTATGCTGATTCTGATTGGCTTATATGCTGTATTACTCAAAAAACATTTGGTAAAAATCGTCATCGGCTTATCAATAATTGATGCCGGCGTGCATTTGCTTTTTGTAGCGGTGGGCTATATTCAAAATGGTACGGCACCCATCTTTTCACCCGGCAACGAACACGCAGCCGGCAGAATGGTTGACCCTGTTCCGCAAGCATTGGTATTGACGGCAATCGTTATCGGTTTTGCCGTAACGGCATTGGCTTTATCCTTGGTTATTCGATTATACAAACATCATCATACAGCAAATATTGATCAAATAAAATCACTGAAATGGTAATTAGTCCGGTTCATTATATCGTAGCGCCCCTGTTGGCGGCTTTTGCAATTCCGTTGCTCACCAAGCTCTATAAAGATGCGGCGCGTGTGGTACCGGGAATTGTCTTGTTTTACAATGTCATAATTTCCTTTGTGTTGATGCAGCAAGTCTCACAAACCGGGATGATTAGCGAAGTGATTGCCGGCTGGCGTCCGCCTTGGGGCATCAATTTGGTTTTAACGCCTTTTACGGCATTTTTGGCGACAATGGTGTCGGTTTTGGGCTTTATCATTTGGCTTTACGGTTTTCGTTTTAAACGTACTTTGAAAGGCGGAGTCGTTAAGCATTACGAAATATTACAAATGATGATGGTTGCCGGTTCTATCGGGGTGATTATTACCGGTGATTTGTTCAATATGTTTGTGTTTATCGAAATTGTCGGTATTACTGCCTATTCTTTGACGGCATTTTACCGAGAAAGAAATGTCGCTGAAGCCGGATTTAAATACCTGCTCATCGGAAGTTTAGCTTCTACATTTTTGTTATTAGCTATTTTGATTATCTACACCCAAACCGGTACGCTCAATATGGCGCAAATTGCTGAAAGAATGGCTTTTGTACCACAAACGATGAAAATAACCGCCTTGATATTTTTCTTAATCGCTTTGGGAATTGAAGCCGAAATGTTTCCGCTCAATGGCTGGGCGCCGGACGCTTACGAACAAGCACCGTCGCCTACCAGTGCAACCTTTGCTGCGGTGGTTTCTATAGCCGGTGTGTATGCTTTGGTGCGGGTGTTATTCACGTTGTTTGACGTATCGGGCGTGCATAATTATTTGATTGTAATGGGATTTGTAACAATGCTCATAGCGGAAATCGCTGCCATTGCACAAAAAAATCTCAAACGAATGTTGGCATATTCCAGTATCGGGCAAGTTGGCTTGGTATTGATTGCCTTTGGTATCGGCAGCAAATTGGCGGTATTCGGCGCCATCTTTTTGATGCTCAATCACGCGGTTATCAAGTCCTTACTGTTTATGACGGGTAGTTATTTCATCTACAATGCCGACGATAAACGTTTGGTCGGCTTAAACGGTATGCACAAACAATTGCCTTATGTGTCCGCTTTGTTTTCATTGGCTGCCTTTGCCATAGTCGGCTTTCCGCCGTTTTCGGGATTTTGGAGTAAATTTTATATTTTGATTTCGGCATCCGACCAAAAAATGATGTATCTGATTATTGGTATTTTGTTGGTAACCATTATCGAATTGGTTTACTATTTAAGAGCAGTCGGGCGCATTTATTTTGCCAAAGAAGAAATGGAAGCGGTGGCACATAAACCATCTATTAATGCTTTGGTAGCAATGTCATTATTGGCAATATTCATTATCGTTGTCGGTGTTTATCCCGATATTATTACCGGTTATCTCAATGATGCCGCTAGTGCGTTATTAGATAAAGCGCATTATATTCAACAAATTTTAGGAAGTAAATAAGATTATGGAAATGAACAGTTTAGCTATCATATTAGGCATACTTTTTACTGGCAGTTTTTTGACGTTCAGTATAGATACGTTCAATAGAAAACTCACCGGATGGACAGCATTTGCAACGCTTCTTATTGCTACAATATATTTTTATACCACCGGAAATGATGCTGATTTTAATTTACAAGTTGGCGGTATAACATTAAAATGGGGACTTTCGGCATTTCGCTTATTTTTCATAAATATCGTGTTGATACTAAGCATTTTAGCACTGCTTTATTCCATTGAATATATGAAAGGCAAAGCCCGTTTGGGCTATTTTTACGCATCTTTTATAATGACGATTTTAGGAATGTTAGGGGTAGTCATCAGCAAAGATTTTGTGTCTTTATTTATCTTTTGGGAAATTATGACTTGGTCGTCCTTCTTATTGATTATTTACAATGCTTATTACAAAATTAAAACCGAAGGACTGAAATATATGGTTTTTAGTGCCATTGGCGCGTATGCGATGTTAACAGCTATCGTTTTTATCTATCATTTTTACGGCACATTTGATATCGCAACTGCCATTGATAAAGGCGTTTTTTCGTTTGAAAACCACGCATTTATACCCATATTTTTAGCATTGGGATTTGCCATAAAAGCCGCCGTGATGCCCTTTCACGTATGGGCACCTTCGGGTTATGCCAACAGCCCGATGTCGTTTACGTCTGTATTTTCGGGGGCAATGTCTAAAATGGGCGTATTCGGATTGCTGTTGATTTTAAGTACTTATTATGCTTCACACACACCGGGCGCTTATGTATTTACGCAAATTCTAGCGTGGATGGGAGGTATTACCGCTGTGATGGGGACTATTTACGCACTCATACAAAACGATGCCAAAAAATTATTGGCGTATTCATCCATTGCACAATTGGGATACATCGTAGTGGCATTATCTACAGGAACCAAATTAGGGGTAATGGCCGCGCTGTTTTTAGCCGTGTTACACGCCGCCTTTAAAGGCGCTTTGTTTATGGTAGCAGGTGCGGTAGAACGTCAAGCCGGTACTACGGATATGACCAAAATTTCGGGCTTAATCAGAAAAATGCCTTGGACATTTTTCGTTGCCTTGGTCTCTGTTATTTCATTGGCCGGCGTACCGCCACTAGGGGGATTTATCGGAAAATGGCTCTTATATGAAGCGTTGATTACCGAAAGTCATAATTATTTCTTGGTCATCGTGATATTCTTTTCATCGACTGCGGCATTTTTGTATGCCTACCGATTTTTATTCGGATTGTTTTTAGGACAAGAAGAAAAAGAAACCGAAAATATCAAGGAAGCCCCTTTGACGATGCTCATTCCGATGGTCATTTTGGCATTGGTTTCTATCATTACAGGTGCTATGCCCGGATTTATTTTTAAACCGGCAGCCGCAGCGATGCAAAATATCGGCTTTTCATCTATGGATTGGCAAATGTCTGCCTTATCAAATGTATGGGGTAACAATGTTGATATGAGTGTTATCGGCTCGTTTATCAGCATTGTGTTTGTCTTGATTTTTGCATTTTTGACATTAAAAGGACGAAAAACAACCCGTAAAGTCGGTACGAAAGATATTTCCAGTTCGGGCGAATTGTGGCAAGAAGGTGAAAATTGGACCTTTCAACAGGATTTTTATAAACCCTTTGAACGCGCCGCATCGCCTTTATACAAGTTGAAAATGAACAAGATATGGGAAGATTTGGGTAATGCGCTAGAAGCATTCTTTAATTTTTCCAGACGCATATATACCGGCAACGGACAGACGTATGCGATGTATGTTGTGGGATTTCTTGTTTTGTTGATTTTGTTTAGGGATTATATATTTAAGTAGTTGAAAGTTGAAAGTTAAAAGTTGAAAGTAGAGACGCACGATCGTGCGTCTGATGTAGAAATTGTGTAGAGACGTTTTGGTAAAACGTCTAAATATAAAATTTAAAATTGATAACGTAGAGACGTTGCACGCAACGTCTGAAAAATATGAAATGAATAGTGAAATTTCTCACTACGTTCGAAATGACAGGTAGAACGTTCGAAATGACAGGCGTTGTCATTCCGACAGAGCGACGAAGGAGCGATAGCCTGTCCCGACGCATTTCGGGAAGGAATCTCAAATAACCAAATAACCGATTAACCAGTTAACCAATTAACCAAATGATAACAATCAAAATATTAGGTGCATTACTAACCGCAATCTTGGCTTTTACGATCGGGATGTTTTACGGTGGTTTACGACGTAAGATTACGGCACGCGTGCAAAACCGCGTAGGACCGCCGGTATATCAGAATTTTTTAGATTTAATGAAATTGCAAGCAAAAGAAACCAATATTGCACACGGTTTTATGGGACATTTGGCGCCTATGTGGATTATCATTGCAGCAATGACCGTTTTGATGTTTATTCCCGTGTTGCACAAGGGTTTATGGTTTGACAATCTGACCTTTAAAGGCGATTTGATTTTTATTCTATATATGATGGTATTCGGTTCTTTGGGAATGGCAATGGGTGCCGGACAGTCAGGGAACCCCAATTCGGCAATTGGTGTGACTAGGGGATTGGCAATGATGGTGGGCTATGAAATTCCATTTGTGCTATCATTGGTAGCTATTATGATACAATTTCATACGACATCCTTGCAAGATTTGATGCAATACCAACAAGAAACCGGCAGGTGGATTATTATGGAAAATCCCTTTGCATTTCTAGCGGCATTATTATCTTCCTTGGGAATGTTTCGCTATTCGCCTTTTGATATTGTAGGGGCACCGGCAGAATTAGCTTCGGGTCCGGTATCGGAATTCGGAGGCAAATATCTCGGAACGATGATGAGTGGTGGTGCTGTGTTTGCTTTTATCAAATTGGTTTTGTTTGTCGATATTTTCTTAGGAGGCGCCGGCAACATAGAGTTGGAAGGTATATTAGGCACATTGGCAGGATTGGGAGAGTTATTGTTAAAAACATTTTTGTTTTATATGATTCCTGTTTTCATCGGACTGGTCAGCCCACGATTTAGAACCGAACAAGCCATTCGTTTCTTTTGGAAATGGCCGACGTTTTTAGGGATTTTGGCAATTGTTTGGGCGTTGTATCATCCTATTTGTTAAGAGTTAAAAGAGGAAAGTGCGTAGAGACGAATTGCAATTCGTCTCTATGGAAAGAGAAAAAAATGTAGAGACGTACAGTCGTGCGTCTGATGTAGAAATTGTGTAGAGACGTTTTGGCAAAACGTCTGAATTGAAAAGTGAAATTGGAAAATTGACAACGTAGAGATGTTGCACGAAACATCTGAAAAATCAGAAATCTAAAATTAATAGTGAGATTTCTCACTACGTTTGAAATGTCAGGTAGAAAGTTTGAAATGACAGCGGTTGTCATTCCGACAAAGTGAGGAGGCACGACGAACGACAGCCTGTCCCGACGAATGTCTGGAAGGAATCTCAAATAACCAGATAACCGATTAACCAATATCATCAAATAACCAGATAACCAAAAATAAAATGACAAATAATCCGGATAAAAATATCAAAACACTAGGCATACCAACCGAAGAAGAAATTCGTCAAGCACAGATTGATTTTGCGCCGCATTGCACATCCGCAGGGCGAGTCAATGATAAGGAAACGCAAAAGATGGTGCAATACATTTTGAATTTTGCACGAAAACATTCTTTGTTTGTATTGGCTTACGGCACAGGTTGCGGGGCTATTGAAATTCCCGCAACGATGACTTCCCGCTATGATGCCGAACGTTTTGGTATCCGTGGGGCGGCAACACCCAGACAAGCAGATGTCTTGTTGATTACCGGTTACCTGTCCACCAAAACTTTAAAAAGAGTGATTCGCGTGTATGAGCAAATGCAAGACCCAAAATATGTCATTGCTTTTGGTTCGTGCACTATAAACGGCGGTATGTATTTCGACAGTTACAATACCATTAAAGCACTAGACCGTTATTTACCGGTAGATGTCTATATCGCAGGATGTATGCCGCGCCCCGAAAGTGTGATTAAGGGTTTTATCAAATTACAGGAATTGATTCAAAAAGGCAATGCCGGAGGAGGCAAATGTTATCGTGATAATCTGGATTGGTATCGTGCCAATCAACAAAAAGTAATTAAGAATTGGGATTTTCCTGATGAGTATAATTGGTGATGCGAAGCATTACCAATTAGTTGAAGGTTGAAAGTGCGTAGAGACGAATTGCATTCGTCTCTGTGGAAAGAGAAAATGAATGGAAAATTGAGAATGGAAAATTGAAAATGGAAAATTGAAAATTAAGATTTCTCACTGCGTTCGAAATTACAGATGGAACGTTCGAAATGACAGCAGTTGTCATTCCGACAGAGCGAGGAGGAACGACGAGCGACGAGGAATCTTTAAAGGTAAAATGAAAGATGAGATTTCTCACTATGTTCGAAATGACAAATAACCGATTAACCAAATAACCAATAAAGAAATGCAAGAAAACATATTAAACCGGCTCAAAAAAGTTTTTAAAGTTGAAGGCGAGATAAAAACGCCGATGCAAATAAAAATCGTAGCGGAAAAAGATTTGGTGTCAAGTATATTGCTCTATTTGAAAAACCAAATGGGGTTTATACATCTAAATCATATGTCTTGTGTTGATTGGATGGAAGACAATAAGTTTGAGTTGGTTTACATAGTTTGGCATCCGGAACACAAGCAAACCGTTTTGGTACATACATTTATCGATAGAGAAAATCCCGTAATGGAAAATATCGATACGATATGGGATCAAGCCAATACCTACGAAAGGGAAATGCGAGAGATGTATGGAATAGAATTTCCCGGATTGGTAGGCGCCAAAGAATTTATTTTGGAAGATTGGCAGGAAATGCCACCGATGCGCCGTGATTTTGATACGAAAAAGTATGCACAAGAAACCTATACGACACGTCCCGGAAGAGAAAATGCGCGTGATGTGCGTCAGGAGATAATGAAACGAAGTGGCGAAGAGTTGCCGGATTTTGCGAAGAAGTATTCACGAGATTAGGAAGTCCGATGCCGGATGTCCGATGTCCGATGTATTGGGGTTGGAGTTTGATTGATAGTTAGGGGATTATGAATTGAAAGTTTTGTGATTATGGATAGTAAGTTTAAATTTGAAGATTTGAGGATTTGGCAGCAAGCAATGACTTTTGGAGAGGAAATTACCGAATTGGCTTTTTCTTTTCCAAAAAATGAGACATACAATTTGTCATCACAAATTAGAAGAGCGGCTGATTCCATTGCTTTAAATATTTCAGAAGGTTCAATCGGGCAAACCAACCCGGAATTTAAAAAGTTTATGGGATATGCCATTCGTTCATTAGCAGAAGTTGTAACTTGTTTACACAAAGCAAAAAGAAGAAAATACTTAACTGAAAATGAGGTTAACAGGTTTTATGATGATGCGTATAAATTGATGAATATGATGAATGCATTTAGGAATAAAATAAATTAATTACAGATTAAAACATCGGACAACTGACAAATAAAAATAGAAAAAGGATAATCATAATTGAAAATCATATAACATCGGACATCTGAATCCGGCATCGGACAGAACACCCGACATCGGACATCGGACATCCGACAAATATTAACCAAATGATAGAAAAAGAAACAACCCTATATTTAGGTCCACAGCATCCCGGTATTACCGGAAATATGATGATAAAGCTCAAAGTCAAAGGCGATGTGGTAACGCAAGCCGAAACCCACGTTGGGTATTTACATCGGGCTTTTGAAAAACTGATTGAAGGACGCAATTGGTTACAATCCTTTACATTATTGTGTCGATTCTGTGTACCGGAGCCGGATCCTATGGAACTGACTTATGCGCGTGCCGTAGAGCAAATAGAAGGGCGTGAGGTACCACCACGTGCTAAATATATCCGGACGATTGTTGCGGAATTGGCACGGATACAATCTTTTTTGTTATGGTATGGCGGTCAATCCGGTTCTAGTGGTTTATATACTTTGGGGCAATGGAGTGTCGGTGACAGGAACTATATTCTTGACTTATTTGAAGACCTGACCGGTGCGCGTATTTATCATATGTATATGTGGCCCGGTGGTGTACGTCGCGATTTACCCGAAGGATGGGTAGATAAGGCATACAAAACAATGGATTATTTGGAAAAACGTTTGGAAGATTACAATAAATTGTTGTTTGACAATGCCATTTTCCAAAAACGGGCGCAAGGTGTCGGGATTATCCCCAAAGACAAAGCTATTGAATGGGGCGTTGTAGGTGCGCCTTTACGTGGTACAGGCATCAAACATGATGTTCGTATCGATGAACCTTATGAAGCTTATGCCGATTTGGATTTTGTCGTTCCAACTTATGAAGGTGGCGATGTATGGGCAAGAGCACTAGTTCGTAGAGATGAGATTAAGCAGTCGATAAGTATTATCAGACAAGCTTTGGATAAAATGCCGGGCGGTAGTTATTACAATCGTATTCCAAATCCGATGAAATGGACGGTGCCTGCAGGAGAAGCTTGGGTAAAAACCGAAAGTGTCCGTGGCGAAATAGGATTTTATGTTGTCAGTGATGGCAGCAACAAACCAAGACGGGTACATCTGAAAGGCGCTGCTTATACACACGGTGTCAGTGTATTGGAAAAAATATTGCCCGGACAGAATATTGCCGACGTATCATTTATTTTGAATTCATTAGGCGTTTGTCCGCCGGAAATTGAGAGATAACTGGGTCGATAGTTGAAAGTTGAGAATTGAAAATTAAGATTTCTCACTACGTTCGAAATGACATTGTAACGTTGAAATGACAGCAGTTGTCATTCCGACAGAGCGACGAAGGAGCGACGAGGAATCTGATCAAAAAATCTGAAATGCAATAATAAGTTTAAAGAAGATGTCAAGTAGAAAGTAGAGTGGTAATTCGCACTTTCCATTTTCCACTAGGCACTTCGCACTAAATATAAAGGAAATGAGTATAATAGATTTGAAAGGCATATTAACCCCAATGACGGCGTTAAAGCAAATCGGGAAGCAACCGCATACCATTAATTTTCCTGATGAGCAAAAGGATATTTCGCCGCGATACAGAGGCTTTCACTATAACGATTTGGAACAATGTATAGGCTGTGCCAACTGTGCGACTATTTGTATGAATGAAGCCATTGATATGGTTGCATTGGCGGGCATTGAGGGACAAGCGGGTGATAGTGGCTTACGCCCGCAGATAGACTATGGGCGTTGTTGTTACTGTGCATTATGTGTCGATGTTTGCCCTTCGGGATCGTTGAATATGACACAAGATTTTATCAAAGTCAGTCCTGATCCGTTTGATTTTTTGATGGTGCCGGGTAAAGACAATCCCGATGCCAAAGATAAATTGAGCTTTACGGCAGATATGGATACGTCACTCAATGTCTTTGACCGTGTACCGATGCGTGAACTCGATCCGGAAGAACGGGTAAAATCATTTGCCGAAGTCTTTTTGGGTTATAATGAAGAAGAAGCACGCATAGAAGCCAGCCGTTGTATCAGTTGCGGATTGTGTACCGAAAACTGTCCGGTTCATATGCACATACCGGAATATATCAATGCTATTGCCAAAGCCGATGATGAAGCAGCGATTAAAATTATTTACGATAACAATGATTTACCCGAAATGTGTGGTAAAGTATGTACCCGCCGATGTGAAGATGTGTGTGCATTGCAGGTAAGAGGAGAAGCCGTTGCCATTCGTTGGCTCAAACGCTATGCGACTGAACGGGCAGAAAATGCCGATATGATTGCCGAAATTGTCAATCCTGAAATCAGAGAACCCAATCAATATAAAGTCGGTATTATTGGTGCCGGTCCGGGTGGTTTAACGGCTGCTTATTACTTGGCGTTGCGCGGTTACAATGTAACGGTTTACGAGGCGCATAAAGATCCGGGTGGTATGATAATGTATGGTATTCCGAAATATCGTTTACCCTATGAAAGTATCCAAAAACAAGTGGATTATATGAAAAAAGTAGGTGTTAAGATACATTTTAATACGGTGGTTGGAAAAGATATCACTTTTGATGAAATTTATAACAACAGCGATGCCGTTTTTGTGGCAGTAGGTTTGCAAGATGCTTGGAATTTGGGTATTGAAGGCGAAGATGCCGACGGTGTTTGGTCTGCTATTGATTTTCTTGGTAAAGTCAATTCAGGCGAACAAGTTGATATAGGCAAACGTGTTGTTGTGGTCGGTGGTGGTGATGTGTCTATTGATTGCTCACGTGTATCGCGCCGTTTGGGTGCCGAAGTTTATCAATCATACAGACGTCGTATTCAAGATATGCCTGCGGATTTAGAAGAAATTGAAGGAGCGGAAGCTGAAGGCGTCCATATCTTACCACAAACTATTCCGACCCGTGTGATTAAAGATGAGAATGGTAAAGTAAAAGGATTGGAATATGTCAAAGCCGAAATGATTTCGGAAGGCGGTGGACGTCCGCGACCAAAACCTATTGAGGGCAGCGAAACCTTAATCGAATGTGATGCCGTGATTGCCGCAATCGGACAAAAAGCCGATTACAGTTTGTTGCCGGAACATATTTTAGCCAAATTGGAAATGCAAAAAAATAAAATTGTGGTGGATGAGAATAGGAAAACATCTATTCCTAAATTATTTGCCGGTGGTGATGCCGTGGTGATTGGACGCAATGATGCCATTTCAGCTATTGCCGATGGTTTTGTAGCGACCAAAGCTATTGATAAAATGTTAATGGGGAAAAAGTAAGTGATAAAGTGCCAAGTGGAAAGTGCGAATGTAGGGACGCACGGACGTGCGTTTTAGTGGAAAGTGCCGAGTGGATAGCGGTAAAGTGCGAATGTAGAATTGAAAATTGAAAATGGAGAATGGAACGATGTGACATCCCATCTCCACCGGAAGCGGGATTGAGAATATAGAGACGTTGCACTGCAACGTCTAATTTGGATGAAACGTCTGAAAAATTGGAAATCAGAAATGGCAACAAAATCAAATAACCGATTAACCAAATAACCAGAAGAGACGCGAATTTTTGTGTCTCTTTTTGTTTACTAATTTGTTACAGCTGTTACAAAAATGACATTTCTCAATTTTGATGAAATTAAGTGTATAGAATCATTCTTTTGTCTGAAAAATATGTTTTTTGTCAGTTAAAGCGGTCATTTTAGGGCTTATTTTTGAGTAAAATTAAATGAAAACTAATATTTAGATATAATATTATGAGCAAATTAAGTCGTAGAGATTTTATCAAAATATCGGGAACGGCAACTGCCGGTTTGGCAATGACACCACCGTTGACCAGTATGATGGGGGCAATTTTCGGCGAAGAAAAAACACCGCATTTATTGGAAAACGAAGCCATCAAAACCCCAACGGTTTGTGAAGTGTGTTTTTGGAACTGTGCCGGTTGGACTTATACTGATAAGGATGGTAAAATACATAAAGTTATAGGTAATGATATCGATCCGCATTCCAACGGACGTTTGTGTCCGCGCGGAACAGGTGGATTGGGCATGTATTACGATGAAGACCGTCTCAAAAAACCTTTAATTAGAGTGCAAGGTAAAGACGGCAAACAAGAATTTAAAGAAGCCACTTGGGAAGAAGCTTTTGATGTTATTGTCAAAGGTATGAAAGACATTGAGAAAAAATATGGCAAAGAAAGCATGGCTTTGCTGTTTCACGGTAAAACCGGTCCGCACTTTGAACATTTATTCAAAGCTTGGGGCTCGCAAACCATGGGCGAACCTGCCGGTGCACAATGTTTAATAACCCGTGAAGCCGGATTTATTGCTACTTACGGTGCAGGATTAGCGTCTCCCGAACCTACAGATGTACGTAATACCGATTGTTTGGTATTGATAGGTAATCATATCGGGGAAAATATGCATAATGGTCATGTACAAGAAGTATCGCAGTTGATTGATAAAGGTGGCACTATTATCACCGTTGATCCGCGTTTTTCTACTATGGCGGCACATTCAACCAAATGGTTGCCGATAAAACCTTCTACCGATATAGCTTTATTATTGGCTTGGATGAATGTTATCATCAACGAAGGTTTGTATGACAAAGATTACGTTGCGCAATACACTTATGGTTTTGAACAACTCAGAGATCATGTTCAAAAATATACACCCGAATGGGCAGAAAGCGTAACGACGATACCTGCCGGTGATATTTACGAAACGGCACGTATGATAGGTGGTGCATCGCCACGTGTGATTATCCACCCGGGACGCCATACAGCTTGGTATGGTGATGACACACAACGCACCAGAGCCATTGCTATTTTGAACGCGATACTCGGTTCATGGGGACGAGAAGGTGGTTTTTATTTTCCTGAAAAGGTGAAATTGCCACAAGAAGCTCATCCGCCATTCCCGAAACCCAAATGGTCTTGGAAAACCATTTCCCGTGGTAAACACAAATTAGCCATCATGGGTATTACCAATGAAATCATCGACCATGCTTTGCCCGAATACAACGGTCCTTACAAAGTAAAAGGTATGTTTATCACGGCAACCAACCCTATTCAATCCATTCCGCCGGAAGATAAAGTGAAGCGTGCTCTTCAAAATCAAGATTTTATCGTGGTTGTAGATACCATGCCGAGTGAAATTACCGGTTATGCCGATGTGGTTTTACCGGAAGCAACTTATTTGGAACGTTTAGACCATTTGAGAACGGCACATCACCGTCAACCTAATGTTGCCTTACGGTATCCGGCAGTCAAACCGCGTTGGGAAACTAAACCTGGTTGGTGGATAGCCAGAGAAATCGGGATCCGTCTCGGTTTAAAAGATTTCTATGAATGGGAAGACTTTGAAGAAGTATTGGATTGGCAACTCAAGCAAGTCGGTAGTTCTATGGAAGAAATGAAACGTGTAGGTGTAAAACATTTCTCCAGAAAAACCCCGATGTATTTAAAAGACGGCGAAGAATATTGGTTCAATACCAATACCGGAAAAATCGAATTGTTTTCAACCGATTTTGCTGAATGGGGTTACGACCCGATGCCGGTTTATAAAGACCACGGCGAAGCACCCACCGGATATTTACGTTTGATTTACGGTCGCTTGCCGATGCATACTTTCGGTAGAACATTGAACAATCCGTATTTATGGGAATTAAGAAATGAACCTGTTTTATGGGTCAATCCAAAAGTAGCAAAACTTTATGGTATTGAAAACGGACAGGAAGTTTGGTTGAAAAATCTCAAAGGCAAAGTAAGCTCATTCGGCATTAAAGTACGTGTGACGGAACGTATCAGACATGATTCCGTCTTTTTGCCACATGGCTTTGGTAACAAAGGACGCATCTTTGTCAATGGCAAAGTTGAAGAAATGTCACGTGCTTATGGCCGGGGAATTGCTGATTCCGAAATGGTTTATAAAGTAGAAAAAGACCCAATTACGGGCGGCACAGGTATGCGAAATAATTTCGTAACAATCTTAACTGAAAATCCACATAAAAAAGAAGAATTATCATGAGATACGCAATGGCAATAGAAGTCAACAAGTGTGTTGGCTGTGGAGACTGCGTTGTAGCATGTCAAACAGAAAATAATGTCCCTTTGGGCTATTCGAGGGATTGGATAATTGAAATAGCACGTGGTGAATATCCCAATTTATTTATGCACTTTGAATCGCAACGTTGTAACCACTGTGAAGATACGCCTTGTGTCAGGACTTGTCCTACAGGGGCCAGCCATGTGATCGAAGGCGGTATCGTAAAAGTGACCCATGACGAATGTATCGGTTGTGGGGCTTGTATTGAAGCTTGTCCTTATGATGCACGGTATTTTCATCCGGACGGTTATGTCGATAAATGTACTTTTTGTGACCACCGCGTCGCCGATGGTTTAGACCCTGCTTGTGTATCGGTTTGTCCAACAACTTGTATGCACTTTGGTGATTTGGATGACCCGGACAGTGAAATATCCAAGTTGATAAAAAGTAGGGAACATTATACATTATTACCGGAAGCCGGAACGGCACCGCAAATTTATTATTTAAAATAGGACATTATGGAAGAAAGACTTTTTCAAACAGCTAGAGATATTGAAGGTTTATATCCGCACGTGCATATATGGGGTTTTCCCATTGCTACTTATTTGTTTTTAGGCGGATTGGCAGCCGGTATTTTGTTATTTGCCACGTTGTATTATTTGAAAGGCAAAGAAAATGACATGCCATTTACGGTTAAAATAGCACCCATTTTTACTTTTTGGTTTGTTATTATTGGTTTGTTATTATTGGTGTATGACTTACATCATCCCAAATATGTTTTCGAATTGTTTACAACATTCCGCATAGAATCACCTATGTCATGGGGAGCTTGGACTTTATCGGCCGTCAGTATTTTGTCTTTGTTATGGCCGTTGAGTTATATAGATGATATAGAAGCCTATTTACATGAACGCGGTTGGCATCAATTGGATAAAATAACCAAATTTTTACGTGATTTAGAGCACAAATGGTTAATACCGCATTTTATTATTATGACTTTTAGAAAATACCGTAAATTTTTTGCATGGATACTCTTATTTTTATCAATTATTTTGGGTATTTACACCGGTATTTTGTTGTCAGCCTTTAATGCGCATCCTTTATGGAACAATTCCATATTAGGACCATTGTTCTTAACGTCTGCGGTTTCAACAGGTTCTGCTTTTGTTATGTGGTTGAGCAATAATAAAAAAGAACGTAAATTGATGTCAAGCATTGATATGGCTTTAATAGCAACCGAATTATTTTTAATCATCCATATGATCATGGGCATGCAAGCCGGCCCCGAAGCCTATAAACAAGCAGCACATTTGTTTTTGGGGGGCGAATTTACGGTTATATTTTGGGTCATTTTTGTAGGATTTGGGTTGCTTTTACCCTTTATATTGGAAGCATTGGAACTAAAAGGCAAACATATCCCACCGGCTTTACCCGCACTATTGGTTTTGGTAGGTGGTTTTTTATTCCGTTTGATTATGGTTGCTGCCGGACAAATGTCAGAATATCCGTTTTAAATTTTAAAAATTGTAGATAATGAATACAGAAAAAAATAAATACATGAATCCGTATGTGGCTGGTTTCTTTTTAGGACTATTAATTATAGCTGCATACTATTTTGCAGGCGAAGGTTTAGGGTCAAGTGGCGGTTACAGAGATGTTGCCATTGGCGTTATCAATAAAGTATCACCGGCATATGCTCAGACTAATCCATATACGGCACCTCATGTTGCCGATGGTCATTCACCGGTAAATACTTGGTTGGTTTTTGAATTGCTCGGCGTGATATTCGGTGCTATTTTATCTGCCGCTTTATATGGTCGTTTAAAATTTGTTGTAGGAAAAGCGCCACATATTACCAACAAAAAACGGCTTTATTTGGCCTTGTTAGGGGGTATTTTGTGGGGAATCGGGACACAACTGGGACGTGGTTGTACATCAGGCTTGGTATTGTCGGGTATGTCGGTTAACTCCTTGTCGGGTTACATCGGTTTGGTGGCTATTTTCGGCTTCGGATTTATCTTTGCCTTTATGTTCAAAAAATTATGGATCAAAAAAAACTAGAGAATTATGGGACCCTTATATCCACAAGAATTACTAAATCCGGAATATAATTTGCTTATTGGGGCAATTATAGGTGTTGGCTTCGGTTTTTTATTAGAAGCTTCAGGATTTACCAATACAAGAAAGTTAGCCGGTATTTTTTACGGCTATGATGCAACGGTTATCAAAGTCTTTTTTACAGCTGCCTTAACCGGTTTAATCGGTTTATTCATCATGCATAATATGGGAATTATCGATGTAACATTAACTTTTTACCCTAAAACATTTTGGATTCCAACTTTAATAGGTGGCGCCATTATGGGATTGGGATTTGTTATCGGTGGTTTTTGCCCCGGTACCAGTTTATCGGCAGCCGCTACCGGAAAAGTAGATGCAATGGCATTTATCACAGGTGTTTTGCTTGGCATTTTCGGCTTTATTTTTACTTATCAGACTGCATGGGAAGCTTTGCGAAAGTCAGGAAAGATGGGTAAAGTCGATATTGCACAATGGATAGGGATCAAGGAAGGCTTGTTTATCTTTTTATTTACGATTATTGCTATTTTGACTTTCATTGTTTTTCAAAAATGGCAAGATAAATGGAAAAGTAAAATGTCTAAACAAGATATTGACGAATTGGGTATCTAATCCGGCGTGGAAAGTCCGTTTGTCATTCCGAGAGAGCTAGGCATGAGCGACAGCTTGTCCCGATTAATGGGGGAGGAATCTATTGAATGGATAATTGAAAATTAGATTTCTCACTGTGTTCGAAATAACAGGTAGAAAGTTGAAATGACAGTAGTTGTCATTCCGACAGAGCGATGAAGAAGCGACGAGGAATCTTAATCGAAAATATGAAATAAATGGTGAGATTTCTCACTGCGTTTGAAAAGACACTATAATCAAATAACCAAATAATTAAAAAAATGAAAAGAAGAGAAGTAATTATTTTAGGTTTGTTATTAATGGGTAGTATCATTGCGATATTTTTACCAGATATCAAGCCTTTACAACATATTATCGGCCCAACACAATTATTAAAAGAAGTGAATAAGGAAGGGCGCTATATTTCAACAGATGACATAGCAAAGATGATTATGGAAAAAGATCCGAGTTTGCTATTAATCGATGTTCGTAGTCCTAAAGAATATAAGAAATACACCCTTGAGGGAGCGATTAATATTCCGATAGACAAAATAATGGATAAAGCCAATAAAGATTATTTTGATCAAGATGTTTATACAACGGTTTTATTTTCAAATGGTAGCAGTTTGGCTGATCAAGCTTGGTTGCGTTTGCGTAGTTATGATTATAAAGGAAACAAAGTGATGAAAGGCGGACTTAATGAATGGTATAAGACCATTTTAAATCCGCAAAAACCGGCAGATGATATTTTGACGGCCAAATTGGAAAAGCAATATTTATTTAGAAAAGGGGCTCAGATTTATTTCACAGGAGCGACGCCTGTAGCTGGTGCTACAGCAAAAAAATCGAAGCCTGCCGCAACAGGAAAGCCTATTGTGAAGCATAAGAAAAAAGAGGTCACCGGCGGTTGTGGATAAACTACTTTATTAATTTTAAAAATTATCAAAATGAAAAAAATATTTCTTTTACTCATCGGTTTTTTATTGCTCACTGCCTGTAACAATCATAAAGGTATTGATGCCGTAGAGACTGTGAAAGATTGCAAAGCCAATATTATTGCCAAAGATCAAGTTGTTGATATGTTGTATAGTAAGGGTTTGAAAGAGGTTCAGTTTGTCGATATTCGTACGCCTCACCAATATGCCAATGGACATTTACAAGGTGCGGTAAATATCCCTATGAAGAATTTTTTTAACCCCTATTATTTTTCAAAATTAAAAAAGGATGCGGTTTTGATGCTTTATGGTGCTGAAGCTTCTACACCAAGGTTAATGGCATTGATGGCGGGACATTTTAACAAAGGAAATTTTTATGTTATTTTGGGTGGTTATGATTATTTAAAAGGTAAAATTTTGGATAATTATGGCATCAATAGCGGATTGTATGACGACGAGGAACCATTAGTTGATTATCAACAATTTATCAATGAGTTACGAAGTAGAGCAGGCGCGGGAGCACCTGTTGCTAAATCAAAACCGGCAGCGACAGGTAAACCGATTGTCAAACATAAGAAAAAAGAAGTAACCGGCGGTTGCGGATAGTCGCAAGTGCGGATGTCATTCTGACAGAGAGAGGAGGCACAACGAACGACAGCTTGTCCCGATTAATCGGGGAGGAATCTATTTACTCGAAAATGGAAAATTGAGAATTGACAATGTAGAGACCTTCACGCAACGTCTGAAAAATCTGAAATGAATAGTGAGATTTCTCACTACGTTCGAAATGACAGCTAGAAAGTTCGAAATGACAGCAGTTGTCATTCCGATAGAGTGAGGCACGATTAATTGCCTGTCCCGACGCATGTCGGAAAGGAATCTCAAATAACTAAATAACTGATTAACCATATCACCAATAATAAAAAAATGAAAAAAATAATTCTTTTAATATTAATTTCCGGCACTTTGAGTGCTTGTAAACACAGTTCGACTATTTATAATGGCGAACCTGTGGGTAAAAAGGACGTAAATTTTGAAAATCTTTTACGGACTGCCCAACCAAAAACTTTAGCTGAAATTTATTATGAACACGGTAATTTTATTAATACCAAACAATTTCCACCGGTTGTTTCTGCACAAAGTGTCTTGGACAACGGCAAAGATTGGTTATTGATTGATATTAGAAAACCAGCAGCTTATGAGGCAGGTCATATCAACGGTGCTTATAATGTGCCGAAAGACAAAGTTTTAGAATTTTTAACCAAAAAACAAAAAGCGGCTGCCTATCCGAAGGTGGTATTTATTTGCTATTCGGGCCAAATGGCTTCTTATGTAACCGGTATTACGCGGTATGCCGGTTTTGATAATACCTATACAATGCTATATGGTATGGCAGGTTGGAACAGTAGTTTTTCGGATATTTTGAAAAAAGGTTTCGGTGACCGTTATCCCGAGATGATTGTTAAAGGAACTGATAAAGCAGAAACTATTCCCGATCATAGTGAAGAAATAGCTGTTCATAAAGGAATTGATTTGAGCAAATTACCAAAATTGCCAAAAAAATTACCATCTATTTTAATCAGTGAAAGAGCACATCAACTTTTAAAACAAACACGCCCTCAATTTTTGTTGAAAGATGATGAATATTTTCCTGCCATTAAAAAAGATATCAATGCTTATTATAGCATATTTTACATTCAAAAACCTAAATATTATGCAGCACATGTCAAAGGTTCAGTGCAATTTACGCCGCGAAAAGATTTGAGTTTAGATACACGTTTAACAGAAATACCAGCTGATAAACCGGTGCTAATATATTGTAAAACAGGACATACCAGTGGTAATGCTACGGCATATTTGGATATGTTAGGCTACAAAGCCCACAGTTTGATGTTTGGTGCCGGCGGATTTATGTACAGTTTATGGCGACAAAAAGGTTGGATGAGTGATATTAATGATGTGATCAATGATTTTCCGGTGGTGGAAGGAAAAAAACGCACTAATAATAAAATTGTAGCTGTAGCAGCCCCAAAAAAAGCAGCATCTCCAGGAAAACCAATTGTGAAGCATAAGAAAAAAGAAGTAACCGGTGGTTGTGGATAGTTTTCTTAATTTAATCCGTCAAGTTATTTTATGTTAGAAACGGGCTTTAATGCCCGTTTTTCTAATTTTATCTAAATTATAAAACAAGATTAATTTGCATTTGTTAGGTTTAACAAATATTCTTGCAACATTAATGTTCTGTTTTTGGTAAGTTTCAGTTTTGTTTCAGCTGCAATAGGGCGCCACATGGTTCCTTGCAAATCATAATAAAGTTGATTTGAAAATTCTATTTCTTTATCTCTGAATTTTAACCATTCGCGTTGTGAACTTTTTAATTTAAGTTTTTGAGTTGTTGTTAATAAAGAAAGCAGTTTTCTATAAGTTTCGTTCAGTTTTTTATCCCATTTCACCGTAGCTTTATGAACACATTTTATCATACCCAAAGTAGAATAATTTTCAGGCTTCCTGAGACATTTTTGTAATTCAATATCAATTTTCGTGGTTTGGTTTGTTTGACTATAAACCGCTGTTGAAAAAAAGAGCCCTAAAAAAATCCAATAGATTTTCATTTGAAAATATTGTGAAAAATTATAATTATTTTCAATCGCTATAAATTAATAGAAGCATAAAGTAAAATCCCTTTTCAAATCATATAACAAAATTTGATTTGAAGAGGGATTACTAAAAAATTAGACTTTATGTATTTGAATAAAGCTTGCCGGTGATTGAACTGGCATTTGAACATTTTTTTCGGCAACACGGGGGCAAGGTTGACTTGATTTTGGTGAGCAACTGTTTAATAAAAAGAGACTCATGATCATTAAACTTGCAATAAAATATTTCATAGTTTTAAAATTAAAGTGTGTATTAAGTTTTAAAATGTAAAAATATAAAAAATTATTTAGCGATGACATCAATATACCAAAAACCTGTATCCCAATTGGTATTTTTAACATTTTTACGGTAGTGGTTTTGGTCTTTTTTACTACAAGGTTTATATTCTTTATAAGTTTTTTCGCCCAGATCAAAATCTATTGCTTTGATAAATTCAGGACTGTCATATACAAAAGTATGAAACTCACCATTTTCGCCACACCAATCTACATTATCAGGTAAATCCCTTAAAAAATCCTTATCAAATGCTCGTCCAACAAAACTTTGATCTAAATACTTAGCATTGGTACTAACCACAATTGCTTTGATACCGCTTTTAATAATTTTTTGGGCTAATTGCCGGGTATCATTTCCCCAAATGGGAAATTCAGTCAGCATATTAATGGCAGACATTTGTTTGATCCGGTATGCTTTTAGGTCTTCTAAAAAAATATCACCGAAAATAACGGTTTTAATGCCTTGATTTTTCAATATTGTCAGGTGTTGCCGCATTAATTGGTTATAAGTTTCCATATTAACATCTTTAGCCAAGGGAATTTGATAAAGAGGCAAACCTAAGTTTTCAGCTTGTTTTTCTAACAGTGAAATACGCAGACCGTGCATAGAAACACGTTGAAAATCTTTATTGACTGTTGTTAAGAGCATATCAGGTTTTTGCCCTTTTAAATTTAATTGGTGTAGTGTATAAGCGGCATCTTTGCCACTGCTCCAACTCAAAATTTTTTTCATTTTCATTCTTTAATTAAAGGTAAAACTTCGGCATTTTTATGTATTAAGTAGAGTTTTTGATTGGATAAGCGTTTGCATTTATACCTTGTTCTTCTTTTTTCGAGCAATTGATAAATCACACCATTGGGCAAGGCAAAAAAATCTTCGGTTTTTAACTCAAAAATGTATTTGGTTTTGACATCTTTAGGCTTATCATACCGGGCGAGTTTTAAATATAAGGAACCATCGCCGGCTGTACTGGCTTTGGGATTTTGTGCATATTTTTTCAAATCCGGCAAAAGTTCTTCAGGAAAAATCCTCTGATTAATAAAGGGTTTTAGAATATTACCAAAAGTTGCTTTCCATTCCGGACCATGCGGTTTAATTTTAAAGCCATAATTTTTATAAGTCAAAAAATGGGCAATCTCATGCAATAAGGTGATTAAAAATTGATATTTGTTCAGATTATTATTAATGCTGATTTGATGCTGATAAGTATTTAGTCGTCTATAATCACCCAGTTTGGTTTTACGCGGATTGGTTATTTTTATACGCAACTCTTTGTGTGAAAAAAGCAGTTTAAGGACATCATCAAGCGCATGTTCGGGAATGTATTTTTGCAAAACTGTTTTGGCTTTTTCCATAGATAGTCTATTAATTTAAAGGAATACTCAATGTAACCGGAATCATAATATTATGAATATAGCTGTTTTTTATCACTTCCGATAGACCTACAAGGGTATCAAAATCCAAGCTGGCACCATTGTCGAATTTAAAACCGAAACCGGCTAATAAACGCTGATCAAAGTTTTGTATATTAAGATTTCCTTCATGGTGCAATAATAGGGAAGGGACATAACCGGCAGAAATATAAAAGTGTTGGGTTAAATTTAAGTTGGCTGTAAAATCAAAGTCCAAATAGCTTAAGTCGATATTTAAAACATTAACCCTAAATATGCTGGCGTCTACTTCTTTTTTTATATTTGTTTTATCGTAGTTTACCCCAAATTTCAGTGACACAATACGTTTGTCTAATCTCATGAAAATTCCGGCTTTATATAACATGACAAAATCTGCTAATTGCGGTTGGCCGGCAACTACCTCATTTCCATTTAAGATAGAATTGATATTGGTATTTAATTTTAAATCGGGCAAAATACCTGTAGCAATATTCAGACCGCCGGTAATGCCATAGCTTATTTGAGCCGATAAAAATTGCAAACCACAGGTTAAAACAATGAGAAGTAAAAAACGTTTCATAAGTCTTATGATTTATAAAAAGCTAATTTAATACAAATTTAAGGCTTTTTTAGCCAAGCCTAAGTAAAAAAGAGACTGTCAAACGACAGTCCCTTTTTGTATAATGATTTTTTTTAAAAGATGCCCAAAAACTTTTTTCGTTTTTTCTCGGCTTTTTTAGGTTTCTCAGGTTTGGAATCATTACTGTGATCTACAATAGTTAATTCTTTCATAATATGCTGACAGTTAGCAAATTTGTCAATGATAAATAAAACAGCATGATCCGTTACATGGATACTACGGGCAATTTCGGGACGATAATAAACATCTTCCATCACCCCTTCCCAAATGCCATCAAAAGCTAAACCGATATGTTCGCCACGGGCATTTAAAATGGGACTTCCCGAGTTTCCACCGGTAATATGGTTAGTTGCCAAAAAATCGGTTACCAAAGTGCCGTCCTTTTTGTTGGCATACCGGCCATAGTCGTGTTTTTCATACAATTCGATTAATTTTTTAGGCAAATCAAATTCAGGATCATTGGGTTTATATTTTTCAATGGCACCGTATAAGTGACTAAAAGGTTTGTAATAAACAGCATCGCGCGGTTCAAAACCTTTTATTTTACCGTAAGCAACACGCATAGTAAAGTTAGCATCAGGATAAAATAATTTATCGGGGAAAACAAGCATTTGGGCTTTGATATATTTGCCCATTAAATTATTTATTTCTTCATTAATTTTAGCTACGGGTGTACTGATTTTTTCATCAATCCATTTTTGTTGTGCATTTAATATTTTATAGGCCGGATCATTATTAAGCATTTTGGCAAATTCTTTGGCCGTCGGTGCAGAAAACAATTTTTCAATTCCTTCTTTGCTTACCAGCATTGATTGGCTGTAAAGTTTTTTAGCCAATTCTTTTGGTGTTTGTTTGGTTAAGGCTTCTTTCAATTCAGGACTAACAAAATCAGCGGGAACTTTTTTAGTATAAAAATCAATTAAAGCAGCAAAAATTTCTTGATCGGTTTTAGGATCAAAATCTTTCAAAACATTTTTTTCTAAATAAGCTTTATAGCGATCTTTAATCATTTTATAAAAAGTATCGCCGCGTTGTTGGCTTTGTTTTTCCAACATACCGGCAATCATAGCTATTTGAGCCAAATCAATATTACGGCCAAAGATTTCGCTGGCATAATCTTGAACAACCGCATAGGGCTCCAGTTGTGCATACAATTCTTTTAACCGAGGCAAAACTTGACCGTATTTGGCTTTTAATTCAGGATTTTGATTGATGCGTTTCGTAAATTCTTGTTCAAATTTTTGTTTGGCTTCTACCGCTTTAAATTTTTTCAAACCTTGACTTTCACCAATCCAAAATTTCCAATAGTTAGCCAGCGATGCATGTTTAGAAGCCAATTTTAGTTTAACAGCATTGTCTTTGGCCATGTTTTTATCCATAATACCCAAACTTATTTCGCGTACAGCAACATGGGCAGGGTCGCGTAAATCTTGTTTTTGTTTAACAGCGTAGGAAGTTAAATATTCGGTTGTACGACCCGGAAATCCGATAACCATTGTAAAATCATTGGGTTTTAGATCTTCTAAGGAAATTTTAAAGAATTTTTTGGGTTTGTAGGGTTGGTTATCCGGTGAATAATCTGCCGGCTGGTTGTCTTTATTAGCATAAATTCTAAAGATAGAAAAATCAATAGTATGACGGGGCCACATCCAGTTGTCAGTATCACCGCCAAATTTGCCAATGCTTGCCGGAGGCGTCCCAACCAAACGAATATCTCTAAAAGTTGTCCGTTTGATCATAAAATATTTGTTTCCTTTAAAAAAAGGTTTAATACGGATGTTATGAAAACGGTCTTGCGGGGTGTTTTTATTTATTCGTGCAATATTTTTATCAATTACAGATTGACGTTCTTTGGCCGGCATATTGTCGGTAACACCTTTTAATACTTGATCGGTTACATCAATAATATCATCTATAAAGGTGACGGTTAGACCGGGAGCGGGGAGTTCTTCTTTAAAAGAGTTGGCCCAAAAACCATCTTCTAAATAATTGTGTTCAATGGTAGAGAGTTTTTGAATGGCGTCATAGCCGCAGTGGTGATTGGTAAATACCAAAGCTTTATCGGACATTATTTCGGCGGTACAACCATTGCCAAGTTGTACAACTGCATCCTTGATACTTGGTTTCTCGTTATTCCAAATATCATCGGCGGTAATTTTTAAGCCCATATTTTGCATGTCACTTTCGACTTGCTTAATGGTATTGGGCATCCACATACCGCCTTCGCCTTTTTGGGCATAATTATTTAATGCTAAAAACAGCAGCAGTAATAAACTTATTTTTTTCATGTGTTTTTATTTTATTGATTTAATACTCAAATTTACAAAAATAATAAAGGGGTAAAGATGTTTTAACTAATTATTAAGAGACATAAAAAAGGGATCGATAGATGTCGATCCCTTTTTTAATTAATTTAAATTTTGTTTAAATATCATCAAAACTGACATCGGTAAAATCGTCTGTTGTAAGGTTTTCTTCTTTTACAGTTTCGTCTTCTTTAGCTATTTTATTATCTTCGGCTGCTTCAACCGGATTAAAATCTTTTTGATGTCTTTCGGAAATAACTTCTTCACCTTTTTCCTTAATAATGAAATCGGTTACTTCATTGAGTAATTCTTTAAATTTGCCAAAATCCTCTTTATACAAGTAGATTTTGTGTTTTTTATAGCTAAAAGTGCCATCTTCGTTCATGTTTTTCTTACTCTCGGTAATTGTCAAATAGTAATCACCTGCTTTTGTTTCTCTCACATCAAAGAAATAGGTTCTTCGTCCTGCTCTAAATACTTTTGAGAAAATTTCTTCTGGTTTGTTGTATTCTTTTTCACTCATTTTCCAACTATACTTTTAGAATTTTTATGACACAAATCTACTAAAAAAATAATTGAAACAAAAAATAATTTTTTTGGAATTTTGTGTAAATATAACCTAAATTTGCAAATCGATTGAATTGATAGAATATGCTAAATAGACGGAACATACGTTCAAAAGTGATGCAGGCTGCTTTTGCCATGCAACAATCAGGTGCTGATAATTTGACTAATCAAGAGAAACTACTGTTAAAAAGTTTTGAAAATATATATAAATTATATGTATTGCAACTTTTGCTTTTGTTATCCTTGAGGGATAAAGCAAAGGAGGAAATTGAAATAGGTTTGAATAAAAATTTTCCGACAGAAGCCGATTTGAACCCCAATTATAAATTTGTCAATAACCGTATTTTGGAAATGCTGGCCAATAATGATTTTATAAAAGCCTTTAAAGAAAAATACCGTTTAAACAAATGGGAAGTCGATAAAGAATTGGTCAATTATATTTGGCAAAAAATTAAAAAATCGAAATTATACAAGGATTATATGTCCAGTCCGGAGCAATCTTTTAAAGAAGATCAAGATTTTATTTTGGCTTTATATAAAAATTTTATAGCACCCGAAGAAAAATTACACGAGTCTTTTGAAGCAGATGACAGTCATTGGGCCGATGATATTGCCATCGCTAATACATTGGTAATGAAAACTATTAGCGGGTTAAAACAAGGGATGTCTTTTAACACTTTACCGCCTTTGTTTAAAGACGAGATTGATCGTCAGTTTGCCATTGATTTATTTAGAAAAGTCATTTTAAACAATAAAGAATTGACCAAACTTTTGGTGGGAAAAACACCCAATTGGGAATATGACCGTATTTCGGAAATAGACAAATTAATTATGAAAATGGCCATTGCCGAATTTTTATTTTTTCCGTCTATTCCACCCAATGTAACTATTAATGAATATGTTGAAATAGCCAAAGAGTTTTCGACCCCGAAAAGTAATATTTTTATCAATGGTGTCTTGCATAATGTGCGTAAGGAGTTAGAAGAGCAAGATAAATTGCCTAAAAATGCCCGAGGGAAAATGAATTTTTAAAAAATATAAATACTATGAAAAAAATACTTTTTTTAGCCGGATTGACTCTATTATTTATAACAGCTTGTCAAAATGACAACCCGGCTGCCAAAATAAAAGATGAAAATGTCAAAAAAGCCCAAGAGAAAAGGGCGGAAATGAACAAATTTCCTAAAATGACCTTTGACACGCGTGAGGTAGATTTTGGAACCCACCATGAAGGGGAAATTTTGGATACGGTTTTCAAATTTACCAATACGGGCGAAGTCCCATTGGTTATAACCAATGTCAAAACCAGTTGTGGTTGCACCACACCTTACTGGCCTAAAAAACCGATTAAACCCGGTGAGTCTGATGTAATTAAGGTAAAATTTAATACCAACCACAAACCCGGTAAACAAACAAAAACCATTACTATTCATGCCAATACAAAAAATTTGACGGAAGTTATCCGTATCAAAGCTTATAATATTCCCAAAGATGAAAAAGGCAAAGAGAAATTGAATAAAATAAATAAAATTTTACAAAATAAAATTGACCCAAAAACACTTAATTTAAAATAATTTTTAATTATGTTGTTTAAAAAAATCATTAAGATGGCTAAGTAAAAGTGCATCTTAATGATTTTTTCATTTAAATCCTTTTTGTGGGTCATTATAAATTAATAGATTATGAAAGCAAAAATGCAATTCCGGATTGCTTTATATTTTTTAGCTGCAATCGCCCTGTTAGGTCTTATTTTAAGAATGGTCCCCATATTTCCTTTGGGCATCAATTTTCATAATTTTTTGCATGCTCATTCACATGTGGCATTTTTAGGCTGGCTACATGGCGCGTTTATCAGTTTTATTTCCTATATCTTTTTAAGAGATAAATTAGATACCAAATTCTTCAAATTTATTTATTGGTTTACCATTATCAATATAATGGGTATGTACTTTTCTTTTCCAATTCAAGGTTACAAATTTTTCTCTATTTTATTTTTATCGCTTTTTTTAATTGGGACTTATCTTTTTTTATATTATTTTTTTAAGCACAAATCAGCCACAGAGCAATTTCCGGCTACCTATCGATTTGTTAAAGCCGGCTTATGCTTACAATTTTTATCCAGCATTAGCCCGTGGACATTGGGCCCCATAATCAAAATATTCGGAAAGCAATCACCTTATTACAAATACGATATTTTTTATTATTTGCATTTTCAGTACAATGGCTGGTTTTTGTTTGCCACAATAGGTTTAACTTTATTTCTTTTAGAACGCCGTCACATCACTTTACCGGCTTCAAAGGTTAATTGGCTTTATACATTGATGCTTACCGCGGTTTTCTTGGGTTATTTTTCTAATATGTTGTGGTCCAAACCGGGTTTTATTTTTAATGTGTTGGCTCTGATTGGTGGTGCTGCCGAAATTGGGGCATTTTTTGTTTTGTTAAAAATACTCTATCGTTATCATCGCTATTTGCAACATACCGTTTCCAACTTTTCTTATCGTTTTTTGCAAATCGTGTTATATACATTTATGCTAAAGGCGGTTTTGCAGTTTATGGGGTCCATTCAATATTATGCCGATTTAAGTTACCAAATACGTGATTTTATAATAGGATACTTGCATTTAATTATGTTAGGTCTTTTTACTGTTTTTTTGCTTATATTAGGAAGCGAACTTCAGTTTATCAAATTAAGACGCAAAGCATTTTATATGTTCTATTCGGGTTTTATTCTGACCGAAACCCTTATCTTTTTAAGAGGCACTTTTACATGGTTTAAAATAAACTATTCGTCAGAATTTTTTAATTGGAGTTTATTTATTTTTACCCTTTGGATGGTTATAGGTATTTGGGGATTGAGCTTATTTAATACACAAACAGATGACAAAGAAATATAAAGAATACAATTTTATTTTAGATAATCCGGTTGCAGATAAAGAAATCTTAATCGCTTTATTGGCACATGCCGGCTTTGAGGGGTTTGTAGAAACACCGGAAGGCTTCTTGGCTTACACCTATGATGATATCTTACTCGATGAAGTGTTATCCGGATTGCCCATTGCCTATAAAGTGACGATAAAAGAAGTTCCCGAAAAAAACTGGAACGAAACTTGGGAAAAACAAATTAAGCCACTGATAATAGATGAACACGTCTATATCAGAACCTCTTTTCATCCGCAAAAAGAATATCCGGTTACCATTACCATTGATCCTAAAATGAGTTTTGGCACGGGACATCATGAAACGACTTATTTAATGATTAAACAGTTGTTGCAAATGGATTTGCAAGATAAATCAGTCATAGACATGGGAAGTGGCACCGGCGTTTTAGCTATTTTGGCTGATAAATTGGGCGCTAAACCAATATTTGCCATTGATAATGATAAATGGGCTTTTCAAAATGCTTTAGAAAATTTTAACACCAATGACACACCCCAAATAAAAACATTTTTAGGGGATGCCACTATTTTGAAAGAACTGCCTGCAGTTGATGTTTTTTTGGCTAATATAAACCGGAATATTTTATTGCGAGATATGGCCCGATATGTTAAACATATAAAACCAAACGGCCAGCTCATAATAAGTGGGTTTTATCAATCAGATGTACCTTTATTACTTGAGGAAGGCAAAAAAAATGGTATGGTCTTTGAGAGCATGGAAATAAAGAATGATTGGACGAGTCTAAAATTTAAAAAAACACATCAAGATGTCAACTAACTGATAAGTTTTTATGGTTTATTCAAAAAAAATCTATATTTTTAAACTTTAAAATATCAACCTATGACTGAAAAGCATTTGCCAAAACAGGACCAACAAAATACCAACACGGAAGTGTATAAAATTGTTTTATATAATGACAATGTTCATACGTTTGATTTCGTAATTGACATGCTTATGCGCTATTGTAATCATACGCTAATGCAAGCCGAACAGTGTGCCACCTTAACCCATTACAAAGGGCAAAGTGTGGTAAAAAAAGGGACTTATCAAAAACTTTTACCCATTGCATCGACCCTGCTTGAGAAAGGCTTAAGCGTAGATATCGAATAAATTAAGGAGACTTTTATATGTTAAATTGCTTTAAACACACATCTAATTTATATAAAACCGGCATCATAATCTTTTTATTGATGACCTTTTTTACGACCTCAGCTCAAAATTTTATTATTCATACAGTAGCTGAAGGCGAAAAATTAAGTGATATTGCCAAAATATATCAAGTTGCCCCCTCCGATATTTTAAAATATAATGCCGGTTTAGATGCCGGTAAACCTTTAAAAGCCGGCAAAAGTATTTTGATTCCCAAAACAGAGGCTGCCTTACAGCCCGGCGATTCCATTAAATTGGCGCAAAACCCTATCGACTATAAATATCATACCGTTGACGAAAATGAAACACTTTTTAGTTTGTCTAAACAATATCATTCAAAAATTGAAGATATTGTTAAACTTAATAATGTAGAAGGCTATGATATTAAATTAGGACAAATTCTTATTATCCCTATTTTCCCCGATGCAAATGCGCCAAAAGCCATTGATACCCTAAAATATACTTATTATGAAGTGCAACCGCATGAAGGCGAATGGCGAATTGCTTACAATCATGGTATAACCATGGACGAGTTGGAACGATTAAATCCGGAGATAAAAAATGAAACAATAAAACCCGGCCAAAAATTAATAGTACCTAAGTTTATAACCAGTGAAGAACCCAAACGTGATTTGGCTCATTTTATTTATCATGAAGTAAAGCCTAAAGAAACTTTATACAGCTTGCATAAAAAATATAATATTTCTATTGAAGATATTAAAGCGGTCAATCCTGATTTGGTAGATGGGCTTAAATATGGTCAAACCATCAAAATACCCAAAGACAAACTTTCAGAAGAATTGTTGGCTAATGAAGTGCAAGATTTTAATGAAAAAATTGATAGTTTTAAGCCCAAAGATAGTATGGTAGATACAAGACTTACTCTTAACAAAATACCGCAAAGTATCAATTTGTTAGATAGTATGCGCTTGGATAAAACCTATCGTATTGCAATTATGTTGCCCTTTAAGTTAAAGTCTATTACTGACAATAATTCTGATCTTTGTCAAAAGCTAATGCGACATAGAATTTTGGATTATTATTCGGGAATCAAGTTAGCTATTGATTCGTTGCGGCAATTGGGTTTGAATGTTCAATATGATGTTTTTGATACGCAGGCATCGCCATATGTCACAGGTAAAATTTTAGAAACCACAGATCTTTCCGATTATGATTTCGTCATAGGACCGGTAAAAAAAGATAATATTGAAAAAGTAGCCCATATTTTAGAATATGATAACACACCTGTGGCTGTCCATAATTATAAAGGCAATCAGGTTTTTAGGAATTTAGTCGTGACAACTTCCAATAATACCGATTTGCAAAATCATATGCTGCAATATATAAAAGAACAGTCAGCCGGTAAAAAATTGAGTATTATTTACGATCCAACCCAAAAGGCAGAAGCAGATAGCTTAGCTGTAAAACTGGGCATACCTGTTACCAAAATAGGCGGTAAAGAAATGAAGAAAGGCTTATCAATTAATGCCGATAATATCAAAAAAGCATTGGATAGGAATAAAGAAAATGCTGTTATTCTATTGTCCAAGGATGATTCATTTATTTTTACAGTTTTATCAACACTTAATTCTTTAAAGAAAAATTATTATATTAGCTTGTACACTTTAGAGGATAAAAAACTCTATGAAGATGATAAAAATGACCGTATGAATGAATTTTTGGCCAATTTAAATTATCATTTTCCGGCCAAAATGATTCGAAAAGTAGCACCCGAATTGGCTGAAAAATTTAAAAAGCAATATAATACTTTACCTGATTTTACCGCTATAAACGGTTTTGATACCACTTTTGATTTATTGGTACGCGCTGCCAATGCCGATAATTTGTTTGAGGGGTTACAAAAAATTGGTCGTACTACCCAAACTTCTAAGGTTTATTTATATCAGCACACACCCGATACAGGTTTCAAAAACCAGGGGTCTATAATTTTAGAGATTGATAAGGATTTAAATTTGCACAAAATTGAATAATTTTAAATTAAATCCTTGCTGTAAAATCCGCCTTTGTTTTGTTTTCTTTTTCTTGAAAACTCTACAATTAAATAAGCAGTGGTAATTAAATTGCGTAATTCTAATAAATCGGTGCTAATTTCTGCATGATCATACAAGCGCTTATTGTCTTGATACAAGACATACAAGCGACGTAAGGCGCGCAACAAGCGTTCATTAGACCGGACTATCCCCACATAATTACTCATAATGGTTTTAACTTCATTGCGATCATGCGTAATCAGTATTTTTTCCATGTTCCGGTTGGTACTGGTGTCAATCCATTGCGGTACGGAAGGAAGTTTGACATTTTCATCAAAACGATTGGCAATATCTTCTGCTGCATTATGCGAAAAAACCAATGCTTCAAGTAAAGAGTTTGAGGCTAATCTGTTGGCGCCATGTAAGCCGGTACGACTTACTTCGCCACTGGCATACAAGTTTTTGATGGAGGTTTGTCCATGCTTATCCACCACGACACCTCCCATCATATAATGGGCAGCAGGTGCCACAGGAATATACTCTTTACGGATGTCAATATTTAAACTTTCACATTTTTTAGTAATATTTGGAAAATGTTTGACAAAAGCATCATAGTCTAGATGTGTTACATCTAAATAAACATTTTTGTTTCCTTGTAATTTCATTTCCGTATCTATGGCACGAGCCACAATATCACGCGGGGCAAGTTCCAAACGGGTATCATATTTTTTCATAAACCGCTTTCCTTGTTCGTTACGAAGGTAAGCCCCAAATCCTCTGACAGCCTCCGAAATCAAAAAAGCCGGACTTTCTCCCGGATTGTAAAGGGCTGTCGGGTGAAATTGTATAAACTCCATATCTGCCAGACGGGCTTTGGCCCGGTAGGCCATACCTATTCCGTCACCGGTGGCCACAAACGGATTGGTAGTCGTTTCATAAACTTGTCCGCTGCCGCCTGTAGCTAATAAAGTATATTTTGCGGTAAAAGTTTTTATTTCTTTGGTTTTTTCATCTAAAACGTAAGCTCCAAAGACGGTTTTGTCTGATTCCAGAGAAATTAAATCGCCAAAAACTTGATGTTCGGTAATGAGATCAATGGCATAATGAAAATCATAAAAATCAATATTGGGGGTTTGATTCACTATTTTAAGCAAAGAGCGTTCAATTTCATAGCCGGTGATATCTTTATGATGAAAAATTCGATTTTTGGAGTGCCCGCCTTCTTTCCCTAAATCATATTCACCTTGGGCATTTTTATCAAACGAAACGCCCCAATTTAAAAGCTCGTCTAAGCGGGCTGTTGCCTGTGTTATAACCATTTCTACCACCGCCGGATCGCATAAACCATCTCCGGCTATTAAAGTATCTTCGATATGGGCTTTGTATGAATCTTTAGCCAAATCATAAACGGTGGCTATGCCGCCTTGGGCATATTTGGTATTTGATTCCTCTTTGGTCCCTTTTGTAATGATGCTAATTTTTTTGCCGGGAAATTTTTGGGCTATTTTAATGGCAAATGACAAACCGGCAATACCGGAACCAATGACGAGGAAATCACTTTTTATTTTCATGTTCTACTTTAAGATAATTCTAACATTCGTTGAATAGGAACTAAGGCTTTTTTACGTAATTGTTCTTCTACATTTACTTCAGGCAATTCATACTTTAAAGCTAAATAAATTTTTTCCAAAGTATTTCGTTTCATATAAGGACATTCGGTACAGGCGCAAGCATTTTCATCGTTTACCGGCGGTGCAGGTATCAGTATTTTGCCGGGGGCTAACTGCGCCATTTTGTGCAAAATTCCGGATTCTGTGGCAATAATAAATTCTTTGGCCTCGCTTTTTTGGACATAGTTGAGCAATCCGGATGTAGAACCGATATAATCGGCAATATTTAAAATATAGTCGCGTGATTCGGGATGGGCAATAATTTTAGCATCGGGGTGCTCAGCTTTAAGTTGTAAAATTTTTTCAAGTGAAAATTCTTCATGTACTTCGCAGGCGCCATCCCAAAGCAACATATCCCTTCCGGTTTTCTTTTTCAGATAAGCGCCCAAATTTTTATCAGGTGCAAAAATAATTTTGGCATCTGCCGGAATTGAATTAATAATTTTTTCGGCATTTGACGAGGTGCAAACAATATCGGTTAAAGCTTTAATATCAGCCGATGTATTCACATACGATACAACTATATGATCAGGATGTTGTTGTTTAAATGCTTCAAATTTTTCTTTGGGAGCTGATTCGGCTAAAGAACAGCCGGCAAGTAAGTCGGGGAGGAGTACTTTTTTGTCCGGATTTAGAATTTTGGCAGTTTCGGCCATAAAATGCACGCCGGCAAATAAAATAATATCTGCATTTGTTTTGGCTGCTGCCTGGGCTAATGCTAAGCTGTCACCTACAAAATCAGCAATATCTTGTATTTCAGGAACTTGGTAGTAATGGGCCAAAATAACAGCATTTTTTTCTTTTCGTAAGCGATTAATTTCTTCAACCAAATTGAGATTTTCAGGCAACGGCAAATCTAAATATCCCTTTTTGTGTAATTCTTGAATAGCTTTGTTTAAAGTCATACTAAAAATTTTTGTAAAATTAAGGCTTTGTCAGGCAATTTGCAAAGATTATTCTTTATTAAAGTATTTATTGAATAACGAAAAGACTTTAACTATCCAGAATATGGAAAATTTTTTTTCATTTATTCAATTAAATAATAGACTGATAAAATAAATCTGATTTATTTTGCTTGAAAAAACAACTCTGTCTTTATTTTTCTTATTTGTTGCAAGGCATACCTGCTTCTTTCAGCATCTATATGTTTATATTGAGCCACATAGTTTTTAAAGTAATTTAAGGCTATCTTTTTATTTTGGAAGTAACTTTCTGACAATAAGGCTAATTGGAACAAAATATCCGGATTGGTTTGTTTTTGGTGCAAAGCCTTTTTTAAATAAGAGATGGCTTCTTTAAGTTTTTGTTGTTTTTTATATAGCATAGCAATTTGATAATATTCACTTGCCACACTAGGCCGTTTAATTTTAATTGATTTTTTAAAACTTTGTTCAGCTAATTCAGGTTTATTTAAATTTTTGTATGTCAAACCTAAATAATAATAGGTATTATCTAATTCATTTTTTTGGTTAATCAACTCATTAAAAATATTTTCAGCTTTATGGTATTTATGATTATAAAAATAGGCAATCCCTAAAAGATTTTTATAAAAAGGATTGTTTTGTTTTAAAGAGTCTAAACATAAAATGCTTTTAATCGTAGTAGGATAATCATGGGTTTTGTAAGCTACAATAGCTTGTAGCCGGTTAAGGTTTATGGCATCGGGTTTTATAAGTAAGGCTTTTTGCAATAATTTTTTTGCTAAAAATAAATTGGACTTATTGGTATGGATTTTTGCAAGTCGATAATAAGCTTGGTAAAAGGTGCTGTCAACGCTTATGGTTTTTTTGTAAAACCGAATGGCGTTTGGTTCTTGATTTAAATAAGTATAAACCAAAGCAATCTTGTACAAATAATTTGGATTGAGCGAATCTTTTAGGCTAAGGAATTTTAGAATCGGTAAACTTTTTTCAAAATTTTTATTTTGTAGATATAAATTAGCCAAATGGTATTTTAATAACAAATGATCCGGTTCTTTTTGCAAGATTGTTTCATATATTTCAATCGCTTTGTTTCGTTGGTTATTTTTTAAATACGATTTGGCTAATTTAAGGTATGCATGTTTATCGTTTTTATATGATAAAGCTTTTAGATAATGTTTGATAGCTTTTGCGTAATTACCGGTTTCTTGATAAATATCTCCCAATTTTAAATTTGATTCAAAACTTTGGGCTTGGTTTTTTAAATTTTGAATGGTTTGGATATAATTTTCCTTATCTAAATTACTATTTATTATTTGACTTTGCAGCAAAAAGTGGAGCAAGATAAATAATATGGATATGAAGGCTCTCATTAAGGGGAATTATAATCTATTTCCAATGATTTATTAAGGTTATTTTTTGCCAATCAAAATAATTGGCAGGGTATAAGTCAGCCCAACTTTTTGACCATCAGCCAATTCTGCCGGTTGCATGTCCGGTAAGCGTTCAAGTACTTTAATGGCTTCTTTTTTTAATTTTTCTACATCTGCTTTGGCTTTGATATTGGTGACTTTTCCGGTGTAATCTACATGAAATTGTGTCAGAATTTTATATTTTCCTGCCGGTAAATCATTCATAATTTTTTTATCGAAATTGTTTATTACAAATTCTCTTATTTTACGGCTAAAACAGGCTTTTATTTCATTATTATCGTTTAATTTTTCACAACCCGGAAAAACAGGTGCTTTGTTAATTTGATCCAACGTAAAGGTTTTTGGTGTATTTTCTATTTTAGATTCGGTCGGGATTTGGCCTCGTACGCTTTGATCTGTTTTATCACATGAGGCCATAAACAGCATTGTAAAAATTAAGGGTAAGACCATGAGGTATTTTACTTTTAAAATTGGGTTGGATTGTTTCTTTGTTGTCATCATAATACGTTTTTTTAATAAGGTTTGGTTTGAATATTGATTGATAAAGGGTAATTTTTCTATGGCAAAATTTTGCAGTAGTAAATTTTCGTAAAAGGATTGTTTGGGGATTGTTTTTAAGGTTTTTTGGTCGGCAATATATTCATGTAAGAGCATAATTTTATGTTGATAGAGATAAATCAACGGATTAAACCAAAAAACAATTTTTTGAATTTCAAAGAACAATAAATCCAAACTGTGTTTTTCTTTAATATGAATCAATTCGTGTGCTAAGATTGGTGCCGGATTTTGATCAAATACAGCCTTGCTGATAAAAATGTAATTTAAAAAACTAAAAGCTACATGTTTTTCTTTTAGCAAAACTATTTTATAAGTTGAATAATTTAAAATCTTATGACTATGTATTTTATAAAATAATTGAAATAATTTCCACATAAAAAGCAGTAGCATTATACCAGAACCTATTATATAAATTTGAGTCAAATTAATAAAGGTAGTATCTAAAACCGTATATTTTGATGTGGCGGCTTGATAGTTCAAATTAATAGGATTTAAAGCTTGAATGCCATGAAAATATTTGACATATTTGGCAAAGCTGCTTATGTTTATAAGTGGTAAAATATAAGAAAGACCGGCACTAATCAAGAGATAGTAGCGATTCCAACTAAAAAAGGTTTCTTTTTTGAAAAAAAACTCATAGGCTATGAGAAATATTAATTGGTATAATAAAACTTGCAAGATATAATCAGTCATTTTTTTGCGAATTTTTAATTTTTTCTAACAAATCTTCTACATCCTGTAGGTCAATTTCATTATTTTTAACAAAAAAGGATACCATTGATTTAAACGAGCCGCTGAAATAATTGTTAATTAATTTATTTAAGCTTTGATTGCTGTAGGTTTCTTTTTCTACCAAGGGAAAATATCTATAACCTTTTCCCATTTTTTCATGCCCGACAAACTTTTTGTTTTCTAATATTCTAACAATAGTAGAAACCGTATTATAGGCAGGTTTAGGGTCAGGTAGTTCTGCCATTATTTCTTTGACAGTTGCCTTTTTGAGCAGCCAAAGTATTTGCATAATTTGCTCTTCGGCTTTGGTCAGTTGTTTGGTCATAACAGTTTTCTTTACTTTTGATGCTACAAATATAAACTAAAATTTTAGTTAAAACTAATTTTTTAGTTAAAATTTATTATTTTTTTTTATTGATTGACTAACAATACTTTAATTTAGAAAGTGGTTGTTTAAGGATAGAATAAAAAAAGGAATTGCACCTGCAATTCCTTTCAAAAACTTAAAAAAATGAAAAAATTAGTCTATTTTGCCTACCATTTTTTCGGGTACTACATATTTATCAAATTCTTCAGGGGTCAGAATACCCAATTTAACCGCTTCTTCTTTTAGGGTCGTGCCGTTTTTATGCGCAGCTTTGGCAATTTTGGCTGCATTTTCATACCCGATATATGGATTTAAAGCCGTTACCAACATCAAAGAATTATTTAATAACTCCTCAATACGTTTTTCATTTGGTTGGATGCCTTTTACCAAATTATCGGTGAAGGAAACAGCAGCATCAGCCAACAGGTCTGCCGATTGTAATGCATTATAAATCATCATTGGTTTAAATACATTTAATTCAAAATGCCCTTGTGTGCCACCAATGGTTATGGCGACATCATTACCCATAATTTGAGCAGCCACCATTGTAATAGCTTCGGCTTGGGTCGGATTTACTTTACCGGGCATAATGCTACTGCCGGGTTCATTTGCCGGAATAATTATTTCACCGATTCCCGAACGGGGACCTGAGGCCAATAAACGGATATCATTGGCTATTTTGTTAACGGAAACCGCAATTTGTTTAAGGGCGCCATGTGTTTCTACAATGGCATCGTGTGCTGCCAATGCTTCAAATTTATTTTTAGCAGTTTTAAACGGTAACCCGGTAAATTCTGAAATATGTTGGGCAACTTTTTCGGCATAGCCCTCGGGTGTGTTTATACCTGTACCGACTGCTGTACCGCCCAAAGCCAGTTCACTCAAATGATCTAAAGTGTTTTTTAAAGCTTGTATGCCGTGATCTAATTGCGAGACATAGCCGGAAAATTCTTGTCCTAAGGTCAAAGGCGTAGCATCCATTAAATGTGTACGGCCTATTTTGACCACTTTCATAAATTCTTTGGATTTTTCTGCTAATGCATCACGTAAATATTCAAGTGCAGGAATGGTTTTCTCAACAATTTTTTTATACAAAGCAATGTGCATAGCCGTTGGAAAAGTGTCATTTGACGATTGAGATTTGTTAACATCATCGTTAGGATGAATATATTTTTCGCCCTCGCCTAATTTGTTTCCCATTAATACATGGGCACGATTAGAAACAACTTCATTAAAATTCATATTACTTTGTGTGCCTGAACCGGTTTGCCAGATGACTAACGGAAATTGATCATATAATTCGCCTGCTAAAACCTCATCGGCCACTTGTGAGATCAAATCGCGTTTATCTTTAGGTAGAACACCCAATTCATGGTTTGTATGTGCAGCGGCTTTTTTTAAGATGGCAAAAGCATCAATAATTTCACGTGGCATAGAGCCGGCAGGGCCTATTTTAAAATTGTTACGTGAGCGTTCGGTTTGCGCGCCCCAATATTTGTCGGCAGGTACTTTTACTTCGCCTATGGTATCATGTTCTATTCTGTATTTCATTTTATTCAAAAATTTTAATTAAGTTATCTAATAGGTAAAAATAAAATTTAAATTAATTTAAATCGAACTCATTTGTCAGTTTTTGTAAAAAAAAGCTGGTCAGATGGACCGCTTCATGATTTATTTTTTTTCTATATTTATGTTTATAAATTTATTCTCATTTGTTATTATTTTTAACAAATATATGCCTTTTTTGTAATTTAATAGAGAAATTGGGGTTTGCGTGTATGTATTGATTTGTTTCCCGTCTATATTATAAATAATTATTTTTTTTATTTTTAGCCCTTTGAAGTATAATTTGTCATATACGGGATTAGGAAAATAAATTAATAGATCCTTAGATAATGCCTCAATTGCATTTGGTGAGGTATCATGGATTGTTCCAACTGCAGTTATATTGATATTACTGGTATTTGAGTTGGTTACCATAATATTTAATTGTAGAGTTTCATCCGGCTCAGTTAAGTTATCTGTTAAAGTTGTTACCGGTATTGAAATACTGGTATTTCCTGCCGGAATTGTAAATGTTTGTGAAAGGCTTTCGTAATCCAAACCGGCAGTTGCAGTCAAATCACTTGTAGAAACATCCAGAGTTATATCATAAGCACTGGGATTGCTTAAGTTAACGGTAAACGGCAAGTTATTTCCTTCATCTGTACTACTATTAACTGCTTGAATGCTTGGCGGATTATCGTTGTCAGTAATTGTACCAATTGCCTCAATCATATTATTAGCAACATTATTTGATGTAACCGAACAGGTTAATTTTAATGTTTCATCAGATTCGTAAATATCATCGTCGAAAGTATGTACAGTAATATTGGCTGATGTTTGTGATGGTGTAATAACAATTTGCCTGTTAACCGGAGAATAATCTGTTTGATTTGTTGTAATGTCCTCTGTTGTTGCGTTTAATATAATTGATTGGGTTGTATTACCTGAAACAGAAATATTAAATTGTATATTACCGCCTTCTAAAGTTTGCACGTCATTTATAGAGAGGGAGGGGGGAGGGGTCGTATTATGAATGGTCTGAACTTTTGAAACCGATTGATTAATGGTTGTTCCTGATAAGTTAATTAATTTGACTTTAAAGGTTTCATCTGTTTCATAAATATTGTCATTGGAAATAGGAATTGAAATGACAGCTTGGGTTGATCCGGCCGGTATTGTAATATTTTGTGACGCGAAAATATAGTCTGTTCCATTGACTGCTGTTTGATCAATCAAATCAACATAAATATCTGTATCATTTGCAACGGCTTGATTTAATTTGATGTTAATATCTAAAGTTTCTCCTTCATCAATATTATTTGAAGTTAAAGTCATGATAGGGTCTTGATTTTCTAACCAGAATATTTTTCCTTCATTTTTGGAACAACCTGTAATATCATTAATGCCGTCGCCATTTATATCTAATACTTGTATGGATGTTAAATAATTATAGTTATAAGGCAAAGATTGAACGGGTAAAAAGTTGCCGAAATTATCATTTAAAGCATAAATAATTTGTGTACCATCAGTTGCTATGATATCAAAATAGTCATCATTATTAATATCTTCTAAAATTAAATGTGGTAATGAGTTTGTTAAATTATAATTAATAGAAGCTTCTGCAAAAGTCATATCCCCATTATTTTTAAATATTTTTATGAGATATCCTTCAGAAGTTGAATTGGTAGCAACAACCACATCTTGGTCTCCGTCATTATCAATATCTTTTACATCAAAACCAAAAATATTGTTGTTCAATATCCGGAATAAATAAGAAAAAACAAAATTTGAATTTCCAAAGTTTTCTATAATATAAAATCCTTTGTCATGTGAAAGGTCATTATTAGCACTAGCTACAATTATATCTTTAGACCCATCACCATTCATGTCTGCCACTTTGACGATATTTCCAAATGGTCGCTGATAGGAATATACCGTTGAATAATGATAACCGTCATTTGTTTTGAGGATATCTATGTTGTCATGATAAAGTGTAACAATATCATTATAATTACCTCCTGTAATATTTTCAATAGCAGAAGTAACAACACCATCGGCTTGGAATTGATTGAATATACTATTATTTACCCCAAAATTATTTGCATGGTCATTGAGCATAACTGTTGTATTGGTAGAGTTACCCGAACCATGAAAATATTTTGAAATGATAATGTCATTATAATCGTCATTGTTCAAATCTCCACTTGTTATGGTTGCTCTGCCAAAAGATCTGAGATGACTCATATCCAAACCGGTAATTTCATGCTCGTCAAATTGATCAGGTGTTTGTTGTTTGAATAAACTGAATTTATTAGGATAAAAAAGCGAAACAAAATCTGTTTTGCCATCGTTATTAAAATCATCAACCCTACTTGAAAAAGCGAAATAAGCGGTAGTTTGCAGTTCTTGATTAAGTGAGAAATTGCCGGATCCGTCATTTTTAAATATCACTATGTGATTATCTTTGTTAAAACCTATGATATCATCATCATTATCATTGTCAATATCGGTAAATTCAAATTTTGTTAAATTATTCATATTAACATAAGATGTTTGTTGATATTGAAAAGGTCCGGTGTTTGTAAAAACAATTCCTTGATATTTTGTCCCAAATAATTCGTTGGTACCGTCATTATCTATATCATCTACTTCCATGTCATCTAAAACTGAATTAAAATTTTCATCTCCATTATTATTCAGTGTATACGAAGCATCCCAAGGAAAAGAGCCATTATTGATTAAGAACATAGCTGCAGGATTATAACTATATGATCCGTAAGTCAGCAGGAGCATAATTTCTTTGATGCCATCTTTATTTAAATCAATAATTTTTATGGTGCCAATATTATAATACGATGATATAATAAGTTGTGGCGCAGTGTAGTTTCCCAGCCCATCAGCATTTTCGAATAATTTAACATCATTACTATCAGCGATGATGATGTCAATATCATTGTCATTATCGATATCGGTTACTTGTAATTTTGTGCCGAATAAAGAATTTCCACCTAGTATTTCTTCCGTAAAATTATTACTTCCGTCATGTCTAAATATACTAATGTTATTACTTGAAGCAACTACAAAATCGTAATCATTATCATTGTCAATATCTGCTACTTTCATTTCGGGTCTATGCCCTCCATCTATATTACTCAAATGTGTATCTGAAATTAAAATATGTGAGACAAAATGCCCTAGCCCGTCGGTATTTTCACACCAAAAAATAAGACCTCTTTCGTTGGAGTAACCCACAAAATCCATATCATTGTCATGATCGTAGTCAATAGGAATGATATTGGGATTGGTAAATTGATGATTTATAATATTAACTGTGCCAAAGGTTCCGTTATTATCCATGTTTTCATACCAAAAAATTTTATGGTCATAATACGAAGTGCCTAAAATATCAATTCTTCCATCGCCATTAATATCTACAGGTATAATTTGATTGGGATGAAGTAAAGATTGGGGGGTGTTTTCGGTAACAATATGTTCTTGATAGCTTAACTGTGCAAAAGATGAAACTGCCGTAAATATAAAAATAAATAAAAACTTTTTCATGATGTAATAATTGAGTTATTTTTTTATAATAGATTTATATAAGACACCTTTATCTGTTATAAGTTTTAAGTAGTAAACTCCTGTCGTTGGCGGTAAGTTTATAATATTATATATTTTGTTCAAGAGTTTTTCCTGAATAATTTTACCTTCTTGCGTATAAAGTTTCATGGTAGCATTGTTCACCTCTATATTAAAATCAACATGCAGAATGTTTTTTGAAGGAATGGGATAAATATGAATGGCTGAATCTGGTAATAATGTAACATTTGCTGTTACTTGATAATCCAAATAATCGGGAATGCCGTTATTGTTGATATCATCATTGCCGGGATTGCCGTCACCGTTGTAGTCTTCGTCTATGGTCAAAGTGCCGTCACCGTCATCATCGTCGTCAAGATAGTTGGGTATTCCGTCTCCATCAGTATCGGCATAAGTGTTGACAGTTCTGTTATTGGGACGTGGTACTGTTAGTTCGTCAATAGTCAAAATCATATCACCATCGTCATCTTCATCGATAAAATCGGGTAACCCGTCTCCGTCAGTATCATCGTCGCCATAATTATCGTTATTATTCAGGTCTTCGGTAGCGGTCGGAACCGTGTCAAAATCATAATCGGCATTGCAGTCTATTGCCGCTAATAATATTCTTTTTACTTCAAAATTACTGCCGTTATTTAATTTCGCATACAGCATTTGTGCATTTTTTGTATTTGTAAAAGTGTTTGCAGTAAAAGGATTGATGTTATTTTTGGCATAGTATTTCGTCTCAAAAAAATCTACCGTATTTGCTGTGGCATAATGATTTCTGATAATATTTAAGTCAAAGTCTTCCTGTCCGTCTACATTAGCATCGCAAATAATATACTGAAAATCAGGTGCTAAATAAGTTGGCTTGAAACACCAAGTTTCATTATCAGCGGTCCAGTTGCCCAAATTTCTATCAGGTGGGGTAAATCCATTGATGGCACCTTTGTCTTGAACTCCCAATATACCATTTCCGTTTTGCCAATTGTTACAAGGTTCTCTATGTTTGACATTTACATCTATGATATTGTAACTTTCTAAAAGCGATATTTGTGAGGTTGCTGTTAGAGTGGAGCAGTTATATAGAGGTAATTGGTTATAGTACACTACTTTCTTTCTGAAAGGTGCAGTTCCAATGGTTTGATAACCTATATTATCATTAGCCACATCATAGTCTTGATAAATACCAAATATGCTGTTTGTCGGCATGTGATCATCAGGGATTGGATATTGTACTTGATATGGGGCATATTGGTTGCTATCGGATTTATTAAAACTGACGTTGCCATTAGAACCGATTACTATTTTTTGATAATTATAACCGAAAAAATTAAAGTTAAAGTCGATATCGATTTTGCCACTATATTTATCGTCAGAGGTTATTGAAAGGTTGGTTATCTGTGGCAAATCATATAATTGATAAGCAGATCGTTGAATAGAATAGTCATAATTATTTGTTGGTTCGTCAAGAATAATATCCATCTGCTTTATATTTATACAATTGCAACAATTCGGGCAAGCGTCGTCATTTCTTGCCCAGAAAGTATTTAAACCTGTATAAATATCTACTGTTCGAGTAGAATTGGTTTGCGCTAGTGCGTCTTGATAGGAAGGATAAAAATTTAAATTAGCATAAGGTTCATGTTCAGTAACAAAATCAAATAAATCAACTGATTCAACACCATCGCCATCCGGATCGGGAACTACACTGGGACTGGCAACTTCCAAAACGGGTCGGTGATCTACCTCAAAAACAAATTTGAATATGTAGTCTTGATTAGAATAGGTTAATCTTGCAAATATAGTATAATATGGATAGCCTATCTGTACATTAGTGATAAGGTTATTTATTTCGTTTTGTTGATTTTCTGCATCATCAAGTGTGTTGTAATAGGATATATTTGCCGGTAGTAAGTTAGTTAATTTAATATTAGTTATATCATTCAAATCCAAAGTATTCGAATCGGGGGCAATACAAGTTTTAAAGTTTGGAAATTCTAATAAAACTGGTACGCCTTGCGTATAGCCCTGGTTTAATTTTAAGGATAAACCGAAATCGTATGTTGTATTCCAAGAATAATAGCCTCTACTAATATAATCTTGCCAACCATCTTGATTGTAATCTAAAAAAATAATGCTTTGTCGCCAATACATTGGAGAATCAAACCAAGTGTCATTTGTCTTATACAAAGTGCCATTGATATTTTGATAGAATATTAATGTACTGGATGATTGTGAGTGTTCATCGGACAGAAACAAATCTTCGTCGCCATCATTATCAAAATCCAATACAAAGTATCTGTACGTCCAATCGGAATCAAATATATTTTTTCCTGATAAATTTGAAGAAAGAGAAAAATGTCCGGTGCCATCACCATCATTCATATACACCTTATTTTTTAGATAGCCTGAGGAGTTAGAATCAAAATTTACATAAATAAAATCTTTATATCCGTCACTATTCAAATCAATGGGGTATATTCTTTTATAATTATCATTAAGTGTTTGGGACAAGGTGAAATTACCGCTACCATCGTTGATGAATATTTTATTGCCGTAAACAATATCTGAAATACCGTCATGATTTACATCAATAACAAAAAAATCATCATAAGTGGGTGAATTGTCAATTTGTGCAGACTGGTATAAAGAAAATGTCCCTTGTTGATTTAAATATATATTAAAGCCAATATTATTTGCTTGTTGTACAATTATATCTTTATAACCATCACCGTTAAAATCACCAATAGCATATTTTATTATGTTATTATCAATTGGTAAACCGTTTAATTGTCGTATAAAATTACCTTCGCCATCATTACTGTAATAGATAAATTTAAAATAATTGCCGGCATCCGTCAGAAAAATTAAATCATTGTCGCCGTCATTATCAGCGTCAAATAAAGATGGATGCCAATAAGCTTGGTATGGTATAATACTTATAGGAATTGGGTCATAGCCATTCCCGTTATTTTTATAAATAATAATCTTACTATAATCATATTCATTGTAATAAAAGGTGACAAGATCCGCGAGATTATCTCCATCTATATCTGCCGAAAGTATATGTCCTTTTGGATCATAAACAGCTTGTCTTTTACCATTAGTTACAAACTTTTCACCATTAAGGTTAATAACAAATTTATTGTATTCATTTAATCTCGAAACTAAAATATCTTTATATCCATCACCTGTCACATCTGCAACATTAATTTCACTATGTTTGCCATACGTGCTTTTTATTACTATTTGCGGCAATAATTTTACTTTAAAATTGAAATTATTTTGATTGGTAAACAAAAAACTGTTATATAACTCGTCTTGGTAAATAATATCTTTTTTTCCGTCATTGTTCATATCGGCTATTTTTACATTGCCTGTCATTTCAAACTCTTCAACATTTTCAAATTCATATACATTGGTAAAGATATAATTTCCTAAATGTTTAAATATTTGTAATTTTTGTTGTCCGAAAACAATGAGTTCCAAATTGTTGTCATTGTTCAGGTCTGTGATCCTAAAAATGCCTCCTTCGGTAGTTACACCTAATAAAGGATGTTCCGTAAAAGCAAGATTTTGGTTATTTAACAGTAATTTATAACCGGTGTTATTATGAACACAAATATCTGCATAGCCGTCATTGTCAAAATCTACCACCTCAAAGAAGTCTATATCCGATACAAAACCGACATCTGTTAAAGAACTATCAAAACCACCATTTTGATTGTTTAAAGCATAACTGATATTTCCATCATTTTTCATGGTAATAATATCGATGTAATTATCATGATTGATATCGGCAAGTCTGAATGTCATTTTACAATCTTCGTCATGATCCGAATAGGACAAAGTAAAATGATTGTTTCCATCATTTTCGTATATTTCCATATAGGTTTGTAAGGGTGTATTGACATCATTGGGATCTACATACTTCTGCGAACCTACAAATAGATCTAAATCTCCATCGTTGTCAAAATCTAAAAATTTAATAAATAATTTTTTTCGGACATTTGTACTTAGTGTAATATCTTGAACGGATGAAAAATTTCCGTTACCGCCATTCATTAATATATGTAATTGAATAGGATTATGGTATTCTAAGAAAGCCATATCCATATCCCCATCATTATCAATATCGGCAAAAGCACTTTTTCCTTCATTATAAACATATCCGTTATAATCATTATTGAGCGGACCGGTTACCGGTTCAATAACTTGTGAAGTAAAACTTACATTTGTAAAGTTAACCAATTGTGCGATAGTGCTATTTATTGTAAGAGAAAGCGTAAATAGAAAAAATAGTAGTTTTTTCATAGTATTGTTATTATCTGATTTATTGTTTATTTACATATTTTTTATTGTTTTAATAATTAACATTCAATTGATATTGAATGTAAATTTTGTTTCAAATTTAACAAAAAATTATTTTTGTTTTTATTTTAAGCAAAAAAAAATAGCTTTCTTTTAAAAAATGAAAGCTATTTTTAAGTATATGTATAATTTAATAAAAGGCTTAGCCTAAATACATAAAAATTAATTCTATAAATATAACTGGTATTATCTATGATCCTGCAAAGCAAAAACTTTTTTTAACAAGTCTGTTGTACGTTCTTGGGCATTTTTTCTTATTTTTTGTTCTTCAACACTTATTTTAAGGTAAACACCGGCAATGGCTTTTTTAGTTACATAATCTGTTAAATCAGGATTTACTTTTTCAACAAAAGGAATTTGATTATACCGGCTTATAATTTGCTGCCAAATTTCATCTGCTTTCACTTTTTGTAAGGATTTTTTTACTTGTGGTTTAAATTTGGCATAAAGCTGTTGTTGTGTTTTTTGTTTCAAATAGTCAGTTGCAGCGGTTTGGTTACCCAACAAAATATTTTTGGCATCGTCAAAAGTCATTGTCGTAATGGCTTCAACAAATATAGGTTTGGCTTCTTTAACGGCATCAGAAGCAGCGGTATTGAGTAATTTAATGCCTTTGTCGGCTAACTTTCCCATACCCAAATCGCGCAAAGTTTTATCTACTTTTTTTAATTCGGGTGGCAATAGAATGCGAACCATTTGGTCTTTATAAAAACCATCCGGTGCCATTAGTTTGCTTACTTGCTTGTCAATTCCTTGATTAAGCGCTTCTTTCAGTCCGAAAGCAATTTGAGCATTACTTAAGCCTTGTTGTTGAGGCAAACTATCAACAACTTGTTGCAATTCGGCACAAGCTGAAAATTGTAAAACAAGTAAGATAAATATAATCCGTTTAATTGTTTTCATAAGATTGATTTAAAAATTAAAATATTGTTGACTTTGTTTAGCTTTTATTTTTCAAAAAAGCAGATTTAATTGCCGGGACAATTTACTTTTTTCTGTTTTTTATCATTTGTTCTAACATATCCCACATTTCAGCCGGAATTTTTTCTAACTGATTAAATTCGCCGGCACCATATAACCATTCGCCACCATCTATAGTAATAACTTCGCCATTGATATAGGCCGCGTATTCACTCATTAAGTAGGCAGCTAAATTGGCCAATTCTTGATGTTCGCCGACGCGTTTTAATGGAATTTTTTTGGCCGGATCAAATTTTTCTTTCAGTTCACCGGGCAATAGCCTGTCCCAAGCACCTTTTGTGGGGAATGGACCCGGGGCAATAGCATTAGATCTAATCCCATATTTAGCCCATTCAACAGCTAAGGAACGGGTCATGGCCAAAACCCCTGCTTTGGCTGTAGCCGAAGGAACTACATAGGCCGAGCCTGTCCAAGCATAAGTCGTAACAATATTCAATATAGTCGAAGGTTTTATCTGCTCCTTAATCCAATATTTACCTAAAGCTAAAGTCGCATTTTTACTGCCTTTTAATACGATATCGATGATTGTATCAAAAGCATGAGCCGAAAGGCGTTCGGTCGGACTGATAAAATTACCGGCAGCATTATTTACCAAACCATTTATTTTGCCTAATTTTTTTATGGCCTCATGTAACATTTGTTCTACTTCATCATAATGCCGGACATCACAACGTAAAGCCAAAACTTCTCCACCGGTTTCGCCGGATAACTCTTGGGCGGTTTTTTGAAGTTTTTCTAAATTGCGTGAGGTAATAACCACTTTGGCACCTAATTGTAAGAAATACCGTGTCATGGTTTTGCCCAAACCACTGCCACCGCCGGTGACAATGATATTTTTGCCTTCTAAGGCCCCATCTTTAAGCATGGGTTCATTATAGTTAATCATAATATTGTTTTTTATAAAAGTTCATTTACTTCGTTTCGAATATAAGCCAAACCGACACTGGTCGGCAATTCTTCTTTTGCAGACTGTTCAATCAAAGCTTTTTGCAAATCTTGTGCACTTTGTATATGCGGGTTTTCCGATACTTTTTTAATAAAAAGCATCGTTGCATTTTTTGAAGTGGTGACCATTTTCCAGCATTGGCTACTGACATAAATTTGTTGGCTTAAATTATGTTCATATTCATTTTCAATTTGAAAAATCAGTGCCAATTCATATTGTTTTTTATCATTGTTTTCCGGTTGCCGGTTTTGAACTAATTTTGCGGGTGAAATACGTTCTAAAAATAAAGCTAAGCGTTCATAAGCTTGCAGACGAATGGGCAGGGCATGTTTTTTCAGGTCGGCTTTGGCTGTTAAAAGTTGTTTTTTTTCTTCATGTCGAAAAAAGCGGTTTAAAAAATAATAGGTCGTATAACCGGTTACAATGGCCGGTAAGGCATATTTAAGCCCTTCTATAATGTTACCGAAATAATCCATATTTTTTTGTTTTATAACAAAGTTAATCTATTTTCCGTTTCAAACATTAAAATTCTTTGCAATAGATTCAGCAATTCGTTCGCCATCCATAGCAGCCGAAACAATGCCGCCGGCATAACCGGCTCCTTCGCCGGCAGGATATAAGTTGGTTATTTGCGGATGATGCAATTGGTCTGTCCGTGGAATTTTTACCGGGGATGATGTACGGGATTCGACGCCGATTACATTGGCCAGATCGGTATAAAAACCGGGCATTTTTTGTCCATAGGCTTTAAAGGCTTTACGTAACTTTTTTCCTATAATTTTGGGTAAAATAGAATGTAAAGGTGCTGAAGTGAGTCCCGGTTGATAAGAAGTTTCATTAAGGGTAGGAGAGAGACGTCCTTCTACAAAATCGGTTAAACGTTGAGCCGGTGCTTTTAAGTTTTTGCCACCTGCAATAAAAGCTAAATGTTCTAAATCTTTTTGAAATTCCAAACCTTTAAAAATCCCGAATTTTTCATATTTAGGCAAATCTTCATCCACATTAATTTGGACGACAATACCCGAATTGGCAAATTTATTATTTCTTTTGGAGGGGGACATACCATTGACAACAACTTCTTGTTTATTAGTTGCTGCAGGCACAATAAAACCACCCGGACACATGCAAAATGAATATACTCCGCGTTGTCCGACTTGTTGCACAATACTATATGAAGCGGGTGGAAGCAAAGCATCTTTTTCGCCTACCGGGCAATGATATTGAATACTGTCAATCAGTGCTTGCGGATGTTCGACCCGAACGCCCATGGCAAACGATTTTGCTTCCATATAAATATGGTGTTTATTTAACAAATCATAAATATCACGGGCTGAATGTCCGGTGGCTAAAATCAAATGCTTAACCGGTATTTCTTTACTTTGATTAATTATAATGCTTTTTAATTGGTTGTCTTTTAGGTTTATGCCGGTCAATTTACTTTCAAAGTGAATCTCACCACCGTATTTTAAAATAGTTTCTCGAATATTTTGAACCACTTTGGGCAGTTTGTCCGTCCCAATATGGGGATGGGCATCAATGAGTATTTGTGCATTGGCACCATGATAAACCAAATTTTCAAACACTCGCCGGACATCACCGCGTTTTAAACTGCGTGTGTACAATTTGCCATCGGAATAAGTACCGGCACCGCCTTCGCCAAAGCAATAGTTAGATTCGGGATTGACTTTGCCGAATTGGTTAATTTGACGCAAATCGCGTCGCCGCGTACGCACGTCTTTGCCCCGTTCAATCACGATGGGTTTATAGCCTAACTCTATAAGACGTAAAGCGGCAAACATACCCGCAGGACCAAAGCCGATAATATGTACCGGAGGCGCTTGGCGCACATCTTTATAGGCAAATTGATACGTTTGTTCTTCGGGTGGATTTTCATTTATATAAACCGCTAATTTATAATTGAAATAAATTTTGGGCTTTCGGGCATCTATAGATTTTCGTAGCGTTTTAACAGCGCGTATTTCCGTAAGCGGGACAGATAAAAATTCGGCCGCTTTTTTTATCAAGATGTCTGGTTTTTTAGCTTCTTCCAAGCTTATCCGTAATTGAATATTTTGTGGCATAATTAAAAAGTGAGTTGATAACTGATAAAGTATTGCAGACCAAAACCAAAATTACTATAAGTATTTTTATCATTAAATCCTGGAATATAAGAGATATCGAAATTATTAATAGTCGAGGTACTCATTAAATATTTAATAGATACATTATAACCCAAAAATAAATGTTTAAAAGTTTCTACTTGTATCTGTGTGCTGATTTCCAGCCATTTAGCTTTGTTATTTAAAAAATTTTCATCCACATAAATGGTCTGAGGCGGATAAATAGCCCCGGGTTGATTGATACGGTAAGCATGTAAAAAATAATCGAAATTGGCTTGAGCATATTGGAGCCCAATCATTATATCGTTGTTCATGTCTAACCAATTGTGATACAAGTTATAACCAATGCCTATTTTAAAATATCGCCCGGTAGTCGTGTAATTTAGTAAATTGTTGTCTGTTAAATGAGTTTCTTGACCAAAATTGGCTAAAAAGTAGTAATCTTTGTAAAGGTTTGCATCGAGATTAAAACCTGTAGCAGAATCTTTTTTATACTTCGCCCATAAAAAATTTCCAATATCAAAACCCATGCGTATCTTATACAATTTTAGATTGGTTTTGGGCGTTTGAAGTGCAGTGCTATCTTGAGTCGTTTGACCTGAAACGGACCCAAATAAACAAATCAGAATAAGATTAATGAAGAATTTTGACATGAATGGTATCGTTTTGAACAGTGGTTTTTATAATATCAATTTGTTTGATCCAAAGGTCGTTATCTTGTTGTAAAACAATAGTTAATTGATGAAAAATAATTTTGTAACCGCAAGATTTTGAGACAAATGCGCGTTGACGTGTGTAATTAAATTGGAGGGTATCCGGATTTTGTTCGTCCATTAAAACAAAACGGCAACTGTCAGTATTAACATTTAAGGGCAATTTTAATTCATCCAAACTTGCATTATGGATTAAGGTATCAACTCCCGGCAACGCAAGTACAGTTAAGTTATCAACCTTCTTTGAAGTGTCCGGTTGTGTAAAATCATAAAAAGCCAGACCTAATTTGGGCGTGCCACCAGCTGTGCAAATATCATCTTTACGACATGAATAAAAAGCTAATGAGGCTAAAAAGAACCATAAGAATCTTTGTATATATTTGGTTTTCGAAATCATAAAACAAATATACAGCAAAACTTATAATTTTGATTAAAAAATGTAAATGAGGCTATGTCCGATATTTTATTTAAATTTGTAAAAAATTAAAATAAAGAAATTATGTCAAGTATAAAAGGTTTAAAAAAACAAATTAATTATATTTTTGGTGAAGTGATAGATGAAGCCAATTACAAACAATTACTAAACCCGGATGCAAATGCTGCTAAAGCAGAAGCAATTGTTGATGAAGCAGTATCAGCTTATGAAGATTTTTACAAAAAAATTAATGAAGGCCGTAAAGCCGAAAATAAAAAGGCTTATTTTAAAAATTTAGAAAAAGAAATTAATGAAACAGTTGATGCTTTAATTGAAAAAATTAATGCCCTTTAATTTTTTTTAAATAAAACCGGTATCATTTTGATACCGGTTTTATTACTACAAATCCTATTTAACATAATATAAATTATATTACAAATTTATATTCGTCAAATTTAAGCAGATTCCCGGTTAATTTGTATAATGGCATATATCATTATAGCCGCACTAATCCATTGGACTAATGATAAGCGCTGATGATTAACCAAATAATCAAGCATGATGGCTGTAATGGGAAAAAATAATTCCATGATGGTAGCCAACATGGCATTGATTTTTTTTAGTCCGAAATAATAGATAAATATGGCTACCGAACCGCTGGTTAATGCAATAATGAAAACAATTAACCAATTTTGCGGCGTCATCTGTTTAAAATCCATCAAATGACCGGTTATTAACACAATAATAAATGTTACCAAAGTTGTGGCAGCATATCTGAAAAAGGTTGCCGTAATAAAATCCAGTTTATGCAATATTTTTTTACTGAAAACTGTAGAAGCACCAAAGCTGAAAGCAGCCAAAATGGCAAAAAAAGCGGCAAATATCGTATTTTTTTGATGTTCGATATGGGGAAATTGCAGGCCGAATGTCAGAAAATAACCGCCTATTAAAGCAATACTTCCCCAGAATAAAAAGTTTTTTTTCAAGGGTTCTTTTAAGAAAAAATGGGCTAATGCAATGGCAAATACCGGTTGTAATTTTTGTAATAAAACGACGATACTCAATGATTTGAAATGGACTAAAAACAAAGCCTTAACTATAGCCCAAGTACCAATGGCACCACCAAAAAGTGCCACAAAAAAAAGCGACAGTAATTCAACCCGGTTTAAGTACTTAAATTTTTTGTAGCGCTTGTACAAAAAGAAATTCATAAAAAAAAATGGAATGGCATGTAATATAAAAACAACAAACCATACATTTAAGTTATATAATTTGGGGGTTAAAATGATACCATCCATTCCCCACAATGCGGCAGCAAATGCCACCAAGGCAGCCCCAATAACCGTCTCCTTTTTTGTTTTGAAATTCATCTAGGTTTCTTCTTAATTTATTATCTTCTACAATTTCAAGTTTATTCGTTGAGTAATTCTTTTATTTTTTTCTCCAATGCTTCGCGTCTTAAATTTTTGGCTCGGATAACACCTTGTGCATCTAAGATAAAGGTTTGCGGAATAGCCACCACACCATACATTTTTGCAATTGGATCTTGCCAAAATTTCAATTCGGATACTTGTGGCCAAGACAAACGGTCATTTTTGATGGCATATAGCCATGAATCTCTATTTTTATCCAATGAGATACTAATAATATTCAGACCTTGTGAATGGTATTTTTGATAAAGTTCGACCAAATAAGGGTTTTCCATGCGGCACGGACGACACCACGAGGCCCAAAAATCTATAATTGTGACTTTGCCCATGGCTTGGCTAAGACTTATTTTTTTACCATCGGGCGTGGTTCCCGTAAAATTAGGAGCCTTACCCCCTATTTCGGTAGCACCTTTGGTGAGGATAATCGTGTTAATATATTTGCCTAAGGCCGAACGTTTTACATTGATGGGATATGCCTCAAAGGCTTTTTTAATTTTCTGAAAATCAGCATCGGGGGCATTGAGTAATGTTTGCATGGAAATAAGACCGGTAACGTCTTTGTTTTTCCGGATATAATCATATTCCTTTATCTGAGCCATTTGCTGCCAATTTTCAAATGCATGACGAATACTGTCCTTTTTTTCTTGATTTGGCGTCCGGCGATAAGCCATGATTAATCGACGGCCTCTTTCTTTATCCTTTTGAATATTTTTTTGATGTAGATAAAACTTTTGGGTTAACTGAGAGGTTGTTTTAGCCAAATCGGCATCAATGGGGTTGTCTCCTTTTAAGGTCATATCAATGTTACCATCACCGATAATAACAGGAATTTTTAATTTACTTTTATCAAAACTAATAATTGCAATACGGGGATTTTGCTGTGGCACATTAAATGTTAAAAGACTGTCTTTTATCTCAACCGTGTCAATAACTTTTTGGGTCATTTTTTTGTCAAAAGTAGAGAGATAAGCCTTTTGGTTTTCAATATTCGGCACTTTAGCTTTAAGGGTGTAGGTAATTGTTTTAGGTGTCGATTTACAACTAAAAAAGAATAATAAAATAATGCCGAGTCCGGATAAAAGTATTTTTTTCATAAGGGGAAATTTAAAAAAACGGAACAGAGATGAGTCTTATATCATTGGTCTGCTCCGTTTTGTATTATTTAGAGGAATGTAATTTTATTTTTGTTCTTCCAATAACTCTTTTACTTTAGCTTCTAAACGATCGCGACGTAAATTTTTAGCCCGGATAACGCCATTTTTATCTAAAATAAAAGTAGCAGGGATTGATTCTACATGGTATAATTTACGGGCAATCGGATCTTGCCAATATTTAAGATTTGAAACCTGGTACCAAGTTAATCCGTCATCTTTAATGGCTTTAACCCAATCTTCTTTGTGTCCGGGTTTGTCTAAAGATACGCCAATGATATTTAAACCTTTGTCGTGATATTTTTTATAAATTTCTTTCACATATGGATTTTCAGCCCGGCAAGGACGACACCAAGAAGCCCAAAAATCGACAATAGTTACTTTGCCCATGGCATCCTTTAACGATATTTGCTTACCGTCAGGGGTCGGTGCTGAAAAGTCTGGTGCTTTACTACCGACAGATACAGCAGCTTTATCTTTCACATTTTGATAAGCATTTTGAACATTGGGCATTTTTTTTATCTCCTCGCTAAATTTATCGTATAATTTAGCCAATTTATTATAATTTGGTTCTGCCCTGTCATAAGCTGTGGCTTCAAAAACCAATCCACCGACAATATTGTCTTTGTTATCTTCAATAAATTTATATTCATAGGCATGTTTTTCGTCATCAATACTGTAATAACGGTTGATGATGTTAGTTTGTTCGGCTTTAGTTCCTTTTTGTTGGGCCGCTTGATAAAGTTTGGCTAACTTTTCTTGTTTATCTCTAAATATTTTTAGTTGATCCAGGTAATCATAGAATTTTTTGTTTAAACCTTGACTTATCACAGCAGAACGGCGAATATGTTCACGGTCTAAATCTACTTTAATATGGCTGTTTGGTTCTAATATTAAGGGCAAATCACTTGGAATGCCATCTACATGTAAAAAAACCAATTGTGGTTTATCTACTTTTTCGGCCAATTTAAAATGTCCCTCCTTCATGGTTGTAGAATCAATAGGTATGGGTTTCATCCCTTCATAAGTTATCAGTTTTACTTGTGCTTTATCCATCCCCATAGCCGTACCGCTAATTTCGACATTAGCATCTTTTTTGGTATTTTTCTGACCACAAGAAGCGAGTAAAATCAAACTTAAGCTTAATAAAATTAATTTTTTCATTTTTTATTGCTTTTTCTAAATTATTAAATGCAAATATAAGAAAAAGCCGTTGACTTGTCAGTGCTCTTAACAAAAGATTATCATCAAATTTTTGTTAAAAAAATAATTGTTTATCATATTTATGAAAATTGTTTTTTTATATCTTTATCCAAAATAAAATACTTTGACAAAGATTAACAAAGACATATATTACATTCCTAATCTTATTTCACTTTACCGGCTTTTGTCGGTTCCATTTTTATTTTATGTGGTTTATTTGGGCAATGAAAAATTTTTTTTCTATTGGTTTCTTTTCAATGTTTTTACCGATGCTTTAGATGGTTTTATCGCCCGGCGTTTTAATATGCAAACATCTTTGGGTGCAAAATTAGATTCTACGGCAGATTTTGCCATGTATTTGTTAGCAATGGCTGCTTTAATCCGTTTTAAATGGCATGACCTTGCCCCTTATAAGATCAGCTTCTTTTTGCTGATTTTTTATTATTTATTTATTGATCTGTTTGCTTTATTCAAATTTAAAGAAGTGGCCAGTCTGCATTTGATTTCAGCCAAAATATCAGGTGTTTTGCAAGCAATTTTTTTCTTGCTTTTATTTACGAAAGGTTTCGTACCGTTTTTATATTGGCTAATGTTTGTCGTCGCTACTTTTTCATTTATAGAAAATATGTATTATTTGATAAAACTTCCGGAAATCAAATCAAATTTAAAAGGATTATTTTGGCAAAGAAAGATTGATTAGTAAAATATTTGTTTATTTTTACACGTTTTAATATTAAAAAAATTATCTATGCCTCTAGACCTTGAAAAATACATCAGAGATATTAAAGATTTTCCAAAACCCGGAATCATTTTTAAAGATATCACTCCTTTATTGGCTGATGCAAATGCCTTAAAATTAACCACTGAAAAGCTGCTTCAACTTATTCCGAAAGATATTGATAAAGTTGTCGGTATTGAAGCACGAGGTTTTTTCTTCGGAACACTTTTAGCCGAACACCTCAATGCCGGTTTTGTACCCATTCGCAAACCGGGTAAATTGCCTTATAAAACTTTTTCCGAAACCTATGATTTGGAATATGGCACTGATACGTTATGTATGCATATAGATGCCATTAAACCCGGCGAAAAGGTATTGATTCACGATGATGTATTAGCCACCGGCGGTACAGCACAAGCCGTAGTCAAATTAGTAGAAAAAGCCGGCGGTGAAGTTGTAATGCTTAATTTTTTAATAGAACTTTCTTTTTTAGGGGGACGAGAAAGACTAAAAAATTATAAAATAACCAGTCTGTTAACCTATTAATTAAAGATTTATTTTATATTTGTAACATTAGTAACCTTTTAAAATCATATTATGAAAAAATTATTGTTATTAGCTTTTAGCTTAAGCAGCATTTTAATGCATGGTCAGATTGATAATATTTTTGCTGCACAAAGTGATGCAAATAAGTTTGTAACTGATTTTACACGGCCTGTTTTCAAAGGTCTAATGTATGCCACCAATGCCGGTTGGGTAACAACAGCCAAACCGCTAAAAGCTTTTCATTTACAGCTTAGCATAAGTGCATCCGGAGCGTTTGTGCCGGCACAAGATGAATATTTTACGTTTAATCAAAATGATTATAATTATTTGCAAATTAAAAGCGGCCCTTCTGACTTGCCAACCGTTATGGGCGGTCCCAGTCAAACCCGTTTGCAAGTGGTTATCCCCGATAACAATGGAAATGAATTTAAAGTATTTGAATTTAATGCCCCTGATGGCGTTAAAAATGAACTGCCGGTAAATGCGGTGCCTGCTCCTATGGCACAATTGTCAGTTGGTTTGCCACTGGGGACAGAAGTCAATTTAAGATATACACCTAAAATTAAAAGTAATGATGGGGGGCATTTCCAAATTTTAGGTTTAGGTGTTAAACACAGTATTTCTCAATATTTTCCTAAAAGTAAAGATGCCAAGAAAAAAACGCATTTTAATTTGGCAGCCCATGCAGCTATTCAAAACATTTCTGCCGGCTATGATGACCCTTCAAGTGACAAAGGTGCCCGGTTGAATATGACCAGTGTCTCCTTGCAAGGTATTGCCTCATTAGATTATAAATTTCTAAGTTTGTATTCTGCTTTAGGCTTTTCAAAAGGCTTTAGCCAAATGGACGTTTTAGGGACCTATAATTATACTTATGATATTAGAGATAGTAACGGTAATTTAATTCGTACCGAAAGTGTTACTATGACCGATCCTTTGAGTTTAAAATATGATTTGACCGGTTTAAAAGCAAAATTAGGGGTAAAATTAAAATTATTCTTTTTACAAATATTTGCTGATTATACCTTACAAGAATACCCGGTTGCAACTGCCGGTATTAGCTTAAAATATTAAAAATTAAAATTGTTTATAATGAAATTTATATTTTTAAGTGGCGTTATGCTAATTTTAATTAGTTTGAGTTCATGTGGAGCTCAAGAGGAATGTCGCGGAAGAGCAGGAAATGATAAAATGATTAAAAAACAGCCACCAAAATTAATGGCGAGTATTTATAAAGTATAAAGCGGTTTTTTAATCAAATTTTTATTCCCAATGTAAATTTTCACATTGGGATTTTTTATAAAAAACTTTTTACCAATTAATAGGTTTTATTCCTTTAGATTGAAGAAAATTGTTTGCTTTGGAAAAATGTTTGTTGCCAAACCAATATCCACGGTTAGCACTCAAAGGAGAAGGATGCCCCGACTCTAATATAAAATGTTTATCGGTATCAATTAACTTTTTTTTCTTTTTGGCATCTCCACCCCAAAGCATAAAAACCACATTTTCTTTTTGTTCAGAAATTTTCCGGATAATTTCATTGGTAAATATTTCCCAACCTTTTCCTTGATGCGATCGTGGTTGTCCGGCACGCACGGTCAGAACTGTATTTAGCAATAAAACACCTTGTTTTGCCCAACGTACCAACGAACCGTTGTCGGGAAAATCTTGTCCTACATCAGTTTGTATTTCTTTAAATATATTTATCAAGGAGGGTGGAAAAGGTTTTACCTGTTCTTGCACCGAAAAACACAAACCATGTGCATGTCCGGGTGTAGGATAAGGATCTTGCCCCATAATAACGACTTTTACATTGTCAAAAGGCGTGTATTCTAAAGCATTAAAAATATCTTTTCCTTTGGGTAAACAATGATAATGTTTATACTCTTTTTTGACAAAGTCAGTTAAGGCTTTAAAATAAGGCTTTTCAAATTCATCTGCCAGCAGGTTTTTCCATGAGGTTTCAATCTTAACATTCATTTTATTACTTTTGCAGTATTAAGGAAACAAATTTAATGAGAAAAAACCAAAGCATTCACCCAAAAGCCCTTCAAGATTTAGAATTTGACCAAATATTGTCCCATATTGCCGCTTATGCCCAGTCCGATGAAGCTAAACAAGTGGTTCAAGTGATAGTGCCGGAATTTGATAAATTATCGATTATCAACAAATTAAATGTCACTAATGAATATTTATCTTCTTTGGAAAGCGATAACCCTCTCCCCCATCATTATATTCAACCATTCGAAAATCAATTAAAAAAACTTGATGTTGAAAATACTTTTATCGAGCCCAAAGAACTTTTAAATATTGCCAAAGCTGTAGAAATTATCCAACGACTGCATTTGTTTTTTACAAAATTTAAAAACTATTTTCCTTATTTGTTAGAACAAATAGAGGTATTAAAATTTCATCCGGAAATAGCCAAATTAATCAATGCCAAAATAGATGCTTACGGTGAAATTAAAGATACGGCTTCTGAAGACTTAGCCATTATTAGACGGCAAATAAATGCGGTATATCAAGAAATATTACAAGTTTTTGCACATGAAAAGCGTAAATATGACAAATTAGGCTATTTGGCTGACATAAAAGAAAGTCAGATAGATGACCGGAATGTCTTGGCGGTTCAGGCTGCTTTCAGAAAAAAAGTCAAAGGTAGTTTATTGGGAACTTCCAAAACCGGAAGCATTGTATTTATGGAACCGGAAGCCACAGGACAATTGCAAAAACGTCTTTTTAATTTGAAATATGACGAAAAGCAAGAAATTATTAAAATTTTAAAAGAACTAACCGACACATTACGCCCTTATAAACCGGTTTTATCAAGTTACAACCGCTATTTAATAGCACTTGATGTAATAGCGGCCAAAGCCAAGTTTGCTAAAGAAATTGGGGCTATTAAGCCGCAATTTTCCAAAGATAAAAGTTTAAAATTAGTCAAAGCTTACCATCCGTTGCTAAAAATAACCAATGAAAAAAAAGGCTTGCCGGTGGTGCCGCAAAATATCGAATTAAATGAAAATAGACGTATTATTATCATTTCAGGTCCTAATGCAGGTGGAAAAAGTATCAGCTTAAAAACGGTTGGTTTGTTACAACTGATGGCTCAAGCCGGTATTTTAATTCCGGTTGATGAAAAAAGTCGTTTAAGTTTATTTCAAAATATTTTAACTGACATTGGTGATAATCAATCTATTGAAAATCAATTATCTACCTATAGTTATCGCTTGAAAAACATGCGTAATTTTTTGCGCAAAATAAATCCGGATACGCTATTTTTAATCGATGAATTCGGAACCGGCTCAGACCCCGACTTAGGCGGTGCTTTGGCCGAAGCTTTTTTAGAAGAATTTTATCATAAAGGTGCTTATGGTATTATTACGACGCATTATAACAATTTGAAACTTATTGCCGATAAATATCCGGAAATAATCAATGCCCATATGGAATTTGATACCCGCAATTTGCAACCGACTTATCAGCTAAATATTGGACAAGCCGGAAGTTCTTTTACTTTTGAAGTGGCACAAAAAATAGGTATTCCGTATAGTATTATTAATAAAGCCAAAAAAAAAGTAGATAAAAATAAAGTGAAGTTTGATCGGACTTTAACAAAAATGCAACGCGAAATCAAGCAGATGAAAGATTTGCAAAATGAATATGAACGATTAAAATTGCAGTTGCAAGCCGAACAACAGGAACAAACAAACCTCAACAAAAATTTGTTGCAAAAACTTAATCGTTTTAACAAACTTTACCAAATGGAAAACGATTTGTTAAAAGCCGGCGAACGACTCAATAAATTATTTGAAGATTATTTCAAGCACCAGAATGCCAAGCGTTTAACCAATCAAGTTTTTAAATGGGCCGAGATAGAAAAAAATAAGAAATTTCCAAAATTAGACAAAACCAAAAAGCAAAGTAAACAGCAAAAAAAATCTATCCGGGAACAAAAACTTGAGCAAACAAAGGTAAAACAAGAAGTTGAAAAAGCCTTACAATCAACAGATGTTGTTAAAGACTTGGAAAAAATAGAAATTAAAACCATGACTTTTAAGCCTAAAATAGGCGATCAAGTACGGATTAAAGGAAGTCAGGCCAATGCAACCATAGAAAAACTAGAAAAAAATAAAGCTTTGCTCAACTACGGCAAATTTACGGCATCCGTGCCGGTTAAAGATTTAGAATTAGTGTTGCGTAAAAATTGAAAATGACCTAGCAGGTTGCTAAAACCTTCTGAGTCTTATTTCATTAATTTTCAAGAATTTAGACCTGACAGGTTTTCAAAACCTAGTAGGTTTGGCAAAAATACTAAGCTTCTAACTTACCGCCCAACAGTTTGATAAATTCCCGCATAAAAGCCGGATGTCCGGGCCAAGCAGGTGACGATACCAAATTACCATCGACATAAGCTTGATCCACCGGAATATTTTGATATTCGGCGCCGGCCAAAGTCACCTCCGGACCGACAGCCGGATAAGCTGTTAATTTACGTCCTTTTACCACACCGGCAGCCGTTAATATTTGGGCACCGTGACAAATAGCAGCAACCGGTTTGTTATATTCAAAAAAGTGACGTGTCATTTCCAATATTTTCGGATTTAACCGTAAATATTCAGGAGCGCGACCACCGGCAATAACCAATCCGGCATAATCATCGAGATTGACTTTGTCAAAATCGTAATTAATCGTAAAATTATGTCCTCGTTTTTCCGTATAAGTTTGATCTCCTTCAAAATCATGAATTGCCGTTTTAACTGTATCTCCCGGTTTTTTACCCGGACAGACGGCATGTACTTCGTAACCGGTCATTTGTAGCATTTGAAAGGGCACCATGATTTCATAGTCTTCGGCAAAATCGCCGGTGAATAACAAAATTTTTTTCATAACTTTAAAATTTAATTGGGAACGTGAACAAGTTACAAAAAAAATACTAAAAAATTAAAGAAAAATAAAAAAAACCACAGAGGAAATCTGTGGTTTGAATTTGAAGTGAAAAATTTTATTTAGCTAATTTATAGCCGGTTTAAAAACATTTATAATTCATCTTCTAACGCTGCCAAATATTTTTCAGCATCTAAAGCGGCCATACTACCGGTTCCGGCAGCTGTAACAGCTTGTTGATAGGTTGGATCCATAACGTCGCCGCAAGCAAATACACCGGGTTTGTTGGTAAGGGTAGATTTGCATTGGGTTTTAATATATCCCCGCTCATCCAATTCTATTTGACCACCCAGAAAATCAGTATTTGGTTTATGGCCAATTGCAATAAATAAACCTTCTAAAGGAATAGTTTCTTTTTCTCCGGTTTTATTATTGACCACACGAACGCCTTCGACTACTTTATCACCTAAAACTTCATCGACCTCGGTATTCCATTTAATTTCAATATTATCGATACGTTTAACGCGGTCTTGCATGGCTTTTGAAGCACGCATTTTATCACGTCGGACAAACATGTAGACTTTTTTTGCCAAACCAGCCAAATAACTGGCTTCTTCAGCGGCAACGTCTCCCCCGCCAACTACACCAACGGTTAAACCTTTGTAGAAAAAGCCATCGCATGTAGCACAAGCTGATACGCCACCACCACGTAATCGTTGCTCACTCTCAAGTCCTAAATACATAGCAGAAGCACCTGTGGCAATAATGACCGTATCGGCAGAAATTTCTTTATTGTTGTCTATGGTAACCAGGTGTTTTTCGCCTGCTTTATCGGCTAATTTAACAGCGGTAGCCATTCCAAAACGCACCTCTGTTCCAAAACGTTCGGCTTGTTTTTTCATATTTTCCATCAATTGAGGCCCTTGTATTCCCTCTGGAAATCCCGGATAATTATCTACTTCAGTTGTGGTGGTTAATTGTCCCCCCATTTCCATACCGGTATAAATAACCGGTTTAAATCCGGCTCTAGCAGCATAAATTCCGGCAGTATAGCCGGCAGGCCCCGAGCCTAATATAAGTACTTGAATGTGTTCTCTGTTTTCTGACATAATCCTATAATTTTCAATTTTATGCAAAGATAAATATTTTTCAGTTTATTTATTTAAATTGCTTATCAAACTTGCTTATATTAATATCATTTATTTCAATGTGTTACACAGGTTACAAGCTTTTCAATTCGTTTATTATATCCGAAGCAATCATACTGAAATTATTATATTTTTTTGTATAATTTTCGGCGGTTAAGCCATGTAAATAAACGCCTAATAAAGCAGCATTTAAGGGGGTATGTTTTTGGGCTAACAATCCGGTTATCATACCCGAAAGAACATCTCCACTACCGGCAGTTGCCAAAGCCGGATTGGCAATTGGGTTGATATAATAATTTTGACCATCAGAAATAAAGGTATATGCCCCCTTTAATACCATAATTAATTGATGTTTTCCGGCTAATTTTTTTAGTTTTTCCAGTTTTTCGGTATCATTTTGCCAAGTGCCGGTTAAGCGTCTAAATTCACCGGGATGTGGAGTTAAAATACTGTTTGCCGGTAAATATTTCATCCATTTGGGATGTAAAGCTAAGCTATTAATCGCGTCGGCATCTAAGAGTAAAGGTTTATTTGCTGTTTTTAAAAGTTTTTTGAGGGCTTTTTGCGTTTTATGATGTTGTCCCATTCCCATACCTATTCCGATAGCTGTTATTTTTTCCGACACTTTTATCTTCGTGAGATAGTTCTTTTTTTCATCGGTCATGGACATGACTTCCGGAATAAAAGTTTGGCTTATGTTATAGGCTTTTTTGGGGATAAAATTGCTTACTAAACCGGCGCCGATTCTTAAGGCTGCTTTTGAAGCCAAGATAGCAGCACCAAACATGCCGTAACTGCCACCAATAATCAAAGCATGACCATAATCATTTTTATAACTGAATTTGGAACGGGGTTTAAGTAATTTTTTTATTTGGTTGGTTATTAAAAAATAATTAGTTGGCATTTGTTCTATTACTTCTTTGTCTAAACCGATATCAATCACATTGAATTTCGGGACATATTCACTGTTTTCAGGAAAGAAAAAGCTAATTTTAGGAAATTGGAAGGTGTAAACCAAATTAGCTTTTATAATAGAATCTTGAGGCTTATTGGATTTATCGGCATATAAGCCCGACGGGACATCAATGCTGATAATTTTAGCTTTGGTTTGATTAATAAATTGAATGGCTTTTTGTGCAATACCTTCTGCAGGTCGTGATAAACCGGTTCCGAAAATACCATCAATGATGAGGTCATTTTTATCAATTAGACCCACTTTATCAGGATCAAAATCTTCTATTTCGCCATTTAATTGTTTATATTTTTTCAAATTTAAGGCAAAATCCGGAGAGGTTTTGGTGCTAAAAGGCACTTTATAACATTTGACACGAATGGCTCGGCTCAAAAATAACCGGGCAACAACTAAAGCATCGCCTCCATTGTTACCTACACCGCAAAAAATATGAATTTGTTGTGTGGTATTTAAATGTTTAAAAATTTTTTCAAATAATTGAGAGCCTGCATATTCCATTAGCTCCCATGAGGGCATTTTTTTTCGTAAAATAGTTTGGCGGTCAATTTCTTTGATCTGATTAGCTTTAAATAATTTTTGAAACATAAACTCCGGTTTAAAATCTTGTATTATTTTTGCTAAAAATACAAATAAATGGAGCAAAAGCCAAGAATAGTTTTTATGGGGACCCCGGAATTTGCTGTAGAAAGCTTAAAAAAACTGGTCGAGAATAATTATCGGGTTGTCGGGGTTATAACAGCACCTGATAAACCGGCAGGTCGTGGAAAAAAATTGCGGGAAAGTGCGGTAAAAAAATATGCTAAGAAGCATAACTTACCTGTTTTACAACCGGCCAATTTAAAAGATGAAAACTTTTTAAACCAATTGGCTGAATTAAAACCTGATTTGCAAGTAGTTGTAGCTTTTAGAATGCTGCCCAAAGTAGTTTGGAATTTATCCCCCATGGGTACATTTAATTTACATGCTTCGCTTCTACCCGATTACCGGGGGGCTGCGCCAATTAATTGGGCCCTGATAAACGGGGAGACAGAAAGTGGTGTTACTACCTTTTTTATTGACGATCAAATTGATACCGGTGCTATTATATTGCAAGAAAAAATTCCGGTGTCAATAACCGATAATGCCAGCAGTCTGCACGACAAATTAATGAATTTGGGGAGTGACTTGGTATTGAAAACAGTTGATTTAATAGCGAAAAATGAAGTGAAACCAATCGTTCAGTCCAAAAAGGAAAATTTGAAAAAAGCGCCAAAGCTCAATGCCGAAAACACACATATCAATTGGCACAAAAGCGCCAAGGATATTTATAATCACATCCGCGGATTATCCCAATATCCGGGTGCGTGGACTTACTTGAAGATTGGCGATGATGACCCTAAAAAATGGTTTATTTACAAAAGCCGGTTTGAAGAAGTAGATCATAATGACGAAATCGGCAGTTTACTGAAAGGAAAAAAACAAATCAAAATTGCTGTGAAAGATGGTTATATCTACCCTGAAATAGTTAAACTACAAGGGAAAAAACAAATGGACATCATTTCTTTCTTAAATGGTTTAAGAGCAAAAGAGATAGAACTTATGTTTTAAATGTATCCTGTTTTTTGTTAAAAAAATGATTATAAAATTATCTTTAGTTTGACTTTAATAAAATTTTATATCTTTAAGCACAAAAATAAGATATGAAAAATAAAAAAGGAATGGCGCTTCATTGGCGGATATTATTGGGAATGTTAGCCGGTTTTGTAGCCGGTTTTGTTTTGCTTCAATTTGATCATGGTAAAGAGTGGACTTATGATTGGATTGCCCCTTGGGGAAAAATTTTTGTTAATTTACTTAAATTGATTGCCATTCCACTTATTTTGGCTTCACTGGTTAAAGGTGTATCTGACCTTAAAGACATAGCCAAATTTAAAACTATTGGTTTGCGTACTATTGGTTTATATATTTTAACAACTGTTTTGGCTATTTCTATTGGTTTAATAACCGTCAATGTTTTAAAACCCGGCGTTGGGGTTTCTAAAGAAACGGTGGATAAATTAGAACAAACTTATGCCGGTAATCAAAAAATAGCGCATAAAATAAATGTTGCCAAGCAACAAAAAAAGCAACCTAAATTACAATTTTTAGTCGATATAGTACCTGATAACATTTTTAAGGCGATGAGCAATAACAGTAATATGCTGCAAGTCATCTTTTTTGCTATTTTTTTGGGTATTACTTTAATTTTAATTCCTGAACATAAAGCGGCTCCGTTAAAGGATGTTTTTGACTCCTTAAATGAAGCCATTTTAAAAATGGTCGATTTAATAATGTTAACAGCACCTTATGCCGTTTTTGCACTTATTACCAATGTCATTGTTGGTACAGCCGGTGATTGGGATTTATTAAGCAGTCTTTTGCGCTATGCATTTGCTGTTGTTTTAGGTTTGTCCATTATGTTGGTTGTATATATGTTAATGGTTAAACTATTCACCGGTAAGAATCCTTTTTGGTTTATGAAACAATTGGCACCTGCCCAATTACTGGCATTTAGTAGTAGCTCAAGTGCTGCCACTTTGCCTGTTACGATGGAGCGGGTTGAAGAACATATCGGGGTTGATCAAGAGATCTCCAGTTTTGTTTTGCCGGTAGGTGCAACGGTTAACATGGACGGAACAAGTTTATATCAAGCGGTGGCGGCAGTTTTTATTTTACAAGTGCTATGGCCCGAAGGCTTGAGTTTCAGCAACCAATTGACCATTATTTTGACGGCTTTACTGGCATCAATCGGGGCAGCAGCCGTACCCGGCGCCGGTATGATTATGCTGGTTATTGTTTTGGAAGCTTTGGGTTTTCCATCTGAAAAATTACCCATTGCATTAGCCTTAATATTTGCCATTGACCGGCCTTTGGATATGATGAGAACCGTCATTAATGTGACAGGTGATGCTACCGTATCCACAATAGTAGCCAATTCGGTTGGTAAATTGCATACGCCAAAACCCAAAGAATGGGATGATAATTTGTAGAGTTTTCTCTTAAATACATTAAAAAACCGGCTTATTCAGCCGGTTTTTTTTGATATGATTAGAAAACAATTACAATTTTTCAAATCGTGCTTGGAAGAACCGTAAATATTTGGGTTCGTAAACCATTTTCAGCCCACGGGCATTTTTGGCATTTTCAAACACATCGATAACCGATTCGGCCACGACATCCATATGTGCTTGGGTATAAACACGACGTGGAATGGTTAATCTGACCAATTCTAATTTCGGGTAATTATGCTCGCCGGTTTCTTTATTTCGTCCGGCTGAAACAACACCGCGTTCCATAGCACGTACACCCGAGTCAATATATAATTCGGCTGCTAAGGTTTGAGCCGGAAATTCATCTTGTGTCAAATGCGGATAAAAAGCTTTGGCATCCAAGAATACACCATGCGTACCAATGGGTTTAACGACAGGCACACCGGCTTTTAGCAACAAATCACCAAGGTATTGCACCTGCCCTACACGGGCTTTTTGATGTTCGTCCATTACAGACTCTTTAATACCGATAGCCATTGCTTCCATATCACGTCCGGCCAGTCCGCCATAAGTATGTAATCCTTCATATACGACGACCATATTCCGGGCTTCTTCAAAAACACGTGGATCGTTGGTAGCCAAAAAACCACCGATATTAACCAAAGCATCTTTTTTGGCACTCATGGTGGCATGGTCAGTCAATGCGTTGATTTCTTTAACGATTTCGGCTACGGTTTTATCTTGATAACCTTCTTCTTTTTGCTGTATCATATAGGCATTTTCGGCCACACGGGTCATATCGTGAACAATATCAATGCCGTATTTTTGGGTCAATTCTCTAACCGCTTTCAAGTTTTTAAGTGAAATGGGTTGTCCACCGGCCATATTAACCGTGGTTGCCATAGCCACATAGGGAATTTTATCGGCTCCTACTTCATCAATTAAAGCTTGTAGCTTATTCAAATCAATATCACCTTTAAACGGATATTCGCTATTGGGATCATGTGCTTCATCTATAATGACATCGACAAATTTGGCGCCTGCCAATTCTTGGTGTAATTTGGTGGTAGTAAAATACATATTACCGGGAATGTAATCGCCGGGTTTAATCAGTATTTTAGAAATCATATGCTCAGCCGCACGTCCTTGGTGCGTAGGTACTAAGTGTTTATACCCATAAACATCTTGAACGGTTTTTTCCAAATGATAAAAGTTTCGGCTGCCGGCATAAGCCTCATCACCCAGCATCATCCCTGCCCATTGACGGTCACTCATAGCAGAGGTGCCACTGTCTGTTAATAAATCGATGTAAACATCTTCAGAACGTAATAAAAATGTATTATACCCTGCATCAGCCATTGCTTTTTCTCTTTCTTTTTTTGAAAGCATACGCAATGGTTCAACCATTTTGATTTTATAGGGCTCAGCCCAAGATCTTTTTTTCATAATTATCAGTTTTTAAGTTTTAGAAATTAATGTGTGCTAATTTATGAAAATAATTGAAATTTAAGAATGATTTTGCTGTCTATTTTGAATTATCAATAAATTGTTGAGTTGTTAAACTTTTGCTTTATTTATTTACAAAAGCCGTTTAATTATAACGAATTAATACGGCTTTTGTCAATAAAAAGTAAATTTAATTGTATTTATAATAATTAATGAATTATAAAAAAGGTAATTTAACAACTTCGGCAGGCACTTGTTTTTTGCGTATTTGAATGAATATTTGGCTTCCGGGTTTGGCTTTTTCAGCTGGGACATATCCCATTCCGATCGCTTCTTTTAAGGTAGGTGACATGGTTCCACTGGTTACATAACCGATTTTTTGGCCATTTTCATCGACAATATCATATCCGTGGCGGGCTATGCCTTTATCTTTAAGTTTAAACCCGACTAATTTGCGACTCACCCCCTGTTCTTTTTGCTTTTTCAGGTTTTCGCTATTGATAAAATCTTTGGTAAATTTTGTAATCCAACCTAAACCGGCTTCAATAGGTGAAGTGGTATCATCTATATCATTGCCATATAAACAATAGCCTTTTTCCAACCTTAAGGTATCGCGTGCCCCTAAGCCGATGGGTTTAAGTCCGAATTCTTTCCCTTTGTTAAATAATTCGTCCCAGATCTCTTCAACAAATTCATTTTTTACATAAATTTCATACCCTTTTTCACCGGTATAACCTGTTGCAGAGACTAATATATCTTTATGTCCGGCTAAGTTTGCTTTGGTCCATGTATAATATTTTAAATTTTCAAGATTAGCACTTTCTCCGGCTATTTTTTGCATCAATTTAGGAGCATTTGGTCCTTGAACCGCCAAAATACTGTATTCACCAGATAAATCTTGAAGTTTTACATCAAAATTTTCGGCTTGTTTATTGACCCAATTCCAATCTTTTTCCAAATTAGCACCATTTACAACCAACATATAATTATTATCGTCAAGTTGGTAAACTAATAAGTCGTCGACTATGCCATTTTGTTCGTTGGGAAAACAAGAATATTGGATTTTTCCCGGATTTAGTTTATCTACATCATTGCTGGTAATGTATTGTAAAAACGGGAGTGCATCTTTGCCCGAAACAAAAAAATTTCCCATATGGGAAACATCAAAAACCCCAACTTTATGGCGAACAGTTTCATGTTCAGCATTGACGCCTTCATATTGTATAGGCATTTCAAATCCGGCAAAAGGGAGCATTTTAGCCCCAAGTGCTTTATGTTTTTTATTTAATGCGGTAGTTTTCATTTTATATTAATTTAGGTGTGGCTAAAATAAGAAAATGGTCTTAATAAAAAGTGACATTTTAAGGTTTATTGGTCAAACTTCACTAAAAATTTTTTTAGTTATTTTCATAGGTTTGCAAGAGGATTTGCAACATATCGATAGCCGCATCGCTTATTTTAGTCCCGGGACCGTAAATGCCCACGACACCTTTATCAAATAAAAATTGATAATCTTGTTTAGGAATGACACCGCCTGCAATCACTAAAATATCATCCCGTCCTAATTTTTTTAATTCTTGAATGACTTCGGGCACCAAGGTTTTATGACCTGCGGCTAAAGATGAAACCCCTAAAATATGCACATCATTTTCGGCTGCTTGTTTGGCAACTTCTTGCGGTGTTTGGAATAAGGGACTAATATCGACATCAAAACCGATATCGGCATAGGCAGTTGCCACCACTTTGGCACCGCGGTCGTGTCCATCTTGTCCCATTTTAGCTATCATAATTCTGGGGCGTCTGCCTTCAAGCTCGGCAAAACGGTCGGCTAATTTACGGGCTTTTTTAAAGCTGTCATCATCTTTTATTTCACTGGCGTACACACCTGATACAGTTTGAATTTGTGCTTTGTACCGGCCAAAAACCTTTTCGAGCGCATCTGATATTTCACCCAGCGTGGCTCGCGCTTCTGCGGCTTCTACAGCCAAAGATAGTAAATTTTCGCTGTTGTTACGCGCAGCATCGGTTAATTTTTGCAGTATATGCTTGACGCGATCATTATCTCGCGAGGCTTTGATTTTTTGCAACTTTTCGATTTGTTTTTGTCTTACCAAATCGTTGTCAATTTCGAGAATCGGAATAGGTGCTTCTTTATCCAACTTATAAGCATTGACCCCAACTATCATATCTTTTCCGCTGTCTATCCGGGCTTGCTTGGTGGCGGCTGCTTCCTCAATACGTAATTTGGGTATCCCCTTTTCGATGGCTTTGGTCATGCCACCTAATTCTTCTACTTCTTGGATTAACGCCCATGCCTTTTGGGCAATATCGTGGGTTAATTTTTCAACATATTTACTGCCGCCCCATGGATCGACGGTTTTAGTAATCAAGGTTTCTTCTTGTAAAAATATTTGGGTATTACGGGCAATTCGGGCCGAAAAATCAGTAGGTAGAGCAATGGCTTCATCCAAAGCGTTAGTATGTAACGATTGGGTACCGCCAAAAGCTGCTGCTGCTGCTTCGACTAATGTACGCATGACATTATTGTACGGATCTTGTTCAGTTAAGCTCCACCCACTGGTTTGTGAATGTGTTCTGAGAGCTAATGATTTAGGATTTTTAGGGTTGAATTGACGGACTATTTTAGCCCAAAGCATTCTGGCGGCACGCATTTTTGCAATTTCTTTAAAGTGATGCATGCCAATGCCCCAAAAAAAAGATAAGCGTGGGGCAAAACGGTCTATATCCATGCCGGCTTTGAGCCCGGTACGGATATATTCTAAGCCGTCAGCCAGCGTATAGGCTAATTCGATTTCGGGCGTGCCACCGGCTTCTTGTATATGATACCCCGAAATACTGATAGAATTGAATTTGGGCATATATTTTGCTGTATATTCAAAAATATCTGCAATTATTTTCATCGAAGGTGTAGGTGGATAAATATAAGTATTGCGTACCATAAATTCTTTTAAAATGTCGTTTTGAATGGTGCCGGATAACAATTCTTGTGGCACACCTTGTTCTTTGGCAGCGACAATATAAAAGGCCATAATGGGCAATACAGCTCCGTTCATGGTCATGGATACAGACATTTTATCTAAGGGAATATCATCAAATAAAATTTTCATATCTTCGACGGTATCTATAGCAACACCGGCTTTACCGACATCTCCTTTAACCCGCGGATGATCCGAATCATAACCGCGATGTGTGGCTAAATCAAAAGCAACGGAAAGTCCTTTTTGTCCGGCTGCCAAATTTCTTTTGTAAAAAGCATTGCTTTCTTCGGCTGTTGAAAATCCGGCATATTGCCGAATGGTCCAAGGACGCCGGACATACATGGTGCTGTAAGGTCCCCGTAAATTTGGGGCAATACCGGCCGCAAATCCCTCATGTGAAAAAAAGGTTGTTTTTGGGTTGTTTTTTGGTATATGTAAGGATTGAAAATTTTTTCGTGTTAAAGTCATATCCGCAAATTAGATTGGACAAATATAAGTAAAAAACATTTTGACTTGTAGAATGCCGCAAATGAACGAAAATAAACTAAACTTGAACACTTATAAATTTAAAGATGTATTTTTTATATATTTCATAAATAATTGCGTTTTTTATTTAATTTTGTAGAAAAAATTAGTATTAATGTCATGAAAATAATTAAAAGACCTGTTCCGGTAGATATTGAAATTGAATTGAATCCTTTTAAAACCATTATGAGTAAAACTGATCGAAAAGGGATTATTACCTATGCGAATGATTATTTTATGGAAATTTCGGAATACAAGGAATGGGAATTGATGGGGCAGCCGCACAATGTTATTCGGCATCCGGATATGCCTAAGGTTGTGTTTAAATTATTGTGGGACCGTTTATTTGCGGGTAAAAATATTCATGCTATTGTAAAGAATTTAACCAAAACAGGAAAGTATTATTGGGTGGTTACAGATTTTAAAATCAAATATAATGAGTTTGGTGAAATAGAGAGTTTCTATTCACGCCGGAAAGCGATCCCTAAAAAAGTAAAAAATTTCTTTGAAGTTTTTTATTTAAAACTTATCGAAATAGAACGGAAAACAGGAATTTCAGGTTCACAAGCCTATTTAAACGGTTATTTAGAAGATATAGGCAAAACCTATGATGCATTTATTTTAGATTTATTTGAGTTGAATGAAAAACAATTAAATGATTATATGCAAGCCCAAATAAAAGATGAAGATTTACAAGCCAATGATAAATATTATACGCCCGAATTAGCTATCAAAGAAAGTAAGAGAAGAAAAAAAACTTTTTTAAAAAAAATATTTAAATAATTGATATCAAAATAAATATAACTTACAGAAAAAGATATTTTGTTAAAATAAATTATATTTTTGATTTTTGTAACAAAAAAGACAAATTATTGCTAAAAAATGTCTTATTTTAGCCAGCTAAAATAAAGATAACTAATATATGAAAAGAATAATTAGGCCAATACCTAAGAATGAGGAAATTAAATTGAATCCCTATAAAACCATCATGAGTAAAACCGATAAAAAAGGAATCATTGAATATGCCAATGATTACTTTATGGAAGTGTCGGGCTACAAGGAATGGGAATTGATGGGGCAGCCACATAATATTTTGAGGCACCCCGATACGCCCAAATTAATTTTCAAATTGTTATGGGATAATTTGAATAAAGTAAAACCGACTTATGCTTTTGTTAAAAACTTGGCAAAAGATGGTCGTTATTATTGGGTGATAGCAGATTTCAAATCTAAAATTGATGCTGAAGGAAATATAACGCATTATGCCCGGCGAAAAGCCATACCGGAAGATGCTAAAAATAAAATTGAGAAAATATATCACAATATTTTAGAAATTGAAAAAACAGCCGGAATGGATGCATCCGAAGCTTATTTTACAGCTATGTTAGAAGATATGGGGATGACATATGATGAGTTTATTTTTAATATCATGAATTTAAATAAAGAACAACTGCATGATTATATGTCGTCAGAAATAAGTGATGATAAATTTTTGGGCAACGCCGTGTCGGCAGAAGATGCTATTAAGCAGAGTACTAAAAAGAAAGGGATATTAGGTAAATTGTTTAAATAAGAAGGAATATGTTTGAAGTAGAAAAAGGATTAGAACCGGATATTACCCTTGTTTGTAAATTGTCGAGAGATGGTAATATCAAATATGTTAATAAAGCTTATGCCGATGTAACCGGTTTCTCAGAAACAGATTTGATAGGTCAAAGTCATGAAATGATCCAACATCCGAAAATGTCCAAAACTATTTTGGATTTGGCATGGAAAGCCATAAGAAATGGGAAAGATTTGTATTTGGTGAGTAAAAACGTGACTAAAAATGGTGAATATTTTTGGACCATTGCCGATATACGTTCTAAAATAAATGAAAATAGAGATACGGCAGTTTATATCAGACGCAAATATTTGCCAACCGATATTAAAAATGAATTTGAAAAGTTATATGAAGTATTATATGGCATTGAAAACAGTGGCGGTGGAGAAGATGTGGCTAAAAAATATCTTAAAGGTTACTGGGAAGATAAAGGTACCAGTTATGAAAAATATATTGTAGAAAAATTTGGGGGCGAAAAAAATCTGCGCGATTATATGACTTCGGAAGTTTCTGATAAAGAATTGTTTTCTGTGGATCCGACGGATATGAACATTGATGACATTTTAAAATTTATAAAGAAGAAAAAGAAAAGACGTTTTTGGTAACATTAAAATATTAATAAGATGACGGTAAACACTCACATTATGAAACAAAACAAAAGATGCATTCAATTGGATGTAACCAGAAAATTGAAAATAAAACTTGATAAGGAGAATCATATAGTTTATGTCAATAATTATTTTAGCGAAGTAACCGGTTTTAAAATATCGGATATAATTATGAAAGATTTTGCTTTTATCGTGGATCCTTCTATGCCTCGTATTCATTTGGATACATTTGAAGAGTTGGCCAAAACAAAAGATAGTTTTTATTTTATTTTTAAAGGTGTAAATAAAGATGGTTCGTGCTACTGGAGTTTTGCCAAAATTTCGCGTCGCTATAATGAGGCTGGTGAAAATGTTGGTTGGCTAATAGAAGGCAAAATGCTTCCGGAACCTGCAGTGGCAAAAATTACCAAATTGTTTGAGGTCTTAAAAGAAATTGAAAATAATGCCGGTGTTGAAGCAGCCAAAAAATATTTTGAAGGCTTTTTGGAAGAAAAAAATATGGATTTTAATGAGTTTGTATTGGCTATTGCCGGTGTAACTGAAAAGAAAGCTTTGCAATATTTTGAAATTGATGAGGATGCTGTTGTTAAAAAGAAAAAGAAAGGTTGGTTTTAAAAAGCTTGATTAAACCAACCTGAATATTTCACAATTTTTATCAAATTTTAATAATTCTTGATTGAAAAAATTGTCCGGCAATTTGTTTTTTTCATATTCCGTGATTGTTCCGTCCTTTGTAAGCCAAATTTTGTCGGTTTTAGGCAAAATCAAATTCAAATCATGTGTGGATAGTATAACAATTTTATTTTTACTTACTTCTCTTAATTGCCGTATCAACAGTGCTTTATTTTCTAAGTCCAAGTGTGTGGTTGGTTCATCTAAAAGTAATATGGGGGTGTCTTGGACTAAAGCTCTGGCTATAATTGTTTTTTGATATTCACCATCACTAATTTCTGTTATAGACCGGTTTATTAAGTGTTTTAAATTCAAGTAATCTATGGTCTTTTCTATAAAATTTATATCCTTTGGACGCAAGTTAGCCATAAAACCGGTGTAATTTTGCCGCCCCAGTGCAATAAATTCATAAACTTTTAGAGGAATATCAATTTTGTCAGTTAAAACAATACTCACCAAATTGCTTCGGTCCAAATTTGTCAAATCAGTAATGTTTTGGTTATTTACGATAATCTGACCTATTTTTGCGGGCAAAATATTGGCAATAGTTTTTAAAAAAGTCGATTTACCGGCACCATTCTTACCAATCAAAGTAATAAAATCACTTTTTTTTGCAGAAAGATTAATATTTTTGAGTACCGTTTTTCCCGGATAACCAATATCTAAGTTTTTTATATCAAGTGTCATAAAATACTGTTTTTAATACCAACTCCGCCCAAACATTTTCATCAAATTTTTAGCATCCATCGTAAATATAAAACGAATTTTTGATATATAATTATCTTGAGTGATTTCCCAATGCTTATTGGCATAAACCGGCAGGAAAATCTCAAAATAATCTTGTATTAAATTAATTCTTATCCCCCCATCATAATAAAAATTTACGGGTTTGCGAACTTGTTTAAGCCATGCCCAATCGGTATATAGGTTAAACCATTTCCAAAGGCCGATATTAAGATTATGACTGATGATATAATCGTTGGCAAATTGATGCGGATAAAAACTTTTAAAACCACCTTCAGCCCAAATAAATTGTTGATGAAAAATACCGCTGGTTTCTGAACGCCCATAATAATTGTACTGAAATAAATAATCTGTGGGCCGGTCTAACGCAAACGAAAAATAATCGGATTGGGTTTTGTTGTAAATAAATTTACCTAAATAGAAACGAAAATCCCATTGTCTGTTTTGATCGGTTAAAAACCGGTAACGAAAAGTTGTAGAAATTTTACTAAATAATTTAGACAGCTGAAAGTCTGTGTTTAAAAATACATCTTTTAGGACATTAATGTTATAAAAATGTGCTTTAAAATCCAAGATTTGATATTGATCTGTTTCACCCGGAATACTGCCCATTGGATCTTTATCTATATACAGATATTTTAGCTTAAAATTAAAGCCTTTTCTTTGTCTCAAATACGGTGATCTGAATTTGAAGGTAAGACTTGGACTATATTTACGATAGACTAAATTATGATTGTAATGAAAAAAGCTATATTTAAAACCATAATTTATGCCGTATAAAGATGCTTGGTTAAAATAATTAGTATTGCCTATAGAAAAACTTCCGGTTAAACTGTTATTTTTTGTTCCGTAAGCCGGTGTCAAAATATAATTAAAATGATTGTGCAAAAAACTTTCATTAAAAAATTGCATTCCGACAATTAATCCATCATAGTAGTTATAAGCCAGAAAAGGATTGACAAATAATTGATGTTTTAAGGGATTTTTAAAATCACGGTACGGTCTTATTTGAATGCCTTTATCCAATAAATGATATTTCACTTTTTTATAATTATTGTTAATTTGTAATTCCGGATAATCATTAAAATAATTTAAGCCGATATAGTCAAGTGGAATAGATGGTTTAATCTTAATGAGGGTATCATTTTTAAAACTTTTTATAGCTTTGGCATAAGCCAAGCGATTATTATTTAAACCAAAAATAGTTAAAGGCAATAGTTGATGTGTTTTATTTTTTATTGTCAGAACAATTGTATCGTGGTATATTTTCGTTTTTTTTAATTTATAATCAAATTTTGACGTGGTTTTAAAATAAAGTTTAAACCATTGTTTTTGTTCCGGCAAAACAACATATTTTTCAAATAAGCTTGGGCTAAGCCACTTTTTTTGACCGCTTAATAAAAATTTTTTCAGTTTTTTTTGAAAACTTCTATTTTGGTCTTGAAGCATTTTGAAACCCAATGCTGCTTTATAGGGAGAAGCAACATTGCGGTTAAAATTGGTCAAGGAATCTAAGGATGTAAATAATGCTTGGTCTTTATTCATACGCGCCATATATAAATATAACCAAGGATATTTTTCTGTTAATTTGACTTGCGAAGCATAATAGTATCGTAATAATTTAAAGTTTGCCAGTTTACCTATTAGTTTAAATTCCGGATAAAAAGTTTGAATATAACTATATATCAAATAATTGACCAAACCATCGACTAACCATGGGTTTTTACGTCTGTCAATATTCAAATTTAATAAGTTGTTATAAGCCAATTGTTGTAATATGGATAGTTCCCATTTTATAGTTTCGGGATATGGATTAAGAAAATTTGGCAACAAGTCTAATCCATAAATTTTATGATTTTTTAAATCTTGCCGGTTGATAAAAACATGGTGAGATAGAAATAAACCATGTTTTTGACGAATAAAATTAATTATTTCAGACAACTTTTTTTGTTGAAAATCAATGGCTAATTTAGCATTACCTGGCCAAATAATTTGAAGTGAATCTACATTTAAAACCTGATAACTTTTGTCGGTTATTTCAATGGTTAAATTTTTTGCGAAGGATTTTAAATGTTCTTTATGATGCCCCAAATTGCTCCAAATATTTTTTTTTGACCGGAAATTCTCTAACTTTATATCAAACAAAACCGGCGATGCCGGATAGTCATCAATGTTTTTGTCACTATATATTTGATCGCTTAGAGGAATAACTTGATAATAAAAATTTTTTAAAAAAATGTTTTTGTTTTTATCGATACCGTAACCGGTAAATTTTGCGTGCGGTAATTTTACAACGTATTTAAAAATAAAAACCAAACTGTCGCCGGAATTCAAATTTTTATCTAAATCAATACTAAATACATCGTCAGAAAGCGGTTTAAAGTCTTCTGTTTTTTGTTGGCTATTTATCCATATTTCATTTAAATGAACATAACCTTGTTGTTTTTTAGGGGCAAAATGAAAGTTTAACTTGTAATTTTCCATAATTCGCCGGGCCAAAGCTGTATGCTTATGACTGTATGCATTGGCCCAGTTTAACCAAACAAGCCGGCTGATGGGTTTGTCATAATCATTTCTTATACCGGTTTTTTGGATAATCCCAATTTCATTTGTCAAACTGTCAAATCGTATTTTTAGCTGTTGCTGCCAAATATTTATTTGCCCCCATAGACTTATATTTAGGCTGAAAATAATGGGGAAAAGATAATATTTAAGGTATTTTGACAAATTTTATGACTTGTTGTTTTTGACCGCTTTGCAAGTGTAAAAAATAAATGCCTTGCGACAAGGTGCTGATATTAATAGGCATATCGGGTTGATAAGATAGAACACTTAATAATCTTTGTCCCAGCGAATTAAAAATTTGCACATTCATTGGCAGAGTACCATCTGAATGCAAACTTAAAGTGCTTTGTACATAGGTCCCTTCATTGATGCGTGTAACCAATAAATTTTCTTTATTTACCGATAAAGTGGCCGTTGTTTGCAAGCTTGCCACCACGGGTAAATGATCGCTCATGGTATATAAATTTTCCCGCAATGTGTCATCATAAAGATTACCACTGCAGTAAGAGCTATTTATGGCTTTATTAAAACAGGTGCCATTGTTGCCAAAAGATTTGTATGTGTTTGAGGTATAATGCAAAACAGGATTATTCAATAAGTTTTGCGACATCATAATAAAATCGAAACGGTCATCTAAACCACCACCTACATAGCTGTTGGCAGAAGTACTATGGGTCGATTGTGTAAAAATATCTTTATATTGGATGTTGTTATGCCAAGGTCCTTCTCTATGGATGGGATCTTTCATTACAATAGCATTGTTGGGATCAATTATTTTTTGATAGGCAGGCTCTTGGTAAGTATACAAATTAAAATCACCTGCAAAGATGACAAAATGATCAGACGGAATATTGGCTAAGTCATCAACAAAAACTTGTACCATGTCACGGCGTGCATTTTCATTACTTGTATCATTATTAGATGAGTTTGTTGAATCGGCCCCTGCTTTTAAATGGGCCACATATACCTCAATATAAATATTGTCCGACGTATTGTCAGTTAAAAGCTTAAGGGTATAATGATTGATGTCACGAACATAGGTGGTTAAATATGTTTCGTTTACGAGTTCAAATTTAAATTTGTTATAATACAACATTTGTTGTAAGGGGTATTGACTACCGGAATGATTGTAAGTAAAACTTGAGGAAGCAAATTTCTGGGTTCCTAAACAATAATTTAATATTTCATCAGCACCCGTGCCATTTTCTATTTCACAAGCCATAAATATATCCGGCTGATATGTGTCCAAAATATATTTCAAATTATCTTTTCTATCTATACCGGTACCTGTAGGATAATGTAACAGGTTGTAACTCATTAATTTAATTGGTGTTTGTGCCGTTAGATACAGGGTGATAAAAAATAACCCAAAACTTAAAAAGGTTTTGTTTAAAGTTTGCATATATAATGTTTGTTTGTTGTTTGTTCAATTTAAAAATTTGGTGTCAAATTTCGTTTTTTATAAAAATCGACAATAATTTTAACCACTTCATCAGGATCGTCAGTCAAATGTATCAAATCCAAATCCTGTGGGCTAATGTATTGATATTCTTCTAAGAGTGTTTTCTTTATCCAAGCAATTAAACCTCCCCAAAATTTGGTGTCAAATAAAATAACGGGGAATTTTTCAATTTTTTTGGTTTGGATTAAAGTTAAAGCTTCAAATAATTCATCCAAAGTACCAAATCCGCCCGGCATTACGACAAATGCTTGCGCATATTTAACAAACATAACCTTCCGGACAAAAAAATAATTAAAATCTACCAATTTGTCCGGATCAATAAAGGGATTGGCCTCTTGTTCAAAAGGCAAAACGATATTTAAACCGGCAGAAGCTCCTTTTCCTTTTTGTGCTCCTTTGTTAGCAGCTTCCATAATACCCGGCCCCCCACCGGTGATAATGCCAAAACCTTCTTTAGCTAATTTTTTCGCTATCTTTTGCGCTATTTTATAATGTTCGGCATCCTTTTTGGTTCTTGCTGAACCAAATATGGTAACGGATGGCCCAATTTTATTCATTTTTTCAAAACCCTCTACAAATTCCGACATTATTTTGAATATTTGCCATGAATCATTGGTTTTAATGCTATTCCAATCTTTTTGTTTCGTTCTTTTTGCAATCATACTTCCATTCTTAAAAATTATCAGCCTGCTAAATTATAATTTTTTTAAGTAAATAAAGTCATTTTTTTGTTAAAAAGTTTTTTAAAGCATAATTAATGTATAAAAAAATACTTGAAGTTGAAAAGAAAAACGTATTAATTGATTTTTGTCAATTTATGAGAGATTTAATTGAAACAAAGCTTTATTTTTTTGTACTTTAGTTTTTTTATTTTTAAAAATGAAATAATTATGAGAAGAATAGCAGAATCCGAATTAGTATTAAACCCCGATGGAAGTGTTTATCATTTAAATTTACATCCTGAAAATATTGCCAATGAAATTATTTTTGTGGGCGACCAAAAAAGAGTTGATCGTATAGCCAAGCATTTCGATAAAATTGAATTTGAAACACAAAAACGTGAGTTTCATACAGTTACAGGATATTATAAAGGTAAGAAGTTAACGGTGATGTCCACAGGGATTGGCCCTGATAATATTGATATTGTGATGAATGAGCTAGATGCTTTGGTCAATATCGATTTGGAAAAACGGGTGGTGAAAGAAACACATACAACTTTAAATATTGTACGTATAGGTACATCGGGTTCGCTACAAGCAGATATTCCGGTTGATAGTTTTGTGCTTGGAAAATATGGCTTAGGTATGGACGGAATGCTTCATTATTATGACGCTATTGGTGTCAGAGAACTCGAAATGGAAGAAGCCTTTATTAAACATACCAATTGGGATCATAATAAAGCGCGTCCTTACATTGTTAAAAACAGTGATTTCCTTGAAAAAATTCTTTTGACAGATAAAGTATACAGTGGTATTACCGGAACAGCTGTAGGATTTTTCGGACCCCAAGGCCGCGTATTGCGAATTCCACTTTATGATCCGGAAATGAATAAAAAACTTGATTCTTTTGAATATAATGGGGTGAAAATGAGTAATTTGGAAATGGAAACATCAGCTATTTATGGTTTGGCCAAATTATTAGGGCATAATGCCTGCTCTATGAATGCCATAATTGCAAACCGTGCCAATATGACCTTTAGTGCCGATCCTTACGTGCCGGTGGATGGTTTAATCAAATACACTTTAGATCGTTTATTATTAATTAAATAAGTTTTTATAAAAACTTCTAAGTAAAAAACTTGTCCAGATGTGGCAAGTTTTTTTGTATTTTTATGACACTTAAATTTAAAAAACATGTGGCAACCAACACCCAATTTTATCAAATCTACCAATCTGTATAAACAAATGCAAAAAAAGGGTTTTGAGCATTACCAAGATTTTTACCAATGGTCCATCACCAACCGGAAAGATTTTTGGGACACAACGGTCAAAGCCCTTGATATTCAACTTAAAACCCCCTACTCGACCGTATTGGACGATAGCGATATTGAACAACCGGTTTGGCTTAAAGATGCCCGAATGAACATTGTCGATTCGTGTTTTAAAGCCAAACCTGACCAAACGGCAATTGTCTATCAAAAAGAAAACGGCGACGCTATACAGACTTTATCTTTTCAAGATTTGGAAGCATACATTAACCGGATTGCCAATGCTTTGATAGAAAATGGCTTGCAACAAGGCGATACTATCGGTATTGATATGGCTATGAATGTGGAAGCGGTAGCCATCTATTTAGCCGCTATCAAAGCCGGCATGCAAGTGGTAACGGTAGCCGATAGTTTTTCGCCTGACGAAATTAAAGTACGTTTTGAGATTGCCCCGCCCAAATTGGTATTTACACAAGATTACCTGTTGCGCGGTGGTAAAAAATTACCGCTTTACGACAAAGTTTTACAAGCCGGTGCTGAAAAAATCGTTATCGTTCCCGCTATTGAAAATACAGATGTTCGTATCAGACGACAAGATCTTTTTTGGGACGAATTTTTATCGGACAAAACAGAATTTGTTTCCGTAGAAATGTCGCCGTTAGACACTATCACAGTTTTGTTTTCGTCGGGTACTACCGGCAATCCCAAAGCTATTCCTTGGAATCATACCACCGCTATAAAATCAGCCGCAGACGGTTTTTACCACCATGATATTCAGAGCGGTAATGTAGTGGCATGGCCCACCAATTTGGGCTGGATGATGGGACCTTGGCTCATTTATGCCACCTTGATCAACAATGGTACTATTGCCTTGTTTGAAGGTAGTCCGATGAGTGAAGCATTCGGTCGCTTTGTACAAGATGCCACTGTCAATATGCTCGGCGTTGTGCCAAGTATTGTGCGAGCATGGAAAAATGCCGGCACCATGGAAAACTTTGATTGGTCGGCAATAAAATGTTTCAGCTCAACCGGCGAAAGCTCTAATCCCAACGAGATGACTTATCTGATGCAACTAGCCGGTAACAAACCGGTGATTGAATATTGCGGTGGCACCGAAATTGGCGGTGGTTATGTAACCTCCACATTGATACAAACCAACATCCCTTCCACTTTTTCAACGCCGGCACTGGGTAGCGAATTTGTCATCGTTAACGAAGAGGGCAAGCTATCCGATAAAGGCGAAGTCTTTTTAGTGCCACCGGCTATGGGCTTGTCTTTCAAATTATTAAATCGTGATCATCATCAAGTTTACTATGAAGGTACCCCAAAAATTGACGGTAAACTTCTACGCCGTCACGGTGATTTTTTGCAGCGTATGGACAACGGCTACTACCGCGTCATGGGGCGCACCGACGACAGTATGAATCTGGGCGGTATCAAAGTCAGTTCGTTGCAAATTGAAGAATTGGTCAATTCGCATATTGCTGTAACAGAATCTGCTGCCATAGCCGTCAGCCCGCCCGAAGGTGGTCCTGCACGCTTGGTTTTGTATATCGTTCCTAACGGAATTGTTGACAAAGAATTATTACAACACGAATTACAAAAACTGATTAAACAAAAACTCAATCCTTTGTTTAAAATTTATGATGTAGTGATAATAGAAAAACTACCGCGAACAGCTTCTAACAAGATTATGAGACGCGTGTTGAGACAAGCCTATCAAAAACAAATGCATGATGAAGTTTAGAACGGAAATCAACCTACCGGAAAGCCCAGAAAAGATTTCTTATCAAGATAAAATTTTCGGTCTCGGCTCTTGTTTTGTAACCCATATTCAAAATAAATTCGATTACTATCAATTTCAAAATCAAATCAATCCGTTCGGGACGGTTTTTAATCCGGCATCAATTCGTAAATTATTGCAATACGTTATAAATCAACAGTTTTTGGATGAAAAAGACTTGTTTTATCACCAAAATTTATGGAAAAGTTTTGATCTGCATTCCTCATTTAATCATCCTGACAAAGATGAATTTTTACAAACAATAAATGATAAAATTTCAGAAGCAAATAAATTCTTAAAAACTGCCGATTGGTTGTTTTTGACCTTTGGCACCGCTTGGGTTTACCGGCATAAAGCATCGGGCAATATCGTTAATAATTGCCATAAAGTCCCCCAAAAAGAATTTGAAAAAATTCTCTTACCCCCTACTCTAATTACAGAAGAACTAAAAGAAATTATTCGTTTGGTAAAAACTATTAATCCCGGTATAAAAATATTGATGAGTATCAGTCCCGTACGACATCTCAAAAACGGTTTTGTTGAAAACCAACGCAGTAAAGCACATTTGATAACAGCAGTTCATCAATTAGAATCAGAAATTTTTTACTTTCCATCTTACGAAATATTACTCGATGATTTACGCGATTACCGGTTTTACAAAGATGATTACATCCACCCTAATGAATTGGCAATCAACTATATTTGGGAAAAATTTTCAGCTAGTTTCATTTCAAAAGATGCAATACACACGATGCAACGCATAGAAAAAATCCGACAAGGGCTGGCGCATAAAAGTTTTAATCCCGGTTCAATAATGGATACAGAAAGACTTATAAAGCTACAACAGAAAATCAATCAATTACAACAGCAATATAGTTGGATGAAGTTTTAAGTCTAGGTAATTTTTACGATATTTGCAGAAATTAAGCATATGTATCCAAAAAATAAGTATTGGCTGCCGTTGGTCAAGTTTTTAAAGAAAAATAGACTGGAAAATGACATTTTTATTGGACCGGAAGTCCTGTTATACGATTTTCCAAAAGTGTTCCCCTATCAGATTTTAAAAGATATCCGGTTAAGCGATTACCATTTTGAATACATCGTTTTTCATAAAAAACTACCCGAAGATTACACCAATGAATTCCTCGATTTAATTCAGACCGCCTACAAACCGGTTTGGGGCAATCATCTGTTTGTGGTATATAAAAAGAACAGAAGTGCCAAAGAAAAATTAGCAGCCTTAAAATCGATTATTTACACAAAAATCAACTTTAAAAAATATTACAAACCGGAACATAATAAACGCAAAGGTATTCTTATTACGACTTATAACCGACCCGAATTTTTGATTAATTTGCTTAGTCAATTAAAAGACCGTTCCGAAGAGATTCTGATTGTCAATGACGGTTCCGATGAAATTTATCGTCGTCAATATGAACTAATAAAAGAACGTTTTACTCAAAACACTTATATCGACAACCCAAAAAATATGGGTTTGGTTTTTTCAATGAACACCGGTTTTTCTTACTTTTTATCAGACCCTGATGTAGAATGGATACATTATTTTCAAGATGATGTAGAAATCACCCCGCATTTTTTTGAAACCATTGAAAAAGTTGCCGAAAAAAACGAACGACCGGTGGTAACAGGGTTTCATAAAGAGCCGCATAAAATTTTTGGCACGGAAAACATCAATGGTGTTGAAGTCAAACTATTGCGTTCTGCCGGCGCACCGCATTTATTTATGCACCGCCAATATTTAATGGATAATATGCCCATCCCTAATCCTTATGTCGGAGCGCCTAAACCCGACAGAGGCAAACCCGGACAAGGTTCGGACGAAGATTGGTGGTTGTTGTCGTGGGCGCCTAAATCTATCGTTAAACGTGGCAAATATGTCATTGCCATTCCCGGATTGGCAAAATCGGATGCGGTCGGAGAATTGTCAACTTGGGAGAAATGAAAGTTCAAGATTTTTTAAAAAATATCATTGCTGAAAATTATTGTAGCGGTTGTGGCATTTGCACAGCTACAACAAACGCGCCTTTAACGATGCACTTGACAGAACACGGACAATTTTTACCGAAACTTAAAGACGTTGAAAATCAACAGGATATAATTTGCCCGTTTGACAATACACAACCTAATGAAACCGATATAGCCCGAAAATTATATGACAACACCGGTAGTCAATTCAATCCGGAATTTGGTTTTTACCAAAATATTTATGCCGGTTATGTCGCACAAGGAGATTATCGTAAAACCGGCAGTTCCGGTGGCAGCGTATCGTGGCTGACACAAACCTTACTGGATGAAAATCTGGTGGATTACGTTTTAAATGTTACGGAACAAAATAATCCGGAAATCCGATTTAAATATCAAGTTGCCAAAGATGCAAAATCTAATCGAGTAGGTTCAAAATCAAAATATTATCCTACTAATCTCGAAGAAGTTTTACAATTTATCAAAACACATAATGGACGTTATGCCGTAGTCGGATTGCCTTGTTTTATAAAAGGCATTCGTCTGTTGCAACAAACAGAATCTATTTTTGCCGAACGCCTCATATTTACCATCAGTATTTTTTGTGGTCACTTAAAATCGACACATTACTTATCTTCATTGATTTCGCAATTTCCGGTTGATGAAAAGGAAGTCAAACATTTTGATTTCCGCTACAAACTACCCGGACATAAAGCTTCTGATTACGGCACAAAAATCATCACTAATGATGAAAAAGAAATTGTCAAAGTAAACAAAGAACTCTTTGGTACCAACTGGGGCTGGGGCTTATTCAAACTAAAAGCTTGTGATTTCTGTGACGATATTATCGGTGAAACGGCAGATATATCTTTTGGCGACGCATGGATTCCCAAATATGAAAATGATTACCAAGGCACAAATATTGTCGTAACGCGCCATCCGGTTTTAGAGGATCTGGTTCAAAAACACCGGGCTAACGGACACTTACATTATGACACATTAAGCCCCGAAGAATTGATACAAAGTCAAGCCGGTGGTTTTCGTCACCGGCGTGAAGGCTTGGCATACCGCTTATATTTACAACAAAAAAAAGGAAAATATGTGCCTGAAAAGCGGGTTAAACCGAAAAAAATTACCTCTAAAAAAAGACGAAAAATCTATAAATTACGGATGCAGTTACAAGAAAAATCATTTTATTCTAAACACTATAATGATATTCCTGCCTTAAAAAAAGAGTTATTACCTTTCATTCAAAAATTAGAAAATGTATATGACCATTCTGCTTGGACAAAATTCCGACTAAAACTTAAAAAATGGCTCAAAAATCAGTAAAAAAAATATTTATTCACCGGTTTCATTGTCTTAACAATTACGGAACCGCCATGATGGGATTGGTTACTATAAATGAATTGCAAAAACGCTATGGCGATGATACCGAATTTTATTGCCAATGTAACGGACATTCCGGATTTGACGAAATACAATCGGAATTGGCAAAACCGGTAAAACTTACTAACCACGAAGCTAAAAATTTTGTAATTTCAAAATATAAATGGGTGCGCTCTTATCAAAAAAGAAAATATCTGATTGATGCCAGCGAAGTAGCCCGATATGACGAAGTTTTGGTATTAGGCGGTGATGATTTATCGGAATATTACACCCAAAAAATATATAGAGATTTATTACAATATTGGCGCTGGTCAAAAGCAACAAAACTTATTTTATTAGGGCAAAGCATCGGACCTTTTGAGCGTTGGCGCAATCGTTTTGTGATGAAACATTTTTATAAGCGAATCTCCATTTTTGTCAGGGATGCATGGAGCAAAGACTATTTGAAAAAAGCATTCGGATTAGAAAAAAACATCTATCAAAGTGCCGATTTGGCTTTTATGGATTTGCCCTTACAATCCGATAAAAGCATTGAAACAGCGGTTTTAAATCATTATGATTTAGAAAAGAAAAAATATATTACTCTGGTGATTTCCGGCTTGCAGGGAAAATATTATACGACGGATAAAAACGCCTATTTCAACGCTTACAAATCGTTGATAAAGAACATTTTAACCAATAAAAATTATCAAGATAAAAAACTGGTTTTACTAGCTCATACGTTCCCACCGCACGGGAATGAAGCAGCTCAAATCAAAGATTTAGTAAACTTTTTGAAAACAGATTCTTTTTTTACAACTGACATTTTAGATAAAATAATCCCCATTACCGATAAAATATTAGCCACACGCGCCCGTTTTATATTAGGTAACGGCTACATGACTGTTACCGGACGGATGCATGCCGCTATTTCCACCCTGCAAATGGGAACACCGGCTATCGCTTTATCATATAGCGCTAAATATCAAGGTGTTATCGGATTAAATTTAGACAGAAGTGATTTAATTATTGAGAGTAATGAGTCTAAATTGTGGGAATCCGGTGAAATAGTCAACTTAATTACAGAAAAAATGGCTTATGTTACCGGCAATTATGAGCGTTTATCTAACGAAATAAAGCATAAAGTCGCCATTCAAAAACAATTAGTCGAAGAAACTTTTAACCAAATTGCCTCGAATATATGAAGATAGGTTACGACGCCAAACGCATGTTTCACAACAATACCGGCTTAGGCAATTACAGTCGTGATTTGGTCCGGATTATGGCGACTTATTATCCAGATAATCAATATTTTTTATACAATCCCAAAACGGCAAAAATCAATCGTTTGACCTTGACTCCGCAAATGACCGTCCGGCAACCTGATGAATGGCTTTGCAAAAAATTTCCGGCATTGTGGCGTAGTAAATTTATCACTGGTGACTTGAAGAAGGATAACTTGGATATTTATCACGGTTTGAGCGGTGAATTGCCTTTCGGTATTCAAAACACCGGCATCAAATCCGTTGTTACCATCCACGATTTGATTTTTTTACGTTACCCCGAACTCTACAAACCCATAGACCGGAAATTTTACACCTTAAAATTTAAATATGCCGCCAAACATGCCGATCAAATAGTGGCTATCAGCGAACAAACTAAACAAGATATCATCCATTTTTTCAAAATAAATCCTGAAAAAATTAAAGTCATCTATCAAGGCTGTCACCAAGCTTTTAAAGAAACTTATTCGGATGAATTTAAAGCGGCAATCAGACAAAAATTCAATTTACCCTATAATTTTATTTTAAATGTCGGCACCATAGAACCGCGTAAAAATGCTTTTAGTATCGTTAAAGCCATAAAAGATACGGATTATAAGCTGGTTATAGTCGGTAGAGAAAACCCTTATGCACAAGAAATTAAAACCTATATCGCCAAACATAATATGCAAAACAAGGTATATTTTCTCAAAAATTTAAGTTTGGAAGAATTGGCAGGCTTATATCAAATGGCTGATATGTTTATTTATCCCAGTATATTTGAAGGTTTCGGTATTCCTTTAATCGAAGCCTTATATAGTCGTATTCCGCTGATTACCAATAGTAAAGGTGTATTTCCGGAAGCCGCCGGACCCGCAGCTTTTTATTTGGAAAATGTTAAAAATCCGGAGGAAATAAAACATAAAATAGACGAAATATATCAAACCGATACTAATGAACACATCACTCGGGGATATGAATTTGTCCAAAAATTTAATGATGATACAATCGCTGCGCAATGGCAAAATTTATATCAAAATATCATTGGAAAATAATTGTATATTTGAAGTCAAAAATTTAATAACAATTGGAACAGAAACCACATATTATAGTTGATGTAGAACGAATGAAACACCCGTTTACGGGTTTATATTTCTATTGTAAAAATTTAGCTGTTAACCTGCATAAATATCACAACGATAAATTTAATTTTCATTTTTTCACCTATCCCAAAGTCAAATTTCCCGGCTTTCTCAATAAAATCAACCGGTCTCATTTAGATAAATTTTATCTGACAAAACCTAAGAAATACAAGCTTTGGCATGCCACTTGGCAAGACACCAAGTATGTCCCTAAAAATGATATGAAATTTGTCTATACCATTCACGATTTAAATTTTTTATATACCGATAAACCTGAAAACAAAAAAAAGAAACTGCTTCAAGCCGTTCAAGACAAAATAGACCGGGCAGATGCCATCACCGTTATTTCTAACTTTGTTAAGGAAGATGTTGAAAAACATTTAGATACGCACGGCAAAGAAATCCATGTCATTTATAATGGGGTTGAAGTCAACGAATACCCCTATTTTGACAGCCCGAAATACCGTCCCAAAAAGAAATTTTTATTTAGTGTCGGAACGGTTTTATATAAAAAACACTTTCATGTCTTACCGCGTTTGTTGGTTGGCAATGATTATGAGTTGGTAATTGGTGGCATTCACCCCGACAAATCATATATCGAACAGATTTGGAAAGAAGCCGAAAAATTTGGTGTCAAGGACCGGGTTCATCTCACAGGACCGGTTACCGATGCCGAAAAATATTGGTATATAAAACATGCCGAAGCTTTCTTGTTTCCTTCTATTTCCGAAGGTTTCGGCTTGCCGCCTATTGAAGCGATGCGATTAGGTAAACCGGTATTCCTTTCGACCTTTACAAGTCTGCCTGAGGTCGGTGGTAATAAAGCCTATTATTTTGAAAATTTTGAACCCGAACACATGCAAGAGGTTTTGAAAAAAGGCTTGGAAGACTACACTCAAAACAATAGAAAAGAAGACATCATACAATGGAGTAACCGGTTTACATGGGAAGAAGCGACTAAACAATATGTAGCGGTTTATCAAAAAACCTTAGGGCTACCGGTAAATACAGCTTTAAAGCAGAAAGAACGCACCAAAGTGTCCGCCATCATTCCGACCCTGAATGAAGAAGAAAATATAGCCAAAGCCATTGATCAAGTCAAATGGGCTGATGAAATTATCATTATGGATTCTTTTAGTAATGATAAAACAGTCGAATTGTCAGAAAAAATGGGCGTTCGTATTTTGCAACGGCAATTTGATGATTTTTCGTCTCAAAAAAACTTCGCCATTTCACAAGCCAAACACGATTGGATTTTTATTTTAGACGCCGATGAACAAATCAGTGAAGATTTAAAATTGGAAATTATTGACAAACTTTACAATATTGACCAAGAAAAAGGCTTTTGGATTCCGAGAAAAAATTTCTTTATAGATAAAAAAGTCAATTTCAGCGGCTGGCAAAATGACAAAGTCCTTCGATTGTTTAATAAAAATTTCTGTCTTTACAACGGCAAAATGGTGCATGAAGAAGTGCAATGTAAAGGAAGAATCGGACAATTTACCATGCCTTTATTGCATTATACTTATAAAAGTTACAACGATTATAGGAACAAAATTATACAATATGCCGGTTTGAAAGCTAAAGAACTTTACAAAAAGAAAGTTAAACCGAACTTTTTTCTAGGCTATATCAAACCGGCTTACCGGTTTCTTTATCACTACATTATAACACTGGGCTTTTTAGACGGTAAAACCGGCTGGACCATTGCCGAAATCAATGCCAAAGGTATGCGCGAACGATACAACAAATTGAAAGAGTTATATAAAAATGAGGAATTGAGGAACTGATAAGTTGATGAATTGAGGAGTGAGGAACTGAGGAATGAGGAAATGATGAACTGATGAATTCCACAAAATCTGAAATCTGACATTGCAAATCTGAAATCTGAAATGATGAATTGATGAATTGAATAGGTAGGTCATTGAGTGATTTTTGACGAAGGAAAAAATTGTACCGAAATGACCGGGTTCATTGATGAAATGATGAATTAATGATTTGAAAAGTGAGGAATGACTGATAGGTTTTCAAAACCTGTTAGGTCTGAGCGTAATACTTGTAACTTGAAACTAAACAAAATGAATATCATAGAAATTGTCCAAAGCGGCGGAACCATTCTCTACCCTACCGATACCATTTGGGGCATTGGCGGAGATGCTACCAATCCGGCAGTTATTAAAAAAATATATCAAATCAAGGAGCGTGACCCTAAAAAAAGTTTACTTATCTTGGTAGATTCTTATAAAATGCTTCAAAATTATGTCGAAGAAATTCCTATTGAAATATGGGAAATTTTAGAAAAAAGTATCGAACCTACGACAATCATCTATCCTAATCCTAAAAATTTACCGGCAGAATTGTTAGCAGATGACGGCTCTATTGCCATTCGAGTAGTCAAAAAAGGCTTTGCCAAAGATTTGATTAAAGCCACCGGAAAGCCTTTGATTTCTACTTCTGCAAATCTATCCGGAGAAGCTTCACCAAAAGATTTTAATGAAATTAATCCTGTTATTTTGCAGCGCGTCGATTATGTCGTAAATTTGCATCGTCAAAATACAAGCCGGAAGGCTTCCAAAATAATCAAATGGAGCCCCGAAAAAGGTATTGAAATAATTAGAGATTAATGAAAGAGAACCTGTTTTATCCAGAAGCCATTGAGCAACCGGTATTCAAATTAATTCACCAAGCCGCACAACAACTCGATAAACCCGTTTATGTCATTGGCGGATATGTTCGCGATTTTTTATTGCAACAAAAAAAAGCCAAAGATCTCGATTTTGTCGTGATTGGTAGTGGTATTGAGCTGGCCAAAAAAGTAGCAGTTTTGTTATCCGAAAAACACCAAGTCAATATTTATAAAAACTACGGCACGGCAATGATTAAAACCGGCGATATGATTTTGGAATTTGTCGGCGCCCGTAAAGAATCTTATCAACAAAACAGTCGTAATCCGGTCGTTGAAAACGGCACTATGGAAGACGACCAAAAACGCCGTGATTTCACCATTAATGCTTTGGCTATCAGTTTAAATAAACATGATTGGGGGGAACTGATCGATCCGTTTGAAGGCTTGGAAGATTTGAAAATGAAAATCATCCGGACGCCCTTAGATCCGGACATTACATTTTCAGATGACCCTTTACGGATGATTAGAGCCATTCGTTTTGCATCGCAACTGCAATTCAAAATTCATCCCGAAACTTTTGAAGCAATCAAACGTAACAAGGAACGCTTAAAAATACTCTCAAAAGAACGTATTATTGATGAGTTTAACAAAATTATGTCACACGACAAACCTTCTATTGGTTTACGATTACTATTTGAAGCCGGTTTATTAAATGAATTTTTTCCGGAGCTTGTCAAACTGCAAGGCGTAGAAGAAAATGAAGGTAAATTACACAAAGATAATTTTTATCATACTTTGGAGGTTGTTGACAATGTGGCAAACCTATCGGACAATTTGTGGCTGCGTTGGGCAGCACTTTTACACGATATTGGCAAACCGGCTACCAAACGTTATCATGACAGAAACGGCTGGTCATTTCATGGCCATGAATTTGTTGGTAGCAAAATGGTGCCAAAGATTTTTAAACGACTTAAACTTCCATTGGGACAACCCATGCAATACGTTAAAAAGTTAGTTTTATTAAGTTCACGTCCTATTGCACTGGTAGATGAAGTAACAGATTCGGCCATACGCCGTTTGCTTTTTGAAGCAGGTGACGACATTGATGATTTAATGCTTTTATGTGAAGCTGATATTACAACCAAAAATCAACGAAAATATGAAAAATACCGGCGAAATTTAAAAAAGGTCCGTCTAAAACTTATAGAAGTAGAAGAAAGAGACAAAATAAGAAATTTTCAACCTCCTATATCGGGCGAAGAAATAATGAAAAAATTTAATCTCAAACCCTCTAAAGAAGTTGGTTTAATTAAAGAAGCTATAAAAGAAGCCATATTAGAAGGTAAAATTCCAAATGAATACGCGGCTGCCTATAAATATATGGAAATAATAGCACCGGTCATTATAAAAAAAAATACTAACTTTGATACAAAATAAATTGAAATGTTATATAAATTAAGAGTTTTTTTAGAAACCGATGGCGATGATGTTTATCGTGATATAGAAATACAAGACAATGCAACACTAGAAGATCTTCATAATGCTATTGTGCAGAGTTTTGATTTTGTTGGTGATGAAATGGCTTCGTTTTATTTAACAGATGAAGAACTCAATCAAGGCCTTGAAATACCTTTGTTTAACATGGATGAAAGTAAGCCGGCCAATAACATGATGAGCAATACGCTTATAAAAGATGTTTTAAGTGAAGAGCAACCGAATTTGCTCTATGTTTATGATTTTTTTAAAATGTGGCGCTTTTTGGTTAGTTTAATGGATAAAGGTGAAGAAGCCCCGGGCATAGAGTATCCGCAAATTGCACATGCGCAGGGAATCCGCCCGGAAGATCCGCCGGAAATTGATTTTAATTCTCATGATGATGAAAATGAATTAAACCCAGGTGGCGCTTCAGACAATCCTTTTGGTGAATTTTATGGCTATGATGAAGATGAATGGAATTAAAAAGATTATTAAAACCTTAAAAGCCCCGTTTGGGGCTTTTAAAATTTACAAATGTAACTTATAGCAACTAAGTATTTATTAGTGACAGAGATGGAACGCTTCTAAGAATTTTTGAATGGTTTACTTTTGTAACCTCCTTCTTTTTCTTTCAGTTGACAATAATTCTAATTCCCGGTGTGTTTGACCTGCTACCGATGTGTTTTCTTCAGCTCTTCGGATTAAATAAGGCATGACATCTTTTACCGGACCAAAAGGAATATATTTGCTGGTATTATAACCCAATTTGGCCAAATTAAAGGTGATATGGTCACTCATGCCGAATAATTGACCAAACCAAATTCTTTTATCATCTTTTTTTAACCCGTGTTTTTCAATTAATTGAGTTAGATAAAAGGCACTATTTTCATTATGTGTTCCGGAATAAATACTCATATCATCTATATTTTCAATCATATAAGCTTGGGTCGCATCATAATTTTCATCCGTTGCTTTTTTATCTACACAAATTGGATCAGGATAACCCATTTTAGCCGCTCTCTCTCTTTCTTTTTCCATATAAGCGCCCCGTACTAATTTCATCCCAATTTTAAAGCCCTCTTCTTTGGCTTGTTTATGCAATTCTTTTAGATAATCTAACCGGTCTTTTCTGTACAATTGTAAAGTATTGAAAACAATGGGCTTTTCTTTGTTATATTTCCGCATCATTTCGGCAGCTAAATCATCGGCCGCTTTTTGCATCCAGGTTTCTTCTGCATCAATCATAAGGGGTACATCGGCTGTTTTGGCTGCTTTAGAAAGTGTATCGTAACGACTTACAATACGTTGCCATTCCTTTTCTTCGCTTTCGGTCAAATCTGCTCCGGCCGATACTTTTTCATAGATAAAAAAGCGTCCCATTCCGGTTGGTTTAAACACAGCAAAAGGAATTTCCGGTCGTTTTTTGGCAAATTCGATTAAGGCTAAGTTTTTTTGTAAGGTTTTATCAAAGGTTTCGTCATTTTCAGCTCCTTCAACAGAATAATCTAAAATAGAGTATACTCCTTTATGATACAGCTTGTCAACTAAAGGAAGGGTATCTTTTTCAGTTACACCGCCACAAAAATGATCAAATACGGTAGTTTTGATCAAGGCTTCAACCGGTAAATGATGCTTTAGGGCAAAATTGGTAAAGCCCGTTCCTAATTTTACTAAAGGCTCATTTTTAATCATTTTAAAAAGCCAATATGCTTTTTCTAATTCGGCATCGGTTTTATAAGCAAAAGCCGTTTGAGTATCATTGAATATATTTTTGTCCATTGTAATTTAGTTTTTTCAAAAATAAAAAGTTTAGAGGAGATTAATATGATAAATATTAGTATTTTTAGCCAAAAATATTTCTTAAAAATGAAGTACGTTTATAATCAAGAAGGTATAGAACAAGTAAATAATTATATAAACGATGTTCAACCCAGTAAAGTTTTTATTTTAACAGATGATCAGACGCAAAAATTTTGCTTACCTGTTATTGAGAATCAAATAAATATAGAGTTTACAAATGTAAACTTTAAAAATGGTGACCAGTATAAGAATTTAGAAACTTTACAGAAAATATGGCGTGAGTTAATAGAAGCAGACGCCGATCGTAAATCACTTCTCATCAATTTGGGGGGTGGTGTTGTAACTGATTTGGGAGGTTTGGCAGCTGCAACATTTAAACGTGGTATTAAGTTTATACATATCCCTACAAGTCTGCTTGGCATGGTAGATGCCGCTATTGGTGGAAAGAACGGAATAAATTTTCAACACTTAAAAAATCAGATTGGTACCATTGTTCAACCGGAAATAATTTGTATTTATCCGGATTTTTTAAATACACTGCCTAAAATGGAAATAGCCTCAGGTTATGCCGAAATGTTAAAGCATGGCCTAATTAAAGACAAAAATTACTGGCAACAACTTTTAGAAAGTTATAACAAAGAAAATCAGGTATTTCCTTCTCATTTAATTAAGCGTTCGGTTGAGATTAAATACGAAATCATCACCCAGGATCCACATGAGCAAAATATTAGAAAATTATTGAATTATGGACATACATTGGGACATGCCATTGAAAGTTATTTAAATTATGAACTAAATATGCCGGTAACACATGGTCATGCCGTAGCAATAGGCATGATATTAGAAGCCTTTTTATCCAATCTTAATAACGGTTTATCGACAAAAGAATTAGTAGAAATTACGAAAAGTATTAATTTAATATATCCTTATATTGACTTTGATAATCAGGCTATTAATAAGATTATAAATTTGCTTAAATTTGATAAGAAAAATGAAAATGGTAAAATTTTATTTGTTTTGCTAAAAGAAATAGGAAAAGCAGATTTTAATAAGGAAGTACCAACTCAAGATGTGATTGATGCATTTGATTATTATAAAAAAAGCCGGAAATAATTCCGGCTTTTCAAATCTAAATAAATAATTTAGACCAGCTCTTGAAAAATTGTATGCATTAAACGTTTTTTATCGTTAATACTTTCTTCTAATGAAATCATGGTTTCTGTACGGATAATACCATCGATATCATCTATTTTAAAAATAATTTCTTTGGCATGTTGTGTATTTTTTGCGCGTATTTTGCAGAAAATATTGAATTTACCGGTGGTGATATGTGCCACAGATACATAAGGGATTTCTTCCAATCTGTTTAAGACAAATCTGGTTTGAGATGTTTTAGATAAATAAATTCCGACATAAGCAATAAATGAATAACCGAGTTTATCATAATCTAAAATTAAGGTTGAACCTTTAATAATACCGGCTTCTTCCATTTTACGAACTCTTACATGTACTGTTCCTGCCGAAATCAATAATTTTTTTGCAATCTCTGTAAACGGTGTCCTTGCATTGTCAATCAGCATATCTAATATTTGCAAATCGACATCATCTAAATGTATTTTTCCCATTTTTTTCTAATTTATATTTCGCTGCAAATATACGATATATTATTAATTATTAATAAATTTTTTCATTATTTCTATCATATTGATATTTCTAACACATTTTTTTTGGTTATTCTTAGCGAAATTTAAAAAATAGCAGCCCCATTTCTTTATGTTTCTTTAAGTCATTAAAAGGATAATAGTAACTCATAAATAATATTCACCGTAAAAAATATTATAGATAATTCTTATAATGTTAATTTAATAAACTGTAAGTCAACAAGAAAGTAATTTTTATTAAAGTGAAATGTTTATCTTATTAAAATGATTTAAGCCTAAACCAAGGTTTAGGTTTACTGAAAAATTAAATTAATTTACATATGTAAATTAATATTTTTATATTATCTTTGCAATATAAATTACATTTGTAAATGAATACAATTTCTGATCGCCTAAAAAAAATATTATCTTATTATGGTTTGACTGCTGCGCAATTTGCTCAAGAACTCGGGATTCAAAAAAGTAGCATATCTCATATCCTATCGGGAAGAAATAAACCCTCTTTTCAATTTTTGACAAAATTGGCCAAACGATTTCCTGAAATTAATCTTAAATGGTTTATAACCGGTGAGGGAACTATGTTAGTTGAAGATAAGTTTCGGACAGATGCTTGTTTTGAACCAGAAGCACAAAAAAAATCCAAAATTGAGGTATTGCCACAAAATGAGGTAAGTGCCAATAGCATACAAAAAAAACTTACTGTTTCACAAACAGCAAGTCAGGAGGTAGAAAATATCATCATGGTTTATGATAATGATACTTTCAAGATTTTAAAAAAATCTATTCAATAATAGTGGCAATAATTTTTCTATTTGAGGCCTTATTTCTAAATTCACATAAAAAAATGCCCTGCCATTGACCTAAATTAAATTGACCGTTTGTAATTGGAATGGTGATATCTGTCCCAATCATAGCCGCTTTTATATGTGCCGGCATATCATCACTACCTTCAACTGTATGACGATAATAAGGCATATCTTCTTTAACGATATCATTAAAGGCTGCTTCCAAATCTTCTCTTACGGTCGGGTCAAAATTTTCATTGACCATAATACTGGCAGAGGTATGCTGTATAAAAAAATGCACCAAGCCAGTTTGTGGTAAATCATTTTTTAGAGCATCTGATAAGAGGTCTGTAATTAAATGATAGCCCCTTCGGTATTTAGGTAAAACAATTATTTTTTGTTTCATTTTATTTTTAATTTTTCAAGCGTTTATACCCAAACAATTTGAGTGTTTTTATTTGTTCGGCTATTTTTTTTGGGACAAATTTTTCCCAACCCGGAATGCCCTTTTGTATTTTGTCAATAATTTCACGATTGTAGGTGCCTAATAAATTTTCATCGTAATCAGTAATATCTACAAAGCGGCCATCATTTTTAAAATATTCAAAAAGAACTTGCATTTTATTGTTCAGAACTACATTACGGCTACAAACAGCCTCATTTTGATGACGTTCTTTATAAGGATAAACATATAATTTCATTTTTTTGCTAAAAAGTTTACCCATTGCTTCTAATATGCCACCACTCAAATGTTTGTAGTAATTTTCGTCAAATAATTTAATTAAATGATTGGTTCCAATAATTAACCCCATACGTTCCTTGGTAAATCTGGAAAAATACTCGGCCAAGCGATAATATTCTCTAAAATTTGAGACCATAACCATTTGATTTAACGAACTTAAAAGATTGACTCTATCCAGAAAATCTTTTTCGTTAATATCATTATTGCCATTGGTTAGATTGTCCAAAGTCATTTCAAATATCACATCTGTTTTCTCAGGATTCACATCTTTTTCCTCTTTGAATTTTGCCAAACCCTTATCCAGCATATCCAAAGCCAATTTGGTAACCGGTCTGAAACTGCCTCTTAAAGCTAAAATATTTTTCTTGTATAATTCGTCAGCAGGTAGTAAATTAAAGCCATCGGGACCAAACATGACTGCATCTGTAAAACCATTTTTTACCAAAAGTAAACTCATTAACCGGTTATCTACAAATGCAAACCTTGGACCTGAGAAATTGATCATGTCAATCTCAATTTTGTCTTTATCTATATAATCATATAGTGAGGTCAATAAAGTTTTAGGATCATCATTATAGTAAAATGCTCCATAAATGAGATTTACCCCCATTTTACCTAAGGTTTCTTGTTGATGCTTGGCATCATTTTCATGAAAGCGAACATGCAAAATAATTTCATTGTACTCTTCATGAGGTCCTAACTGAAAACGAATGCCTACCCAACCATGACCTTTGTATTTTTTAGCAAAATCGATTGTTGCAACCGTATTGGCATAACTAAAATAAAAACGGTCTGGAAATTGGTTACGGTCAATACGTTCTTCTAATAAATTGGTTTCGTGCACCAACATTTTTTTTAGCCGGTTTTTGGTGACATATCTGCCATCTTCTTCCCTGCCATAAATGGCATCGCTGAATTCTTTTGAATAGGCAGACATGGCTTTGGCTATAGTACCTGAAGAGGCTCCTGCCCTAAAAAAATTACGGGCAGTTTCTTGTCCGGCGCCTATTTCGGCAAAAGAGCCGTATATATTTTGATTTAAGTTTATTTTTAAAGCTTTCTGCATCGGCGTGGGAGCCGATTTTAATTCTACATCTCCTTTTAAGCGTACAGCCATATTGGTTTATTTTTTGCCAAAAATAGTAAAAAGAAATTTAATTCTATTAAAATTGTCGCGTTAAAATTTATATAATATATTTTGAATTAATAGCGAATTTTTATCAAAATTTCAAGTTAAAAACAGATTATTTACATTTCTTTTCAAGCCTATTGACAATATCTTCGATATATTCCAATTGAATTTCCTGTAACTTAATTAACCTCTCATTTTGTTGACTGATTAAATAATCAACTTTTTCGTGTAATAATTGGATTTCGATTTCGGATTTTAAATTAACTTGAAAATCGTGTTCTCCTCTTAACCGGTCTTTCTCTTCTTGCCGGTTCTGACTCATCATAATAATCGGTGCTTGAATAGACGCTAAAGTGGATAGAGCCAAATTAAGTAATATAAATGGATAAGGATCAAATGGTTTGGTTAAAAACCATACATTAACGCCCATCCATAAAAAAAGAAAAAGGCTAAAGAATAATATAAAAGTCCAGCTACCACCAAAAGCAGCTACTTTATCAGCAATTTTTTGCCCCAAGGTTAGTTTTTCATCTAATATTGGTTCTATATCTTGACTGACAATTTTATTTTGACTAATTTTATCTAAAATAGATTGTTGTAACTGATTAAGTTCCCTATTTTCTTGTTTTAAAAGACGTTCGATATATTTTCGTCGGTATTTGTTGACATAATCTTTTAAAATAAAGTCATTTTCAGACAAATAGGGATAATCTGCTTTAATTAAATTTGATATTTGCGGCCGGATATTTTTGATACGGACAAGCCTATTAGCCGGATATTTTTTATGGCTAATAGCACACAAAATTTTTCGCATATAATATTACATATTTTTCAATTCTTGGACTACTTTTGTTAATGCAGATTTGGCATCACCAAATAACATGGAAGTTTTCGGATTATAAAACAGTTCATTTTCAATACCTGCATAGCCCGGTTTCATACTTCGTTTGTTAACAATGATATTTTTAGCTTTATCAACTTCCAAAATGGGCATCCCATAAATCGGACTGTTCGGATCATTATGAGCCGCCGGATTTACCACATCATTTGCACCAACAACCAAGACAACATCGGTATTCGGAAATTCATTATTGATGTCATCCATATCCACTAATTTGTCATAATCTACATTGGCTTCAGCTAACAGTACGTTCATATGACCGGGCATCCTGCCGGCTACAGGGTGAATAGCATATTTAACATCAACGCCTTTTTTTGCTAATAACTCTTCGAGTTCATGCAAGACATGTTGGGCCTGTGCAACTGCTAACCCATAACCCGGCACAATGATAACTTTATTGGCATAATTAAGGAGTATGGCAGCATCACTCGGACCGGCTTCTTTTATATTCCCTTTAATTTTTTCCTTACTATCTGCATGTTTACTTCCTTCACCAAAAGCGCCAAATATGACAGCTGTCAATGAGCGGTTCATTGCTTTTGTCATTGCTACCGTTAAAATAGTTCCTGCCGAACCAACAAGAATCCCGCCGGTTAGCATGGCCATATTATCATACAAAAATCCGCCGAATGCAGCCGCCAATCCGGTAAATGAATTTAATAATGAGATAACAACCGGCATATCAGCACCGCCAATAGGTAAAACAAATAAAACGCCGTAAATAATGGCTAAGGCAAAAAGGCTGTAAATGTACAATGGATTGTTGACTTGTGCTGCCACTATGTAAATACCAAAAATAATAATCAAAATAGCCAATAAGGTATTTAATATATTATATTGAGGCAATCTAACTGGTTTTCTGAGCTTTCCACTTAATTTTGCCCAAGCGATCATACTACCGGCAAATGAAATACTACCAATAACCAAACCGGCTACTATCATAGACATTTTAGAAGCATGTCCGATATTGTGTTCAAACTCCATTAAACCGATTAATGCAGCTGTCGCACCACCCATACCATTGAAAAAAGAAACCAATTCCGGCATTTTTGTCATTTCTACTCTTTTTGCTATCCCCCATCCTATAACTGTTCCGATTAATATGGCCGTAAAAATTAAGGCATATACAAAACCGGGAATGGTCAAATGGGCTATTTTAGGATAAATAAAAATTGTCCCTAATATGGCTAAAGTCATTCCGATGGCCGAATAAAAATTTCCTTTTCTGGCTGTTTTTGGACTTCCTAACATTTTGAGTCCGACAATAAAGCCAATGGAGGCCAATAAGTATAAAATATCGAGTAAAGCTGTTTCCATTTTTTTATTTTTTAGTTTTAAACATATCTAGCATTCTGTCGGTTACCACAAAACCACCAACGACATTGAGAGTTCCCAATACAACGGCTACAAAACCTATGGCTAAACCTGGTTTGTTTGTAGGATCCATGTGTAGCATAACCAAAATTGCTCCTATAATTACAACACCATGTATGGCATTGGCTCCCGACATTAAAGGGGTATGCAACACAGCGGGCACATGACTGATGATTTCTATACCGACAAATACCATTAAAATGACAATATATATCATTTGTATATTGTCATGGATAAAGTTTAAAATTTCATTCATAGCAAAATGTTTTAATAATTTTTCTTAAAAATACAACAAAAGCCTATTCAAATCAAATTTTTACCATAAAAATATTTTGTCAGTTGAATATATAGCAAAAAATAAGGCAGCCATTGGCTGCCTTATCATAAAAACAAATTAATTAGGCTTCGTCTTTATTTTGTTTAATCAATTCTTCTTGAATATTTTGAGGGACCATTTCATATCCGGCAAATTCAGATGTGAAAGTTCCACGTCCTTGGGTTAAGGAGCGCAAACTGGTTGAATAGCGATACATTTCTGCTAAAGGAACCCGTGCTTTAATTTTTTGATATTTTCCTGCAGTTTCCATTCCCATAATTATGGCTCGCCGGCTTTGCAAGTCCGTCATCACATTTCCCATCATTTCTTCAGGCATTTTCACTGTAACTTCCTGAATAGGTTCAAGCAATTTTGGGTTGGCATCTAAAAAAGCTTGTTTAAAAGCATTGGCTCCTGCTATTTTAAAAGAAATATCATTAGAATCGACCGGATGCATTTTACCATCATAAACAATTACCCGTACATCTCTAACCGGGGATTTTGTCAAAGGACCGGCTTCCATCACTTCTAAAATTCCTTTTTTGATGGAAGGTAAATAACGGGCATCAATTACACCACCAACAATAGAGTTGATAAATTGCAAAGTGCCGCCCCAAGGTAATTTTTCTTCTTCTTTGCCTCTTACAGGAAAGCTGTCCGGATCGGGCATGCCTTCATAATATGGTTCTATTTTCAGATGCACCTCGCCAAACTGCCCGGCACCCCCCGATTGTTTTTTATGGCGATAACTGGCAGATGCTGAACGTTGAATGGTTTCACGGTAGGAAATACGCGGTTTTTCAAAAATAGCTTTAATGCCATATTCTTTTTGTAGTAACCAATCGACGATAGCCAAATGCAATTCACCTTGACAACCCAAAATCTGCTGTTTCATTTCTTTGTCATAGGTTACGACAACTGTCGGATCTTGGCTGTGAATTTTTTTCAGTGCTTCTTGCAATTTTTCTTCTTCATTTTTGTTTGCAGCTTTTACAACTTTTCGAATTCTGGGTGCAGGAAACTGAATCGGTTTAAAGCTTATTTTATGTTCCGGGGCTGATAAGCTATCACTTGTTTCAGTTGTTTTAAGTTTAATCACTGCCCCAATATCCCCTGCTACTAATTTATCTACTGGCTCCCGTAATTTACCATTAATAATATATAATTGTCCCAAATTTTCTAATTCACCCGTACGGGTATTTAAAAGCTTGTCCCCTGTTTTAATTTCACCGGATTTTACTTTAAAATAACTGATTTTTCCAACATTTGGTTCATATTTTGTTTTAAAAACAAATATGGAAGGATCGGCATCAAGTTTGGGTTCAATAATCTCTCCCTCCAAACTTTGCTCAGCCGGCATATCCAATGCCGAAGGCGTTACATTGTCTATAAAACCCATTAACCGGCCACTACCCATATCATTTAAAGCCGACATAATAAATACCGGAAATAATTCTAAGTTTAACATTCCTTTTTTGATGCCTTTTTTCATTTCATCTTCATTCAGACTGCCTTTTTCAAAAAAGAGCTCCATTAACTCTTCTTCATTTTCTGCTGCTTTTTCAACTAATTCATTATGAAGCATTTCAGCCAATTCTTTATGTTCATCAGGAATGTCATGTTTTTCAGGCTTGCCACCTTCCGGACCAAAAACATACATTTTCATTTTTAATACATCGATAATAGCCGGTCGTCCATCCGGCATTTTATGAGGAAATTGTATTTTTACCGCATTTTTTCCCACCAAATCTACAATACTGTTATAAGCTTCTTCAAAATCTACATCCGGGTGGTCTATTTGGTTGATGACAAAAACAGTTGGCCGGTTAAAACGATTGATATAATTCCATATAATTTCGGTGCCTACTTCTACCCCATGCTGACCGTTTATAACCATTAAGGCCGTTTCGGACACACGCATGGCCGAAATAATTTCGCCAATAAAATCGTCCAGTCCGGGGGTATCTATAATATTTATTTTATAATTTCGCCATTCAGTATGTAAAGGTGTCGCAAAAATTGATGTTTGTCTTTCTTTTTCTATTTCCGTAAAATCCGAAACCGTATTTTTGTTTTCTACACTACCACGTCGTTTTAATAAACCGGCTTCGTATAACATTGTTTCGGCAAGCGTGGTCTTGCCACTGCCGTGGGCGCCAACAAAGGCAACATTTTTAATGTGTTTGTTATCATAAATTTTCATAGTGGTATTTTTTTATGTTTATGACTATAAATATAATGAAAAATATATGAAATAAACTGATGAATAATAAAAAAGCCGGAAATATTTCCGGCTTATGTGCTGATTATTAAAAAAAATTATTAAAACAATTTTAAATCATCTAAAACTTTCATGACTGCTTTGACATGATTGGCTGATGTTTCCATCAATTTCATTTCTTCATCGGTTAATTTGAGCTCTATAATTTCTTCAATGCCGTTATACCCCAATTTGACAGGCACACCTAATGCCACATTGTCCAAACCATATTCGCCTTCGAGCATTACACAAACAGGCAAGACACGATGGGAGTTTAAGACAACGGCTTCCACCATTTCGGCAGCAGCAGCTCCCGGCGCATACCAAGCAGAAGTACCTAATAATTTAACAATTTCGCCACCGCCTTTTTTGGTTCTTTCTACTAATCTTTCAATCGTTGCGGCATCCATCAATTCCGGTAACGGAATGCCCGAAACGCTGGTTAAACGGGGAAGTGGCACCATAGTATCGCCATGACCACCCAATAACATGGCGTTGACATCTTTTGGTGATACATTTAATTCTTCAGCAATAAATGCTTCAAATCTACCGGTGTCTAATACGCCTGCCATACCAAAAACTTGAGTACGTGGCAAACCGGTTGCCAAATAGGCGGTATATGTCATAACATCCAGTGGGTTAGCAACAATAATAAATTTGGCATTAGGCGAATATTCATATGCCTTTTGGGATACTTCTTTCATTATTTTGGCATTAATCCCAATTAAATCGTCACGGCTCATACCGGGTTTTCTGGGCACACCTGAAGTTATGACAACGACATCAGAATCGGCTGTTTTAGCATAATCATCGGTATATCCTTTTACTTTGGTGTCAAAGTAATTAATATGCGATGACTCCCAAATATCTAAGGCTTTACCTTCTGCAAAGTTGGGTTTAATATCAATTAAGACAACTTCATTTACAATATTTTTTTTAGCGACAACATCTGCTACAGTAGCACCTACATTACCGGCACCAATAATGGTTACTTTTTTATTCATAATTGTATTTTTTTATAAATTCCTTTCAAATTTACTGAAATAAAATTTTATATAAAATGATTATCAACATAATTTATAAAAAAGCACAGAAAAAAATCTGTGCTTTATGTTAATCAAAACAAATAGACAACTAACTACTACGCTTTTGGTTAATACCCATTAAAGCTATATCTATTATCTTCTCTTACTTTTTTGGCAATAGTTCTTCTTAACTCATTAAGTTTAGGGGTGTTATTATATTTGGTAAAACGTTTAACACCCATAAGCATCATTTTAAGTTCATCACCTTCAGCAATGGAGTATATTGCTTCTGTAGCTTTGAATTTAACTTTTTCAACTGCATTGAACAGATTGAGTTTACTCATCGCAATTTCTGCACTATAATCGGCATCATCATTTTGCATCAATTTCTTTTGCGTTGCCAAAATGGTACTTTCGGCCATATAAATTTCGATCAAGATATCGGCAGCATCTAAAACCAATTGCTGTTGTCCGCCCAATTTATCTCCAAATTTTTGGGCTCCTGTACCGGCAATCATTAAAAAGACCTTTTTTAGGCGATTGACAAGTTCTAACTCTTCGTCTAATGGATTTTTAAATTCCGGTTTGTCAAATGATGGAATTCCCATCCATTCACCGGCAACGGCTTTAGCCGGGCCCAATAAATCCAATTCACCTTTTAAAGCTTTACGTAACATCATACTTACCGTTAATAAACGGTTGATTTCATTGGTCCCCTCATAAATACGGGTGATACGGGCATCGCGCCACCAACTTTCCATTGGCATTTCTTCAGAAAAGCCCATTCCGCCAAAAATCTGAATACCTTCATCGGACACTTCTTGCGCTCTGTCAGAAACATATACTTTTAAAATAGCGGCTTCAATGGCATATTCTTCAAAAGCTTTCTTTTCTGCTGCTTCTTCACTCATGCCATTGGCTTTATGCTCGGCAATGCGATCAGAAATATCCTTGGCTGCACGATAAATTCCGGATTCAGATACGTAAGCTTTGGTAGCCATTTCGGCAATTTTCTTTTTAATAGCGCCAAAATTAATAATAGGTTGTCCAAATTGCTTGCGTTCATTGGCATATTGAATACTTTCGGTAATGATACGTCGCATACTATCCACTATACCGGCTGATAATTTTATACGACCAATGTTTAAGACATTAAGGGCAATTTTGAAGCCTTCTTGCCGTTTGCCAAGCATATTTTCAACCGGAATTTTTGTATCGGAGAAAAATATTTGACGGGTTGAAGAGGAACGAATACCTAATTTTTTTTCTTCTTCGCCTAATTTAAAACCATTCGGATTTTCGGGGTCATATTCAAAAATAAAAGCGGATAAACGCTCATCTTTTTTACCATTTTCGACCACTTTGGCAAAAACAATAAAGGTATGGGCAAAACCGGCATTACTTATCCACATTTTTTGGCCGTTTATAATCCAATATTTACCATCTTCTGACAATTCAGCGGTTGTTTTTCCTGCATTGGCATCAGATCCGGCCGTTGGTTCGGTCAAGGCATAGGCACCGATCCATTCGCCAGTAGATAATTTGGGTAAGTATTTAGCTTTTTGTTCTTCAGTTCCGTATAAGAAAATAGGCATCATACCAATACCTGTATGGGCGCCATAAGCTGTTGCAAATGATCCGGTTACTCCGGAAATTCTATCACATGCCAGCATGGTAGAGACAAAATCCATTCCCATTCCATTGTATTGTTCAGGAATACCTATGGCTAAAAAGCCCATTTCACCGGCTTTTTTCATCAGATCCCAAACCAATTGATAATCATGTTGCTCAAAACGAGGTTTTACCGGCCACATTTCACGATCTGCAAATTCTTTGACAGCATCAGCCATCATTTTTTGTTCTTCCGACAAATCATCTAATGTAAAGATTTCATCGGGTTTGTACTCTTTGATTATAAAATCTGCTCCTTTTTTCATTTTTATAAATTTTTAACTTAATTTTTATTTTTAAAATAACTTATTATGCATGCATAATAATAGTGTATTATTATAACAGGATTTGTGCTGTTCTTGTCACAAATCCTGTTTTATTTTTATCTGTCTAATAATTCGAAAATACCGGCAGCACCTTGTCCGGCACCCACACACATAGTTACCATACCATATCGTCCGCCTGTTTGTTTTAATTCGTCTAAAACTTGAACGGTTAATTTAGCTCCGGTCATACCTAGAGGATGTCCTAAGGCTATCGCACCTCCGTTGATGTTCACTTTATTTTTATCTAATCCTAAACCTTTAATAACGGCAACGGATTGTGAAGCAAAAGCTTCATTAAGTTCAATTAAGTCAATATCATCTAATGTCATACCTGCTTTCTCAAGCACTTTGGGAATGGCGTATAACGGGCCGATACCCATAATACGTGGCGGTACGCCAACCACTGCATAATCGACCAAACGGGCATAAGGTTTGAGGCCTAATTCTTCCATTTTTTCTTTGGACATAACCATAACATATGCTGCACCATCTGAAGTTTGTGAAGAATTACCGGCTGTTACAGTCCCATTTTTTGCAAAAACAGGTTTCAATTTAGCCAATTTTTCCAAGGTTGTATCGGCTCGGGGTCCTTCATCGGTATCCATTACAAACTTTTTACTTTTCTTTTTGCCGGTTTTGGCATCGTAGTAAATTTCTTCGACTTCAACCGGGACAATTTGATTTTTAAAACGTCCTTCTTTAATGGCACGAATGGCTTTTTGGTGCGACTCATAAGCAAATTCATCTTGCTCTTCGCGACTAATATGGTATTCTTTAGCCACTTCTTCGGCTGTTAAGCCCATTCCCCAATACCAATCGGGATGACCATTTTTGACGACACTATAAGCCAAAGCCGGTTTAAAACCACCCATTGGCACCATGGACATACTTTCAGCACCACCTGCTAAGACAATATCGGCATGACCTGCATTTATTTTTGCTACAGCTGTAGCAATAGTTTCCAAACCACTGGCACAAAAACGATTCATAATTTGTCCGGGAACTTTAATAGTATCCAATCCCATTAAACTTATCATACGCCCCATGTTCAAACCTTGTTGGGCTTCGGGCATGGCATTACCTACGATGACATCATCAATCATTTCAGGATTGAATTTGCCACCGGATTCTTCAGTGATTTCTTTTATCATGTACTTGATAACATCAGCTGATAAATCATCGGGACGGTAGTTTTTAAAACTGCCTTTTTTGGCTTTGCCCACAGCTGATCTGTAACCTTTTACTATATATATATCTTTCATTTTTTTAAATTTTCTGGTTAGTTGGTGAATTAATTATTTGACTTTTCATGTCATTTTGAACACAATGAGAACTCTCAACTAATTTCTCAATGGTTTACCGGTTTTAAGCATATGTTGAATGCGTTCCAAAGTTTCACGTTGACCTAAAAGGCTTAAGAAAGCTTCTCTTTCTAATTCAATTAAATAATCTTCACTAACACGTGAAGGCCCTGATAAATCGCCGCCGGCAATAACGTACGCCAATTTATTGGCAATTTTTTGATCATATTCAGAAATATAATTTCCGGCACGCATGCTGTCTGCGCCAACCATAAATGTTCCTAAGACTTCTTGTCCTAAAACTTTTATGTCAGTACGTTTAACCGGTTTTACATAACCATCTTGTGTCATTTGTAAAGCATGCCTTTTAGCAGTCGCAATTTGACGATCTTTATTTAATACAACGACATCACGTCCTTTTTGCAAGAAGCCTAATTCAAAAGCTTCGAAAGCACTGGTAGCTACTTTAGCCGTTGCAATGGTCATAAAGGCTTCTGTATAACGGTTTATATCAACATCACCTTTTTTAAGACTATCAGAAGTGCGCAATACCAATTCTTTGGTTCCGCCACCGGCAGGAATTAAACCTACACCTACTTCGACCAAACCGATATATGTTTCGGCTGCTGCAACAACTTTATCGGCATGAAGGGTTATTTCACAACCACCGCCAAAGGTCATACCATGGGGTGCTACAACGACCGGAATGCTTGAGTAACGAACACGCATGGCGGTTTCTTGGAAGGTTTTGACAGCCATATAAAGTTCATCCCATTCTTGTTCGACGGCTAACATAAGAACCATGGCCAAATTAGCACCAACAGAAAAATTGGAGCCTTGATTACCGATTACCAAACCGTCGTATTTTTCTTCAGCCATATTGATAGCACGGTTAATACCCTCAATCACGCCAACACCTAAGGTATTCATTTTGGAATGAAATTCGATGTCTATAATGCCATCACCCAAATCGATTATAGAAGCATCATTATTTTGCCATAAAGTATTGGTTTTACGCAGATTATCTAAGTTAATATAATCTTCTTGACCGGGCACTTTTTTATATGACTTGCTGGCAATATCATAGTAATACGTGGCACCATCTTTAACGGTATAGAAACTTTCGACCCCATTGGCCAACATTTGTGCCACCCAATCGGGTATATCTTTTCCTTCTTTGGCCATCATTTCAACGGCTTTGGCTACGCCTATTGCATCCCACATTTGGAAAGGGCCGTATTCCCAACCAAAACCGGCTCGCATGGCATCATCTATTTGATAGAGATGGTCGGCAATTTCCGGAATACGATGGGAAGCGTAAGAGAACAAACCGCTGAAAGTTTTGCGATAAAAATCGCCGGCTTTGTCTTTACCTTTGATCAGAACTTTGTAACGATCTAAAACTTTATCAATATTTTGGGTCATATCCAAAGTGGCAAAGTGTACTTTTTTCTTCGGACGATATTCAAGGGTTTTAAGGTCAAGGACTTGAATTTCTTTTTTACCGTCTTTTTTGATTTTTTTATAAAAGCCTTGTCCGGTTTTATCGCCCAACATATTGTTTTTGAGCATTTTTTGAACATAATCCGGCAGCTTAAACAAATCATGCGCTTCATCATTTGGCACGCCTTCATATAAGCCGGTTGCCACATGGGCTAAGGTATCCAAACCGACTAAATCGGCAGTTCTGAATGTGGCTGATTTTGGTCTTCCAATGACCGGACCGGTCAATTTATCAACTTCTTCAACACTTAAATCATTGTTATCGACTAAATGAAATATGTCCATAATACCGTAGACCCCTATTCTGTTACCAATAAAGGCGGGGGTATCTTTGGCTAAAACAGTTGTTTTTCCTAAAAATTTATCGCCATATTCCAAGAAGAATTTGACCAATTCCGGATCGGTATCTTTGGTTGGAATAATTTCTAATAAACGTAAGTAACGTACCGGATTAAAAAAATGTGTTCCTAAAAAGTTTTTCTTAAAATCTTCAGATCGTCCTTTTGCCATTAAGGAAATAGGAATACCGGAAGTGTTAGACGAAACGATTGTTCCCGGTTTACGGTGTTTTTCAATTTGATCAAATACCGCTTTTTTAATGTCCAAACGTTCCGGAACAACTTCAATAATCCAATCAACATCGGCTATTTTTGCCATATCATCTTCAGTATTACCTACTGTTATTCTGTTGGCAAATGATTTATCATAAAACAATGCCGGTTTGGCCTTCATGGCTTTTTTCAAATTCTCGCTTGCAATACGGTTACGTACTTGCGGGCTTTCCATTGTTAGACCTTTGGCTTTTTCGGCTTCGGTCAGTTCTCTCGGTAAAATATCGAGTAACAAAACTTGCACCCCTGCATTGGCCAAATGGGCGGCTATACCGGAACCCATTATTCCTGAACCAATAACTGCGGCTTTTTCTATTCTTCTTTTCATAATATTATATTTAAATGACTGTTTATTTATTTAAAAATTTTACGTTCGTTGACTAAATCGAGCATCGTTGTAGAGACATTTTTAAAGACTTCTAAATCTTGGGCATCTATTTTTTCATTTATTGCTGCATTAAAATTTAAAACGGTTTCTTTTGATTTTTCTCGCATTTGACACCCATAATCTGTTAATTTAATCAAAACACTGCGACCATCCATTGGATTTTTTTCTCTAAAAATCAAGCCTTTATCCTCCATGTTTTTTAAGGTACGCGATAAACTAGTCGTTTCCATACCTAACATGGGCGCTAAAGCAGTTGAAGGGGTGCCAATTTGCGGATCTATTTTTAATAGAACATATCCGATAGACATAGTACCGCCATATTTGGCTGCCTCTTCATTATATAGTTTGGTTATACTCATCCACAATTCTCTAATTAATTGATCTATTGTTTTTTCTTTCAACATAAGGCTTATTCATTGGTGTTTCAAATATAAGAAAATTTATTATGCGTGCATAATAAATTTTCAAAAAAATAGGTTTGTTTACTTTATAGTCAATTTTCGGGTTCTTTTTTTATGAATATTCCAAGTTTTTTTAAGATATCTGATAATGTGTCAAAATCCACTTGATAAGAAAGTCCCACACCTTGGGTATAACCTTCTTGTTGTCCAATATATTCCAATTCGGTTTGCTTATTAAATACTCTGAAAATAAGATGTCCTTTTTTGTCCAAATAAACTTCTAATTCAACATCACCCACAATTGAGGATTTGGTATATCTGCCAACGGGAATGGCAACTTTACCGTTTATATAAACCTTTTTATTGATTTGTGTAACCAAACTCAGGCCTACTTGCGGGTCGGTGATAATATTTTGGGCTATATTTTCATCGCCGCGGGTATAATTAAGGTTCACCTGAAATTTATCGTCTTGCGCCATGATACTGTTCAAAATATTTAAACCGGTTTCGGAAATGGTTTTGTACATGGTTTCCCCCGCTTGCTTGGACAAATTATAATTATTTTCGTTGATAAAATTGCCAAAGGATAAGAGTGATAATACTTGCAGGGTTTTTTTGTCGGGGTCACTGAGCAAGTAATCTACTTGTGATTTTAAGATGGCATTGGCTTTTGGCAATTCTAAATCAAAGCTGATATCGGGTTTTATCAATTTATTTTTGAGGTAGATAATGACTTCTACCGGCATTTTTTTGGCTGTTAAACCTTGTTCTGCCAAAATTACAGTTGGGTCTGCATAAGTTTCATATACAGCTTTAATGTCTAAAGTTGCGGTATAAGGATCGCCTTCCCAACTGATGTAACTACCGGGTTCTACTATAAATTTTTTGTCGATAAATCCACCATACTTAAAATTATAATAACCTTCTTCAACAGCAAAATCACCGAAAATATTAAATTGACCATTTGTATTTATTTCCATTAATACCCCCCCTGTACCTTTGGCAACCAGTGTGCTGCCAAATTCTTGATCGAGCAGTATTTTAACTTGGGCATCGGGTGTGATATCCAAATCGAAATTCATCTCTAAGCCTTCATAAATTTTGTGTTTCTTTTTCTTACTCCTTTTCTCTTTTAAATAATCCTTTTTAGAGATAATACGCACAAAATCATTATCCCCCATGGTTTCTACATCATTAAGGGTAATGACAAAATTGGTATTGGGCATTGTTTTCATGCCTGCATCAATTTTTAATTTATTAACATAGCCGTAAATATGGGCATTACCACTTGTAAAAACAGTTCCGTAAAACATTTCCAAAGGATCTGGAGGTGTGTCTAAAACCAATAAATTGGGCGTGATAATATGCAAATCCAAATACCAATTTTTAAAATTATGGTGTTTAATAATGCCTGAAATTTTGCCTTTTGTGTGGTATTTTGTATCATAAAAGGCGGCATCTTTCAGTTCAAAGCTTTGATCGTGCAAATAGACAACTGTCTTGTCTTCGAATTGGTAATCGACATTAAGGGCTTTAATTTTTAACCCGAACATTTTAAGATAAAGTTTGCCTTTATAGGATAAATTTGCCAAATCACCGTTTATTTGAATGCGCCCGCTTATTTTTCCCCGTAAATTGGCAAATGTGTCTTTAAATAATTTTTGCAAAGGTTTTCCCGGAAAATCATTAACTAATAAACCGGCATTCAATTTTGGACGATCGTTTTTTAAATCGATATAACCGATTAGTTTTAATTTTTGTTGCCCTTTTTTTATAATTGACAAATCGATAAAAATATTTTTTCCGGGCAAAGCCTTTACTTTAAGTGAGACATCACCTAATAGTTCATTATTTAGTTTAAAATTTTTAATTTTTAAAACAGTCGAGGGTAATATTTCTTTTTTGTATCTGGCTATGCGAACAAAGCCATTTATTTGACCGTCAAAATCAAAGTCATTTATATCGGGCAAAATATGTTTAAGGCGAATACTATCTAAATTTATTTTAAAATCGACACTATCTTTTGTTTTATGTCCATTGATACGCAAAAATTCGTTGTTATGAAATAATATGAGATTGTTAAGAGAAAAAAAATCTTTAGTGGGGTTGTAAATAATTTGATTTGGATATTTTTTTGGATCAATTAACCAGGGAATGGATTTAAAATTAAAAATAGATTTTTTAAAACCCAAGACAAAATTTTGCATTTGATCCATGGTGTAATAAAATGAAATATCGTAATTATCCTTAAATTTTTGTCCTCCTTTAAATTTGGTTTTTAGATACAATGTATCCTTTATGGTGGTGTTTAATAGACGGAAATTTTTAAATTTATAAAAACCCAAATTAATACTGTCAATTTTGATAAAAGTATTGTATAAGGGGTTTTTATTATCTACCCTTACACTGACTCCTTCTACATTATAATCCTTATAAATAATCTTGTCAGAAGCAAATTTTAATTTTAAAAAATTATCTTTTGAATCAATTTTTCCTTGGATAAAGGTTGCCGGATCTATGTCTAATGAAGGATCAAGCAGTGCCAAAAGTTTTGGCTTTATATTTAAATGGTAAGATAAATATTGATGTTCTTTTAAAGCTTGAATTTTATAGTTTGGAAAAACACTGCCTGCAGCATTTCTAAACAAAACAGGAATATTGTTAAATTTGAATTTGCCATGAATAAAACCATTTATAATATTTTCAGATTTAAAGGATATTTGACGTTCGCCTGCATCATTAAAGTAGGAAGACATTAAAAATTCTTTAAAGTTGTATTGCCCATTTTTATTGGTAATTTTTAAATTTTCGATTTTGGCCTTTCCTATAACATCATCGATATTCGAACCATTGGCTTGAACACTTATATTGCCGTTTAATTGGGCTTGTTTGTCAGTGGAAAAATTTAAAGGGTATAAATTTGCTTGACAAATTTCGGCATAAAAATCGACATGACGCTTTGGCTTTGAAAAATCAATTAAACCGTTGAAATCCATTTCCAAATTTTTATCAGCAACATCAAATTGCCCTCTAAACAATTTTCGTTTAAAATCACCATTTACATTAATATTTTGATAATGATAGCCATGGAACAATAGATTTTTTATTTCGCCTGTAAAATTTGCGTTAATGGACGAAAGTGTCAATCCTTGACCTTTGACATTTAAATTAGCGGTAATATCATTAAAGTCTGCATGGATTAGCGGTTTAACTTTGAAATTAAAACTTTGAATATGACCATGATAAATTGTTTTGGATGGAATAGAGAGATGCTTTAGGTTTAATTTCAAATACACATCGCCCAAATCTGTTTGTGATTTTAAATTAGTTTTTAATTGATCTTTCCCGTAATAAATTTGTCCTGAAAGATGGTTTTTCCCTAAAACTTTAAAATTTTCGACTAATTGTCTATCTAAAAGTTTAGGAAATAAATTATGCAATTCATCAAAAGAAAAATTCAGCACTGGTAAGTTGGCATTCAGTTCTAAACTTTGTGAGGTCAATAAATTATTAAATAAAATGTTTCCTTTTATCCTGATATCTTTTCCGGTTTTCAAATCTAAATTACTAAGAGAAAGATGGTTAAGAGAGCCATTTATACGCGTCTTAAAAATAATAATTTTATGAGGAGAAAAAATGGGCGAAATTTTATGTAAATCAACAGTATTGATTCCAGCGGAGTCAATTTTACCCAAAATTTGCGCCCCTTTATTAAAATCTTTAAACCCCGGCTTGTCTGACTTAAAAGAGAAAGCGGCTTTTAAAGATGAAACAGGTGTTTTTACCACCAGGTGTTTAAAATCCATAATCCGGTCATTGTACCGGAAATCTGTAGAAAAATGTTCAATTTTGATACCATGCGTTTCAATCATCTGAATTTTATGAGCCTTTAGGCTAATTTCTTTACCTTGGACTGTAAAGTTTCTGATATCAGTTTGAATATGGGAAAAATTCAAGAGAAGAGAATCGGTCAAATTATAATTTAAAGACTTGAAATGAGAATCTCTCAAATTTAATTGCTGAATTTTAATGCCTAGTGGCGTGCTTGTTTTTTCCCCGGAAGAAGCTCCTCCATCTAATTTCGCAATAAACTTATCCAAATTAGATTTTTTCTCGCCTTTATAAACGGCAACTTTTCCAATTAAGCCTTCAATGTAGGTGCGTCCAAATTTTAAAACATTTTGTTTTTTAAATCGCCAAGGATTTCTGATATAGGTTTGTAAACGATTCCCGTAAAATATGGTGTCTTTATGCTCATCCAAAGCAAGAAAATTCTTTAAAATGATTTTGCCCGTTATGGTTACTTGCAGTCTATTGATGCGTAAATGGACTCCCGTATCTTCATTTATTTTACGGGTCATATATTTACCTAAAGCAGTTTGAACAGCAGGAAGCATCATCATAATACTAAATAATAGACTGATTATCAGCAGTATTATAATTGAACGAGATAATATTTTTACAAACCTTTTAATATCGACGGGATAATGTTAATTTTGCCTATAAAAATAGTAATTTTTTATGCCCGAAAACTCAAAAAATCAAAATAAAGAAAATATCTATATTTTAGGCATTGAGTCATCTTGTGATGACACCGCTGCAGCGGTCTTAAAAGATGGAAAAATAATCAGTAATAAAGTAGCTAATCAAGCTATACATGAGCAATATGGCGGTGTGGTCCCCGAGCTGGCTTCGCGTGCCCATCAACAAAATATTGTCCCTGTTGTTGATTTAGCCTTAAAAGAAGCCGGTGTCAAACCCTCAGAGCTGTCCGCTATAGCTTTTACCAAAGGCCCCGGATTATTAGGTTCTCTTTTAGTAGGGACATCTTTTGCCAAATCAATGAGTTTGGCTTTAAACATTCCATTAATTGGTATTCATCATATGAAAGCGCATGTTTTGGCACATTTTATTAAGGACGACCGGATGAATTTGCCCGAATTCCCTTTTTTAGCTTTGACCATTAGCGGCGGACATACCCAAATTGTTCAAGTTAATGATTATTTTGATTTTAAAATTTTAGGCGAAACGCTGGATGATGCAGTTGGCGAAGCTTTTGATAAAACAGCCAAAATCATGGGATTACCTTATCCCGGTGGCCCTTTAATTGATAAATATGCACAAAAAGGTAATCCGAAAGCTTTTAAATTTCCGAAACCTAAAGTGGCAGGCTTAAATTTTAGTTTTAGCGGTTTAAAAACCTCCATTCTTTATTTTTTACAAAAAAAACAAAAGGAAGAGCCTGATTTTGTTTCAAAAAATTTAAATGACTTGTCGGCTTCTATTCAATATACAATTGTGCAAATATTAATGGATAAACTCCAAAAAGCCGTTAAACAAACCGGTATAAGACGTATTGCTATTGCCGGTGGTGTATCGGCCAACAGCGGTATTCGTCAAGCTTTGCGTATTGCACAGCAAAACGATGCATGGCAAGTCTATATTCCAAATTTTGAATATACAACAGACAATGCAGCCATGGTAGCTATAGTCGGCTATTTAAAATATCAACAAGGCTTGTTTGATGATTATGATTTAATTCCAAAAGCAAGAATTCCACTTCATGACTAAACAACACGTTAAACAACCCATTGTTATTATAGGTGCAGGCCTCACGGGATTAACCTTGGCCTATTATTTACAAAAAAACGGGGTGCCGGTGACCATTTTTGAAAAATCTGACCGTATTGGTGGAGTAATCAAAAGTTTTCAATATGAAGGATTTATATATGAACAAGGACCAAATTCAGGCACACTTTCAAATATTGAAACGGTCAATTTATTAGACGAATTATCCGGTGATATTGAAATAGATTTGGCAAACGAAACTGCCAAAAAACGTCTTATTTGGAAAAATAATCAATGGGAAGCCTTGCCCGATAACTTAATAACCGGAATAAAAACTCCTCTCTTTAATTTTAAAGATAAACTAAATATTTTATTGGAGCCATTCAAAAGGAAAGGAAATAATCCGGATGAAAGTATTGCCGGCATGGTTAAGCGCCGTTTAGGTCAAAGTTTTTTAGATTATGCTGTAGATCCCTTTATATCAGGTATTTATGCAGGCGATCCAAATTATTTGGTTACCCGCTATGCTTTGCCCAAATTATACCATCTAGAGCAAACCTATGGCAGTTTTATCAAAGGCGCCCTTCAAAAAGCCAAAGAGCCAAAAACAACTGAACAGAAACGTGTAACAAAGCAAATTTTTTCTGTAAAAGGCGGCTTGGAAGAGTTGGTCAAAACTTTAGGCGAAAAAATTGGCCAAAAAAATATACAAACCGGTCAATCACACTTGTGTATCCAACAAGTTGAAAATGGTTATACGGTTAACAATCATTTTTTTTCTAAAATTATCAGCACGGTACCTGCCGATCAATTATCCTCGATTTTCCCTTTTATAACACCAACATTGTTAACACCCATACAAAGCTTAAAATATGCCCCGGTTGTTGAAGTTGGTCTGGGTTTTCGTCAATGGAAAGGCCGTGACTTAAATGCTTTTGGCGGCTTAGTCCCTAACAAAGAAAACCGGCATATTTTAGGGTTACTTTTTATGTCTTCTATTTTTAAAGAACGAGCACCTAAAAATGGTGCTTTATTTACTTTGTTTATTGGGGGCACCAAAAAACCGGAACTTACACAAATATCCAACGAAAAATTATTATCAGTGGTCCAAAAAGATTTTATGGAAATGATGAATATTGAAACATTCAATCCCGAATTAGTTCATATAAAATCTTATAAAAAAGCCATTGCCCAATATGGTAAAGATAGCGCCCTGCGTTTGGAAAATATCGAAAAAATACAAAAAAAATATCCGGGCATTATTTTAGCCGGTAGCATTAGAGATGGCGTTGGAATGGCCGACCGGATAAAACAAGCTAAAAATATGGCAGACCAATTAATATAAATGTAAAGCGTGAAGTAATGAGATAATTGACAAAGCAAACATACTGATAGATAAAATTAACTTAAAATGTTTGACTACAAATTGCAAGCGGCTTAATAAAGCAGGAGCATGTTTGCCATAAATGCTCAAAATACTAATGACTCCCAAAACGGCCCCTAATACAAAAAAACTGATGTAAGGTTCACGTATGCTTAACCAGCCTTGCATTTCCAACAGGGTGCTATAAGTAAAATAAAAAGGAATGGCTAAGGGATTTATGCTTGAAATAAATAAGCCATACAAAAAACTATTTTTTATATGAAATTTAGGCGGTTGAATGACTAAACTCCGTTTCTTATACTGCTTATAAAATAAAACAGATAAACCCAAAAAAACGATTACGGCAATTTTAGAAAAATTAGTCAAAATTTCCGGGTGTTTTTTGATATATTGTGCGCCTAATAAAGCCAAATGAGCTTGTATGACAATGGGCAAAGCAGCCCCAATGGCAAATTTTACGGTTTCTTTTGTGCCACGGTCTATAGCGGTATTTAAAGTTGTCAGGGTTAATAAACCCGGTGACATTAACCCAATAAATGCCATCAAATACCCAACTACAAAATGATATATCAATTTTAAAATTTCAGGCATTTACTGCAATTAAAATTTCTATTAAAAAATAGATTTATTTTTTACGTTTTTTCTTTTTGGGTGTATATTTTCGCCCTTTGGTCGTCGGATCAATACGGTGTTGTAATTCTTTAATTTGATCTAAAAACATTTTTTTCTTGTCCAATTCTTTTGCTTCCCGCAAAAGATTAATGGCCTCACGGTTGCGTTTTTTGGCGATGGCTATACCCGCCAAATTTAACTTGGCCATGGCTTTGTCATGGTCCATCATCAAACCGGTAGCCAATGCTTGCCTAAAATATTTTTCTGATTGTGTAATATTATTTCGTTGAGCCAATGTGCCTTTCAATAAATAATAGTAAGCTTCTTGTGGTTTTATTAATTGTGCTTTTGGATTATGAATTTTATTTAACCACTTGGCAGCCCCATCCATATCTTCTTTACGCAGACGTAAAAATGCCAGTAACAAATATTCATTTCGGACATAAAAAAACAAAACAATTAAAGTTCCGAGTATTAAAGCAATACCATTACCGATATTTCCTTCAACAAATTGCCATATTGCGAGTGAGAAAACAATAATAGCAGTTACTAATTTTATATTCTTATGCATAATTTTTTTAATTTTATTGCTTACAAAAATACAATTATTTATGATATACTTGCTTAAATTTTATATATTATCCATTTTAATAATCATGTCCCTTTTTTCCTATTGAAAATGAAAGCTTTGTTTAATTTTTTACAAAAATACTGCTTATATTGGGCAAAACCGTCCGTTTTTTATTACTTTTACGCTCCATTTAAAATTTTAATTTATGTCACAAAAGATATTTATTTTTACTTTAATCATATTCTTTTTTTTAGCTTGTTCGCCAACCAAAAAAAGTCAAAATTTGATTGTTGACGGAACGGTTAAAGGCTTGCGTTTGGGAACTTTAAAACTACAAAAATTAGAAAAGGACACTTTAAAAACCATAGATTCTATCAAGATAGACGGCAATGAAAAATTTCATTTTGCAACGTCTATCAAACAACCACAAGCAATGGTATTGACTTTACCGGAAGTAAAAAACGGTCAACTTGTTTTTTTTGCAGCGCCTAATGATACGATTCATATATTTACCTATGTCGAAAGTTTTGGAACCAATCCCATGATTAAAGGTGGCGCAAACCAGACTGCCAAGAATGAATTTGATAAAATGATGCGTCAATTTAATAATAGAGAATTGGATTTGTTCAAAGCCAAATTTGAAGCTTCCAAACAACATTTATTAACGGAAGCGGATTCCTTAGGAAAAAAACTCGACAGACTAAAACGTAAACGCAGTCTTTATACCTTAAACTTCATTTTACGAAATAAAGACAAAGCTATTGCTCCTTATATTGCCATGATTAACTTTTATAACAATCCAAAAGTTTTGGATACGGTATACAAAACCTTATCTCCCGAAATAAAAAAATCTATTTATGCGCAAAAAATTAAAACCATAATAGATAAAAAATGAAACCTGTTTTAACTGTTTTGTTAATTGTCGCATTTTTCTTTATAAATGCCCAAAACAAATGGATTGAAAAATCGGGTGATATCTTACAAATTGCCATTCCGGCAGCAGCTTTAGGTACTTCCATCACTGATAATAGCAAGGATAAACCGGTAGTCCAATTTGTAAAGTCCTATTTATTAAGCTTGCTTGTAACACATGGTTTAAAACGAATTATAAACGAAAAGCGTCCTAATGGTGGTGCTTATTCATTTCCTTCCGGACATACAACTTCTGCTTTTAGTGGCGCTGCATTTTTACAAAAACGATATGGATGGAAAATTGGTGCCCCTGCTTATTTATTGGCAAGCTTTGTTGGTTTTTCGCGTGTTTATGCTCATAAACATTATACCTGGGATGTAGCAGCCGGAGCCTTAATTGGAATTGGAAGTGCCTATCTTTTTGTAAAACCACAGCCAAAACAAAAATTAAGTTTTTATTTTGATAAAGTGCAGCAATCTTATCTTGTCGGTTTTAATTACAAGTTTTAATGAGCCTTTAAAAATTATAATAAGATACCGTTAATTAAATTTGTATCATTAAATTAGAGATAATATTACTTTATTTTTTTTCTTCATCTTCCTCATTTTTCTTAAAACCTTTAAATTGATAATCTTCAATAGATTTGTCTTTATAACGGTAATAAATGAACAATGGCATTAAAAGAAAAACCAAAAGCAAAACGCCAAAACCCATAATTTTGTCATGATAGACTGATTCGGGCTTGAAATTTTGCAAATAAATACCATAACCGAAAAGCGATAAATCTATAAACAAAATAAGTTGAATTAATCTTTTCATGACTCTATTTTTTGCAAAGGTATAAATAATCTTACTGTCTAATTTAAAAGTTTTAAATATAATTTAAAAAGCTTTTTATGGTATATATAAAAAACACCTTTAAATCAGATTTATTTTAAGGAATAAAACGTATTTTTGACTAAAAATTTGAAAAAATGCTACAACAACTAAATAAAATATCCGATTTAAAGGATTTAGCACTAAAAAATAAGCCTAAAAAGCTGGTTTTGGCAGCTGCCGGCGACGAACATTCTATCGATGCCGTTATTGAAGCTTACAAGATGGGCGTTATTAACCCCATTTTAGTAGGACGTAAAGACGAAATTAAACGTTTAATGAAGGATTGTAAAGATATTGACAAGTTTGAAATCTATGATTTGTCCAATGATAAAGAAATCGTAAAAAAAGCCGTTTCGCTGGTTGTAAATGGCGATGCTGATATTTTAATGAAAGGAAATGTAACGACCGCTACTCTCTTAAAAGGTGTTTTAAATAAAGATTACGGCATGCATAAAAAGTCATTTCTTTCACATTTTGCTTTGTTCGAAATTCCTAATTATCACAAATTACTGGCTATAACTGACGTCGCCTTAAACATTTTGCCTTCATTGGAACACAAAGTTCATATTGTTGAAAATGCGGTTAATTTTATCCGGAAAATTGGAATAAAAGAACCTAAAATTGCTGCCTTATCCGCCATTGAAATGGTCAATGAAAAAATGCCATCAACCATGGACGCAGCTTTATTATCCATAATGCAGCGGCGCGGGCAAATTAAACATTGTATCATTGATGGTCCCTTAGCTTTTGATAATGCCATAAGTTTAGAAAGTAAAAAACAAAAAAAATTAGGTGGGGAAGTGGCCGGTAACGCTGACATATTATTGGTACCTAATGTAGAATCGGGTAATATTTTGTACAAATCTTTAGTGGCCTTTGCCGGTGCCAAAGTAGCAGGAATTGTATTAGGTGCCGAATTTCCCATTGTATTAACCTCTCGTGCTGACTCCGAAGAAACGAAATTAAATAGTATTTTGCTGGCTGCAGCCTCTGTAAATAAAGCTTAAATGAAAAAAAAATCCCCTCAAATATTAGTCATAAATACTGGTTCGACAACTACTAAAATTGGTTTTTTTGAAGGAGAAAAAGAACTTTGGCAACAAAAATTTGACCATTCGACACACGAATTAGCTGACTTAGAAAATTTTGATCAACAAGTTGCTTTTAGAAAACGTTTAATTAAAAATTTTTTAAATCAAAAAAATATAGATATCAAAAAAATTGATCTGTTTATGTGCCGGGGTGGTCTTATAAATCCGGTTCAGTCCGGTGTATATCAAGTCAATGAAAAAATGCTGTCCGATTTAAAAAATGCGCCTAAACAACATGCCAGTAATTTATCGGCCGTAATAGGTTACCACTTAAGTCAAAATAAACGAAATGTATTTATTGCCGATCCGGTTGTAGTGGATGAAATGCAAGATTTGGCCCGATATGCCGGGCACCGACTGTTTGAACGAAAATCAATTTTTCATGCCTTGAACCATAAAGCAACAGCCAGACGTTTTGCCAAAGAAAAAGGGCAAAATTATGAAGATTTGAATCTTATTGTGGCACATTTAGGAGGGGGCATTTCTGTAGGCGCACACCAACATGGCTTAGTTATAGATGTCAATCAAGCTTTAGATGGCGAAGGACCTTTTTCGCCCGAACGAAGCGGTAGCCTTCCGGTAGGCGATTTGCTAAAAAAAGCTTTTTCGGGTAAATATTCTTATCCTGAAATGGCCGAAATGATTGTCGGCAAAGGTGGTTTGGTTTCTTATTTAGGTACCAATAATGTTAAAAAAATAGTTGAAAATCTGACGCCCGAAAAACAAGAAGTTTTAGCAGCCATGGCCTACCAAGTGGCTAAAACAATTGGTGAAATGGCCACTGTGCTAAAAGGTGATGTACAAGCCATAATATTAACCGGTGGTTTGGCGCATAACCGGTTAATCACAGATGAAATTACAAAACGCGTATCCTTTATTGCCCCCGTCAAAATATATCCGGGAGAAGATGAATTAAAAGCACTGGCATATAATGGCTGGTTGGTTTATAATGGTGAATTAAAACCTAAAACTTATCAATGATTTATTTCGATTAAAAAGTACAAACGGTCATTTTCATTCAAGTCATTCCACTGGCCCTGTTGCCCCAAGCTGCCTATACCCAAAGGCCATTCAGTTAATGCAATCGCCAAGGCATTTTGGTGGCCGTTAAAATTATCGGGTTCATGTCCCCAATTAACAAAATTATTGCCAACCGGGTTTCCATCAACACCACCTTGCCAAAACTGCATGCCTATTCCATCATTATCGCCATCCCAAATCCAAACACCTTCATGATGTAAGTCGGTTCCTCCCAGCCAAACATAGGAAGCGCCTCCGCCATCATTGGCAATAGTTAGTGCCGGATTCGTGATAGTTTTTTTTAATTTTTCAAAGATATTTTTTTGTTCTCTCCGGTTATTTATGTGTGCCAAGTATCCGCCGGATTCAACAGCGCATTTAGCAGCGTTCTGCCACGAAAATTTATTTTTAACCAAAATGTACGTATGTCCTTCAAACTTAAACTTATCGCTAGTAGCAGTTTTAAAACATTGCGCGTTCATGGAAGAAATGAAATTAGATAAGAAAAAAATGTAAATTAAAATTGTTCTCATAAATTATTTTTTACAGATTAAAATTACAATTTTTTTAAATATTTAGAATTGTTCTAAAAAACTTTTTTCAGATACTAAAATAACTGTATATTTGCACCAAATTTACTTCAAAGGACAGATTTGGCCGCTTGCAACCTTTTAAAAAAATGCTAAAATGTGTTACATTTAGACCAATCTTATCTGCTTTTAAGTAAATTATATATTTCGAAAAAAATATTAATTTAAAAAAAGTAAACTTTATGTCATATTTATTTACCTCAGAATCAGTGTCGGAAGGTCATCCCGATAAAGTAGCTGATCAAATATCGGATCATTTATTAGATAATTTTTTAGCCTTTGACCCCGACTCAAAAGTGGCTGTTGAAACGATGGTTACAACCGGACAAGTTATTGTTGCGGGTGAAGTCAAAAGCAAGACTTATGTCGATGTACAAAAAATAACCCGTGATACGATTAAAAACATCGGCTATAACAAAGACGATTATTATTTTAGTTATAAATCTTTGGGCGTGTTATCGGCTATTCATGACCAAAGTGAAGATATAAACCAAGGCGTGGTCCGTGAAACCAAAGAAGCACAAGGTGCCGGTGATCAAGGTATGATGTTTGGCTATGCAACCAACGAGAGTGAAAATTTTATGCCTTTAACTTTGGATATTGCCCATAAATTGGTGCAAAAATTGGCTGAAATCAGAAAAGAAGGCTTAGAAATGACCTATTTGCGCCCTGATGCCAAATCGCAAGTAACCATTGAATATGATGATAATCATAAACCGGTTAAAATAGATACCATTGTTGTATCTACCCAACATGACCCTTTTGATGCCAATGATCAAAAAATGTTAGAAAAAATAAAGGATGATGTAAAAAATATTCTTATTCCCAAGCTATTGTGCGAAAATCCGGATTGGCAACCCCTATTTTATGATTACAAACTATTAGTCAATCCGACAGGAAAATTCGTTATTGGCGGCCCGCATGGCGATACCGGTTTGACCGGACGGAAAATAATTGTTGATACCTATGGCGGTAAAGGCGCTCATGGTGGTGGAGCATTCTCAGGTAAAGACCCGAGTAAAGTAGATAGAAGTGGTGCCTATATGGCCCGTTATATAGCCAAAAATTTAGTTGCTGCCGGTGTCGCAGATGAATTGCTACTTCAAGTGTCCTATGCTATTGGTGTGGCTCAACCGGTTAATATTTTTGTCAATACATACAATAGCGCCAAAAACAATTTGTCTGATAAAGAAATAGCCGAAAAAATTACCCAATTATTTGATTTAACCCCTGCCGGTATTGAACAAACTTTGAAATTGCGTCACCCGATTTATAGTGAAACAGCCGCTTATGGCCATTTTGGTAGACAACCTAAAAAAATAACGAAAAATTTTTCACGTTATGATTATACTGAAGGAAAAATAATGACCAAAAACCTTGAAGTTGAATTATTTACCTGGGAAAAACTTGACAGAGTGGCCGATATCAAAAAAGCATTTAACTTGGAATAAAATCTTTTAAAGGAGGCTGTCCATTTTGTAACAGCCTCTTTAACATCTATTTTTTTTGAACAAATTCAATTATTTTATCAATAACCGCTTGGTTTTTCATAATGCGGTTATGCCCTAACCCTTTGGTCCGCAATAATTCACCATTTTTTAAATGTTTATAATTGTTTAAAGCATCTGTAACCGGCACTTCTTTATCATTATCATCATGAATAATTAAAGTTGGGGTCTTTATTTTCTTTGTTTGTGTACTGCCATGAAAATCAAAAATAGATTGGCCTGAAATTTTCTCAAATACTTTTATCAATTTCTCAGCAATTATAGGTTTCAATTCAAGTTTTTCGACAAATTCATTAAAAATTCTGTAAATTGAATCAGGTGTGCCAATAACGACAATTTTCTTAAACAAAGCTTCTTTTGCTTGTACGTTTAATAGAGCTATTCCGCCCATTGAATGACCTACAGCTACGTCAAACGGGCCAAATGTCTGGGCAACTGTTTCAATGGTTTTAATAAACTCGGGCATCATCGTTTTTTTACCGGTAGACTTACCATGAGCAGGAGCATCAAAACTATAAACGGTAAAACCTTCAGCCAACAAGGCCTCTATAATTTTATACATTTGTGTGGCTCGTCCGGACCAGCCATGAATAATCAAAGCCTTTTTTTTGCCGTTACCCCATTTATAAACAGCAATGGTTTTGCCAATTTCGGGTATAGCCAAATAAGAAATATCCGCCTGCCGGAAAAGTGGTTTTTCTGCCAAAGGCATTTTATGCCGTATTGGTTTTTGAAATAGGTAACGGACATATTTCACTGTTAAACCGGGAGAAAAAAATTGTAAAAATTTACCCAAACGAATAATGTTAGGTGGAATTTTCATGCCTCCCTGTTGTTTATTTTTACTTTTTGCCATATTTTTTAATTTGCCTGAGCTAAATTACAAAATTTAAATTAAGTTTATTTCTTTTAATCAAAGGAAAAATAAGTTATTTTTGACTAAAAATTTGTATGAAAAAATTTGTTCCGGTTGTTCAATTTTTAGTGGCTATAGTCTTTATTTTTTCCGGTTTTGTCAAAATGATTGATCCGGTCGGTACTAAAATTAAACTTTTGGAATATTTTAGCGAAGATGTGCTTAATTTAGCTTTTTTGAGTCCTTATGCTTTATGGATTGGTGTCTTGTTAATCCTTTTGGAATTTTCTTTGGGTATTTGGCTATTGGTAGGCTATCGTCCTAAATTTACGGTAAGAGCCTTATTCCTCCTAATTTTATTTTTTTTATTTTTAACCGGTTATTCCGCTATTTATAATAAAGTAACCGATTGCGGCTGTTTTGGTGATGCGGTTAAATTATCCAATTGGGAAACTTTTTATAAAAATATTGTTCTGTTTTTTCTGATTTTATATTTAAATTTTAAGGTAGATTACATCCAAACTTTTTTTAATAAGAAAATAAGAACTGCACTGGCACATGGTTTTAGTTTTGCGGCTTTTGTGTTGATGATCTACACCATTCGTCATTTGCCATTAATTGATTTCAGACCATATGCCATTGGCAAAAATATTAAAGCCGGTATGACTATACCGCCTAATGCCCCCCAAGCCCGTTTTAAAGATATTTGGTATTATAAAATCAATGGAAAAGTGCAAAAATTTTCTAGCGATGAGCAACCTTGGAATATTAAAGGAGCCGAATTTGTTAAGCGCAAAACCATTACTTTGCAAGAGGGATATACACCGCCAATTCATGATTTCAGTATCGAAAACGAAAAAGCTGGTGATATTACAGGGCAAGTATTAAAAGAACCGGAAATTTATTTAATTATTTCATCTAACCCGGCTAAAATCACACCCGAGGCACAGAAAATTATAAATCGAACGGCTGATCTATTAATAAAAAAAGGCCATAAAGTTATAGGTCTGTTTGCTTTAAATGACCAAAATATTTCGCAACGATTCCATTTTCCTATTTATTTGACCGATGCCACAACACTTAAAACAATGATAAGGAGTAATCCCGGTTTAATTAAACTGGAATATGGCACTGTAGTAGAGAAAAAAGCATGGCGTGATTTACCATAAAAAAAAACGCCTTAATTGGCGTTTCTTTCTTTCTGTATTTTAATTGGCAACATCACTAATAAATTTTATCCGGAAAAGTCGCAATTCTTCTTCTTCATACTCGCCTTCAAATTCTTCCATCGCCAAACTTATTTTATCTGAATCTGCTTCCATAAAATAATCATGAAGTTCTTCAATTTGATCTTCATCAAAAATTTCTTCAAGATAATAATCGATATTTAATTTGGTTCCCATATACACAATTTGCTCCATTTCTTTCAGCAATTCATCCATATTCAAGCCTTTAGCTGCAGCAATATCATCTAAGGGGATTTTACGGTCGGTATTTTTAATAATAAATATTTTTAAAGCAGAGCGGTTAGCCGTCGATTTAACAATAAAGTCTTCCGGTCGTTCTATATTATTTTCGTCAACATATTTGGCAATAAGTTCGACAAAAGGTCTTCCGAATTTACGTGCTTTACCCTCTCCTACGCCATAAATACTCGCTAGCTCCTCAATGCTTACCGGATACTTAAGCGCCATATCTTCTAATGAGGGTTCTTGGAAAATGATATAAGGCGGCACCCCTTTTTGTTTGGCAACATCTTTTCGCAAGTTTTTAAGCATTTTTATCAATTTCTCATCCGAAGCAGCAGATTTGGCGGGTGCATAACTGTTTGCTACCTCTTCATCATACCGGTGATCTTCAGTCATCATAAAGGAAGCGGGTTGTTTCAAAAATTCTCGTCCTTTACCGGTAAGTTGTAAAACACCATAATTTTCTATTTGTTTTTTTAGATAGCCGGCTACTAACAATTGCCGGATAAGCGCCATCCAAAAATGTTCGTCTTTATCTTTACCTATTCCAAAATAAGGTTGGGTATGCGTATTATGCGATTTTATCAAGGCGTTTTCTTTACCTATAAGAGTATTAATAACTTCTTTAGGCTTATATATTTCTTTGGTTTTATCTACCACTTGCAATACTTTCTCAGCTTCGGTTTTGGCCTCAATTTTTTTCTTAGGATTACGCACATTGTCATCCATATCGCCTCCCTCACCGGTAGCCGGGTCAAATTCTTCTCCGAAGTAATGCAATAAAAATTGTCGCCGTGAAATGGAAGTTTCGGCATAAGCCACCACTTCATTGAGTAAGGCTATGGCAATTTCTTTTTCACCCACTGTTTTATTTTGCGTGATAAATTTTTCCAGTTTCTCAATATCTTTATAAGAGTAAAAAGCCAAACAATGACCTTCGCCCCCATCCCGTCCGGCCCTTCCGGTTTCTTGATAATAACTTTCTAAACTTTTAGGCATATCATAATGAACAACAAAACGAACATCCGGTTTATCTATACCCATCCCAAATGCGATAGTAGCAACAACCACATCGGCATCGTTCATTAAAAACATATCTTGGTGTTTTGAACGGGTTTTACTATCCAAACCGGCGTGATATGGAATGGCTTTAATGCCATTTACTTGCAAAGTTTGGACTAATTGCTCAACCGATTTTCGACTTAAAGTGTAAATTATCCCGGATTGCCCTTCTCGTTGCTTGATAAATTTAATCAATTCTTTATCAACCTCTTTGGTTTTAGGACGAACTTCATAAAATAAATTGGGCCGGTTAAAAGAAGCCTTAAAAACATTGGCATCTTGTATATGCAAATTTTTTAATATATCCTCTTGAACTTTGGTCGTTGCCGTAGCTGTCAGCGCAATAATAGGCAAATTGGGATCAATATCATTGATAATTTTTCTCAAATTACCATATTCCGGCCGGAAATCGTGTCCCCATTCAGAGATACAATGGGCTTCATCTATAGCGACAAAAGATAGTTTGACCGATCTCAAAAATTCAACATTTTCTTCTTTTTTTAAAGATTCCGGGGCAACATATAACAACTTGGTTACACCATTGCGAATATCTTCTTTAACCTGTCGTATTTCTGATTTATTTAAAGTGGAATTGAGCAAATGAACAATTCCGGGATTTTCGGAAATACCACGCAAAGCATCCACTTGGTTTTTCATAAGGGCAATTAAAGGAGAAACCACTATAGCCGTGCCTTCTTTTAAAAGTGCCGGTAATTGATAAGTTAAAGATTTTCCTCCACCGGTTGGCATAACGGCAAACGTATTATGATTGTCCATAATACTTTCTGTTACTTGTTCTTGCAAACCTTTAAATTGGTCAAAACCAAAATATTTTTTTAAGGCAGCTTTGAGTTCTTTTGATTGTGCTTCTGTCATAAATCCTCTGATTAACTTATTTTGAATGCAAAAAATAAAAATATGAAAAATACTTTTACATTAAATTATATTTTAAATTTGCATTTGGAGCTGTTATAAGCTGTTTGTTTATTCAAATATAAAAGATTTTTTTGAATGTTTAACAAAATTAAACTTTAATTAGTTGGAAAGTAGAAAAAAAATTATCAAATCCGGACAGCAAACTTTAAACATTGAAATTGAAGCTTTGCAAAAACTTCAGGATCATATTGATGAAAATTTTGCGGATGTTGTACAACTTATCGCGCAATCAAATGGCCGGCTAATTGTCACCGGCATCGGCAAAAGTGCCAATGTTGCCGGCAAAATAGTAGCTACTCTAAATTCAACAGGTACACCGGCTGTTTTTATGCATGCCAGTGATGCCATTCATGGCGATTTGGGGATTATCCAAAAAGAAGATGTGGTATTAATATTATCTAAAAGTGGCAATACACCCGAAATAAAAGTGTTGATACCATTAATTAAGAATTTTGGTAATAAAATGATTGGACTAACGGCCAATAACCAATCTTATTTGGCCAAAAATACTGATTATCTTTTATATACCCCCATGGAGAAAGAAGCCTGTCCAAACAATTTGGCTCCTACTACCAGTACGACATTACAAATGGTTATGGGCGATGCACTGGCTGTAGCTTTGCTTGAAAATAAAGGTTTTAATGAACGCGATTTTGCCAAATATCACCCCGGTGGCACCTTGGGTAAAAAATTATATCTTAGAGTGCGTGACTTAATTAGCAACAACGAAAAACCTTTATCCCACCCTGACGATCCTGTTAAAGATGTTATTATTGAAATAACTAAAAAAAGATTGGGTGCAACAGCCATTGTCGATAAAAATGACATTACAGGCATTATAACCGATGGCGATATACGTCGTATGTTACAACAAAAAACGGACTTATCGGCTATAAAAGCAGCGGATATTATGAGCCCTAACCCCAAAAAAATAACGAATGATGCCTTGGCGGTTGATGCTTTAAAAATAATGAAAACCCATAACATCAATCAGCTCATTGTGATTGATCAACAAGGAAATTATCAAGGAATGATACATTTACATGATTTGATTAAAGAAGGCATTATATGAAATTGATTTTAAATTAACATTTTATGAGCGACCAAAAAGAAATGAGTATCATCGATCACCTGAATGATTTAAGAAAATTTTTATTTCATTCGGCTGTGGCAGTGGCTATCGGTGCAGTTATTATTGCCATCAATATTCAATTTGTCTATGATAAAATTATTTTTGCGCCTAAAAATCCTGATTTTATTACCTATCGCTTATTCTGTAAAATTAGTGAAGCCCTTTGTATTAAGCAAATTCCCATCAATATTATCAACCGGTCAATGTCCGGACAGTTTTCCGCCCATATTTGGACGTCTATTATTTTTGGTTTGATTATAGCTTTTCCTTATATAATATATGAATTATGGAAATTTATCAAACCGGCTTTATATGACAACGAAAAAAAATACGGCCTGGCTTTTATATTGGTCAGTAGTATTTTATTTATATTGGGGATTTTGTTTGGATATTATGTAATTACACCTCTGTCTGTCAATTTTTTAGGAAATTATTTTGTGACCAGCGAAATCAAAAATAACATCGATCTCTCGTCCTATAATTCCTTAGTACGGACCACAGTCTTGGCCAATGGCATTGTTTTCGAATTGCCAATCATCATTTATTTTTTAGCCAAAATGGGTTTAATTGATGATAAATTTTTAAAACAAAACCGTAAATACGCCTTGGTTTTAATTCTTATCTTAGCCGCCGTTATTACACCACCGGATATCGTCAGTCAAATTATTGTCGCTATTCCATTGTTAATTTTATACGAAATAAGTATTTATGTAGCTAAAATTGTGGGTAAAAAATATTCAACAGATATAACTGAAGCTTAGGAAGTTATCATAAAAAAATCAAAATATGAAATTGCGTGCTGAAAATTTAGTCAAAAAATATGGGTCAAAAGAAGTTGTCCGGGGAAATAGTTTAGAAGTAAATCAAGGTGAAATAATCGGTTTATTGGGCCCAAATGGTGCAGGAAAAACCACCACTTTTTATATGATTGTCGGCTTAATTAAACCTAACAGCGGGCATGTTTATCTTGATCAAACAGATATTACCGACTATCCTATGTATAAGCGGGCGCAATTGGGAATAGGTTATTTGGCACAAGAAAATTCGGTTTTTAGAGATCTAAGCATTGAGGATAATATTAAAGCTGCCTTGGAGTTTACCCCGCTGTCAAAAGCAGAACAAAAAGAAAAATTAGAAAGTTTGTTAGAGGAATTCGGTTTAACCGAAAAACGCAAGCGTCTGGGAAAACTTTTATCGGGGGGCGAAAGACGACGTACAGAAATAGCCCGTGCGTTGGCATCTAACCCTAAATTTATTTTATTAGACGAACCATTTGCCGGTGTTGACCCGATTGCCGTTGAAGATATTCAAAAAATTGTAGCACATTTAAAAGATAAAAATATCGGTATTTTAATTACAGATCATAATGTGCAAGAAACTTTGGCTATTACCGATAAAACTTATCTGATGTTTGAAGGAAAAATTTTGAAACACGGTACACCCGAAGAACTGGCCAATGATGAGATGGTCAGGAAAGTCTATTTGGGACAAAATTTTGAATTGAGAAAAAAGAAATAAAATATTATATAAAATGAATGAACCAAAAAAAGAGGGAGAAAATCCCAAAAAACACAAAGCCGGTTTTGTCAATATAATAGGCAATCCTAATGTGGGCAAATCAACCTTTTTAAATGCCGTCGTCGGTGAAGATTTAGCCATTACTACCCCAAAAGCACAAACGACGAGACAGCGAATATTAGGTATTGTCAACGGCGATGACTATCAAGTTGTTTTTTCTGATACGCCAGGTATTATTAAACCGGCTTACGAAATGCAAGAAGCCATGATGGACTTTGTCAAAGAATCTTTTGAAGATGCCGACATTTTAATTTATATGGTTGAAGCCGGTGAAAAAGATTTGAAAAATGAAGCTTTTTTTGACAAAATAGCCAAATCAAAAGTTCCAGTTTTGTTGCTTATTAATAAAGTTGATCAAACCGATCAAGAAAAATTGGAAGAAATGATAAAATATTGGCAAGAAAAAGTGCCAAACGCCGAAATTTTTCCGATTTCCGCCTTGCATGGGTTCGGTGTCAATCAGGTTTTGAACCGTATTTTGGAACTATTGCCCGAATCGCCGCCTTATTTTTCCAAAGATCAACTAACCGATAAAACAGAACGTTTTATTGTCAATGAAAAAATCCGGGAAAAGATACTGAAGCATTACAAAAAAGAAATCCCCTATTCAGTAGAAGTAGAAACAGAAGAATTTAAAGATGAAGGCGACCGCATACGCATCAGGTCTATTATTTATGTAGAACGCGAATCACAAAAAGGCATTTTAATCGGCCATAAAGGTGCCGGATTAAAACGAATTGGAACTGAAGCGCGCAAAGACCTTGAAAAATTTTTTGGCAAGAAAATTTATTTAGAACTTTATGTTAAAGTAAATAAAGACTGGCGAAAAAAAGCCGATCAACTCCGTAGATTCGGTTATAAAGACTAAAACCGGCAAATTGTAACACATTAAAATTATTCTATTTGAAAATCCTTTGTTTTTTCAATCCCAAAGCAGGCGGTGGGCAAGCAGCCAAAGATTTACCTGAATTAAAACACTTGTTCAGTCAACAAAATATTGACGCCGAAATTATTCAGACTGCTTACCCACAATTTGCTCAAGATACTTTAATTAATTTTAATCTGTCAAAATATGATGCACTTGTAGCAGCCGGCGGTGATGGTAGTTTTTTTGATATCCTTAACGCTTATAAAAACCATCCGCAAAAAGTTTCGTTACCACTAGGCATCATACCTATGGGGACCGGCAATTCACTGTCAAGAGAATTACTTCCGGCCAAAGGGCAACTGGCAGATTTTGTTAAAATTATCCGGCAAGGACACATAAAACCGGTAGATATTATTAAAGTAAAAACTGAAAATACCTCTTATTATTTTGCCAATATGATGGGGTTTGGTTTTACAACAGATGTAACTTTAACAGCCATTAAATACAAATGGCTAAAAAAATGGGCATATACTATCGGCGTATTGATAAATACCCTTAAACTGAAAACTTATCCGTTAACTTATAAGATTGAAGGCAAAAGTTATACGGTTGACAATTTATTTGTTACCGTATCCAATTCCAAATTTTCCGGGAATGATTTTTTAATCGCCCCAAAAGCCATAATGGATGATGGCTTGTTTGATGTGGTTATTGTTAATAAAATAAGCCGTTGGAATTTATTGAAAACTTTTCCTAAAATTTTTGATGGAAGTTATATTAATAGTCCTTATGTAACTTATTTTCAAACAAATAACATATCTTTCAAATCGCCATCCACAAAAATTACTTCCCCCGATGGTGAAATTACCGGACAATTACCCGTAAATATTGAAATATTACCCAAAGCAATTCATTTATTAACCCCTTAGTTTATCATCAAAGCATAAGCATGGCATAAAGCATTATTCATTTTTTTTTCTTAAATTTGTCCAGGACATAAAAAAGAAAACAATGCCTCAAAATATACAAGATTTACAACAAGACCTTAGTTTTGAAGAATTTAAACAAGAAATTTTAAACGATTACAAATTAGCCAATTTAAGCCGTGCCTTAAGTATGGATGGCCGTAAAGAAGTGCTGTCAGGCAAAGGTAGTTTTGGTATTTTTGGAGATGGCAAAGAATTGCCACAGTTGGCTTGGGCCAAAGTATTTAAAAACGGCGATTTTCGTTCGGGTTATTACCGTGATCAAACATTTATGCTAGCCATTGATGCTTTAACTCCCGAACAATTTTTTGCGGCTTTATATGGACATCCCGATATTAATTTTGAACCCCATTCGGCCGGCCGGCAAATGAACAATCACTTTTCAACGCATAGTTTGGATGAAAACGGTGAGTGGAAAAATCTTATGAACCAAAAAAACAGTAGTGCCGATATCTCGTCAACTGCGGCACAAATGCCACGTTTGCTTGGGTTGGCACAAGCCTCAAAAGTTTATCGTAATTTGGAAAAACGGCCTGCTAATGCGGATAAATTTTCTCATAACGGACAAGAAATTGCTTGGGGAACCATTGGTAATGCCAGTACATCTGAAGGTCATTTTTGGGAAACCATGAATGCTGCCGGCGTTATGCAAGTACCACTTGTCATGCAAGTATGGGATGATGAATATGGCATATCGGTCCATGCAAAATACCAAACGACCAAAGAAAATATTTCAAAAGTCATGAAAGGTTTTCAACGCGATGAGCAAGATAAAGGCGTTGAAATATTGACTGTAAAAGCATGGGACTATCCGGCCTTAATAGAAACTTATCAAAAAGCCGAAAAAATAGCCCGTGAAGAGCATGTGCCTGTCTTAATTCATGTGCAAGAATGCACACAACCTATGGGCCACTCCACTTCGGGCTCACATGAGCGTTACAAATCAAAAGAACGTTTGCAATGGGAAAAAGATTTTGACGGTATTAAAAAAATGCGTGAATGGATTTTGGCCAATAATTTAGCCGACGCCGAAACTTTGGATCAAATAGAGAAAGACGCCAAAAAACGTGTCAAAGATGCACGTAAAAAAGCCTGGGCAGATTATACGGCCCCCATGAAAGCCGAAAAGCTTGAATTAATTAAAATTTTAGATGACATAATCAAAGAAAGTCAACAGAAAAATTTCGTTTTACCCTTGCGCAATAAGTTAGCCCAAAATAAAGAACCTAAACGGGCAGATATATTAGAAACAGCCAGAAAAGCTTTACGTTATATACGCCAAGAAAATACTCTCAATAAAACAAAGTTAGCAGATTGGATTAAACATTATAAAGCCATCCAACAACCTAAATATAGTAAATATTTGTTTAGTGAAGGCACTAAAAAGGCAATCCATATTAAAGAAGTTAAACCGGAATACGATGAAAATGCCCCCCTTGTTGATGGCCGTATTATATTAAGAGATAATTTTGAAAAATTATTTGAAAAATATCCGGAATTATTAGCATTTGGTGAAGATAGTGGCAAAATTGGCGATGTTAATCAAGGCTTGGAAGGTTTGCAAGCTAAATTTGGTGAAACCCGCATCTCGGATACAGGCATACGTGAAGCTACCATTATCGGACAAGGTATAGGCTTAGCTATGCGTGGGCTGCGTCCTATTGCCGAAATACAATATTTAGATTATATTTTATATGGCCTGCAAACTATGAGTGACGACTTAGCTACGGTGCATTATAGAAGTTTTGGCCGTCAAAAAGCACCGGCTATCATTCGCACACGTGGTCATCGCCTTGAAGGTATTTGGCATTCAGGATCGCCCATGGGCGGTTTATTGCACCTTTTAAGGGGAATCAATATTTTGGTGCCGCGTAATTTAACACAAGCAGCCGGTTTTTACAATACCATGTTAGAAAGTGACGATCCTGCTTTAATTGTAGAAAGTTTAAACGGATACCGGCTAAAAGAACCCATGCCGAAAAATTTGGGTGAATTTAAAGTGCCGGTAGGCAAAGTGGAAATTTTGAAAAACGGAAAAGATATCACTTTAGTTTCATATGGTTCTACCTTACGTTTGGTTCAAAAAGCCGCACAAGAATTAAAAGAAGCCGGAATTGATGCGGAAGTTATTGATGTACAATCATTATTGCCTTTTGATATCAATCATGATATTGTAAAAAGTCTTAAAAAAACAAACCGTTTGTTAGTTATAGATGAAGATGTTCCGGGTGGTGCATCAGCCTATATTCTGGACAAAATATTGAATGAACAAAATGGTTGGAAATATCTGGATAGTAAACCGCAAGCCTTAACAGCCAAGGAACATAGACCGGCTTATGGTCATGATGGCGATTATTTTTCAAAACCATCAACCGAAGATATCTTTGAAAAAGTCTATGAGATTATGGCTGAAGCTTATCCGCAAAAATATCCGGACCTATACTAATCTACACTAATTATTTTTTATAAATAAAAAATTAGTTTAAATTTGTTCTATTAACCAAAAAATAAAAAACTATGTTATTTTTAGCAGCAGACAACTCAAGTATGTGGAATCTAGGCAATATTATGGGAGCTATTTTCTTTTTAGTCATTTTCTTATTAGGTTTTGCCGTGTATAAAATGGTAACCGGTGGAAGTAGTAAATCTTCAGTTGCCAATGATGACGAAGATTAAACTTTGTGACAAATGAAATTATTTAAAGCTTTTTTTGTTGCGAGTTTTTTTATCATCTCAATAAATGCGATTGCACAACAAATAGCTTTATTAAAATATAAAGGGGGGGGTGATTGGTATGCCAATATTACCACATCGCTCCCCAATTTAGTACGGTTTTCTAACCGGCAAATTCATACCAAAATTGCCAAGGATATTCCTGTTGTAACACCTGACTCGCCGGAGATTTTCAATTATCCTTTTATCCATATGACCGGTCACGGTAATGTGTTTTTTGATGAATCGGATATCAAAAATTTGAGAAAATATCTTTTAAATGGTGGTTTTTTACACGTCGATGACAATTATGGAATGGATAAATATATACGCCGGGAAATAAAAAAATTATTTCCGGACAAAAAATTAGTCGAACTTCCTAAAAATCACCCCATTTTTTCTATTTACTTTAAGTTTCCCAATGGATTACCTAAAATTCATGAACATAATGGGAAGCGTCCGCAAGCATTCGGTATTTTTGATGACCATGGACGCCTGATGCTTTTATATACCTATGAAAGTGATTTGGGGGATGGCTGGGAAAGTCAGGTTATCCATCATGATCCCCCTGAAGTACATCAAAAAGCTTTAAAAATGGGGGCCAATATTCTTTATTATGTCTTTACCAATTAATTCAACTAACTTGTTAATAACCAATATAGGACAACTTCTTCAAGTACGACCGGGCAAAAAAAGTTTAAGAGGCAAAGAAATGGGTGAGTTACCCCTTCTTAAAAATGCCTATTTAAGTATAAAAGATGGGCTGATTGATGACTTTGGGCCTATGAAAAATTGTCCGGAATATAAGGGTGATATATATGATGCCCAACAAAAAATATTAATGCCTGCTTGGACTGATAGCCATACACATTTGGTCTTTGCCGCATCGCGGGCTGACGAATTTGTCGATAAAATTAACGGGCTGACATATGAGCAGATTGCTAAACGTGGTGGGGGCATACTAAATTCTGCAAAAAAAATGGTAGATATTCCTGAAGATGAATTGTATCAAAAGAGTGCCAAATTACTTAAAGAAGTGATGCAATACGGAACCGGTGCTATTGAAATCAAATCGGGTTATGGACTGAGCTTGGATGCCGAACTTAAAATGCTTCGGGTAATCAAACGATTAAAACAAAATTTTCCGATTTCCATAAAAGCCACGTTCTTGGGTGCGCATGCTGTCCCCGAAAAATATAAAAATAATAAAAAGGAGTACATCGATTTGATTATCAATGAAATGCTACCGGCTATTGCAAAAGATAATTTAGCTGACTATATTGATGTTTTTTGTGAAAAAAATTATTTTACTGCAGCAGAAACAGATCGTATTTTAAAAGCCAGTCAAAAATTCGGATTAAAGCCAAAAGTCCATGTGAATCAATTTAATAGCATAGGTGGTATTGATGTTGCAGTTAAAAATAAGGCTGTTTCTGTGGACCATTTGGAAGTTATAACCGAAGAAGATCTTAAAACGCTAGCCGGCACGGATACCATTGCTACTACTCTGCCCGCCTGTAGTTTTTTTATTGATATTCCTTATACGCCGGTAAAAAAATTAATTGAAAATAACATTCCCGTTGCCTTAGCAACAGATTTTAATCCGGGCTCTACGCCAAGTTTTAATATGAATTTTGTTGTCTCTTTGGCATGTATTAAACAAAAACTAACACCTGAGCAAGCCATCAACGCTGCAACCATTAATGCGGCAGCAGCTTTAGAACTTACTAATGAAATCGGGAGTATTCATAAAGGGAAAAAAGCGCAATTAATTTTATTAAAATCCTACATTGAGGATTATAAAGAAATCCCCTACTTTTTCGCAACTAATCCGGTTGAAAAAACTTTTTTTAATTAGATTTGTGGCCAAAGTTTACGTTATTCGCAACAAGTTTAATATTTTTAGAAATTTTAATATTTCTTTAAAAAATAAATAAAAAATAGCTATTACAAATAAAAAAACCCTACCTTTGCGGTATTAATAAATTAAATTACAATAATGAAAACAGGAACAGTAAAGTTCTTTAATGAAACCAAAGGTTTTGGTTTTATTATCGACGACGATTCAAACACAGAGTATTTTGTACACGTTACAGGATTAATTGACGACATCCAAGAAGGTGACAAAGTAGAGTTTGAACTCAAAGAAGGAAAAAAAGGATTGAATGCAGTAAATGTTAAGCAAGCTTAATTTTTATTGAATAAATTTTTTACCCAAAGCCCGCTTTTAGCGGGTTTTTTTATGTTATTTTCCCGTCCAAACATCTACATATTTTTGGGCTATTTGTTTGTAATTATGATATTTTTCGACAAATTGACGGGCATTTTGTGATAGCCGCACTATCCGGTTAGGGTTTTCAACCAATTCAGCTATTTTTTCCACAATATCATTCACTTCCGGCAAAATATTGACAGCCACATCTTCTTTTAATTGATAATAATCTACAAACTCTTTTTCGGCACCGGTCAGTACACATTTTCCTTGCGCCATCGCCTCTAAAGCATTGTAGCCCTGATCATATGAGTAAACCTGATCAATAAAAATATGGGCTTGCCGGTATTTTTTAATATATGTGTTGTAAGGTAAATTTTCTGCAATTATAATAGAAATCTTGTTTTTATATTTTTTCTTTAGTTGTTCTAAAGCCTTTAAAATAAGATGGCTGCCTTTCTTATAATAACTTAAGCGATTGATACCGAAAAATATATTAATGGGGCCATTAATTTCCATTAGCGTATATTTTATCCGGTCAGTATTAATGGGGTTTGGAATCATTGGTAAGGCTTTAGGATGATTCCGGTAAGGGATGGCATAATCTAAATCTGTCGGAATAAGTCCATCAATATGTTTCAAAACAAAAGAATGCAATTTATGATAAGCCGGTTGTAAATATTTGTAAGAAAAAGCGGCTTCATTCACCAAATGTGGATTATCTATAAATGGATCCAAAATACTATAACGCATTTTTCCCGAATTATAATAATTAATCACATGATGATCTTCTCCGCAGGCTGCTAAAAATATTTTATTATTCTGATGAAAAACTGACCTGAAAAATTTAATTTCATCCTCAGGATCTATTAAAAATGCATCTTCATTTATAAGCTGTACAATGTCAAAGCCTTTTAATTCAGGCAAAAGCCGGCGTAAATTTTTATAGGTTTCTTTTCTAAAATAATTATATCCGGTTAATTTATAGACGAATAACCACCATTTATTCTTTAAAAAATGTTGTCGTGATTGAGGAAACACATTTCTATCAACCGGAAAATTTTTAAAATCGTCACCGGTTCCAACCAATAAAACCTGATGTCCCAAGGCGATAAGCCCCTCCTTTAATGAATTATGCAAGCGACTGTATTCTCCCAGTAATAAAATTTTCATATGCTGCAAATATAAACGATAAAATTAAGGCTAAAAATGCTTTTTTTACGCTAAATTTCATTTCTTTTATAAACTTAACAAAAAATAATGTGTAAAGACTAGATGTTTTCAGTCTAATCAACTGTAAATCAACAAAGTATTTTATTTTTAAGTTGAAGTGAATAATAATTTAACCGTACAAATTCTTTCAAAAAATAGAAAAAAAATGTATATTTGTAGATAGTAATTTTTTGAAAAAGACATTTATGAGCGAAGAAAACAAACAATCAACACAAAATTATTCAGCAGACAGTATACAAGCACTAGAAGGGATAGAACACGTTCGTATGCGTCCCTCCATGTATATCGGTGACATAGGGGTGCGTGGTTTGCATCATTTGGTTTATGAAGTTGTTGACAACTCGATAGATGAGGCTATGGCCGGACATTGTGACCATATTGATGTAGTGATTTATGAAGATAATTCTGTATCTGTAAAAGACAATGGGCGTGGTATTCCTGTCGGTTTGCATAAAAAAGAAGGTGTTTCGGCCTTAGAAGTAGTTATGACCAAAATTGGTGCCGGTGGTAAATTTGACAAGGACTCTTACAAGGTTTCCGGTGGTTTACATGGTGTGGGTGTGTCCGTCGTAAATGCTTTATCAGACCATGTTTTGGCGCAAGTTTATCGCGAAGGAAAAATTTGGCAACAAGAATATGAACGGGGTAAAGCTTTATATCCCGTTAAAGTTGTAGGTGAAACAGACGAAACTGGGACCTTTGTTAAATTTCATCCCGATAAAGAAATTTTTAAACAAACTATTGAGTTTGATTATGAAACCTTGGCTTTACGAATGCGTGAATTAGCTTTTCTAAATAAAGGCATTACCATCACCATTACCGACCGTCGTCAAAAATACGAAAAAGGCAATTACTTACACGACGAATTCTTTAGCAAAGAAGGCTTAAAAGAATTTATCAAATTTTTAGATGCACACAGAGAGCCGATTATAAGTGATGTCATAAGTATGGAAGGGGAAAAAAACGGTATTCCCGTCGAAGTGGCAATGATTTATAATACGTCTTATACAGAAAATATACATTCATATGTAAACAATATCAACACCCATGAAGGTGGTACCCATTTGTCCGGTTTTAGACGTGGCTTAACCAGTACTTTAAAAAAATATGCCGAAAAATCAGGCATGCTCGACAAACTAAAATTCGAGATCTCCGGTGATGATTTTCGCGAGGGCTTAACCGCTATTATTTCTGTAAAAGTAGCAGAACCACAGTTTGAAGGACAAACCAAAACAAAACTGGGAAATCGTGAAGTGAGCGCTCCTGTTAGTCAAGCAGTTTCTGAAATGCTTACCAACTATTTGGAAGAAAATCCAAAAGATGCCAAAGCCATTGTTGATAAAGTAATACTGGCGGCCCAAGCACGCCATGCTGCTAAAAAAGCCCGTGAAATGGTTCAACGTAAAACCGTTATGGGAGGCGCCGGATTGCCGGGAAAATTGTCAGATTGTTCTGAAACAGATTCTGATAAATGTGAAATATTTTTAGTAGAGGGTGATTCGGCAGGCGGAACAGCCAAACAAGGACGTGATCGTAATTTTCAAGCTATTTTGCCTTTGCGTGGTAAAATTTTGAATGTTGAAAAGGCGCTGCAACACAAAGTTTTTGATAATGAAGAAATTAAAAATATTTTTACAGCCTTGGGAGTAACGATAGGAACGGAAGAAGATAGTAAAGCTTTAAATTTGGAAAAACTCCGTTACCATAAAGTCATCATCATGACGGATGCCGATGTAGATGGTAGTCATATTTCGACCCTAATTCTGACTTTCTTTTTCCGTTATATGCGTGAATTGATTGAAAAGGGACATGTTTACATTGCAACGCCCCCACTCTATCAAGTTAAAAAGGGTCAAAAGAAAGCCTATGCTTGGAGCGACGAAGAACGTGATAAACTCTTATCAGAATTTGGTCAAGGTGCTCATGTTCAACGTTACAAAGGTTTAGGAGAAATGAATGCCGAACAATTATGGGAAACAACCATGAATCCGCAAAGCCGTATTCTCAAACAAATTACCATAGATAATGGCACAGAAGCCGATCGTGTTTTCTCCATGTTGATGGGGGACGAAGTACCTCCCAGACGAGAATTTATTGAAAAAAATGCCGTTTATGCCAATATTGACGCGTAAACAACCAATAATTTTATAAAAAATAAATGCCTTAAAAACAACTTTACTTTTAGTTGAAATTTTAAGGCATTTTTAAAATTCTTATGAAAAATATCCAGGTTTATATAGAGGTTTTCTTTTTGGCTTATTTGCTCATTCTTTTCATTCTGTGGCTTATCCCTCCTGCCTATTATGACAAATTTTATAAGTTAAAAAATGCTTTTTCTCCTGAACAAAATTTTTTTAAAGCCGGTTGGCGAAAAATTTTAACAGAAAAAGTCTCCTTTTATAAAAACCTGACGCCCAGACAAAAAATTCTGTTTGAACAGAAAATATTAGAATTCATCAATACCTACAAAATTCATGGTGTCGGGATTGACATAACAGACATAGACAAATTATTGGTTGCCTCCAGCGGTGTTATTCCTGTTTTTTCTTTTCCTACTTGGTATTATAAAGACTTAAAAAACATTTACTTGTATGACAATTCCTTTCAAATTAAGCATCCTATGTTGCCAAATGGTACACTCTTAAATGGATTGGTTGGCTATGGCGGCATGAAAAACAAAATGTATTTATCGCGCAAAGCTTTATATGAAAGTTTTAAAAAAGATTATGATGGACAACATACCGGCATGGATGAATTTTTACACTTAATAGATATGGAAGATGGTAAAGCGGACGGCATCCCCGACATTTTAATACCGAAAAGTTATATTAAACCTTGGGAAAATTTGATTATAAAAGAAATAGAGAGAATTTATAATGAAAATTCTGTTTTAAATGAGTATGCCGGCGTGAATGCGGCTGAATTTTTTGCAGAATCCGGGGTATCCTTTTTTGAGAACCCTGAAGAACTCAAAAAAAATCATCCTGAATTATATCAAATGTTAAGGCTCATTTTTATGAATAAAAAGAAATAAAATTATGGCAAAAAAGAAAAAAACATTAAATGATTTAAGTCAATTAGCATCTTTTGCTTATTCAACCAATCCGGATTATCAACCGGAAGAGGAAGAATTTTCTCAAACTTTACCACCAGAAAAACAGTTTTTAGAAGCTCATTTTTCTAAAAAAGGACGGGGAGGTAAAACTGTGACTATTATCAAAGGCTTTGAAGGTGATGAACAAGATTTAAAAAAATTAGGAAAAAACTTAAAAAACAAATTAGGAGTTGGCGGAAGTGTCAAAGATGGTGAAATAATTATTCAAGGGAACAATCGTGAGAAAATTATAAAAATCCTCACCGATCAAGGGTATAAAGTAAAAAAAATAGGCGGTTAATATACACAATCTCTAGGAAAAAAGCTGCCCTTTTTAGGCAGCTTTCTTAATATAAATCCAAGATTGTTTAGCTTGTTAGGAGTGACCAAATGCAACAATTCTTAAAATTTTAATATTTAAAACTAACCAACGCCATGCTTGCCATATAATACAACGACGCATAAATCTGGTAAATTTTGTTGGTATAGTTGCATAAGAGAATTCGGTGTATCCTCTTGTAATTCGGGTTAAATATTTCTTTGTATTTGCCATAATAAAATTATTTTATTTTGATTGTAATTTTTATTCACTATTCAGGTAATAACCACCAGAATGGATAACCTTTTGCTTTATGTAAGAACATATAATGCATAAACCATTTCAACCAATGGCCTGCCAAACCAGCTTCACCTACTGTATAAGTCAGTGAACGACCAAACTCAGGATATTTGTCCCAATCTTGAACGATGGGGAATACCGTCATGGTGGCAGCCATACCATTGGTCATACCATATCCGGCAGATACAATACAAGCAGCCCCCATTTTTGACATTGAAGCTTTATGTTTTAGTTTATCTAAAGTAGCTTTTCCTTTCACCACATCTCTAATATTTTGAGCAACCACTTTACCCATAACACCTGATGGCATACCAGTACGTGGTGGTGCCGGAACTATTTTGGTGCCATTTGGTGAGGTAAAAGGTTTAGAAATAGTATGTGGTGGCGCAAAGGCGATACCCGGTGCAAAAACATTTTTATATTCCGGATGTTGGACGACTTCGGGCCAATCACTGGCTTTCCACTCTTCAAAAGGTTTTGGTGTATAATCGGCATCAACAATCATAAACCCATTTGGTTTAAACATTTTGTCGGTAATATCCGCGCCTTGCTTATCAAATGCTTTAAAGCCGGGTCCGCTAAATGCCGGTATGAGCATGGCAAAGTCATAAGGAATTTCTTTATACTCGCCGGCTAAATTTTCATAATAAATTTTTTCATCATCAACTTTATATACTCCGGCTCTTTTTATCCAATATATTTCGCGTTCTGCCAAAAATGATTCGGCAAAAATTTTGGTAGGTGTGATATACCCGTTTCTTTTAATATATGCACCACCCATAGCAAAATCACCAACTTCATACTCATTTGTAAGATAAGTAATATTGGCTAAATCAGACAAACCTCGTCGATCAATTTCGTGATAGACATTTAAAATATATTCAAATGCTGCTCCTTGACAAGTTGCTCCGGGATGACCAATACCAATGACGATATTTTGAGGTTCACCGGCCTCCATTTTTTTAATAGATTTTTGCAATTCCGCCCATGCATGTGAAGCATGATTAAAGTTACAAACCGAAACAGTGTGTCCATGTTCGGGACCTAAGCCTTCGGTTTTATCAAAACGCAATTGCGGTCCGGTAGCATTTACTAAGAAGTCATAATCTACTACTTCTTTCTGACCTTCTTTTCCTTGACCAACATATTCAATAGTCACATAAGGTTTTTCAGAATCTTCACCCCCTTCAGGATGAATAGTTAGTGCTTTGGCACGTTTAAAATTAATACCCCATTTTTTATATTTCGGTTCTAATTTAAACCGGATTTGTTCCGGTTTCATTCGGCCTACGCCAACCCAAATATTTGAAGGGACAAATTGGTAATACTCATTAGGGGAAATGACCACCACTTCATGAGATTTGTTTAACCACTTCCGCAAATATGCTGCAGCAGTGTGTCCGGCAATACCCGAACCTAAAACGACGATTTTTGCCATATTTCAAGTTATTTTTATGTTTTACTGCAACAAATATAACTTAAATATGATAAAAATCATAATAAAAAATTAAATAATTCTTAAAAAATATCCTTATGTAATATAAATTACATTATTATATTAGGTTAAATGAAAGGTAAAAAGTATTGAAATAAAAAACTGCATCTAGTTAAAGATGCAGTTGGAATTACAATACTGTATTGAAAATCAAATAATTAGCATAGAATCGCCATAAGAATAAAAACGGTATTTTTCTTTAATGGCCTCTTGATAAGCTTCCATAATCAAATCGTATCCGCCAAAAGCAGCCACTAACATTAATAAAGTAGATTTAGGCGTATGAAAATTAGTTATAAGCGCATTAGCTATTTTAAAATCATAAGGCGGAAATATAAATTTATTTGTCCAGCCTTGAAAAGGTCTTAAATACCCATCGGCCGTAACGGAAGATTCTAAAGAACGAATGACAGTAGTTCCCACTGCACATATACGCCGCTTTTCATCTTTAGCTTTGTTGACAATTTCTGCCACGCTATCCTCAATAAAAAATTGTTCCGAATCCATTTTGTGTTTGGATAAGTCTTCCACTTCTACTGGATTAAATGTTCCAATACCTACATGCAATGTAATTTCGGGTAGATGTACACCTTTTATCTGTAATTTTTTTAGCAAATGTTTCGAAAAATGCAAACCTGCTGTAGGAGCTGCAACCGCCCCTTCGTGTTTGGCAAAAATAGTTTGATAACGTTCTTTGTCTTCTTCGGTTGGTGGGCGTTTTATATATTTTGGTAAAGGCGTTTGCCCCAATTCTTTTAATTTTTTTCTGAATTCTTCGTAAGTTCCATCATATAAAAATCGCAAAGTCCGCCCTCTGGAGGTGGTATTGTCAATCACTTCGGCTACCAATGTCTCATTTTCATCAAAAAACAGTTTGTTACCTATTCTTATTTTCCTGGCCGGATCAACCATAACATCCCACAAACGCGTAGCCGGATCTAATTCACGAAGTAAAAAAACTTCAATTTTAGCACCGGTTTTTTCTTTATTGCCATAAAGACGAGCCGGAAAAACTTTTGTGTTGTTTAAGATCATGACATCATCTTCCTCAAAATAATCCATCACATCTTTAAAAAGCTTGTGCTCTATTTTTCCGCTATCTCTATGAACCACCATTAAACGGGATTCTTCTCTACATTCGGCAGGATATTCTGCTAATAATTCGGGGGGTAACTTAAAATCAAATTCTGATAATTTCATATGGTTATATTTAATTGAAGTTGAAACTATTAAAAAATAATGAATCAACAAATTAGCGGGCAAATATACAACATCAAGCAGGGCATTGTCAAGTTTTTCAGCTATTTATTTAAATTTATAAAATTCATAAGTTTTTTGGCAAGATTTTTGTATTTGTATTGTTATGAAAATGACGGCCCATCATCCACAGCAAAATCTTAAAACGTCTCCTATTACAGAGGCGTTAAAGAAACGTATTGATCAAATTATTTCAACCAAATGGAAATTGAAATCTATCACAGAAACCGGCATCGTTTCTGACGAAGCTAATTTTAAAGATGTTGAAATAGTTTTTAGTCACTATCATATTTATGCCCTTTACGGCAATAGAGTTGACAAATTCAAATACAGATTTTTAAGTGCTAAAACATTTGAAGTGATGATTGAAAATCAAACGGTTAAATGCCGCATTAAAACTTTGACTAAAGATGAAATGATTTTTCATGCCGACTTTAAGAACGCCCATTTTATTTTAGAGTTAAGCATCTAAAACTAAATAAATTCTTGATTTCAATTTTTTACATTAATTATCATATTAAGGCAAAAAAATGTATATTTGTTCGCTTAAACACCTTAAGCAATTAAATTTTGAAATCGAGAAAAATAGTCATTACCGGCGGACCAAGTACCGGCAAATCTACCGTTATTAAAGAATTAAAAAACAGACATTTCAGTTGTTTTGATGAAGTTTCACGGGATATTATCAAAGAAGCGCAAAAGGAAGGTATAGAACAATTATTTTTGACCGATCCTTTACTTTTTAGCCGTAAACTTATTGAAGGACGTGTGAAACAATATCATGAAGCCGATCAGTTAAATGAATCCATTATCTTTTTTGACCGGGGTATTCCGGATGTTAATGCTTATTTAAAATATAGTAAACAACCTATCCCTGAAGATTTTGAAAAAATAACGCGTGCACATCCATATGACCGGATTGTGTTTATTATGCCTCCCTGGGATGAAATTTTCACCAATGATGCAGAGCGTTATGAAAGTTTTAATCAGGCACAATTAATTCATAACAAATTAGTTAACTACTATAAAGAATTAGGTTATTACCTGATTTTTGTCCCTTTTGGCCCTGTTCAAAAGCGTGTGGACTACATTATTGATAGTTTAAAAAAACATTCGTAATTGCCTTCACCTAAAGAGATATTAAAAAAAATATGGGGATATGAGCACTTTCGTCCTCAACAGGAAACCATTATCCAAGAAATTTTACAACAAAAAGATGTAATAGCTATTTTGCCAACCGGCAGTGGCAAATCTATAATTTATCAAGTAGCCGGTTTAGCCCTTAACGGTTTGACAATAGTTATATCCCCACTTATCGCATTGATGGAAGACCAAGTTGCCAATCTTAACAAACTTGGGGTAAAAGCCATAAGCCTTACCGGTAACTTAAATTTTACAGATTTAGAACGTTTGTTAAACAATGCGGCTTTTGGCCATACCAATTTTCTCTTTATCTCGCCCGAACGGCTTCAAAATCCATATGTTTTAAAGCGCTTACAACAAATGCCTGTTAAATTAATAACGGTAGATGAAGCGCATTGTATATCGGAATGGGGGCATGATTTCAGACCTTCGTATACCAAAATTCATATTTTGAAAGAGCAGTTACCCAATGTACCTGTTATAGCCTTGACTGCGACAGCCAAAGATGAAGTTATTAAAGACATTGAACAATATTTGGCTATGAACAAGCCTAAAATATTTAAAACGAATGTTTTAAGGACAAATATTGCCTATAAAGTACTTCAAGTACCGGACAAACTGAATGCTTTGACTCAATTATTAAAAAAAAATACTTCAGCCATTGTATATGTAAAAACGAGAAAGAAAACCTATCAGTATGCGGCTTTGGTTGAAAAATACGGTTACCAGACAGCTTTTTTTCATGGGGGAATGTCTTTTAAAGACAAACAAAAAGCCTTACAAGATTGGGTGCAAAATAAAACTAATGTTATGTTTGCTACAACCGCGTTCGGGATGGGGATTGATAAAGCAGACGTCCGCCAAGTATTTCATCTTGATTTGCCGGCTTCTTTGGAAAATTATATTCAAGAATCAGGCCGCGCAGGTAGAGATGGCACATATTCTGAAGCCATTTTATTAACAAATGAAACGGAATTGAAAGATTTTGATCAAAATTTTATTGAGCAACTCCCAGACTTAACATTAATACGTAAAGTTTATAATAGCTTATTCAACCATTTTTATATCGGCCTTAATGATGGGAAAGGTCAATCGTATGACCTTAATTTTATGGACTTTTGTAAACGATTTAATTTAAACCCTTATCAAACCTTACAAGCTATTCAAATTTTGGAAAGCGAAGAAGTGATCAAAACCAATCAAAAAAAACGTTTTTATTCAACTGTTCAAATATTAAGTCGACCGGCAGAAGTAAGAAGTTATATAAAACACAAACGGGCCGGTTGGCAAATTTTAAATGATTTAGTCAGGTCATATACCGATATATTTCATTTACCCACACCTATTTCAGAATACAAAATCGGGATAAAAACCGATTTAAATCCTGCCAAAGTAAAAGAATATTTATTAGAATTGGCTAAAAGGGAAATTATTTCGTATAAAAGCGCCGGTGATATTTTTATGATTAACTTTTTAGAAAATAGAGATGACCATTTATTCTTATATCATCAAAAAAGATTTGAAAAAAGGTTGGATTTAAAAAAAGAACAATTAAAATCTGTTTACCGGTATGTGACCAACCATCAAACCTGTCGAATACAATTTTTAGCCCATTATTTAGGCGATAGGTCAATTAAAGAATGTGGTATTTGCGATATATGTCTAGCTAAAAATAATCATTTATCGTCAAGCGAAATACAACAAAAAATAATAAAATTATTGCGTCAAAATTGTTTAAAACAACATGAACTTAAGCAGCATTTCCAACAAGAAATCCAATCAGTTTTGGATTGGATGATCGAAAATGAACAAATTTATTTTTCCAAAAATTTTGAATATTGTTTGTCAAGCCCCTTATAATTTTAAGTTTTAGAAATACATCACTTCTCAAAATGAATTTTATACATTCATTTATCAATTATTAAAAGTAAAGGCGTATTGAATTTTGTTATAGCTATAAATTTTTAATCTTATTGCTGGGATAATTGCAATTATATTACATTTTTATTATATTTGTTTATAATAATATAAATGCAAAAATATGAAAATAGGTGTCCTTAAAGAAACACGTGCTAATGAAAATCGTGTTAGTGTTACCCCAAAAATAGCACAAGATTTAAAAAACAAAGGTTTTGAGGTTTTAGTCGAAAAGGATGCCGGTTTGGCTTCATCTTTTGATAATGATTCTTATGAAAAAGCCGGGGCAAAAGTAGTTGATAAAGCGGATATTTTCCATAATGCAGATATTATTGTTAAAATAAACCCTTTGACAGACCAAGAAATAGAAAAACTTAAAAAAGGGCAAACGGTTATTTCTTTAGTCTATCACCGTCTTAACCCTGATTTGGTAAAAAAAATTGCGCAAAAAGGCGCGAATCTTTTTTCGATGGATGCGATTCCACGCATATCACGTGCACAAAATATGGATGTTTTATCATCACAAAGCAATTTGGCCGGCTATAAAGCTGTAATTTTAGGTGCTGACAATATGCGTAAAATTTTTCCTTTAATGATGACAGCAGCCGGAACAATTACACCCGCAAAAGTTCTAATCTACGGTGTTGGGGTTGCCGGATTACAAGCCATTGCAACTGCTAAAAGATTAGGAGCTGTTGTAGAAGCCACGGATGTACGTCCAGAAACGAAAGAACAGGCAGAAAGTTTAGGTGCTAAATTTATATCTGTAGAGAATGAGAATGAAGACGTATCGGAAGGCGGTTATGCCAAAGAACAATCTGAAGAATTTTTGCAAAAACAAAAAGAAGCCGTTAATAAGTCTTTATACAATGCTGATTTGGTCGTTACAACAGCCCTTGTACAAGGGGCTAAAGCACCGGTTCTTATAACTGAAGATCAAATTAAGAATATGAAAAGAGGCGCGGTTATTGTTGATATGGCTGTCGAAAAAGGCGGAAACGTGGCATTGAGCGAGCCAGATAAAACTGTTGAAAAATATGGGGTTAAAATTATAGGTAAAACGAATTTACCTTCTACCCTAGCCATCAATGCCAGTGAATTATATGCCAAAAATCTTTATAATTTTATCAATTACATAACTGAAAACGGTCAATTTAAATGGGATATGAATGATGAAATTATCAAAAACACTTTATTGGCGAAAGACGGTAAAATATTAGCAGATTTAAACTAAGACTTGTTAATTAATTCAACTAATTGGGTTAAAAAAGATTTCTGTGCTTCATTTATTTTTTCCATAGCTTCACCTATTGAAAACCAAGCCCCTTTATCTATTTCAGGAAAAGATTGAAGATTGCCTGATTTAGGTGGCCATTCCAATTCAAAAGTGTTACTTTTAAGGTCTGCCGGATTAAGATCTCCTTCGGTTGCCCAGGCATATACGATTTTTCCACCTTTTTGCTTTACCGGATTTAACTGAATTAGTTTATTTGTATTTAATTTTTGACCTGTTTCTTCCTCAAATTCTCTTTTAGCTGTTGCCAATAAATCTTCACCATCTTCAACCTCACCTTTGGGGATACTCCAAGTATGCCGGTCTTTATGATACCAAAAAGGGCCACCGGGATGAACCAAAAATACTTGTAACTCGTCATTTTTAAATCGATAGAGTAATATTCCGGCACTTACTTTTTTCATCTTATAAACTTCCTTTTAATTTTTTAATAAACCATTCTATGCCTAGTAAAACCAATAATATGAAGAGTAAAATTTTATAATCTATTAAATTTCCTTCAGTTGATTTATAAGATACAATGGACTTATAATTGGCGGAAAGCAGCAAGTTGTCCAGAGCTTTTTTAAAATAACTTGCCAAAATAACCTGGCCATTTGTTTGTTGCGCTAGTCTTCGGAGCTTCGGCAAATTTATCCAAGTGTTAATTTGTTCCAAGTTATAAGGCAAAATTTCAAATTGACCGTTTTTTGATAAATTAGCATGCTTATCAAAAATGCGATATTGATATTTGCCTGGAGGCAAGTCGTTTAAGGTAACTTGATATTGATTGCCAGATAAAATTAATGGTAATAACAAGGTTTTTTGTTTAGATCTTAACTCTATAGAAGGCGTAAGATTTAAATCAGGGGATAAATTTTTGTCTAAAAAACGGGCATAAATTTTAATAGGACTACCCTGATAATAAATGTTTTTATGATAAATTTTTAACCGGTCATAATTCTTTTTTAAGCTCAAATATTGAATTGTTTGAAATAATAATTGATCAAACTGGTCAATCTGATGTTCAATACCGGCTTGTAAACGCCATTGCCACAGATTTTCTCCTAAAACAACAGCTTGTCTTTTTTGCGAATTGAAAGCAAATAAAGCTTGTTTACTATTAAATCCATTAATACGGCTGTAAAAAACAATATCATAAATACCCTTTAATTTTACTTGTCCATAGAAGTCTTTAAGCGGTGGAAAATCATCAACTTTAAGAGAGGGTAATTTAAAAAGGGAGAAAGCTTTATTTTTTAAAGGAAAATAATTTTCAAAACTATGGGTCGTTAATTTATTAAAAAAAAGATTTTGTCGATTTAAAAATTGCCAATCGGTTTGCGTTCCGGTAATAATCAACCATGGCATCTCTTTCTTTTTTATAATTTCGAAAACCGGCTTGAATTCTGTATTTGGCTGATAGAGAATAACACTTTCATATTTCCGGATATTTGCCGGCAATTTTAGCGGTGTTGTTAAGTCTATTTTTAAATTTTTATGGGTTTCTACACTTCTTTTTATAGCCCCTAAATCAGGATGTATAATATCTGACACCAACAAGATGTTGTGTTTATTGTCTATTACTCTAACTTTAAAATATTGATGATTGTTTAAGATATTTTTTTCACCTGTAAAGGGTGACAATGAAACAACGTATAAATGAGTTCCTAATTTTCCGGCAGGCAAATAAAAGTTTAATTTTATAGCTTTTTTTTGAGGTGTAAATTGAAGTTTTTTTTGGAAAAGTGTTTTTTTATTTTCCCGTACATAAAAATTTACGGTTTTTGCTTGGTTTAAATTTGCAGCTAAAAACACTTCAACCGGAAATTTATTGTCTTTAAAAGCGTAAGGATTGGTATTGATTAAATCGACATGTATGTCTTGAGGAGGGATAGTATCACTAAAAATAACCGGGAAGATATTAATTTTCTTGGAGCTAAAATTAATTGAATTATAATCTTTTCCAAAATTTTGCTGACCATCTGATAACAAAAGAACCGGTGAAGTTCTATCGGGTTTACTTAAAAAAAGTATTTTGTCAAGTGCTTGTGCGATATTAGTTTGCTTGTCTTTAAATTGGAGGGTGTCTAGAAGATGTGTTTGCTTGCCAAATTTAAAATAATGAATTTTAAATTTCTTATTTAGCCGGTTATTCTGTTTAAGAATCTGGATTAATTGTCTAATGCTGTCAGTATGCTTGGCGTATTTTATAGATAATGAATTATCTGCCAACATATAAAGATCCGGTTTAGTAATAATCTCTTTTTTATGGCTAATTTTCGGGTTGAGCAATAACAAAAAAATTAAGGCATATACTAAAAAACGAATGATAAAAAGCAGAAGTGCTTTTCGTTTATATAAATATTGAAAAGCACTTAATAATAAAGCCGCTAATATGGCTAAAATATAATACATATGATGGAAAAAATTAAATGGTCATACCCCCATCAACTGTCAAAACTTGTCCGGTAATATAACTTGATAAATCCGAGGCTAAAAATAAGCAAGCATTGGCCACATCTTCCGGTTTTCCGGTGCGTTTTAAAGGTATTTTAGCCAACCATTCATTAATGACTTTTTCGGGCAACTCTTTGGTCATTTCGGTTTCTATAAAACCCGGTGCAATGGCATTGCAACGAATATTACGACTGCCCAATTCTTTGGCTATTGATTTGGTAAAGCCAATAATACCTGCTTTGGAAGCAGCATAGTTAGACTGTCCGGCATTACCGCCTGTCCCAACGACAGAGCTCATATTTATAATGGAGCCTTTGCGGGCTTTCATCATGGGACGCACAACGGCTTTGGTCCAATTAAAAACAGATTTTAGATTGACATTCATGATATCATCCCAATCTTTTTCACTCATGCGCATTAATAAGTTATCGCGGGTAATTCCTGCATTGTTAATTAAAGCATCAATCGAACCAAAATCTTTGACAATTTCACTGGCAGTGTTTTGGGCAGCTTCAAAATCTGAGGCGTCAGATACATAGCCTTTGGCCTTTACACCAAATTCTCTTAATTCTTTTTCCAAACTGGTAAAATTATCGTCAATTTTTCTTCCGGTGAAAGCTACATTTGCACCATATTCGGCAAAAAATAAAGCAATTACACGACCAATACCACGCGCTGCCCCGGTAATTACCACATTCATATCTTTTAATCTATCCATAGTCCAATAGTTTTTTTCAAAAATACACTTTTTTGATTAAAAATTTATATTTCATTAATTGTAAACAATATCAATATAATCTAATAACTTCACTTCAATTTCATCATTTTCAATAATAATTAAATCACCATCTATTTCCAATAAGTTATAATTATTTTCTAAATTGACTTTTAAATGTTCAATTTTAGTATAAAAATTCTGAAAATTAAATATTCTGAAAGGTGTAAAAATAAAAAACCGTTTTGATGAGAACAACAAAAAAGGCGTAGTCAATAAAATTACCGGTGCAATTAATATGGCGGAAATAAGGTATTTATAAGGTCCCTTTTTTAATAAACCTACCCGCAGCATTTCGGCCAAATGAATATGTAAAGCGTCAAACATATTACCGGCCGAAAACAAAAAAATATAATTATTTAATTTATAAACAGGCTGTTTTTTGGTCTTTAACACTTGTCCCGAATTTATTTTTTTAACGATCCTGTCTATTTTAGGTAGCAAATGCTTTTTGGCAATCACATTAAATGAACCTTTTGCATCAACGATAATTTTCGGTTTATGTTCGCCTGAAAAAATAATCGATTCAATAACTCGTCTGAGCAAACCATCTCCCCCACTTACTATGACATAGTCAACATCGGTCAAAGGCAATTTATAGAATTCCGCTTCATTGACAGATATTACATCATGATTGTTGAGTTGTAATTGCGTATTAATAGCAATAAATTTCATACAAATACATTTGAAATAGCTAAGATACTATTTTTATCTTTTTGTATTTTAAAAAAATGTTTTCGCTATTTTTTACCTAATTTTACAATTCTTATTCAATTAAAGCATCTTAATTAGAGATTTCAATGAAACCGATCAATATACCATCTTCTAAAAGTCTTTCTAACAGGTATTTAATTTTAAAATATTTATATTCTGATTTAAAATTAGAGAACCTAAGTACAGCCAAGGATACCCAAATTTTACAAAAAGCCTTGCAAACTTTAAAACAAGATAAGAATGTTTATGAAATAAATATTGGTCATGCCGGCACGGCTATGCGTTTTTTAACAGCTCTGCTAAGCATACAAACCGGAAAAAAATTTATTTTAGATGGCTCATCTCGCATGCGGCAACGTCCTATCAGTGTTTTAGTAGATGCTTTAAGACAACTTGGTGCCGATATTACATATTTAGAAAAAGAGGGCTACCCGCCACTCTTGATTCAAGGAAAAGATTTTACAGATAATGAAGTCAGTATTACCCAAAATATCAGCAGTCAATACATCAGTGCTTTGTTGTTAATAGCCCCGGCTTTGCCCAAAGGCTTATCCATTCATTTAAAGGGACAACAAGTCTCAAAACCCTATGTCCAGATGACTCTGCAAATTCTAAGTCGTCTAGGTGTCCAGAATAACCAAAACAAAAACAAGATAAATGTATTCCCTACCCCTAAACTAACAAGCACAACTATTAAAATAGAAGGCGATTGGTCTTCTGCTTCTTATTTTTATGGAGCTGCCGCCGTTTTGAAGCAAACTTTATTGTTGCAAAATTTTAAGCACACTTCCTTACAAGGGGACCGGTTCATACATCAGTATTTTGAAAAATTTGGCATTAAAACCGATTTTATATCAAATAAACAAATTCTTTTAACACCGCGTCCGGATTTTAAAAAACCTGATTTTCTAAAATTTGACTTAATAGATACCCCTGATTTAGCGCAAACATTAGCAGTTACTTGCTTAGCTTTAGGCATAAAATGTAAACTAACAGGACTACAGACCTTAAAAATAAAAGAAACCGACCGTTTATTGGCCCTTAAAAATGAGATGATAAAACTGGGAGCCAAAGTCAAAATTAATAATAGTGAGTTAGAAATATTAAATCCGGTTATCACAAATACCGATACGATCATAAAAACCTATGATGACCACCGTATGGCCATGAGTTTTGCTATTTTACAAATATTATATCCGGCAATAACTATTGAACATCCGGATGTTGTAGTGAAATCATTTCCTGATTTTTGGGAAAAATTCAAATTTTAAGCTTTTTAGTTATAAGTCAATATTGAATTTCTCTTTTAAATAAATCAAATCAGGATATTTTTCAATCATTTTTCGAAATTTATCCTTTTTGGTGTAAACAAATTCTTTTTTCTTTTCTTCTTTGACCTCAATAACAAAGTCTATATCATAATTTTGCAAATTTTGCCGCAAAAATTTCAGAACTTTTTCTTTGTTACGTTCCAGTTCTTTTTTTAAGGCTTCACTTGGTAAGGTCAAGTGAATATAAGGCATTTGCACACGAGGCTCCCGGTCTATTGTTAATATTGACAGTAAATTACGTTCATTATTGAGGCGCAATTTTTTTAAATATGCTTGCCAATATTTTTCAAAATCTGATTGCGAAAAGGAATTTTTCGGCAAATTTTGCCCGGCCATTTCACGATTGATTCGTTCTAATTCGGCTTTTTTTTCACGTAAAGCCTTTAAGGATAATCCGGCTACACCAGGGCTCTTTTCAGATTTAATCGGGTCTATTTTTTCTTTTTTAGCGACCTTTGAAATTGAAGCCGGCTGTTCTTTATTTGGCTTATTTAAGTTTTTATCCGGTTGCTTAAAGCTTTCTACTACTTTGACACTTTGTCTAAAAAAACTGGCCGGAATTATTTCAATTTTTTTTTTTGCTTCATCTAAATTTAGTGAAGCTAATTTCATCAACATCAATTCAACCAGTAAATGAGGTTGCTTACTCTGTTTATAGGCAATATCAGTTTGTGTAATCAAATCAAGTGCACGCATCAAAAATGGCATACTTACCGCTTGTGATTGTTTTAAATATTGAGCTTTTATATTATCACTAACTTCGAGTAATGTAAGTGTTTTGGGGTCCTTAGCAACTAATAAATCTCTAAAATGACCAGCCAAACCGGCTAAAAATTGATGCGCATCAAAACCTTTATATAACAATTCGTTAAAAAAGTTTAAAACGGCAGGGATATCATTGCGCAAAAATAAATCGACCATTTTAAAATAAACATCATAATCTAAAATGCTCATACTTTCCGATACGATTTTCCGGGTAATTTTGCCGTTAGCATAACTAACCACTTTGTCAAATAAAGAAAGGGCATCTCGCAACGCGCCATCTGCTTTTTGTGCTATTAAAAACAGTGCATCATCTTCAGCCTCCAAACCTTCTTGCCCTACTATTTTTTTTAGATGTTCTTTTATATCATATGCACTAATACGTTTAAAATCATAAATTTGACAACGTGATAAAATAGTCGGTATAATTTTATGTTTTTCTGTGGTTGCCAAAATAAACACAGCATGAGCCGGTGGTTCTTCCAAGGTTTTTAAGAAAGCATTAAATGCTTGAGTTGATAACATATGAACTTCATCAATAATATAAACCTTGTATTTACCAATTTGCGGCGGAATACGCACTTGCTCAATTAAATGACGAATATCATCCACCGAATTGTTTGAAGCCGCATCTAATTCAAAAATATTAAAAGCAAAATCTTCATCAGCCGTTAAACCTTCGGCTTTATTAATTTCTTTGGCCAAAATACGTGCACAAGTGGTTTTTCCGACACCACGCGGGCCGGTAAATAATAAAGCTTGTGCCAAATGATCTTTGGCTATCGCATTTTTTAAAGTATTTGTAACTGCTTGTTGTCCAACGACATCTTCAAACGTTTGTGGACGATACTTTAAGGCGGAAACAATGTAGTTCATAAAATAATCTTGTATTAACAAAAGTAATCATTTTTTAGGTTAAAAAAAACCGTAAAAATGAATCTTTTAAGGATACTCTATGTGTAGGAAATATTTTAGAATTCAATTGTCCATAAAAAGTTAAAACCTATTAATTTCCATTATTTTGATAAAATTTGAATATCTTTGCTTAATAAAAAATTAAAATATGAAAGCAAAAGTAGCCATAACCACTAATAAAAATGGTGATAAAATAGCAGAACACGCCGGACATGGCGTTTATTTCAAAATATATGAAATTGATGAAAAGGAAGGTGTTACCGGGGCCAAAGTCATTAAGGTAGATAAAGAACACACCTTACATAATTTGCTCCACAACCCTGAAACCAATCCGCAAGACCATGAGGTTTTAACCAGTCAAATTTTACTGACAGGCGGCATAGGTATGGGTGGTATTAACAAATTGGCCCGTATGGGTGTTAGAGCTTATATTGTGGAAGAAAAAAATCCCGATGAAGCGGTTGAAAAACTAATAGCCGGTACTTTAAAAGCCGTTGATCCCAGCACGGTTCAACATCATAATCATCATCATGACCACGGTGATGGAGGGCATAATTGCAATGGACATCATGAGCACTGATAAAAAATAAACAAACGGCAAGAAAATATCTTGTCGTTTGTTTTTAAAAATGGTTTTATCTAAATTGCTTAGCTACAATTTCAGCTTTTTTACTTTGACTATAGTCATAAAAACCTTCACCTGATTTAACACCGTATTTACCGGCTTCAACCATTTTGACCAGTAAGGGATTCGGCGCATATTTTGGATTTTTAAATCCGTCATACATCACATTCAAAATAGCCAAACAAACATCTAAACCAATAAAATCAGCTAATTGTAGGGGTCCCATAGGATGCCCCATACCTAATTTCATCACGGTATCTATTTCTTTAACGCCTGCTACACCTGTGTAGAGCGTTTCAATAGCTTCATTTATCATGGGCATTAAAATACGATTGGCAACAAATCCCGGATAATCATTTACTTCAACCGGCACTTTACCCAATTGTCTGGCCAAGGATTCAATTTGATGATAGGTCTCGTCAGAAGTTGAATAACCGCGAATAACTTCGACCAATTTCATAATGGGCACAGGGTTCATAAAATGCATCCCGATTACTTTATCAGGACGGTTTGTAACCGAAGCTATTGTGGTTATAGAAATAGATGAGGTATTAGAGGCTAAAATCACATCTTGGGGAGTGAGTTCGCTTAAATCTTTAAAAATTTTTAATTTTAAATCGATGTTTTCTGTGGCTGCTTCCACCACCAAATCAACATCTTTGACACCTTCTGACAAACTCTCAAAAATCTGAATATTTTGTAGTGTTTTCTCTTTGGTTTGCTCATCAATTTTATCTTTGGCAAGCAAACGCATTAAATTCTTGGTGATTGTATCAATGGCTCTATCTAAAGCAGATTTTGACACATCGATTAAATGCACTTCAAAACCCGATTGAGCAAAAACATGAGCAATACCATTGCCCATAGTACCGGCACCTATTACGGCTATCTTTTTCATATAATAAATATTTTATTGATTTACAATTAGTTTACAAATAAAAACAAATTTAATATTTTTTGGTCATTTTTCCTATGAATTTATGTAATTTCGACCCAAAAGAAACAGGCAATGACAGATACACCCAGACACCAAGGATTAAGAAACAAATTAGTGGCGGAGTTGAAAAATAAAGGTATTACCGACCCAAAAGTTTTATCAGCTATTGCAAGTGTTCCGCGGCATTTATTACTCGAATCGGCTTTTGAACCACATGCTTATCAAGACAAAGCTTTCCCAATTGCAGCCGGACAAACCATATCGCAACCTTACACCGTGGCTTTTCAAACGGATTTATTAGCAGTAAAAAAAGGCGATAAAATATTGGAAATTGGCACCGGATCCGGTTATCAAGCTGCTATTTTATACCATTTAGGTGCTAAAGTCTATACTATTGAACGTATTAAAGAACTTTATTTAAAAGCGAAAAAAAATTTAGAAAAAATTAATGTCCGACTAAAATATATGGGATATGGGGATGGCTATAAAGGCTTACCGCTGTATGCCCCATTTGACAAAATTATTGTAACCGCAGCAGCACCCTACGTGCCGGAGAGCCTAATAGATCAACTTAATCCGGGAGGACGAATGGTTATTCCCGTAGGTCAAGGGTCTCAAGAAATGAAATTAATAGAAAAAACTAGTTCGGGCGAAATTATAGAAACAACACATGGCATGTTTAAATTTGTGCCAATGCTTAAAAATAAGGCTTAAATCGTAGCATTCTCTTTCCTTAAATGAAAAAGCCGCTTTGGAAGCGGCTTTTTTTGTTGAAGAAATTTATTTTATTTTTGACGTTTAGCTTCTTCTTCTTTCTTTGCCAAATCGTACATAATAGGTGTGGCAATAAATAATGAGGAATAGGTACCGACTATAACCCCTATAATTAAGGCAAATACAAAGCCTCGAATACTTTCACCGCCAAAAATAAAGATGGCAATCAAAGTTAATAAAGTTGTAAGTGAGGTATTTAAGGTACGTGACAGGGTACTATCTAAAGCCTCATTAATTTTTTTAGCTAAAGGCCAGCGCGGGTGCTCTTTCATAAATTCACGAATACGATCAAAAATAACCACGGTATCGTTTAACGAATAACCAATAACCGTCAAGATTGCTGCAATAAAGGCTTGATCGATTTCCATATTGAATGGGGCAAATCGCCACATCAAAGAGAAAATACCCAACACTACCAAAACATCGTGGAAGACGGCAATGACCGCACCGGCACTAAATTGCCATTTTTTAAATCTGAATAAAATATATAAGAAAACGACGAACAAGGAACCTAACACTGCATAAACCGAACCTTTTTTAATATCATCGGCAATAGTAGGCCCAACTTTAATAGATTGCATTCGACCTATTTTCTTATTATCAGCGCTGCTTATAAAATCTTGATAAGTATAATTTTTAGGGAAATATGATTTTAATCCTTCAAATAAGCGCTTTTGAACTTCGTTATCAATTTGCTCACCTTCTTTATCAATTAAAAACTTGGTCGTTATTTTTAATTGATTATCTCCACCATATTTTTTTACATCCGGCATATATTTATGCCCACTTTTATCCACAAATTTATCGGCTAAGGCATTTCTTATTTCTTCAGCATTTACATTTTTATCAAATGAAACGATATAAGTTCTTCCGCCGACAAAATCAACACCTGGATTTAATCCATTGGTGAAAATCGAAATTAATCCGATACCAATAATTACACTTGAAATGGTATAAGCTATTTTACGTTTTCCTAAGAAATCGAAACGGACATTTGCAAACCAATTACGAGATATTTTGGTATCAAATGTTAAATTTTTACCTTTTGATAAATACCAATCAATCAACAAACGCGTAATAAATATAGCTGTAAATAAAGATGTACCGATACCGATTAATAAAGTAGTTGCAAAACCTTTAATAGGGCCTGTACCGAATATTAACAAAATTAAACCGGTTAATGCTGTGGTAATATTTGCATCAATAATAGATGACAACGCATTACTAAATCCATCGTCAACAGCATCACGCAGCGATTTACCGCGACGCATTTCTTCGCGAATTCGTTCAAAGATCAACACGTTGGCATCGACTGCCATACCTATTGTTAAAACGATACCGGCCAGCCCGGGTAAAGTCAAAACAGCATTTAAACTGGCTAAGATTCCAAAAATAAATAATATATTGAAAAGCAAGGCAATGTCGGCAAATAAACCAGCCTTACCATAATAACCAAACATCCAGATAAAAATCAAGATAAAGGCAAAAATAAAGGAAAGTTTACCACCTTCAATAGCTTTGTGTCCTAATGATGGACCCACTATTTCTGATTGAACGATGTCTGCTTTGGCAGGTAATTTACCGGCGCGCAAAACGTTAGCCAAATCTTTTGCTTCCGCTAATGAAAAGTTCCCGGTAATTTCTGAACGGCCACCGGTAATAGGTCCACTGGTTACACCCGGAGCTGAATATACCGTATTGTCTAAAACAATAGCAATACCCGTTTTGTCATTAAAGGCTTGGGTGGTCATTTCTTTCCACTTTTTGGCACCCGCACCATTCATTTGCATGGTTACAGCCGGATTGCCAAATTGGTCGTAAGACGATTGGGCATCAACAATTACATCACCACTGATTGGTGGGACATTTTCACGATTTCCTTTTATGGCATATAAATAAACAACATCGCTGTTTTTTGCAGGTTTACCCCACAAAAATTTGACATCTTTAAGTTGAGCCGGTAACATTTTTTTGGCTTCAGGACTGGTTAACATTTTCATAACTTTATCCTTATCCTTGATTTTAACTAAGCCAATGCGCGAAAAATTACCGGGCTGCATATATTTAAAAAGAGATTCTTTGGCTTTTTCGTCTACCAATAAGCTATCAGCATCTTTGGCCGTAGAATCTTTTTGAGTGACTGATTGTTGGGCATAGTATGCATCGAGCTGTTGCAAGTAAGGCATCACATCTTGTGCATTATAAGCATGCCAAAACTCTAATTGGGCTGTACTTTGTAATAATTTTTTAACGCGTTCGATATCTTTGGCACCCGCTAATTCGACCAAAATACGTCCGGATTTGCCCAAGCGTTGAATATTGGGTTGTGTTACCCCAAATTTATCTATACGCTTACGTAATACTTCAAATGCACTGACCATGGCATCATCCACTTTTTTGCGGATGATTTTCTTAACTTCACTGTCAGGCATGTTAAATTTAATTTCATCTGATAAATTGCGGTTACCGAAAATTTCAGGGGAACTTAATTTTACCGGATGGTCCGATTGACTATTTATTTTGTCAAATGCTTCAAAAAACAAATCCAAATATGGTTTATCACTGTTTTTTTGCATTTTGCTGGCTTCTTCCAAAGCCTTATTAAAAGTGACATTTTTGGTATTATTGGCCAAGTTTTTCAAGATGTCTTTGACTGATACTTGCAGAATCACATTAATTCCACCACGTAAGTCAAGACCAAGATTCATCTCACGGTTTTTAATGTCATTGTAGGTAAAATCTGATCCTAAAATGCTAAAAACAGGCTTTTGATTTAATGAATCTAAATAATGTTTTTCTTTTTGGTAATCGCCTTTGGCATATTCCTTGGCTTCTTTTCTGATTTGGTTACTTTTAAATGTAAATGATAAAGTATAAATACTTATCAATCCTAAAATAGTAGCAAATACTATTACGAGTCCTTTATTTCGCATTCTCTTCTGTTTTTTTCAGTTCGTTATTCAATTTGACGGGCAAAGATAAATTTTTACAATGTAAATTCAAACTTTTTGACCCTATTATTATATTATTGTGTTAAAATTTATAAGCTATTGACAATCCCATATACGTTTTGTATTTTCCTTTTACCGGATTTAAGCTTAATTTTATTTTTTGCTTTGCGTATTTATACCGGATTCTGTTTTGTTTGTCCTCTAAAACATACCTGCCATGTATCCAATCATATAAATAACTGCCTATTATAAGACCCAAAGAGCCATATGCCACGACCAAATCGCCGGTGGACAAATTGCCATTCAAACCGGCATTATCCAGTAACAAAATTTTTATAAGTGAATTGTTTTTGGCAGAAAGGTAAAACCACCCTGCATAGCCCAAACTACGAGCCCCCAATAGATAATAGCCCGTGCGTTTTTCATCTATTTTAAAATGAACATGTCCGGGCAAAATCATGGCGATAAGCATATCTTGCATACGCAAATCGGTGCTCAGTATTTTAAATTCGGTATAAGTCATCTCCGGTGGGATAACCGGTAAAACAAAATTGGAATTTTTTTGGTGTTTATAAATATCCAAATCTTGTGCCGAAGACAGCAAAGTAAAAAATAATAAAAAAACTAAAATTAAATTTTTCAAAATTAGTATTTTAAATTATCTAAATATTGTTGTTTTTTCTTCCAAAAAGCCAATATCTCTAAATTTTTGGCAACATTTTTCTCTGCTTCTTTTTTGAACGGATTATTTTGGTCAGATGATTTAATAAACATCATATTATTTTCCAGTTGTTCAATTTCTTTTAAAATACCTTCAATTTTTTGGCGCACATAACGCTTTTCTGCATCAATTTTACGATAATTCTCGTCAGCCATGTATTGATCAATGGTATTTTTAAATTTCAAAAATGATAATTCTCTTTTATCAATATTTAATTTATCATAAAGTGAATTGATAAATTTATTGAACTTAACATTGATATAATGTTTATTTTCAGGCACATAGCCCAACTCCTTCCATTCGGCTATTATTTTTTTAATATCTTCAATGCCATAGGATACATTATCATCCACGTCTTTAAATTGTTCTTTTAATTGAGCTAAGTATGCTTTCTTTTTAAGAAAATTATTGTGTTCTACATTTTTTTCCGAACGGACATGTGCATAATAGCGGTCGAAATAGTAGTTACAAGCTTCACGGAATTGTTGCCAAATTTTTTCAGAATATTTTCTTGGTACATGACCAATTTTTTTCCATTCTTCTTGTATTTCCTTGTATTTTTGCGTGGCATTTTGCCAATCTTCACTTTCTTTTAATGATTCGGCAATTTCAATAAGATTTAATTTTTTTTCTAAATTCTCTTTTTGAAGCTCTTTTAATGATTTATAAAAATTATTTTTATGCTTATTAAATTCTTTAATGGTCGATTTAAATTCTTCCCAGATTTCTTCACGATATTTTTTAGGCACGTAACCAATTTGGTAAAAAGCTTCACGCAATTTTTCTACTTCTTTTATTTTCTTTTGCCATTCTTTATGACTCTCAGGAATCTCAGCCGTTAAAGCTTTCAGTTGCGCAATTATTTCTCTTTTTTTCTCTAAATTTTCATTGAATTGCTCCTTTAATTTTTTATAAAAGTCTCTTCTTTTATCATGAATTTGCTTGGTTACTTCTTTAAATTCTTCCCAAATTTTCTCACGATACTCACGCGCCACAGGTCCTGTTTCCTCTTTCCATTTTTTGTGAAGCATTTGCAATTCTTTAAAAATTTGATGAATATCATCTTGCGCCAACAATTCTTTAGCACTTTTTATTATGGCTTGTTTGGCTTCCAAATTGGCTTTAAATACTTTATCACGGTAGTCACGATCCAAATCGAGCAAATCATAAAAACGTTCTTCGTGATGTTTAAATGTTTGCCATATATCCGTGTATTTGGCACGAGGAATACTGCCGGCATTACGCCATTGTTTTTGTATGTCTTTAAAATGCTTAATCCGTTCTTCAAAAGTGTATTCGGTCGAATCAATTATTTTTTTCAATTCTTCAATCAAATCTTGGCGTCTTTTTAAATTTGCCTCTAATTTGTCTTGAATTTCCTTGCGATAGGCATTTAATTTTTGTTTATAATCTTTCCATATATAGCGAAATTCATCTATTTCAGGTAAATTTAATTTGACTTCTTCGGCATCCGGGTGTTCTTCCTTATATTTTTCAATTAAGGCTTCAACTTTTTCATCAAAGGCACTTTTTATCTCGTCAAAATGTTTTTTTAATTTTTGGACCGGATAACGGGATAATAATTGTTTAGCCTCAGCGACTAATGCTGATATGTCAAATTCTTTATAGGACAATAGCGGAATATGCTGCTCATTTTCCTGCTCTGCTTCATTATGAGCTTCTTTATGATCTTCGGATTCGGAGGCAACATTTAGTTCAATTTCATTAACCACTTGATCCACAGTTTTTTCTTCGGTTAATTTTTGAACTTCTTCTTCTATCTGTGCATCATTTGTTGAATTTGAAGCCAATAGTTTTAATTGATCAACCTCCTGTTGCTGATCTGAATTTTGCAGTTTGTCGGATGTGTCCTTCTTTCCATCTGCGGCTTGCAGGTTTTCGTTTCTGTCTTCTACCATAATAGTAAATTTACCAATTAATATTTTGAAGCGAAATTTAACAATTTTTTTTGAATTTTATTGCGGAATTTTTTAGCCATATTTGCCATGACTTTTCTGCTTGTAAGTGCAACATATTCAGCCCATTAACCACCGTCGCTCCCTTATTTGAAGCTTGCCGTAAAAAATTGGTTAGCGGTGGATTATAAATCAAATCGTAAAATAAATGTTGCGCGGTAATAAAATCATAAGGAAGTGAAGGAGATAAATCGACCTGTGGCATCATACCAAGTGGCGTTGTATTGATAACCAACAAGTAACTTTTCATCAAATCCTTATTTATCTCTTCATACCCTATTTCTTGATCATTTTTTGGCGTTCGCGACACCATTAAATAATCTATTTGTAATTGCTTTAAAGCATAAGCAACAGCCTTAGCTGCCCCACCTGTCCCTAATATTAAAGCCTTATTATGATAAGACCTTAAATAAGGTTTTAAACTTTCTTTAAATCCATAAATATCTGTATTATAAGCATGCACCTCTCCATTATCAGTGATAACTAATGTATTAGCTGCACCAATTGCTTTAACATCATCGGATTGACGATTGGTATAAGCTAAAATTTTTTCCTTGTAAGGAATTGTGACATTTAAACCAATCAAATCCGGATTATTTTTTAAAAGTTGTGGAAATTGGTGTATGTTCTCAATAGGAAAATTATGATAAGATATAAAAGACAGCTGATCACAGGCAAATTTTTCAGAAAAATATTTCTTTGAAAATGAATGCGTTAACGGATAACCGATAAGGCCTAATTTATATTTTTTCATGGAGCAAAATTATTTCTGTTGCGAAGCTCTTTCAAGCCATACTATACTCAAAATTCCTAATAAAATTAAAAGTACTGCTAAAAAGACTTCTTTATTGAATGCTTGTGGAAAATATTTTTCGTAATATGCCACCAATGCTTTGCCATGTCTATATACAATTTGTTGGTCATGGGTTAAATAAACTGCTTTTTTCCAAGGCCACAAAATACTCAGCGACCCTAAAATAAAACCTGTTAATAACGCAAGGGTCTGTTTATGAAAACGTTTAAATAACCATGACAAAAGGTGCGAAAAAACCAGTAAACCTAAGGCTGCACCCAAAGCAAAAGGAATTAAAATTTTAAGGTTAAAATGATTGATGGCATTAATGGCCACAAGTTGATAGTTCCCTAATAAAATTAATACAAACGAACCGGATAAGCCGGGCAAAATCATACTGACAATAGCTATAATCCCATTGAGAAATAAATACCAAGGATTTGCGTTTTCAACTGCCGGATGCAAGACGGTAATAGAAACAGCTATCACCACACCTACGAGAAAAGAAACTATTGCTGACCAGTTCCATTGTTCAATAGTTTTACCGACATAATATACCGAAGCTAAAACCAAACCAAAAAAATATGCCCAAATATATACAGGATAATGTATAAAAAGAAAAGACAATAATTTAGCCAATGATAAAATAGCAGTGATAAGTCCCAGTATTACGGGAACAAGAAAATTTAAATCTGTATATTGTACAAATGATTGCCACTGCTTTTTTTTTAAAAGTTTCAAAGCATGCATATCAAATGACTTTATGGCATTTATAAGGCGTTCGTATATACCCGTTATCAAAGCTATGGTACCACCTGACACACCGGGTATTACATTAGCCGCCCCCATAGCCATTCCTTTAAAAAAAAGACTCAAATTAAATTTATGCTTTGTCATGAGATATTATTGGCCTAACATTCGTTTTTGAATTTCTTTCGAATCAGGAAATTGCTTTTTAGCTTCTAACAAAACCTGCCGGAATTTTTCTATATCTTGATTTTGTTTATACAAATCAGCCAATTGTAGAATAATAGGCAATTTATATTCACCAAACTTCAAACTCTTTTCTAAAGCAACTATGGCTTCTTTTAAATTATCTTTTAAAAGATAAATTTGAGACAGGAGTTCGTACAATTCTTGATTATTGACAATATCCAAAGCCTGTTTATTTAATTCTAAAGCACCATCAATATCTTGTAAAGACAGTTTGATTTGAACTAAATTTATCCATGATTTATAATGACCGGGGTCTTCATGAATGGCATTCAAATAATTGTCAATAGCCCTTTCGTAATCTTTCATTTCTTCATAAATACGAGCAATATGATAATAAGTAAAAGCGGTAGGATCGGCTATACGCAATGTCAGAAAATAAAATTCTAATGCCTTATCATACTCTCTTAGTTTGGTATGTGCAAAAGCTTTATCATAATAAGCGCCCAAAAATTTATCATCTATGGCAATGGCATAATCTAAGGCTTCCAAGGCTTTTTTATATGCTTTTTTATCAATATATTTTTTCCCCAACAAACTCCAACCGACTTCACTAAAAGGATTTTGGGCAACATGTGTTTCTAAAAAATGAATGGCTTTTTCGGACTGATCGAGCAAATCAAAGCATGTAATGGCATTGTAAAGCGCCATAGAACTTTCCGGGTCGTGTTTTAAAGCAAAAAGAGAAGCATCGAGGGCTGATTTGTAATCTTCCAAATATAAATATTCGACCGTCATCAATTCATAGATTTCTGCTTTATCGGCATCAGGTATTTTCAAAGCTTTTGCCAGTGCATTAATGGCTTTTAAGTGCATATGTTTACGCGAGTAAATTTCTGCTTCAAGCATTGGCACTTCTAATCGATCAGGCGCAATTTGTCGCAAATGGTTTAATAGATTTTCTGCCTTTTCCAATTGGTCATTAAGAGAAAGCAATTCTGCTTGATAGAGTAAAATATCTAAATTTTCAGGATATTGTCCCAAGGCAATATCTATGGCTTTTTGTGCCATATTAAAATTGCCCAGACTGATATAATCATCAATTATATCCAAAAATTCATCTAAATCAAAAAATACCGGCTCATTGGTTTGAAGCATATTTTCAAATCGCAAAAGTAAATCATGGTTTTGGTATTCTCCCTGCATATGTCTTAAATTTCATGTAAGCAAAATTACATAAAAGCCTTTATTTATAATGTTAAAATATGAATAGTTATCAACAAATTTTTGGCAATAACTTACACGATCAGTTTTATTATATAAAAATCCCGCTCATAAAAGCAGGATTTTTATTTTTTTAGAAATTTTTATTTAAAGATTGTCATAAATTCTGTTATAAAGATCTTTATAAATATCTTTAATAACACGCCGTTTCAGTTTTAAAGTCGGGGTTAAATGCCCTGCTTCTATAGACCACTCTTCCGGGGTTAATTCTATAATTTTTATTTTTTCCCATTTACCAAATCCTTTATTATATTTTTCGATTTCCATCATAATCCGTTCCTTCACTTTAGGATTTTCAGCTATTTCTTTAAGTGTTTCTCCCACCTCAATTTGATGTCTTTTGCCCCATTCTTTAATAAAATCAAAAGCCGGTTGTACCAAAGCAGCTACCAGTTTTTGACCTTCGCCAACCACCATTATTTGTTCAATAAAGGGCGATTGTTTCATGGTATTTTCAATTAATTGAGGCGCAACATATTTTCCGCCGGAAGTTTTAAACATTTCTTTTTTACGATCGGTAATTTTCAATACACCATCTTCATCCAGTTCGCCAATATCACCGGTATGAAAATAGTCGCCGGTAAATACTTCTGCTGTTTTCTCAGGGTCTTTATAATACCCTACCATTATGTTGGGACCTTTTACTAAAATTTCGCCATCTTCGGCAATTTTAACATCAACAATATCAATAGGCCGGCCAACGGTACCAATTTTCCATAAATCTTTAGGCGAATTAACAGATACAACACCCGATGTTTCGGTTAAGCCATATCCCTCTAATATAGAAAGTGTTGCCGCATCAAATACCCGTTGCAAACGTGGTTGGAGGGCAGCACTTCCTGATACAATATACAAAAGCTCGCCTCCTAATGCTTCACGCCATTTGCTAAAAATGAGTTTACGGGCTAGCTTTAGTTTTAAACTATATGGAAATTTATGTTCTTTACTAAAATCAAATTCTTCACCTACTTTAATAGCCCAGAAAAACAAAGCTTTTTTTATTCCGGTCAAAGCTTGCCCTTTGGCTACAATTTTATCATAAACTTTTTCAATCAGACGTGGAACGGCCGTAAACATATGTGGCTTAACTTCCCGTATATTATCACCGATCATATCGATAGATTCGGCAAAATAAATACCAAATCCACGGTAAATATAGAGATATTGAATCATCCGTTCAAAGATATGACAAGCCGGCAAAAAACTAATAGTCCGGCCACCTTGCGGCAAGTCCGGAACTCTTTTTGAGGATGATATATCTGTAGATACAATATTTTTATGGGTTAACATCACCCCTTTTGGACGTCCGGTTGTACCTGAAGTGTAAATAATAGTTGCTAAATCATCTTCTTTTACTGCCGCCTTTCTCGCCTCTAATTCCCCCTGATTATCTTTGTCTTCACCCAATTTCATAATTTCTTTCCAAGGACGTGCGCCTTCTATTTCGTCAAAAGTAAATACTTCCTTTAAGCTGGGAACATTGGCTCGAATGCTCTGTATTTTATCAAAAATTTCTTTATTGGATGCTATAATGTATTTTACTTCAGCATGATTAAAAATATATTCATAATCTTCTTTAGAAATGGTCGGATACACCGGTACATCTTGTGCACCTATTTGCAATATCCCAATATCGGAAATATTCCATTTAGTTTGATTATTATGCGAAACAAGGGCTATTTTATCATTAGGCTGGATGCCTAATTTTAATAGTCCACGGCTAAATTGATCGGCTTTATTAACAAACTCTTGCGTAGAAGTTTTTACCCATATACCGTTTTCTTTGGTTACTAAAGCATCTTCACGCGGATATTTTTCATATTGATATTGTAAAAAGTCAAAAAGTCTTTTGGGCGTCATAGTGTATTATTTTGGTTTTGGTCTAGCAAAATAGTAAAAAAAAACGACACAATAAAATTGGACTTTAATTTTTAGAAACTTATTATGAAGTTTAAAATTATTTAACATTGCATTATCAAAAAAGCATATCCAAATCCGGTTTAACCCAAAAAAAAACAAGCAATTGATTTTTTTCAATTGCTTGTTAAATAGAGATATGATAATTATTTTATTGAATAAGTAATTTTTTAGTTATTTCTCCCTTATTCGTTTTTAAATGTATAAAGTATAGCCCACGTGAATACTTAGCAGTATTAATAGATAAGTTTCCATTGACCTTTAAATGATCTAATTTCTTCCCTGAAATATCATAAATATCTATTGTTTGCAAATCTATGTCAGACACCTTTAAATATAATACTGTGCCTTTATGAACCGGATTAGGATATAATTTTATATGACTGTTAACATATGCCTCAATACCATTTGCCGTATCAGCCGATAATTTAACACTGTCCACCGTCCAACGGGTTGGACTGCCATTAGAATAATATTTAAAAGCAAAGTAAACACTGCCATTAATACTACTGATATCGGCATTGGCCAAAACATATTCTGTGGGTGTAGAGCTACCAGCCGGAACAGGTAAACTGACATTAGGAACAGGTGTCCATGTAAAGTTTTTAGGTGAACCATTGCCATCATAATCAGCAGAATAGACCAATACTAAAGGAGTTGTTCCATAGGCATAAGCAAAAAAAGCTGAAAGTTTTTCATTAGTGTATAAATCCATATTAACAGGGGCGGTTGTAATTAACCAATCTTTGCTCGGTTCATTTTCTTGATAGCCATTGATTTGGATAGCAGGTGAATTGTTTTCACCATATTGCGTAATGCAATGCCAATCTTTATCACTGGCTTCATTGACAGCTGTAAAAGCCATAGTCGGACAATTGTCAAAATTTTCATTGATAAGATATGTAACAGCTTGAGTAGTTGTTGCCGAAATGCTGTTACTGCAAGCAGAGACATTTCCGGCATTATCAACTGCCTTAACACAAATATTATAAGTAGTATTGGCTGACAAATTGGTAATAATAAATGTCGTACTTGTAGATGAAACGGTCAGATTACCATCAACATATATATCATATCGGGCAATTCCACTGGCATCAGTTGCGGCATCCCAAACAATAGTGATTTCGGTATCAGTTACCATTGATATACTCAAGTTAGCAGGGACAGATGGTGCAGTTGTATCCTGTGTGGCATTCCAAATGGCATTGACCCATTCCGGATGATCAATGAATGGGTTACGATTGCCTTGATAATTATAAACGGCATTGTTCCGGTCAATTTCTCTTTGGCTAACCGGGTCTTGACTTGCCCAATTGAGTAAAATATGTAAAAACCAATCGGTAAAAACTTTATCACTGCTTCCATCTAACATATCAGATTGTCCCCAGCCGGCAATTTGATCTTCATAACGTGTTGCTACATAAAATAACATTCGGGCAATATCACCTTTAAATTCATCAATTGGTTCAAAGACGGTTCCTGAATAACCAGTAGTTGAATTTGGCCCTAATTTAGAACCATTTAGAGAGGTCCAAGTAGGATTAGTTACTTCACCAAAAGGATGATTGCTTCGCATTCCATTAACTTTACCATCACTGGGAACAACAAAATGTGCATCGCTTTTCATTGGACTCGCTGAGCCAAAAATACTTTGCGGCATTAAATGTTCCCGATTATAACAATCGCCTTCTGATGAATAATTGCCACATTTATCTTGATTATGTTGAAAATTATAAGGATCCGGTCCATTAGGATTTTCTGAATACATATCTAAAACCGAACCATCATTTTCATAATAATTATCAGTATCCGTTGTTTCATAAGCCGTATATAATTCATTATAAGTGTGGGCAACATGACCATTAGTAATAATGCTTTTTAAGGCACTTTTAAGCTGATAGCCGGTCAAACCTTGAGCACTGTCATAATAACCAGCCGGGATTTGGGCAAATAAAAAGCCACTTATCCATAAGAATAAAAAAGTAAGTTGTTTGTTCATTGTGTTAGTTTTTTAAGTTTCGCCATATAAAACCCGTCTCCCCTAGAGCTTGATGGCAGAATTGTTTTTTGGTCAACAAATATAAAATTTTTATGCTTTTTAAGAAAATTATTTACTATTTCTTCATTTTCGCTGGGCAAAATCGAACAAGTGATATAAATTAACACACCACCGGGACGTAACATTTCGGCATAATTTTCTAATATATTTCGTTGGGTCGTTGTAATTTGTCTTAATTTTTCAGGATTTAGTTTCCATTTCAAATCCGGTTTTCGTCTTAGTGTGCCCAGACTGCTACAGGGGGCATCTATTAGTAAAATATCAGCTTTTTCTTTGTTTTTTTGAATAATTTTTTCGTCAATTAAAGATGCTTCCTTTAAAATTTTCACGCCATTACGTTGTGCTCTCCTTTTTAATTCTTTAATTTTAGAAGGAAAAATATCATAGGCTTGTATGCTTCCCTTGTTTTTCATTAAAGCTGCCATATGCAAGGTTTTGCCACCGGCTCCTGCACAGGCATCAATTACTTTATCACCGGGTTTGACCCCACTAAAAGGAGCTACTAATTGCGATGAAGCATCTTGCACTTCAAAAAGGCCTTGTTTAAAAGATTTCAAATGGGTAAGCTTTTGATGTTTGTTTAAGAATAAAGCTTCAGGAAATTCAGCTAAATTAAAGGTATCAATACCTTCATGTTGAAGTGTTTTTTTCAATTGTTCCGGTGTCGTTTTCAAGGTATTTACCCGTATGACAACCTCAGCTTCTTTGTTTAAAGCAGTTAGTTCACTCAACCATTTATCACCCAATTCTTGTTGTCCTTTATTATGCAACCAATCCGGCACAGACTGTTTTATTTTTTCATCTGTTATGGTTTCTTTTCTCTGTAATACTTCTTGCTTATTTATAGTGCTGAATTCCGGCCAATCAGGCAAATCTATCCCATTTAAAATAGACCAAACTCCTAAAATTTTCCATTTTCCTGTTTCTGAGATAATGTCATCGCCTGCCAAATATTCATAATAACGCTTCCAACGGATTATGTCATACAGGACCTTGGCGACAAATTTCCGGTCACGACTTCCCCATTTTTTTTGGGATTTAAGTAAGCTATTGATAACTTTATCACCTTGTTTATGCTGGTTAAAAATTTCATTTAAGGCTTTTATAACTACCTGTGCAATATTCGGATACCATTTCATTTAAAAAATTACTATAAATTTGTAGGCCAAAAGTAAGATATTTGAACGCTTTATTTAAATCTTTTTTTTACCCTTATATTCTTTTCAATTTCCATGTGGCTTTGTCAGTGGTAGCCTTATACTTAATATTCAATCAATCGACAATTATCAATTATGATTATTTAGGCTTTCTTTTTTTTTCGACGGTTTTTTCTTATACTGTCTTACGTTTGTTGAGTTTTAGTGGCAACCGTTTTTTTATTAAACGTTATTTTATACAACATAAAAAATTATTGCTAACCATTTTAACTATTTCTGCCTTTCTGAGTTTATATTTTTATATTTTATTACCACTTGATATCCAGTTGCTTTTAGTCCCCTTCTTTATAATTACTTTCTTGTATAATTTCGATTATAAATCCCTTCCAAAATTAAGAGATTATGGCTTGCTCAAGATATTAATAGTTGCATTTGTTTGGTCAGGCTTAATCATTATTGTACCTATGCACCAACATTTAAATGAAGACATTTCGTTTGAGGCTCTATATGTTTTCCTCTATATTATATTATTAACACTTGCTTTTGACCAACGTGACATTTTTATTGACCAAAAAAAATTAAATACATTTCCAAGGCTTTTTAAGACAAAAATTTATATGATTTATCTATTGATTATTATTATTTTGACTTTTATTAATCATCATCTGTTTTCAGACAAAATCTTTATCTTAAATGAAATAATTCTCCTCTTGTCCGCTTTCTTATGTTTCAATTCAAATTATAAACGAAACTTTTTTTACACGGCTTTTTGGATTGAAGCCCTCCCTATATTTTGGTTAATACTTAAAATATTAATTTTATAAAAGCTATTTTTTCTCTTCTTGTATAATAATAAATTCAGAACGTCTGTTTTGTCTATGCTCCATTTCGGTACATTTTACGCCATCCTTACAGCGGTTTACTAATTGGGTTTCGCCATAACCTTTGGCTGTAATTCGAGAAGGATCTATGCCACTATCAATAAGATATTGCCGTGTGGCATCGGCTCTTTTTTGCGATAATTTCATATTAAATGCCGCACTGCTTCTGGAGTCGGTATGGGATCTAATTTCTAATTTAACATCGGGATATTTTCTTAGAACAGCAATCACTTTTTCCAATTCTATAGCGGCGCGTGGCCCTATATCATAATGTCCATATTCAAAATAAATGGGTTTTAAATCTAAGAGTTTACCTAAATCCTTACCTTTAACAATGGATTCTTGTTTTGGAATTGCGACTTTAATAGAATCTTTCATTTTGGAGAATAAGTCTTTGGCATCTCCTTTTTTGATTTCATTGGATTTATAAAAAACATAAATATTATCGCGCATCTTGGCATTATTGCGACTTGAAGCAAAATAGCCGTAATTATGTTTGGTGTCAATGGTAAATGAAAAATCATCTTGCGGAGAATTGATTGGTTTTCCTAAATTCAGTATATCGCCAATCATACCGTTTTTGTCAATATCTGCTACAAAAATATCTAAACCGCCATACCCCAGTTGGCCATCAGAAGCAAAATATAATTTATTATCCTTACTGATATAAGGAAAATTCTCTCGCTCAGTCGTATTAACTTTAGGTCCGAGATTTTGGGGATAGCTATAAGAATTATCCTCATATATTTCGACATACCAAATATCGGAACTACCAAAACTCCCTGGCATATCTGATGAAAAGTATAGACGCTTACCATCCGGACTTAAAGCAGGATGTGTATAGGTAAAGTTTTCGCTGTTAAACGGTAATTCTTCTACGGTTTTCCATTCACCATTAATTTTTTCAGCACGGTAAATTTTCAATTTGCTTAAATTCGAACCCTTTTCTCCCGGTTTAAAACTATTACGCGAAAAATACATCGTTTTGCCATCTGGCGTAAATGTGGCTGATGATTCATGATATTCGGTATTTATGTCTCCTGGTAAAGGTCTAACACCCGAAACGTCATTGGGGGCATTTATTTTAGCTTCGTACAAATCAAAATAAGGTTGCCCGTTTTGCCATTTCTTTTTATATCCAACCGGATGATAACCAGCAGAAGCAAAAATCAATTTATCTTTCAAAATAACCGGTGCAAAGTCCGAAAACTCAGTATTTATAGAGAGGCTATCAATTTTGTAACTACTATATTCCAGTGGAATATCATTGTCATAAAGAATATAAGATTTTTTCCGGATGGTATTATTTCTAAATTTATCGTCAACCAATGAATAGTATTTTTGAAGATATTTATCGCCTTCCTCACGGCGTCCACTGGCTTTTAAACATTGAGCATATCTAAAATAATATTCCGGCTCGGGATCGACACCCAACTTAAATAGTTTTTCATACCATTTGACGGCTTCTTTATATTCTGCCGTTTTAAAATAAGAATCACCTAATTTCTTATATAAATAGGCAGATACATACCCGCGATTAGCTACTTTTAAATAAATATCCCTTGCTTTGAGGTATTCATAGCCATTATATAATTGGTCTGCTTTTTTGACACCGGCTTCTTCAACCTGTGCCTGCAAATTTGACAGACTCAATAAAAATAGCGTAATATAAATTAATTTTATTTTCATAATTTATTCATTAAAAGAATCTCGGCGATTGGTAACGCAAACTATTTTCATCCCGGGTTAAGTTATAGCGCATAAATATTTCATGAGATCCGTAATTAGCTTTATAAATGGGATTTTGATCCCAATCAAAAGCATAACCTACATGAAATTGCCGGGATACATTAAAACCAACAAGCAAAGAGTATGCCGCATTTAATCTGTAAGCTAAACCGGTTGTCAGGGATTCATTCCATTGCATATTAATACTTAAATCTGCCGATAGAGGTAAGTTTTGAATGTAACGCACCATAAATGAGGGTTGCAATGTCATATCGCGATTGATTTCAAAATTATAGCCACCCATGACATAAGATTGTAATAAGTGTTTATCAAAAACGGGCAAAGTATTAAATTGCCGTTGTAAATTCAAATTTGGTATGGAAACACCAAAATACCATATTTCTGAGTAAGCAAATGCCCCAACCCCTAAATTGAAGTCGGTTGATTTTAGGTTTTTACTAAATATACTTTCTGTCGGATCTTGTATTTTAAGTTTACTCATATCCACCGTCCTACTATAAACCCCGGCATTAATTCCTAAGGAGAGATATGTCGTAAAGGACAATTCTAAATTATAAGAAAATTGAAAATTACCGGTAATTTGACTTACCGGACCAAGTTGGTCATAATTAACACCGGCACCAAAAGCTGTTTTTTCAAAGGGATATTGAAAAGCCAAATCACTGGAATTAGGCGCACCTTCTACATTTACCCATTGTGAACGATGCATTAATAATATGCTTATTTTTCCACTGACGCCTAATGCTCCCGGGTTTATAGTTGCTTTATTATACATGTATTGCGTATGTAATGGAAAATCTTGAGCAGTGATTTCACGTGTCTGCCACAAACTTATAAAAATTAATATTACAAATATATTTTTCATGTTGTTATTTTAATAGATATAAATAGCCTGCTTTTACTTTGGTTTTTCCATCCTCATTTTTATATTCGAAAACGTAAAAATAGGTTCCTGTCGGTAATAACCTGCCACTTAAATCACGACCTTCGAACCGAATATTGACATTATCGTAATTTTTTCCTTCCCAAACTTTGGTTTGCCAACGATTTAAAATAGTCATTTTATTTTCAGGATATTTACTGACATTTTTAATAAACATAAAATCGTTTTTACCATTGCCGTTAGGCGATATTGCAGTAAATATTTCCAAAGCGCGGTCATCTTTAGGATCTAAATAATCAGGAATACCGTCATTGTCTGTATCAATAGCATCATCGGGTTCATGGTTTCCATTATCATCTGCATGTTCGTCAAAAGTCAAAATACCATCGTCGTCATCATCATTGTCTAAATAATTAGGGATACCATCACCATCGGTGTCATCATTCATTGGATTACCATCTTGCGGATAATGGTTGAATTGGTCCACATCTTCATAATCAGTGTATAAGCCATCGCCATCATCATCGCGGTCTAAATAATCAGGGGTGGCATCAGTATCCGTATCTAAAGCATCATCGGGGTAACTGTCTGCATTATCATCCGGATGTTCATCATTGGTTATAACCAAATCATTATCATCATCATCGTCTAAGGCATTAATTTGCCCATCACCGTCCGTATTTAATACATTATATAATAAGACACCACTGTCCGGTGTTGTTTCCAAATCGTCCATTAAGCCATTGCTACCGACATTGCCTTCCAATATGCCATCTTGATTTGTGTCCGTACCTGCCGGAATACTTAAACGGCCGGATTCTGCTGTATCAAATAAAGCATCATTATCAGACTTTAAATCGAAATGATTAGGAATACCGTCTCCATCAATATCGTAAGCCGGTTCTATTTGTCCATTCGCATCGCCAATACTGTTATCATTATCATCATCATCTATAAAAACGGGATATCCATCACCGTCTGCATCTGTCATGGGATCAATACCGCCACTTTCATCTTTATCAGGTATGCCGTCATTATCGTCATCTATATCCACCAAATCATTCACCCCGTCACCATCATAATCGCCGGCATCTAAATAATCGGGGATAGTGTTATGGTCCGTATCTACAGCATCTTCGGGTTCATGATTGCCATTGTCATCCGGATGTTCGTTGACAGTTAAAATACCGTCATTATCATCATCCACATCCAAATAGTTTGGAATACCATCGCCGTCGGTATCATCATTGGTCGGATCACCATCTTGGGGATAATTATTTGGTAATGCCACATCTTCATAATCCGTATATAAACCATCGCCGTCATCATCACGGTCTAAATAATTGGGAATACCATCTAAATCTGTATCCATGGCATCATCAGGTAAATGGTCCCCATTAATATCCGGAAACTCATCTTGACTCCGGACATGATCGCCATCATCATCATTATCAATGGCATTAATAATACCATCATTATCAGTATCTTGTAGAGGATAAAGAAGGACACCACTATCCGGTGATGTTTCTAATTCATCAATTAATCCGTTACTACCGACATTACCTTCAAGCATACCATCATTATTGGCATCTGTTCCAATGGGGATACTTAAACGGCCGGATTCAATATGGTCATAAAGATTATCCATGTCACTGCTAACATCCAAATGATTGGCTGCGCCATCGCCATCAGTGTCATAAGCAGCTTCTACAGCATTATTATCATCTCCTATATTGCTATCGTTATCATTATCATCCAAATAAGCAGGAACCCCGTCATTATCGGCATCTTCAAAAGGATTGAGACCAATATATTCATCCAAATCCGGAATACCGTCATTATCGTCATCTATATCATTATCGTTGGTTATGCCATCTGCATCAAAATCATGGTTATTATCAATGTTATCTAAATAATCCGGAATACCGTCATTATCAGAATCAAGCGCATCTTCGGGTTCATGATTACCATTGTCATCCGGATGTTCGTTGACAGTTAAAATGCCGTCATTATCATCATCTACATCCAAATAGTTTGGAATACCATCGCCATCGGTATCATCATTGGTCGGGTCACCATCTTGCGGATAATTATTTGGTAAGGCAATATCTTCAAAGTCAGTATATATACCATCCCCATCATCGTCACGATCTAAATAGTTGGGTGTTCCATCATTGTCGGTATCCATGGCATCATCCGGATAATGGTCACCATTGACATCAGGGGTTTCATTCGCTGTATTAACATGGTCATTATCATCATCGACATCTAAAAAGTCAAATGTAGAATCGTTGTCTGTATCTTGTAAAGTGTAATTGATATTGCCACTGTCTGCTGTCGTCTCCAACACATCTGCCAAACCATTGGATCCGACAGGATCATCGACACGACCATCTAAATTGGTATCGGTGTATCCGGTGGCACCGGATTCAACCATATCATAAATGCCATCGCCATCGCTATCTAAATCGAAATGATTGGCAATACCATCGCCATCTAAGTCAAATGCCGGTTCAACAGCATTGTTATTATCACCAACCGTATTATCATTATCATTATCATCCAAATAAGCCGGCACACCATCGTTGTCTGCATCTGTCAAGGGGTCTGTGCCATTATATTCGGAAATATCCGGTATGCCGTCATTGTCATCATCTAAATCGACATCATCATCGACATGATCATTATCAGCATCGTTAGGGTGGTCATAATTGTCCAAATAGTCGGGAATGCCGTCTAAATCAGAATCAAGCGCATCTTCAGGTTCATGGTTGCCATTATCGTCAGGGTGTTCGTTGATGGTTAAAATCCCATCGCCATCATCATCTACATCTAAATAATTGGGAATGCCGTCCGCATCGGTATCATCATTGGTCGGGTCGCCATCTTGCGGATAATTATTAGGTAAGGCAACATCTTCAAAGACTGTATATATGCCATCGCCATCATCATCGCGGTCTAAATAATTAGGAATGCCATCCAAATCCGTATCCATGGCATCATCAGGGTAACGGTTGTTATTAAAATCGGGGTATTCAAGGGCCGTAGGCACATGATCATTTTCATCATCTTTATCTAAAAAGTCAAATTGACCATCATTATCAGTGTCTTGCAAAGGATAATTAATTGTGCCTGTATCAGGCGTCGTTTCCAAATCGTCAACTAAACCATTTACCCCGACATTTCCTTCTAAAATACCATCGGGCTGGACATCGGTACCCACCGGAACAGATAATCGCCCAGATTCTGCTGCATCGCCCAAACCGTCGCCATCCGAATCAATATCAAAATGGTTTGGAATACCGTCACCATCTAAATCAAAAGCCGGTTCAACTGCATTATTAACATCTCCTATGGTATTGTCATTGTCATTATCATCTAAGTAAAGCGGCACGCCGTCATTGTCGGCATCATCATCCGGATTTTGTCCGTTATATTCTAATAAATCAGGAATCCCATCATTGTCATCATCAATATCTATATCGTCGGTTATCCCATCATTATCATGGTCATCTTGTAAGGTACAACAGTCCAGATAATCCGGAATTAAATCACCATCGGTATCAATGGCATCTTCCGGTTCGTGGTTGCCATTGTTATCGGCATGTTCATCAATGGTTAATATGCCATCATCGTCATCATCATTATCTAAATAATTAGGGACCCCATCGCCATCGGTATCATCATCCATAGGATTGCCATTTTGTGGATAATTATGGGGCAATTGTACATCTTCAAAATCCGTATATAAACCATCGCCGTCATCATCACGGTCTAAATAATTAGGGATGCCATCAAAATCGGTATGCAAAGCATCGTCAGGATAACCGTTAGCATTATCATCGGCATGTTCATTGATGGTTAAAACATGGTCATTGTCATCATCAAAATCCAGAAAATCTTTAGAAGTATCGCTATCGGTATCCTTTAGGCTATAATTAATGTTACCACTATCAGCAGAAGTTTCTAATATGTCAGCCAAGCCATTGGCGCCCACGGCATCATCGACGCGACCATCCATATTGGTATCAGTATAACCGGTAGCACCCGATTCGGCAAGGTCGAAAAGCCCATCACCATCACTATCTAAATCGAAATGATTAGGAATCCCATCGTTATCCAAATCAAATTGAGGTTCGACATGATTATTGGCGTCTCCCAAGGTGTTATCATTATCGTCATCATCTAAATAAGCCGGTACGCCATCATTGTCAGCATCCGTTTCGGGGTTTGTACCATTATATTCTGCAATATCCGGTATCCCATCATTGTCATCATCTATATCGACATCATCATCAATATGATCGTTGTCATGATCGGCTGCATTTTCATAATCATCTAAGTAATTTGGAATACCATCGCCATCGGTATCAACAGCATCATCAGGTTCATGATTGCCATTGTTATCAGCTTGTTCATTTATAGTAAGTAAGCCATCATTATCATCATCACTATCCAAATAATTAGGAATACCATCGCCATCGGTATCATCATTGGTCGGGTCACCATCTTGTGGATAATTGTTTGGCAATTGCACATCTTCAAAGATGGTGTAAAGGCCGTCACCGTCATCATCTTTATCTAAATAATTAGGAATCCCATCCAAATCTGTATCCATGGCATCATCGGGATAATGATTATTGTTAAAATCGGGGTATTCAGCGGTCGTCAGTACATGATCATTATCGTCATCGGTATCTAAAAAATCAAAAATAGTATCAGTGTCTGTATCTTGAATAGTATAATTAATCACCCCACTGTCGGTACTTGTTTCTATTATATCGGGCAAACCATTGGCGCCAACAGCGCCATCCACCATCCCATCATGATTGGTATCTTGTCCGGTGGTTTGTCCCGATTCGGCAAAATCAAACAGGCCGTCATTATCTGAGTCCAAATCAAAATGATTGGGAATGTTATCAAAATCCGTATCATAGGCAGGTTGCACATGGTTATTGGCATCTCCTACCGTATTGTCATTGTCGTTATCATCCAAATAAGCCGGAACACCGTCATTGTCAGCGTCGGCTAAAGGGTCTGAACCATTGAGTTCAGCCAAATCAGGAATGCCGTCATTATCATCATCTAAATCGACATTGTCTTGAATACCATCATTATCATGGTCAAATGGATCATTAATAGGATCTAAATAATCGGGCGTACCATCACCATCACCATCAAGAGCATCATCCGGGATTCCATTATTATTATCATCAGGGTGTTCATCAGCCGTTAGAGTCCCATCATTATCATCATCGACATCTAAATAATTAGGAATGCCATCAAGGTCAGTATCATCGTTCATAGGATTACCATCTTGTGGGTAATTATTGGGCAATGCTACATCTTCCCAAATAGTATCTATACCATCACCATCATCATCAGGGTCTAAATAGTTACCCGACCCACCGCCGTCGGTATCCAGGGCATCATCGGGATAACCATTTGCATTATCATCAGGGTGTTCATTGATTGTTAATACATTATCATTATCATCATCTTTATCGATAAAATCAGGATTGGTATCGGATATAGGAAAAGCACCATCATTATTTTGAATGGTATAGGTTAGATTACCGCTATCCGGGATAGTTTCAAGTATATCGACCAAACCATTGGCACCTACCGGATTATCAAGCATACCATCAAAATTGGCATCATCGCCGGCAATACGACCTGATTCGGCAGCATCCCATAAACCATCATTGTCTGAATCTAAATCTAAAAAATTTGGGACACCATCTTCATCGAAATCAAATCCGGGTTCAATGGCCGCATTGGCATCACCTACATTAAAATCGTTGTCATCATCATCTAAATAGACGGGGACACCATCGTGGTCGGCATCTGTCAATGGATCAATACCACCGGATTCTATTTTATCCGGAATACCGTCATTATCATCGTCTATATCGACTGTATTATCAATGCCATCATTATCGTAATCTGCCGGAATGGCCCGGAATGATCTATTTTGTATGGTTTGGGCATGACTATTCAAACTAAAGAAAAGTAAGAATATAAAAAGAAGTTGAAGCAGTTTGTTCATGTTGTTGAATAGTTTATTGAAAAACTTAACAAATATATAAAAAATATTTTATGGTTTGATAATTTTCTCCAGTTAATAACATAAATATAAAAAGTTATCATTTATAATTTCAAAATCAGCAAAATAATAAAACAAAAAGCCCTTCGACAGAAAGGCTTTAAAACAGAAATTCATGTTTTTTATTAACGGGCAATATTTACTGCTCTGGTCTCCCGTATAACAGTTACTTTTACTTGTCCCGGATAGGTCATTTCAGTTTGTATTTTTTGCATAATCTCAAATGATAATTGCTTGGCTCTTTCATCATCGACTTTTTCACTTTCAACTATTACCCGCAATTCTCTACCGGCTTGGATAGCATAGGCTTTTTGTACTCCCGGAAAGCCAAATGCCACTTGTTCCAACTCTTTCAAACGTTTTAAATACGATTCTAAAATTTGACGGCGTGCACCGGGTCGCGCACCCGAAATAGCATCAGCTACTTGCACAATAGGTGCGTATAAGGATGTCATTTCAATTTCATCATGATGAGCACCAATAGCATTAACCACATCGGGGTTTTCTCCATATTTTTCGGCCCATTGCATACCCAGCAAAGCATGAGGCATTTCGGTTTCGTCAGTGGGCACCTTACCTATGTCGTGTAAAAGCCCTGCCCGCTTGGCAATTTTGGGATTAAGTCCTAATTCCGAAGCCATAATTCCGCAAATTTTGGCTACTTCACGCGAGTGTTGCAACAAGTTTTGACCATAAGAGGAGCGATATTTCATACGCCCAACTGTTTTGACCAATTCGGGATGTAACGAATGAATCCCTAAATCGATAATCGTCCGTTTACCGATTTCGATGATCTCTTCATCGAGTTGTTTTTTGGTCTTGCGTACGACTTCTTCTATTCTTGCCGGGTGAATACGTCCGTCCGTAACCAGTTTATGTAATGATAAGCGTGCTATTTCACGTCGGATAGGATCAAAGCCGGATAATAAAATACTTTCAGGGGTATCATCGACTATAATTTCGACACCGGTAGCTGCTTCCAAAGCCCTGATATTCCGGCCTTCACGGCCAATAATACGACCTTTTACTTCATCAGATTCCAAATGAAAAGTCGTTACCGTATTTTCAATGGCTTCTTCTGTTCCAATGCGTTGGATGGTACTTATAACAATTTTTTTTGCTTCTTTTTGTGCTGTCATTTTAGCCTCTTCTATGGTCTCTTGCACATAGCGCATGGCTTCAATTTTGGCATCTTCCTTTAAGGTTTCTATGAGTTCGTTTTTGGCTTCTTCTGCAGAGTAACCGGCTATTTGCTCCAACAATTCAAGTTGACGCTCATGGGTTCTTTTTATTTCCTCGGTTTTTTTGTTTAAAAAATTTAAACGTTCTTCATAATTTTTTTCTTTCTCGGCCAGTTCATTACTTAATTTTTTACTATTCGCCAGTTCCATAGCCAATAATGATTCCTTTTCTTTGGCTTTTTTCTCTAACTCCGAAACCTTTTTTTCTCTTTCAATAATATGCTTTTCATGCTTCTCTTTAAGCTCTAAAAATTTTTCTTTGGCTTGAAGTATTTTTTCTTTTTTTATGGCCTCTCCTTCTTTGTCGGCTATTTTTTTAATTTGCGCAGCATCATTTTGTGCCTTTAATAAAATTTCATCTGCTTTCTTATAAGCTTTGTTCAAAATGCTACCGGCACGTTTTTTATCCATTGCTCCTTTAAGCAAATATGTAAGCAGCATGCCTATAGCAAGACCTATGAGTATGTAAAGTATCGTTTCCATGTTGTATCTATTGTTTTATATTAGTAATAAAAAAGCCTGCACTTATTTATGAATTTTGATTAAACCCCGATAAGACAGGTTTAGGGCTAACGAATTGCTCAAACTTCCACCGGCAAAAAGCCTATCCAAACGGATAGTGTGGCCTGTTTTTACAATAACGACTCACCCTTTTTAATGCATTTGTGTTGAGTTTAACAAATGTCAAATAAGTGCAGGCAATTTATAAATTGATGATCTATTTCTTTTAAATTTTTAATAATTGATCGAGTTTATTTTTCAATAACAGTCGATCATTTTCTTCTTTCCTTTTCAAATAATCCAATTCAGAAGCCAATTCCAATAACATCAAAGCTTGAATATCTTGTATATCTTTAATATCATATTTTTCTTTCATGATTTTGATTCGTTCCTCAATAAATTTAACAGCCCTTCGCACATGTTCTTCTTCCTTTTCCGTCACATTTAAAGGATAAGTTCGCCCTGCAATTGAAACTTTAATTTTTACTTTATCTTCTAACATTAATCCTTTAAAGCGTTTATACAAAGATTAATTTCTTTGATCAAGCTGTCAATTTTTTGTTTGGCTTCCAGGTTATTCTCGTCTTTGCCTGCAAAAGCTTTTCCCAGTTTTAAGCCTCTAATGGTTTCTTTCATTGCTTGTATTTCCTGATCTTTCGACACCAGTAAATCGGCTTGTTCTTTTAATAATAATTCAAAATTAGCTATTTTTTGCTTGTAATCAAAATTTTCAGCAACTAAATTTTTAATCTTCAGTTCTAATTTATCTAATTTTAAAAAAATTTCTTTATCCATTTCAATCGATGCAAAAAACAAAAATAAGCTTTTTAGCACGATTGAACAAAAAAATAAGAAATTGAGTAAACCGGTAAGCCGGATTCTGTCATGTCTTGTCATTTATCTGAGATAATTGTTACCAATTACCTTAAGCTGCCTACCCTCCTGCTTGGCCGAGCAAGCCTCAAACGCAGGTTTATTTGGCATTGCACCGCATAGAGTTTAGCCTTTTCACTACAGCCGTACTGTACTTGGTTTCTGTGCCACTGGTCCTCACCTTACGGCGGACGGATGTTATCCGCTATGCTGCTCTATGGTGTCCGGACTTTCCTCACCGGCAAAAACCGGCGCGACAAGATGGTTTACTCAATTTCTTAAGGCAAAAATACGATTTATAAAAGCCTTAAGCAATATTTTTTAAGTCAAATATTTGATTATTCAAAATATTTCAATAATTTTAGGAAAAAAAATTACGTCCTATGGAAAATTACAAAGAAGTTGTCGGTCATATTATCAAAGAAGAAAAAATAAGTTTACTAAAACATCAAATTTTACCGCAAACATTGGTCGTAAATATCGATCATCCTTTTCCCGGTTTTCATGGATGGGATTTTGATTTAACAGCCAAACCCCGTTCTATTATTATTTTAACAGCTCAATTATATTCATGGGCAAAAATTTTACGTTGGCAATCGACTGTTAACCAAAGCAAAGAAGTAAAAATAAATGCCTCTTTTGCCAAACTAATGGTTGGAAAAACAGTTTATTATGGCATCAGAATAAAAGGTTTGAACAACTATAATCAGATTCCGGAATTGCAAAAAGATCTGGAAAAAGCCGGTTTTCAATTACTTAAAAATAAAAATATAAAAACAGACCGCCCTGTTTCTATAAAAATCAGCAAATTTTTTCATATCAAAGCTTTGGACAAGGAAATATATGCCGATAAATGTATTGAAAATATGTATTATATTGAAATACCGCAATATTTGTCTTGGAAAAACTTTAGACAAATAACCGAACATATAAAAAATAATGTCTCTAATAACAACTTCGATGTTGCGAAAGGTATTTTTTATAAAGACAATACCGTAAAAGATATTATTCGCCTTTTTAAACCCAATATGTCTTTAGATTTACTTAAAGAAATTAAGAACAAATATGAACAAGCTATAAAAAACTTATAAAATGGACCCAAATGAAGGCTTGCCGATTCATTGGCAAATAGACGGTTTTGATATTGAAATAAAATACCCCGGAAAACTGTATTGGCCCGATGAAAAAATCACCAAATTAGAGTTGGTTACTTATTACAGAGATATAGCCGCGACCATGATGCCCTATTTGGAAAAAAGACCGGTAACCTTACGTTATTTTCCACGCGGCATACATAAAATATCATTTTATAAGCGCGATTACAGCGCACCGATTCCCGGGCTTATCGACACCTATCCTTATGAAGAAATCAGTCAAAATAAAACCATAAATGTGCCGGTAGTAGCCAGCCGTGCGGGTATTGTCTATTTAGCTTCAAAAGGTTGCATCGAATTTCATACATGGGCTTCGCTTATTACGGACATTTTTCACCCGACTTGGGCTGTTTTTGACCTTGACATTCCAACCAGAGAAGATTTTCCGATGATTTTGGAAGCGGCGCTTAAATTACATGATTTTTTAGCCGAAAAAGGTATTGAATCATTTGCCAAAACCTCCGGGGGTTCGGGTATGCATGTTTACGTCCCAATTAAAACCCAATATACATTTTCTGAGGTGAAAGACTGGGTTAAAAAAGTGGGCGAACAATTGCAAACCCAATATCCAGAATTATTCACTTTACCCAAAAAACGAAATCGTACGCATGACAGTGATCAGGTCGTAATTGATTACATGCAAAATGTTATTACCCGCAATACGGCCAGTGTTTATACGGTCAGAGCTAAGCCCGGCGCACCTGTATCAACACCTGTTAGTTGGGAAGAAGTAAAAGAAAAATCTTTTAAACCGCAAGATTTTAACCTTAAAACAGTGCCTGAAAGAGTAAAACAAAAGGGGGATTTGTTTAAAGATGTCCTGAATTTAAAACAAGACTTACCCCCACTATAAAATAAAAATGCAACCCGTATTAAGGTTGCATTTTTTTTATTTTCTCTTTGGATTTTTGAGCATCTTTTTGCAGTTGTTCTTTTAAGGCTTCCAGACTTTCAAATTTTTGCTCACTGCGCAGCCTGTCTAAAAAATAAATTGGGATCCTTTGCCCGTAAATATCTCTATTAAAATCAAAAAAATGAATTTCCATAATGAGTTTATGTCCGTCAATAGTCGGTCGCATACCTAAATTCATCATACCATAAACAGGTTGATTTTCAATAACAGATTTAACCAGATAAACACCTTGCTTGGGCAACAATTTTCGGGATTGATCAGGTTGAATATTGGCCGTTGGAAAACCCAATTGACGACCGATCCGGTTGCCGGATACAACTTTACCGCTCAGTTGATACGGATACCCCAAAAGCTTATTTGCCAGCGAAATATCACCTGATTTTAAAGCCTCCCGTATTTTGGTCGAACTCACCTTAATCCCATCTATTATGACCGGTTCTATTTTGTGCGTTTTAAATAAATACTTCGGCTCTAAAGAACGAATAAAGTTAAAATCGCCTTGCCGGTCTTTGCCAAAATGATGATCATAGCCAATTAACAAATCTTTCATATTTAAAGCCTCGACCAATTGACCGACAAAGTTTTCAGGAGATTGGTTGGCAAATTGGCGGTCAAATTTTTGCAAAATTAGATAATCAACACCTAAATCTGCCAGTAAACGGGCTTTTTCTTCATTGGTTGTCAACAATTTCAGGTCGGCTTCCGGATTAAAAAAAAGGCGCGGGTGCGGGTCAAAACTAATCACCACTGTTTTTTCATGATTTTTTTGGGCTATTTTTTTTAAATCCCCGATAACTTTTCGGTGACCTAAATGCACCCCGTCAAATGAGCCAATGGTGACAGCAGTCGCCGATTTACCGGCATAATCTTTTAATGATTTTAAAATTTTCAATTGTGCTTATTTATAAACAAGAATGCAAATTTAGCAGATTATTCGGCGAAACATAATTTTTTTTGTATTTTTATAAAATAATTATTTACCCTTAAGGCGATGAAGTACGTACAAGTCATTTTATGGAGTTTACTTTTTTTGATGTCTTGTCAAACCACTTCGACCCCTACACAAAAATCTGTTAAAAAGATAATTTTAACACAATTGGACCTTTATCCCAAGCATCCTGAGTGCCCTGATTATTTTGAAAAAAAAGACCAATTAAATTGCTTAAAACATAAAATACACGATTACATATCTCAACAACTACAAGGCTTCTCCGACAAAGAACTGACTGAGATAAAAGACAGCACATGGCTTTATTTTCTAATAGACACCTTGGGCATCACGCATTTGACAAACATAAAACCGGTGCAAACCAATTTAAAAAATAACGGGATAGTTCAAAAGTTTGAACAAATAGCTTTAAAAATACCCCGCATGAAACCGGCTATTTATCATGACAAACCGGTTAATTTCGAATTTAAAATCCCTCTATTTATTCAATCTACCAAAAAAGCAAACAATGACTAAAGAAGAAGCAAAAAAACGAATAGAAAAACTCCGCAACGAACTTCGTGAGGCCAATTATAAATATTATGTTTTGGCACAACCCGATATGTCCGACTATGAATTTGATAAAAAACTGGAAGAGCTTCAAAAATTAGAACAGGCTTTTCCTGAATTTTATGATCCCAATTCGCCCACCCAACGTGTTGGTGGTGAACCGACAACCGAATTTAAAACGGTCAAGCATAAGTATCCGATGCTTTCGCTCGAAAAGTCTTACAATATACAAGATTTGAAAGATTGGATTAACCGGATTAGCAAATTGGTTGATGAGAAATTCACTTTTTGTGTGGAGTTAAAATATGATGGCGTATCATTAAGCAACCAATATATCGACAAAAAGTTGGTGCAATCATTAACTCGTGGTGACGGTATTTATGGTGATGATGTGACTGCCAACGCGCGCACTATTCGCACTTTGCCACTGATTTTACGAGGAGACGACGTGCCACATGAAGTTTTTGTCAGAGGTGAAGTTATGATCTCGCGTGAAAACTTTGAACGCATCAATAAAGAACAAGAAGAAGCCGGTTTGCCCACTTATATGAATGCACGCAATTTGGCTGCCGGAACTTTAAAACTCTTAGACCCTAAAATAGTGGCTCAACGCAATTTGGATTTTATCGCTTATTTTATGTTGGGCGAACAACTACCGGTAGACAACCAATGCGATGCTTTAAAAAAATTGGAAGAATGGGGATTTTTCGTGCCACATGATTATATAAAAGCTAAAAATTTAGATCAAATCATGGATTTTATCTTGGATTGGGGCGTTAAACGTTTTGATTTTCCGTATGACACCGATGGAATTGTCGTTAAAGTAAATGAATTTGACATACAAAAAAAATTAGGTTATACTGCCAAATCGCCGCGCTGGGCTATGGCTTACAAATTTCCGGCCGAGCGTAAATTAACCAAATTATTAGGCGTTGATTTTCAAGTTGGCCGAACCGGAAAAGTAACGCCGGTTGCTAATTTAGCACCTGTCAAATTGGCCGGTACCATTGTTAAGCGGGCAACGCTGCATAATGAAGATAATATGAAAAAATTGGATTTACACGAGGGTGATTATGTCTATGTCGAAAAAGCCGGTGAAGTCATTCCACAAGTAGTCGGCGTCGATAAATCTAAACGGAAACCGGGCGCCAAACCTATTCAATTTATCGATCATTGCCCGGTTTGCAATACACCACTGGTCAAACAAGGGGCCGATTATTTTTGTGTCAACACCACTACCTGTGAGCCCCAAATTAAAGCCCAAATCGAACATTTTGTCAGTCGTAAAGCCATGGATATAGAAGGTTTAGGGCCCGAAACCATTGATTTGCTTTTTAAAGAAGGACTTATTCATAATGTTGCCGATTTATATCAACTGAAAGTGGACGATTTAAAAGATTTGGAACGTTTGGGAGAAAAATCGGCACAAAATATTATTAAGAGCATTCAAAAGTCTAAAAACCAGTCATTTGACCGCGTATTATACGGCTTAGGCATTCGCCATGTCGGGGCTACAGCTGCCAAAATTTTGGCGCATCATTTTAAAAATATCGACAACTTGATGCAGGCTTCCGTTGATGAGATAACCAAAATAAAAGGAATTGGACCCAAAATTGCCGAAAGTATCAAAAATTATTTCTCAAATCCGCAAAATCAAGCTTTGATAAACAAATTGAAACAAGCCGGTTTAAAATTTTCTGAAGACGAAGAAAGTCAAGCTGTTGATAACAAACTTGAAAACAAAAAATTTGTGGTTAGTGGTAGTTTTAAACATTTTTCGCGGGATGCATTAAAGGAAAGTATCGAAAAACACGGTGGTAAAGTAGTGAGTTCAGTCAGCAAAAATACCGATTACCTGTTGGCAGGTGAAAAACCGGGGCCTTCCAAAGTCAGTAAAGCACAAAGTTTAAATATCCCTATTATTTCGGAAGATGATTACCTGAAAATGATTAGCTAAAATATAAATAACATCTATGTATCGATATATCATTCTACTCATTGGGTTTCTGATAGCCCAAAATTTAAGAAGTCAGATAAAATATGAAATCAAGGATTTTGCACCCGGAAAATACAAAGCGACAGTATGGATTGATCCAGAAAGTAAAGATGATGTATTTAAAAAAGGAAGCGTTCAAATTTTTGATTTACAAAAAAACAAACCTGTTATTGAAGTCAAGTCTAATGAATTAACTTTTGATTTAGATGAAAACAATCAAATAGAGACCAATATAAAGGAATTGCCCTATGGGACGCAAAGTTTATTAATTTATGAAGATGTCAATTTTGATGGGCAACCTGATTTAGCCATCATGGATGGACAACATAGTTGTTATCACGGTCCTTCCTATAAAATTTATTTACAAACTTCAAAGGGGTTAAAATACAGTCAAGCTTTTACCGATTTGGCACAAAACTATTGTGGCATGTTTCAAACTGACCATGAAACCCAGCAATTGTACACTATGACTAAAAGTGGTTGTTGTTGGCATCAGTTTACAACTTTTAAAGTGGTAGATACAGTCCCTAAACCGGTTTCAATTGAAGAAGAAGATGTAACCCATTTTCCTTATTTTATATCGCATTTAACCCAATGGAAAAATGGGCAAAAATATGTAAAAACCATCAAAACATTTTCTAATGAAAAAGAGGATATAAAGCCCCTTTTATCTTTTGAGTTACAAAAAAATCATAAAAAAGTTTTAGTTTTTGAAACGGATGGCACACTGAATTATGCCTTATTAAAAAAAGATGGCACAATTGAATTTTCATTTCCTTTCGATGCATATAGTGAGCCTAATAAATTTAATCTCACCAAAAACAAACAGCAATTATTTTTTAAAAACAAAGGCGTTAAATATGAAATATTTGAAAGAAAAACAGCCGGAAAACTCAAAAAAATTGGTATTAATGTTTATTTAAATGGCAAAAAATATACTTTTAAAGGCAATATACACAGCCTTAAAGGTGATTTGCAATCACTTAAACCTCACATTTTTCAAAATTTATTTTACGTAAAAGAATCCGTCAATTAATTCGCAGATTTTTGGCTTTATCCATAAAACTTGAAAGACTGCTTAGAAACAATTAAGACCTTTTCTCTCTAAAATTTTAATCAAAAGACTGATTTTCACCCAAATGCACACTTTGAACATTTATAGCTTCATTGGTGGTTTTATCTACGACAAAGACCACTAATTTGAGCCGGTCAGTATGAACAACATTCGTTGGCAAAGGTGCATTTAATGTAAAGGTATAAATATGGTTGGCTACAGATTGACTGGCAGGTATCGGATCGCCGAGGATATCGGTATAAACCTTTCTAAGCACATCATTGTGTTCAAAATTTTGAAGCGTATAGGCGCCACCAAAATAACTGGTGTAATTAGTTTGGTCATGTATCAATCCATCTTCCAAAAGATAAATTACAAGGCCCAGATGATTAAAATCTTGTGCGAAACCGACTCTTACCGATACATCAATATTTCCATCTGTAACAGCTGAGTTAATGGCTATTCCCAGGGGGGCATCTCCGCCAATAAAATTATAAACATCATCAAGATGATCCGGTTGTGGGGCAGTCCAAACATTTGTTTTATTAATACGCCCTTGTGGCAGTCCATTTATATTAAAAGCATCTTTTAAGGCTGTTCCATCGGCACAGGTAAAAGGATCGTTATGACTAAATAAATGTATGGCTACCGGTATCATTTTCTCTCCAAAATCAGGATTGGCTTTTATTTGTTCTATTGCATAAGCTACCCGCGGACAATAGCCACACCAAACACCGGTATAATCTTCAACTAAAACTTTTTGTGTATAACCGGTCGGCGTCTTGACGCTAATTTGTAAAACATTACTTTCAACTCCTTTGTATATACCTTTTACTTTAATAATTCCCGCCTGAGACGGACTAAAAACATGGCCTTCAATTTTTTCGTCATTGACATAAAAAACCGTTTCATTGGTCACATCCCGCCCATTATCACCCATAGCAATAAACCGGATGGGCTCATCAACCAACACATTTTTTTTGGATGCTTTTATGACAATGTCTGTTATTTTACTTAAATCATCTTTATTGCAAGCCACATTTAAAACTAAAAAGATGAGGGTAAAAACTAAGGAAATATTTTTTTTCATGAATACCGGTATAAAAATTGCTAAATATTTATTATTCTTGCAAAGATAAAATTTATTTGATTATAATTTAAACTCAACAATAACAAAAAATAAAAACAAATGAAGAAAATAGTAATTCTGATATTATTGACTACCAGTATAACATTTGGTCAAAAAAAACTTCCCAATCTTAAATTACAAGATATAAATGGCAAACCTGAATCATTGTATAATTTTACAAAAAATAAAACACTTGTCTTGAGTTTTTGGGCCACCTGGTGTGGACCTTGTGTGAACGAATTGGATGCTATAGCTGATCAATATGAAGATTTGCAAGACAATGGTTTTGAATTAATCGCCATTTCTATGGACGATAGTCGTACCAAATCAAGAGTCAAAGCCTTGGTCAATGGCAAAGATTGGCCCTACACTATTTTATTAGATCCCAATCAATCCTTAAAACGTCATTTGAATTTTGCTAATATTCCTTATGTTTTGATTGTTAAAAACGGAGAAATCGTCTATACACACTCGGGTTATAATCCGGGAAGTGAAGAAGAAATCATCGAAAAGTTTAAACAATTAAAATAATGTTATTAAGTTATTGATTCCATGCATTTTAAAAAATATATTTTCACAATTTTATTTCTTGTGTCCTTTTATGTTTATTCACAAAGCAGTCAAAAATTAAACATTGGCCTTGAAACTATTATGCAATATTATGTCGATGATCCCGTAACGGGCAATTTTAACGGGACTAACCGGTTTAGATCTAACAATTACTTTAAATTTGATTATAATGTCTCTAAATTTTCATTCGGCTTACAACTCGAAAGTTATTATTCACAAGCATTATTAAACTATTCGCCTCATTTGGATAAAAAAATAGGTATTGGCACCTATTATGCCGCTTATAAAAACAAAAAACTGGCAGTAACTTTGGGCTATTACTACGAACAATTTGGCAGTGGACTCATTTTACGCAGTTGGGAAGACAGACAATTAGGCATCAACAATGCTTTAAGAGGAATCAGGCTCAAATATTATCCAACAAATAAGTTAAATTTTACAATTTTGTATGGTCAACAACGGGTGGGTTTTAAGGTTTCTGAAGGACAAATTTTTGGTTTTGATACCAATTTTGATGCTTCAAGTGAACAAATATCTTTATTAATGGGTTTAAGTTATGTAGGCCGTTATCAAAATTTCAAACCCCTCTACACTATTGATGCTGACCATAACCGGGATTTTAATCCGTTAACCAGTGCTATTTCAGGCCGTATCAATATAGCCCAAGGACATATTTATGCCAACTTGGAAGGTGTATGGAAATCCAAAGATAATCTGGTAGAATTGGGAAATATTATCGGCAACAAAGCCTTTTATGGCAATGCCTTACAATTAGAAGCAGGCTATTCAAAAAAAGGATTTGGTTTTACAACCACTTTCAGACGTCTCGAAAACATGACTTTTTATGCTGACAGACAAGCCAATGGCAATACTTACAACGAACTAATCATAAATTATCTGCCGGCACTTACCAGACAACAAGATTATAGTTTAGCAAACATTTATGTTTATAGTGCCCAAGCCAAATTATCTTTTAATCCTTTAAACAAAGCAGGCGAAATAGGTTACCAAACAGATATATATTACAAAATACCCAAAAAAACTTTTTTAGGTGGCAAATATGGAACTATGGTAGCTTTGAATATCTCAAATTGGTATGGACTTGCTGCCGATTTTTTGACGCCTTATAAAAGAATAAACACCAAATTTTTGACTTTTGGCAAAGCTTATTTTAAAGATTTTACCCTTGAAGTAAGAAAAAAATTGAATAAAAATAATAAAATGATATATACTTTTATTCATTCTTATTATAATAAAGCAATGGTAGAAGAAACACAGGGCGAAGTGAAATCCAATGTTGTAGCTGCCGAATGGAGCCACAAATTTACCGGCTATAAATCCATGCGGGCAGAACTCCAACATTTATGGACGAAAGAGGACAAAGGCAATTGGGCTGCAGCTTTGGCAGAATTCAATTTCAACACGCATTTGGGTATTTTTATGGGGGATATGTACAATTATGGTAATCCGGATGAAAATCATCAAAATCACTATTATAATTTTGGAGGAAGCTATACTAAAAACGGCAACAGGTATGCCGTAAGTTATGGCAGACAACGTGAAGGCTTATTGTGTGTTGGCGGTGTTTGCCGTGTAGTATCTGCAGCTACAGGCTTTACTTTTTCAGCCAACATTTCTTTTTAATAAAAAATTAAGGATTTTTTAATTAATTTTGCAAGATATTCGACATAAAAAATTTATAATATGAAAAAAAAATATCTATTATTATTAATCCTGCTTTCTCCTTTTTGGGGTAAGGCGCAATTACTAACAGAAGACTTTAATGCCGGTGTGCCGGCAAATGGCTGGACCATAGATGCACACACAACTAATTGGCACCAAAGTAACAGCAATCAGGCAGGCGGCACGGCACCAGAAGCCGTCATGAGTTGGGATCCGCAATTTAATGGAACAACCAGATTAATATCCCCCAATATTGATTTGACAGGTATACATGATGTATTACTGACTTTTAAACAAAAAATAAACGATTACAATGGCAATTATACCCTCGGGGTAGCCACCCGTACAAGCGGTGGTCCTTGGCATACAGTCTGGTCTACAAACGGAACAAATGTTGTGGAAGAAAAATCAATTTTAATTAACAATGCTGACACTAACAATGCCGATTTCCAATTTTGTCTCTATTTTTCGGGAGACAGTTTCAATATCAATTATTGGCATATTGATGATATTTTGCTTGCCCAAGCCCACCAGACCGATTTGGCAGTGCGTTCAGTAAATGTTAATGATTTTTTAGTGCAGGGAAATAACACAATTGCTTGTACGGTAAAAAATTTGGGGATAAACACCATTACCTCTTTTGACATAACTTATAGCATTGATGGCGGCAATGCCGTCACAGAAAATGTCAATGGCATTATGATTAGCTCTACCAATACCTACGATTATACTTTTAACCAAGCATGGCATGCTACCGGATCAGGCAATCATGAAGTTACAGTTACTATTTCTAATGTCAATGGAGCCGGCAATGATGATGATGCCAATAATAATATTTTAACAAAAAATGTGAATATTGCTACCCAAACTGTTACAAATTTTCCGTTGTTTGAAGAATTTACCAGCTCCACTTGTAATCCCTGTGCCAGTTTTAACAGCTCCGCCATGGGCCCATTTATGACCAATCACCCCGATGATATTGCCGTAGTCAAATACCAAATGAATTGGCCCGGCAACGGCGATCCTTATTATACCCCCGAAGGCGGTGTTAGACGCAGCTATTATAGTGTAAGCGGCGTTCCCTCATTACGCGTAGGCGGCAAGGAGTATCCGGCTTCTACATCCGGATTAAATGCCGGTTTAAGTACCGAAAATGCCAAGTCCGGTTATTTTACCATTGATGCAGAATATTCTATTTCGGGTAATACCATTTTTGTCAATGAAAATATCATGCCTTATGTTACAGGTAATTTTGTTGTCCATACCGTAGTCATAGAAAAAACAACCACACAAAATGCAAGCTCAAATGGCGAAACAGAATTTAAACATGTGATGATGAAAATGCTTCCTGACGCCCATGGAACCAGTCATAATTTTACGGCTAATCAAGCTTTTACACAATCATTTAGTTATGATATGAGTCAAACACATGTCGAAGAAATGAATGATTTGGCAGTCGTTATTTTTATTCAATACAATGATAACAAACAAGTTATGCAAGCCAAATATTTGTCAACCCAAAGTCCGCAAAGTATTGACAATACTATTTTTGAACATGTTTCCATTTATCCCAATCCAAACAAAGGCATTTTAAAGATAAACACACGACAAAATATTAAAGTAAGCGTAACCGATATGTTAGGAAACCTCGTCATTCCGGAAAAAGAATTTAATCAAAATGGTCAATTAGATTTATCCCATTTAACCAATGCTCTTTATTTGATTAAAATAAATGACGGCAAACGCTTTGGAATCAAAAAAATAATTTTAAATAAATAAGATAAAACCGAGAGGATTAAAATAATGATTAAACACACAAAGAAATGATTATTTTAATCCTCAAAGGTTCCAACTCCAATGAAGTTAAAATAAAAAATAAACAGATGAAAAAACTTTTTATAATTTCAGCACTCCTCATAGCCTCTTTAAACTTTGCCCAATTTACCGTGTCCAAATCAGATGGTACACCTATTAATGACGGTGATGTTTTTATTTTTGGGACAACGACCTATCCTGATAACAGCTTAGAATTTGTCGTAACCAACCCGACTAACCAAGATATGGATATTGTCATTTATGTCGAATCTATCACCAATACCGATGGTAGTGGTTTTGAATTATGTTTTGGCAATTGTTATTCGGGTGTTAGCCCACGCAGCCATTACCCTTCGGACAGTCCATATCATTTGGCAGCTAACTCATCTTCCGAACCGCATGGCAATCACTTTTTAAACACTGCGACTAACGGAAATCTCGTTTTAGACTATGTGCTTAAATTCACCCAAGTAGATAATGCGGGGCATCAAATAGGCACACCTGTAACCATTACTTACCGCTATGATCAAACGGCTGCTATAAAAATGGATGTGCTCCCGGGTGTAAAAATATTTCCGACCCTTGTAAAAAACCATCTTATAACAGTGGATAGTCAACAAGATTTGTCTTTCAGAATCATAGATTTTTTGGGCAAAACAAACCAAAAAGGATGGTTAACAAAAGGAAAGCATCAACTAAAATTGAACAATTTAAAATCCGGTATCTATTTTTTAATTATGAAAAATAGAGAAGATAAAAAAACTTTCCGTAAAATCATTGTTCAATGATAGTTTTAACCTCCTAAAAAAGCGGCTTAATCTTATTGAATAAGCCGCTTTTTTAAAATTACCGTGGCGTTAAATAAACAAATGGCACCAACATTTCTTGCATAGAAATGCCGCCATGTTGCAGGGTATCCGTAAAATATTCAACATATTTATTATAGTCATTGGGATAAACAAAAAAGTAATCTTCTTTGGCAAAAATATAAGGACTGTTAATACCGACACTCGGCAATTTTATATTTCCGGGCTGTTTTACGGCATAAACATCCTTTTTCTCGTAGGTTAAACTGCGTCCGGTTTTGTAACGCAGATTTAAACTCGTGTCTTTCTGCCCAATAACTTTTGTCGGTTTCTTCACATTAATAGCACCATGATCGGTGGTAATCATCAGTTTCATGCCGTTTTGAGCAGCCAATTTTATCAATTCCAAGAGAGGTGAATTTTCAAACCAAGAGCGGGTTAATGAACGGTAAGCTTTGTCATCCGGCGCCAATTCTTTAATCAAATCCAAATCTGTTTTAGCATGCGACAACATATCGACAAAATTGTAAACGACTACATTTAAATCATAATTTTTAAAGCGTCCGAATTGACTAATAATCTTTTGACCAAAATGATAATTTAAAATTTTGATATAATTTAATTTATAAGGTAAATTTAAACGTTTTAATTGCGCTGTCAGTAAATCTTTTTCAAACAAGTTCTTTCCCCCCTCTTCCGGATCATCTTTCCACCATTGCGGATAATATTTTTTTATATCTGAAGGCATCAACCCGCTAAATATACTGTTTCGTGCATATTGTGTAGCCGTCGGCAAAATAGCATAATACATTTCTTCTTGCGCTATGCGATAGTATTCATTGATAACCGGCGCAATAGTGAGCCACTGGTCATATCGCAAATTGTCAATCACTACCAATAAAACAGGCGAATCTATTTTAGAGAATACAAAATTTTTCAAAATATCTGGCGACAAAACCGGCGCGTCCTCTCCGCCATTTACCCAATCTTCATAATTATTTTTGACAAATTTAAAAAAGGCGCGGTTGGCTTCTTGAAATTGACTTTTCAGAATTTCTTGCATTTGTGTATCTTTGATATCATCCATCTTGATTGCCCATTTTACCAACCGGCGGTACATATCCATCCATTCATTAGGTGATTGTATCATATTGATATCCATAGATATACGTTGAAAATCTTGTTGATAAGATAAATTGGTTTTTTCTGATACCAATTCTTTTTTGTTTAATATTTTTTTCAAACTCAGCAAAATCTGCTTCGGGTTGACCGGCTTGATAATGTAATCGGTAATTTGCTCGCCAATGGCCTCCTCCATAATGTTTTCCTCTTCACTTTTGGTAATCATTACCACCGGTATTTGCATATGTTTAGCTTTTAAGCGTTTTAAGGTCTCCAAGCCATCCAAGCCGGGCATATGTTCGTCTAAAAACACAATATCAAAATGGTTTTGCGACAGTTCGTCCAGTGCCTCCAAACCGCTTTGTACGGGAACTACTTCATAACCTTTTGATTCTAAAAATATAATATGTGGTTTTAACAAAGCTATTTCATCATCCACCCAAAGAATTTTTTTTGCCATATACAATTGTTTTCTAAATAAAACGATTTCATTCAAAGATAAGTATAAATTATTGAAAAAATAAAGCTGTCAAAAATTGTTTTTTTATTAAGTTTGTTTAAGTCAAAGTTTTATAAAAAAATTAATACGAAATAATAAGACTGCATTATTTAAAAAAAATAGAAAATAAAAGTGTCATGTATAAAACTTTATGATTGAGTTTGCGCTATATTGCATGACACTTTTATTTTTATAACCACAATAACTTTTCTGGGCTATAATATAAATTGTATCTTTACGTTTTGAAAGTAAAAATAAAACAATTGAAAAAGATATTTGTACTTTTCTTTGCAGGAGTTATTTACCAAAGTTTTTCACAAGCATATCTCAAAGGACAAGTAACTGATACATTAGGCCAGCCGCTTTCGCAAGTCAATATACAATATCAGCAAAAAGGCACTACCACCAATGCCGAAGGCACATTTATTTTAAAATTGCCGGCGAATAAAAAAATAGTCGTTATTTTTTCGCATCTTAATTATCAACAACGCATCATTAAACTCTTGTTAAACCCAAATGAGATAAAAAAAATTAAAGTTGTCTTAAAACCGAAAACAGAACAAATAACTGAAATTGTCATTAAAAGTGCCAAAAGACAAAGCAAAGAAGGGGGCATTAAAATAAGTCAAAATAATATAGAAGTAACACCCGGCGCACAAGCAGGTGTTGAAAATTTATTAAAATCCCTCCCTTCGGCAAGCGGTTACGACGAAATGAGTTCGCAATACATGGTACGTGGCGGCAATTTTGACGAGAATCAAGTTTATATCAACGGGATTGAAATATACCGCCCTTTTTTGATACGCAGTGGTCAGCAAGAGGGCTTGAGTTTTGTGAATTCAGATTTGGTTCAAAATATTTATTTTTATCCCGGTGGTTTTGCTGCTGACAAAGGAGATAAATTATCGTCAGTTTTAGATATCACTTACATAAAACCAACGTCAAACCAGACCAAATTAAGTCTGAGCCTGTTAGGTGGCAGTTTGGCAAACGAATTTAAAAAAGGAAAATTTGGCAGTTTAACAGGCATTCGCTATCGCGATAACGCTTTACTGGTACACAGTAAAGACGTTCAAGTAGATTATCATCCACGTTTTATAGATGCACAAACCCTTTTGCGCTACGATTTTTCATCCAAATGGCATACTGAATTTTTAGGTAACCTGTCTTTCAATTTATATGATTATAAACCCTTGGTTAAAGTGACCAAATTCGGGTCATTTCAAGATGCAAAGGTGGTTGTTATCAATTATGAAGGGCAAGAAAAAGACAATTACCGGACCTATTTTGCCGCTTTAAAAACGACTTACATCCCTGCCAAAAACACCCAATATCACCTTATTGGCTCATTGTATAACACGCAAGAGGAAGAATATTATGATATAGCCGGACAATATAATATAGGTGAACCAAATGCCGATTTGGGCAGCAGTGATTTTGGCAATCCTGAAAACTTGGAAAGTTTAGGCAGCGAAATTGACCATGCCAGAAATGATTTAGATGCTTTAATTGGTAATATAGCCGTTAATTTTTCCCGGAAAATATCGGACAAAAATCAATTTTCAGGTGGCTATAAACTACAAATCGAGGATATCAAAGACCGCATAAATGAATGGCAAGTCATCGATTCGGCGGGCTTCAGTTTATACCCACCAAATATTCAACATGGCGAAGAACCTTACGACACGGATACACTTCCTATTTATCCTTACCAAAAAACCAAAGGCTTTAACCATGTCCGTATTACCCGTCATACCGGTTTTGTTCTGTGGCGACATCAATTTGAGATAAACCAGCACCAACTTTGGGCTAATTTGGGTTTGCGAAGTCAAATTTATACGGTGTTAAATCTAAAAAATAACGACCATGCCAATAACTATCTGATCAGTCCCCGTTTAATAGTCGGTTACAAACCCGATTGGCAGCCTGATATGCAGTTCCGTTTGGCGACGGGCATTTATCAGCAAGCGCCTTTTTATAAAGAATTTCGTCGGCGGGATGGCCGTTTAAATATCCATGTAAAACCCCAAAAATCTTTTGTCCTTTCTTTGGCCAACGATTGGTTTTTCAAACTATGGAAGCGCCCCTTTAAATTAACCTCCGAAGTTTATTACAAATATCTTTGGGACGTTAATCCATATACCTTAGAAAATATCCGCATACGTTACTTTGCGAATAATAAAGCAACTGCTTTTGCTTACGGATTTGAAAGCCGTTTAAATGGCGAATTTATTCCCGGTGTAGAGTCATGGTTTAGCTTAGCCTTGATGAAGACCATGGAAAATATTGCGCACCGTGGTTATATATACCGTCCTACCGATCAACGCTACAAATTTGCCATGTTGTTTCAAGATTATGTTCCTAAAATGCCGAAAATGAAAATGTATTTGAATTTGGTTGTCAATGGTGGTATTCCTACAGGCTCTCCCTCCTATGCCGACCCTTACAAATATCAATTTAGAACCGACAGTTATTTCAGAACGGATTTAGGGCTTTTTTATGTGTTTACGGAAAGTAAAACCGCCCCCAATTGGCGCAAAAAAATAAAATATTTAAGTGCCGGTATTGAAATATTAAACCTTTTTGATGCGCAAAACAGCATTTCAAATATTTGGATTAGAGACATTTACAGCAAACACATGTACCGCATTAAAAACTACTTAACCGGACGTATTGTTAATGTTAAACTAAATTTGAAAATTTAAAGCTTAACGGTAATCTTTTCGCACTTGGTCTAATTGCCGTTTAATATCTCTTTCTTTTAATAAATGACGTTTGTCATAGTTTTTACGACCACGCGCCAAACCTATTTCCAATTTAGCCCAACCTTTCTCGTTAATAAATAAGCGTAAAGGCACAATGGTCATACCATTGCGATCAACTTCTCTTTGAAGTTTTTTTAATTCTTTTTTGTTAAGGAGTAATTTACGTTCACGTTTTGGCAAATGATTATAATGTGTGCCGTGGCTGTATTCGTTAATATACATATTGACCACAAAAAGTTCACCACGGTCATTAAATTCACAAAAACTATCGGCCAAACTGGCTTTACCTTCACGAATGGCTTTAATTTCCGTTCCGGCCAACTGAATACCGGCTATATATTTATCCAGTATTTCGTAATCAAACCGGGCCCGTTTATTCTTTATGTTGATATTATTTTTAAACTCTTTTTTCTTTTGTGACATAAGTATATAAATTCATGGATAAATTTAAAACAATACTTGCAAAGATATAGATTCAATTTGACAATAAAAAACAGCCCGTTAACAAAGTCCGGGCTGTTTCATCATGCTAAGTAAGTAAAATTATCGGTTGCTTTTTACTTTATCTTGAATAGCGACAATGATTTTTTCAACTTCTTCGGGCGTTATGCCAACTATTTCAGCAATTTCACCGTAAGACAAACCACCTAATGCATTCAAATCCAATACCCGGCGAACAGTTTCGGGCAATTGACTATAAATACTACCGAAAATACTGCGTAATTTTTCATCTCTAAAATCATCGGCTGTCAAGCCCAAACTTTGTGCAAATGCATTTTGACTGTCAAAATCAAACACATAAACTTTCGGTTTAAAGTCATCTTGTTGATATTCGATGTCTTCATCTTTTAAATCATGCACCAATAATAATTCGCCATCGGCATCAACGGTTAAGTCCTCATACATAAATTTGAGTTCTTCTTTTACCAACTTATCGACCGGTAATTTTTTCGATTTGGGTATTTTATTTTCTTTCGCGGCATAATCACCAATAATTTGATCAGCCCAAGAAAATAAACGGACTTTTAAATCTTTAGGATTCTTAATACGCTCAAATTCTTTGTATGCATTGACATATACATCTGCCAAAACATCCGCAGGCGAATAAAAATTTTTGGGCAACCAGCCTTTTGCTTCATACACTTTAATACGATGCGTTATATATTTTTCTAAACGCGGCATCATTTTCATCAACACCTTATCAAATTCTGCTTTGCTTCCGGCTGCTTTATGTTCTTTTAATGTTTTAAATTGTTTTTCCATTTGTTATTTTAATATTATTTTATTACCAATTTACGAAAAATTAACGAAAAAGTCAAGTCTTAACGATTATTTTTTATGATGTAATCCAGAATTTTTTTCATTAAATGAGCCCGGTCTATTCCACGGACATTATGTTTAGCAGTTGGATAAAGATAAAAATCCATTTGAATATTTTTTTTGATGGCTTGGCGATGTAAGGCCAAATCATGTTGCGGCACCACCACATCATCTTGGTAACCGTGAATGGTCATTAAATGCCCTTTTAAATGATCTATTTTATTGACGACACTCGATTCCTTAAATCCCTCGGGATTTTCTTGAAAGCGGTCCATATAACGTTCACCATACATAACTTCATACCATTTCCAATCGGTTACCGGACCACCGGCAACCCCAGTGGTAAATACATCCGGATATGTCGTCATTAATGATGAGGTCATAAAACCGCCAAAACTCCATCCATGAACAGCCAAACGATTAGGATCAACGTAAGCTAATGATTTTAAATAATCAACGCCATGCAGTTGGTCTTTCATTTCTACACGCCCCAAATGCCGGTGAATAACACTTTCAAAACCGAATCCCCGGTTATCAGAACCATGGCCATCTACCGTAAAAACAATATAACCTTGTGCAGCCAACCATGGCATCCAAAGAGAAGCGCCTCCAAGCCACGAATTAGTGACCAGTTGGGCATGTGGCCCACCATATACGTAGACCAAAACGGGGTATTTTTTGTGTGGATCAAAATTAGCCGGTTTAAACATGCGAGCGTATAATTTATCGCCATATTCGCCCTTAATACTAAACATTTGGGGTTTGATATTGATATTGGTGTTTCTTAAAGGGTTTTTGGCTTTCAGCAACAAAGTTTTTTTCTTCCCTTTCAGGTCTTTTAGATCAATTTCACGGGGTAAATTAACATGACTAAAATTGTCTATATAATAACCTGCTTTTGTATTAAGTGCTATTTCATGACGACCTGTTTGAGGTGTTAGTTCCTTCGTCTTACCATTTCGTGTATTAACTCTGAATAGTTTCCTATCTCGCGGATCTTGGCCGGTCCCGATGGTATAAACATATTTACCTTTGTTAGAAAAACCCAAAACATCATTGGTTACCCACTTATTATGGGTCAATTGTTTAATTAATTTACCTTCGGCATTATATTTATATAAGTTCATAAAACCATCTCGTTCGCTCAGCCAAACAAATTGATTTTTACCATTTGGAATAAAAAAGGCCGGATGTTCCGGTTCAACCCATTTGTCGTTGGTTTCTTCAAATAATGTTTTCACAAATTTGCCGGTCTTCACATCATATTTGTTAAACCACATATGATTTTGATCGCGATTAATTTCGGCCAAATAAATATATTTTTCATTGGGTCCCCAAGTCAAATTGGTTACATAATGCTCTTTACCGGCGCCTTTAAACAATTTCAGATAAATTGTTTTCTTTTGACTCAAGTCATATACACCCACCCCGGGCTCTTCGCTGCCACGACCGTTCATAGGGTATTTAATATTATGTAGTTTAGCCGGTGTAACGGTTATATCCACCAAAGGATAATTATCGACATTGGTTTCATCTTTTTGATAAAAGGCTAATTTATGGGCTTTTGGTGACCAAAAAGTTCCTTTAGTTATACCAAATTCACTACGGGCTATCGCTTGTCCACTTACAATATTTTTGTTTTTGTTAACTGCAACGGGCATTTGCTTAGCATCCAAATTGGCCAAGTAAAGATTATTATCAATTGTATATGCCAAATGTTTATTAATAAAATTGTAATCAAAGTTTTTGGCATTTTCCGGATAAGCAATTTTAGCAACTTGCCCGGTGTTGTAATCATACAAAATTTTGGCATGATGATGGTTAAAAATCAAATGTTGGTCTGTTGCCATTTCTATATAAGGCAAATATTTGAGGCCGGGTACTGCTTTAGACAAATCGGCTAATGTTATCTTCTTTTCACTGCCATCGTCTGCATTTTTTATCACAATTTTATGCCTATCCTGATACATAAAATCGTTGCTACGTTTCAACCATTGTAAATTACGCAAAGTTTTGGGATAAAGACCTTTGTAGTAACCTAAAACTGCATCGCGCAGACTAATATTTTTTTGTTGCGCCTGAATATTACCGGCCAATAAAAAAAGTAAAATATAAAATAATTTTTTCATCTTTAAGATTTTTAATTTATACGAAATTAATTTATTTTTTCTTAAAAAAATACCTCTTAACAAAAATTTAGGTCAGTGGCTTAATGGCTCTGAGCATTTCACGTTTACCCGGTGGCCCGGGCAGCCTTTCAACCTTAAAACCGACGGCTTGCATCGTCCGCCTTACACGTCCTTTGGCCGAATAGGTAACTAAAATACCTGAGGGGTTCATCAGCCCAAAAATCTTTTCAAAAATTTGACTTGTCCATAGTTCTGGCTGTTTATCAGGCGCAAAACCATCAAAATAAACCAAGTCAAATTTCTGATTGGTATGGTAAAGAGATAAATCAACTTGATTTTTTAACAACCTGAACCGGGGGGTTAACGCAGTTACTTTTTGCCATGGTACGTGATGTATTTTCTCAAATAAAGAACGCTGATCAGGGTCAGGAAAAAAATTAAGTTCCGGAATTAATTTTAAAGATAAAGGATATTTTTCAAGGCTCTCATAATAAATTTCGACCGGCTTGTCTTGAACTGCCATCCAACTCAACAATACATTTAAGCCCGTACCGAAACCTATTTCTAAAATATTGATTTTATTTATATTAAGTTGGGCTAATCCGGATTTGATATACACATGTTCCGACTCAGTTATTGCCCCAAATTTAGAATGATAAGTTTCGTTCATTCCGGGCAAAAAAAGACTTTTAGAACCATCATTGGTCGTAATTACTTTTATATCCATTAATTGATTTTAAAAATATTTAAGTTAAATTTTAATAATTTGTTAAGGATAACACAAAAAGATTAAAGATTATAAACCTAATTTCATATCTGTATTAATTTATCAAAATTAGACATTTTTATTGCAATATTCTTAGTTTTTTTGATTAATTTTTTGTAAATTTGTAAGAACTTAATATACAACGACCATGACAGCGAACATTACAAACAAATTTATTATTGAAAAAACGAACAAATCTAAACTTTCTGACACTGATTTCTCTAACTTGGTTTTTGGTAAAAAGTTCTCTGATCATATGCTGGTAGCTGATTATATCGATGGTCAATGGCAAACACCAAAAATTATGCCTTACCAAGCTTTGCCTTACGAACCCTCTGCCAAAGTTTTTCATTATGGTCAAGCTGTTTTTGAAGGAATGAAAGCTTATAAAGATAAGGATGGAAATGTTTTTCTTTTTAGACCCGAAGATAATTACGAACGGATGAATCAATCGGCTCAGCGCCTGGGTATGCCGCCTATACCAAAGGAATATTTTATGGAAGGTATTAAACAATTGGTTAAATTAGACAAAGATTGGATACCGACTGGTAATGGAGAATCTTTATATATCCGGCCTGTTTATATTGCAACAGAAAATGCCGTGGCAGCTTCACCTTCAGATTCTTATAGATTTATGGTTATGACTTCACCTGCAGGAAAATATTATTCGGGTGATGTTAAAGTTAAAATAGAAGATAAGTACAGTCGTGCATGCGATGGTGGTGTGGGCTATGCTAAAGCTGCCGGTAATTATGCTGCACAGTTTTATCCGACCGAAAAAGCCAAGGCCGAAGGTTTTCAACAAATTATTTGGACTGATTCTGCACAGCATAAATATTTAGAAGAAGCCGGTACCATGAATATTTTTTTCCGTATCGGAGACAAATTACTTACAGCCCCTACTATACCGGAAAGCACACGTATTTTACCCGGTGTAACAAGACGTTCTATATTGCAATTAGCCAAAGACCAAGGGATCGATGTTGAGGTACGTCCAATTGAAATAGTTGAAGTCATAGAAGCATCTAAAAAAGGTGAACTTAAAGAAATTTTCGGTGCCGGCACTGCAGCCACTGTTTTACCTATTGTAGGTTTGAAGTATAAGGATTATGAAGCTGACTTACCAAAAGTTGAAGTCAGTTATGCCGACAAATTTAAAAACCTACTGATGGATATTCAGTACAACCGGAGTGAAGATCCTTACGGCTGGCGTGTCAAAGTTGACTAAATTAATAAAATACTTTAAAATAAAACCCTTTCAGATTGGAAGGGTTTTTTATGCGGCAAAATATATTTATTTGGAAATCTTATGCTTTTATATAATTAAATATTTTAAAATAAAATATCTTTAATCTAATCTATCTATCTTAATTAGTTTCCCCTCTTTATACACAGCTTTATAAGCCAATCTTCCTTTTGAATCGTAAGCTAAATGAACACCATTCCCATTTTTAAAATTGCCTTTTGGTAATTTTTTCCCATTTGGATCAAAACTTTCCTTAATATTAAATAACCGGCCATACCTCCATTCATCACTTTCTTTTAATTGGCCATTTTCATAATAGTAGCTTGAAAATATTAATCTTCCTCTGTCAAATTTAGCTATTTCTTTAAGATTCCCATTTTTCCAATATTTTTTTAAATGGCTCTTTTTTTCATCTGCATATGCAGTTTCCGAAGATAATTGATGTGTTTTATAATAAAATTCTTTTTTTAAAACCAACTTCGCATTCAAAAACACCTTAATTTCCGAAATATTTTTGCCCTCATTAAACGATCTTAAAATTAAATGCTTGTTTCCTTCATATTTATGGTAATCTACATAAGATATATAATGCACCCCATAGGACCCCGCATATTTTACTTCCTTTTTAATAGCAAAATTTTCAAATTCTTCAATACGCGAAATTTCCCCATTCACAAAATAAGTTTTCCATACCCCATCTTTTTTCCCGTCAATATAGTTACCAACACTTTTAATGCCTCCACTCACGTAAAATGTTTTCCATAGGCCTTCTTTTTTTCCATTCTTATATTTTCCAATACTTTTAAGTTGGCCATTATTATAAAATGTTTGCCAAACACCGTTTTTTTTTCCATGCTTTATTTTTCCAATTTGTTTGGTCAGATTAACTTTCTCATTTTTTTCACCAATGTCAGTCCTAAGCATTTAAACAGACACCTCTTTAATCTCATTCGAATGTGAATTTACTTGCGCCCTTATATCAAATATAATAAACAATAAGAGCCAAAAATGCAATTTTGTTAGCATGAACAATTATTTTAAAAAAATTGAAATACAATCTTCAATTAATTTTTATGAGCAAAGGTTTCGACATCTTTTTCAGTGATCTCTTTTCCTCCCAAAATCAGCAAACGTTCTACAACATTACGTAGTTCTCTAATATTTCCGGTCCAGTCATACGCTTGCAAACGCTTTATAGCTTTATCGGTAAACTTTTTTAAAGGCATCCCTTGCTCGGTTGCAATTTTTTTTGAAAAGTAATCTATTAATAAGGGAATGTCTTCTCGACGTTCATTTAAAGAAGGTACTTCTATAGGAATAACTGCCAAACGGTGGTATAAATCTTCTCTAAAACGACCTTCTTCTATTTCTTTTTTAAGATTTTTATTGGTGGCGGCTATTACGCGCACATCCACTTTGATGTCCTTATCACTGCCAACCCTGCTAATTTTATTTTCTTGTAACGCACGCAAAACTTTCGCTTGTGCAGACAAACTCATATCTCCTACTTCATCTAAAAATAAGGTGCCGCCATTGGCTTGTTCAAATTTTCCTTTTTTATCCTTATAAGCACCTGTAAACGAACCTTTTACATGACCAAATAAAACACTCTCAATTAACTCGGAAGGAATAGCTGCACAATTTACCTCTACCATTGGACCTTTACGGCGTTGACTTTTTTGGTGAATCCAATGGGCCACCAATTCTTTGCCACTACCATTACTACCGGTTATTAAAACACGGGCATCCGTAGGAGCAACTTTTTCTATTATTTCTTTGATTTGTCGAATCTTTTCAGATTCACCAATCATTTCATATTTTTTACTGACTTTCTTTTTGAGTTTCGTGTTTTCAACGACCAGTTCTTTATGTTCAAGTGCATTTTTAACCGTCGTCATTAAACGGTTTAAATCCGGCGGTTTTTCAATATAATCAAACGCGCCCAATTGCATACTTCTAACGGCGGTATCTAAGGTGCCATGACCTGAAATCATGACAAAAGCCGTTTCCGGTTTTGTTTTTTTACTTTCTTCAAGAACTTCCAACCCATCTTTTTTAGGCATTTTTATATCACATAAAGCTAAATCAAAATCATTTTCTTTAATTTTTTTGATAGCTTCAGCACCATCTGCCGCTTCATCAATCTGATAAGTTGAATCCATTTGCAGCAAAATACGTTTTAATACTCTACGAATAGATTCTTCATCTTCTATTATTAAAATTTTTTTCATTATTAACAGGTTATTTGACAAATATAAGTATTTTAAAAACAAAAAAGCAACTTTCAATTTGAAGTTGCTTTTTGTTTATTGTTTAAGGTTTATGAAAACATATCATGAATTTTTTCAAAAAACGATTTTTCTGACTTGCCCGGATTGGGTTGAAAATTGGGATGATTCAAATTCTTTTCAAAAAATTCACGTTGCTCTTTATCCAATTTTTTAGGCACCCAAATATTAATATTAATCAGCATATCACCATAACCATAACCATCTAAATCGGGCACACCTTTGTTTTTAAGTCTTAAAATTTTGCCGGACTGTGTGCCTTCGGGCAAATGCAGTTTAATTTTACCATGTGGTGTTTCTAATATTTTATCGACCCCTAAAACTGCTTCGGGAATGCTGATATATAAGTCATGATGTAAATTGTTACCTTCACGTTTGAATTTATCATCACTCAACTCCTCTAATTGGACAATCAAGTCACCAGGAATACCATTTTGTCCGGGAGCTTCATTACCCTTTCCTCCGACTCTTAATTGGACGCCATTACGTACACCTTTGGGCAAATTAATAGAAACAATATCTTCTTTTACAATCATACCATTGGCATCGCTACCTTTGCCCCTACTTTGTAAAACTTGCCCGGTTCCACCACACACATTACAGGTTCCGGTTGTTTGCATTCTACCAAAAATAGTATTCGTAACCCTGGCTACACGGCCGGAACCGCCACACTGATGACATGTTTGATAAGTGGTTCCTGGTGCTTTTACTTTCCGTTTAATTTTTATTTTCTTTTCACCTCCTTTAATAATATCCTCCAGCGTTATTTTAAGTCTAACCCGTAAATCTGTTCCGCGAATTATTTGTCCCCTACCGGAGCGGGAATGATTTTGAGACCGGAAACTACCACCAAATATATCACCGAAGATATCACCAAATTGGGCAAAAATATCTTCCATATCCATATGATGCGCACCACCATAACCACCGGGACCTTCAAAGGCTTGATGTCCATATTGGTCATAACGTGCCTTTTTGTCAGGATCAGAAAGTATTTCATATGCCTCTGCCGCTTCTTTAAATTTTTCTTCGGCTTCTTTATCACCCGGATTTTTATCAGGATGAAATTCTATGGCTTTTTTGCGATAAGCTCTTTTAATTTCCGCAGCAGTCGCACTTCGGCTAATCCCTAATATTTCGTAATAATCTCTTTTCATATTTAACTTGGGTTTTATTACAACAAAACTGCCATTAAGTCTGTGCCAGAAATAATGACAGCTTGATTAATTTATTTAAATAACTGACTACTTACCAGTTACAACTTTTGGATAACGTATGTTTTTAGATCCTAATTGATAACCTTTTTCAACTACATCTACTACTCTGTTCTTCATTTTATCATCCTCAACCGGCATTTGCGCAATAGCTTCATGTTTTTCAGGGTCAAATTGATCTCCTTTATTAACTTCTATATGTTTTAACCCTTCTTTTTCCAAGGTTTTTTTAAGTTTATCATAAATGAGTTGTACCCCTTTCAGCATCTCATTTTCACCATTTTTCGACATTTCGGTTATAGCGCGTTCAAAATCATCCAAAACAGGCAACAAATTTTTAATGACACCCTCGGCTGCTGTTTCAAACATTTCTAACTTTTCTTTGGCTGTTCGCTTTCTATAATTTTCAAAATCAGCGTACAACCGAAGGTATTTATCTTTTTCTTCCTTAATCATTTGCTCTAATTCAGCTTGCGACGGGCTTTCTTTTTTAGACATATCTTTTGTTTGTTCTTTTGGTTCTTTTAAGTCTTTTTCAGCTTGATGCTGTGTATTCTTTATATTTTCTTCTACAGTTTTTTTCTTAGTGTGCTTTTTGGCTTGCTTACTCATAGCATTAATTTTTTTTAATCAATTAATTTATGAAGCAACTTGCAAATATATTGCCAATTATGCAATCTGACAAATTGACATTTGTTTATTTAAGTTTTTCAATAAAAATTAAAAATTTTTTTTTCAAATTTTTGTAGTCTTTTTCAGCAGGATAATATTTACCATACCATACATAATCATAAATATATGACAGAGCTTTAAATGAATTTTTTAAATCTTTGTCAGCTATTTCTTTAGCATAGTCATTATTGGTCTTATCCGGATGCCAATTGATAATTTTTTTTTGCGTTAATTCTTTTAAAATTTTTAGATAAAAGTATCTTAAAGCTAACCTGTAATCCTCACTTTGTTCAGCTTGTTGAATTAAGTCCAATAAATTAGCGTCTTTGATAAGGTTTTCATCGTCTGTTGCAAATCTAACTTCGGCTTTTTTTTGCGCCGGCCGGTTAGCGGTTTTAATTAATTCGGCGCCTATTAAAAATCTAAACAACAGGTAACTAAATAAGATTATCGCGACATATGGTAAACTTTTAAGAATATATTGAAGCCATTTGGCCGCGGTTTTTGCACCCAATAACCAATTGAAAAATTTCAAAAGCAGCCAAATAATTTTTTGTTTAAACCACTTGACTGTCCGCACAATAAAATTATCTGATTCTTGTTTAAGATGATAGTCAAAAATTTTTTGTTGCCGGTATTTTTCTATATCTTGTTTAGAAATAGATACAGGCTGAACAGGCATTGTGTCGACCGGAATAACTTGTGCAGCAGTTATATTACTGATAAAAAATAAAACAATAAACTTAATTATGATTATCTTCATGCCTACCTATTTGGTCTATTTCTTCATACAAACTTTCGCCGGTATGATACTCTCTTAAACTATAATACAAAAAGACCATCGAAATAACCGTTAATATCCGTAATATCAACTGAGCGGCAAATGACAGCAGCCCTAAAAAAGCAACAACCATATCACTTTGAGCAGAAACTGCGGTCATTGTTCCGGATTTTTGAATAATTCCCATGGTTTTAATCATAATATAAATACTAATTGGTGCATTTAGTACAGCACCAATCAATGAAACAATAAGTCCCATAATAAAAATAACGCCAAAACTAAACCAAAAACGATGTTTTAAATAATGGTAAGTTGCTTTAAAAGTATCGATAAAACCTTTATTTTCAAAAATATAAACATAATAAACCAGAGAAAGATAGACAATCAGGTAAAGTATTAAAGGAAGAACCATGGCAAAAATCAAGAATATGCCGGCAGAACCCAATTTAACCAAACCGACTGCTACCAATACAATGAATAAAACTAAAATAAATAATGAAATAGCCAAAAGAAGGCTTAGGGCTATAAGTCCCCAAAATTTTTGGTTGACAAATTTTTTGACTGCATCCGGATCAACTTGGCCATTATTCTGATCATAAAGTTGCATATAAGCTGCAACGGCTGCTATAAACCGGGGAAAAAAAATAAATGAAAACAATAACATGGCTGAAAATACAAGCAAGAACTTAACTGACATTAATTCAAAATTCATTTTAGCAGTGCCCGATTCAAAATTTATCATTTGATTAAAGGAACCAAAATAATAGTAATAATACAAAAAATAACTAATCAGTAAACCTAAGATAATTAAGCTATTTTGTGTCCAAATAATTTTGATTAATTCTTTGACATTTTCTTTAAAAAATTTGAAGCTATCTTCAATTATAGTATCTAAATTTCGTTGTTTATTAATTTTAATCATAATTTGCTAATTTTTGTTGTATTTTTTGCTGATGAATTTTTACCGGTAAAATCAAGTAATAAAAAATTATAAGACTTAAAGAACTAATAATAATAAATACTGCCAACCAATCTGGCATGTCGGTATGGCGTGTTATAAATCCTTCTAAAAAACCGGCGATGATAAAAAAAGGAATGGTACTAATCATCACTTTAAGGCCATCACGGGCTTTTTGCCTGAAAGATTGTAGGCGAGTATAAGTGCCAGGCATCAAAATACCACTTGCTAAAATAAATCCGGCGGCAGCGGCAACAATAATCACTGATATTTCAATAGTCCCGTGCAACCATATTGTTTTGACAGAGGTCCACCCTAAGTTTTTATCAAAAAAAAATCGTTGAAAAGCGCCTAACATAATGGCATTTTGCATTAAATAATAAAGCGTCCCAATACCGAAAAGCAAGCCCATCATAAAAGTATACAACGCCACCTTTATATTGTTGATAGTTATCCCTAAAAACATATCGGCTTCGTTGGCTTGTTTATAAACGGCCAACGGGTCACCCTTTTGAATATTGTCCAAAGTCATATCCATATAGGCATCACCCAAAATTAAGCGGGCAAAATCTGAATTCTGTCCGGTCGAAAACCAGCCAATGAGAGCAAAAAGCATAAAAAGTAAAAATGCAATTAATAAATAAGAACGGTACTGATAAAACATCAACGGAAAATCGTGCAGATAAAACCTTTTGATGGCACTGCCGCTTTCTTTTTTGGTTTTATAAATTTTTCGATGCGCTAATCCGGATAAATCATTCAAATATGGTATAAGCTGACTTTGCGGATAATAGGTTTTGGCATAAGATAAATCATCAGTCAAATCTAAATAAATATGGGTCAGATCCATGGGATCTACCGGCTGTGGTTGTTGCAAAAATCTTTCATATTCTGCCCACTTTTCTTTATTTTTTTTTATGAAAATAACTTCCCGCATCGCCGTTGCTAAATAAAGAAAAGATTTATATCTTTAAAACTTAACCCAAACCACTCACCCACTGTTTTATTGGTTAAAATGCCTTTATAAATATAGATGCCGTTACGCAATCCTCTGTTAAAACGGGCGGCATCATCAATACCACCTTTTTCGCCAATATCTAATAAGTAATGTAAAAAAATATTACTCAACGACAAACTGGCAGTTCTTGCATACCGGGCCGGAATATTAGGAACACCGTAATGGACCACACCATGTTTGACCACAATCGGATTAGAATGTGTCGTAACCTCAGAGGTTTCACTGACACCGCCACGGTCAATGCTGACATCAATAAAAACCGACCCCTCTTGCATCATTTGTATCATAGGTTCGGTGATGACAATTGGCGTCCGCGATTTTCCTCTGATTGCACCAATAACCACATCAGCCCGTTGTAAGGCATCTAAAATAACATTGGGATTAATAGTTGAGGTATAAACTTGATTACTTAAAAGTGTTTTAAGGCGTCTTAAGCGTGTAACCGAATTGTCAAATACCTTGACGGAAGCTCCCAATCCTAAGGCTGTTTTTGTGGCAAATTCTCCAACTGTTCCTGCACCTAGTATAACCACATTTGCAGGTGCAACCCCGCTGATATTACCCAATAAAAGATTTTTGCCCACCAAGGCTTTGGTCAATAATTCGGCAGCTATTAAGATAGAAGCCGTGCCGGCAATTTCACTTTGTGCACGGACAATAGGAAAGGAACCTTGCTCATCTTTTAAAAATTCATAAGCAATAGCAGTTATTTTTTTTTCAAATAATTTTTGTAGGAGTTCCTTACGTTGTGTTTTTATTTGTAATGCCGAAATAATAATCGATTCGGGTTGCAAATACCCAACCTCCTTCATATCAGGCGGTTCGACTTTTAAAACAATTTGACTTTTAAAAACTTCCTCGGTATCATAGGTAATACGCGCACCCATTTCGGCATAATCCTGATCAGAAAAATTGGCCCCTTCACCGGCACCGCTTTCCATAATAATTTTATGACCATGCGCCACCAAGGTTCCAACGGCATCCGGCGTTAAACAGATACGTTTCTCTTGCAATCTTATTTCTTTCGGTATCCCTATTTGTAATTCACTTTTTCTGTATTGAATGGCTAATCGTTCTTCTTGTGGAAGTAAAATATCTTTGGAATAGGGTTTTAACATACTTATAAAATTTGCAATTCTCTGGAATCGTTTTCATTAACAATAATACGAATTTTTTGGGAATCTGTTGGCAAAATTTCTTCAATTATATCCGGCCATTCTATAAAAATATAAGCTTGAGGCTGATCTAAATATTCTTCAATGCCAAAATCCAAAGCTTCATAAAAATCTTTTAACCGGTATAAATCGAAATGATAAATTTTACCGTTGGGTAATTTATATTCATTTACAATAGAAAAGGTCGGCGAATTTGCTTCGTCTAATGCCCCCAATTGTTTGGCCAGCGCCTTTATAAGTGTAGTTTTACCACTACCCATAGGCGCATCAAATAAAATGATTTTATTTTTGGTATGTCGAAGTAAAAAGTCAGCTGCCTGATCTATTTCTCTTAAATCATAGGTTATTTTTTGCATAATTATTATTTAGAATGCCCATGACAAAAATACTAAATTTTTATAGTTTCTAAATAAGAACTAATGATCGCTTTTAAACGCTTAATTATCAACCAAATAAAGATTTTACAAAAAGTTAAATGAAAATGCATTTTTTAATTAAGCGCAATTTAGTGATTTTTATCAGTTTTATTGAGTTTTTTAAAATTTACTTTTAAGACAAAATTAAATTGTATGAAACAAACAAAATTAAATCCGGAAATTGAAGAATTATTTACCCATCCTGAGCCCTGGGAAAATTGGGAAAGCAAACTCATTATTGGCAGTATTTTGTTGGCAATCGTAGGATTGACCATTTTAGGCATTTTAATCAATAATTTTATTTTGAAATGAGAAATTTTGAACTTGCCTTATATTTCAAAGGTTTGAAATGGATTGCACAAAATAAAGAAGTAAGATTTGAATCGTCTGAGCTCAAAGAACTGGATGAGCAAATAAAAAAATATTTGCAACAACAAAATATCAAAGGGCAAATAAAAGTCTCTTACTATTTTGATTTTGACAATTTTCCTCATTGGATGCGACAGTATATGCCGCATTACTTCAACAAACAACTAATTTTTACCTTATAAACCAATTATTATGACACAACAATTAAACAAAAAATGGACGCAAGGAATGTTTTCAACAGAAGATTGGTGGTCGGCCTGGCTCGGCCTTTTTTTCTTTGGTTTAGGCTTACTCAGTATCTGGGGTTTAGATATCGTTGGCTGGATTGCTAAACCAAAAACATGGGAATGGACTAATTTAATGCAAGATTTTTCTTGGCATAAATTACTTAAAACTTCCTCTACCCATTATCATTCATTACATCCCCTCTTATCCTTATTTATTACTTATCTCGTTTTCGCTTTTCTGACAGGTTTGGGGGCCTACTTTCAAAAACTAAATGTACGGAAATACTTATATGGCTTCACTATTATTTTCTTTCTTACATGGTTGGCATGGATTGCCGGACATGAAGCACATCTATCCGCCATTAATGCCATGGTAAAAAAACATAATTATTTTAAAGAGTACAACCTGAGCTGGGGATTACAACTAGGTGGCGGCGCCTCCTATCTGTTGGCTTTAATTATTGGTTTGGTTATCGGTAATTTCATGAAAAATTTTGCCTCAAAAATAAAAGAAGCTGCTAAGCCCGAGTGGTTTATCAAAACAGGTATTGTTCTTTTAGGTATAAAATTGGGCATGATGACCATGAAAGCTGCCGGCTTTACTTACGAGCTGGCCCTTGCCGGTGCAGCGGCTGCCTTTGTGGCCTATCTTTTATTTTGGCCTATTGTGTATTATATAGGACGAAAATATTTTAAATTGAACCGTTCTTCAGCGGCCGTATTATCATCCGGCATTTCTATTTGTGGGGTCTCTGCCTCCATTGCTACAGCAGGTGCTATAAAGGCTAAACCAATTATTCCTATTGCTGTTTCATCCCTCATATTAATTTTTGCCATGCTCGAACTGGTTGCCCTTCCACCTGCACTTACACATCTGTCACCAAATGAACCTATTGTAAATGGAGCAGCCATGGGGATGACCGTAAAAACGGATGGTGCCGATGCTGCAGCCGGCGCTATTTTAGATCAATTGATGATTTCTAAACACCTGAAACAAACCGGAGAACAGTGGGAAGAAGGTTGGATTTTAAGTGCCGCTCTTTTAACTAAAATTTGGATCGATATTTTTATCGGCATTTGGTCTTTTGTATTAGCTATCATTTGGGTTAGAAATGTTGACCGGAAAAAAGATCAAGAAAAAATCCCTAAATCTGAAATTTGGTTCCGCTTGCCTAAATTTGTAATGGCTTATATGTTGGTTTGGTTGATTTATTTAGCCATTATGTATTTCTTTCCTGAGGTTGTACCAAGTGCCAAATTTGGTGGACACATTGTACAAGGGCCTTATAGAAAACTAATGTTTATGCTCACCTTTTTAAGCATAGGTGTTATCACTGATTTCAGCAAATTGAAAGGCATGGGACGTTTGGCCATATTGTATGCTTTGGCATTGTTTGCTATAATAGCCCCTTTGGCTTATGCAGTAGCTTATTTGTTCCATCACGGTATGCTACCACCGGTTACGAAGTAAAGATATTTAAAAATTATAATGTAATAAAATAGGCGACCTGATTCGGTCGCCTCATTTTTATTATAAAGTCATGAAATAATTATAGTGTATTAATTATTTTATTAAAAGTAGCACTGGGACGCATAGCTGCTTCTGCTTTTTTATCATCCGGCAAGTAATATCCACCAATATCTGTCGGCTTACCTTCGGCGGCAGCAATCTCTTTCAAAATTTTGTCTTCATTATCAAATAAAGCTTTGGCAACCGGTGTAAATTTTTCTTTAAGTTCTTGGTCGTCATTTTGGTCAGCCAAAGCTTTTGCCCAATATTGTGCCAGATAAAAATGCGAACCACGGTTATCCAGTTGACCAACTTTACGTCCGGGAGATCGTTTGTTTTCCAGATAGTCGCCAATGGCTTTATCCAAAGCTTTTGACATTACTTTGGCTTTTTGATTATTATATTTATTACCTAAAAATTCTAATGAGGACATCAAAGCTAAAAATTCGCCCAATGAATCCCAACGCAAGTGTCCTTCTTCTAAAAATTGTTGAACATGTTTAGGTGCAGAACCACCAGCACCGGTTTCAAATAAGCCACCGCCGGCTAATAGAGGAACTATAGACAACATACGGGCACTGGTACCCAGTTCTAAAATAGGAAAGAGATCTGTAAGGTAATCCCGTAAAACATTTCCTGTTACTGAAATGGTATTTTCTCCTTTTCTAACTCTATCTAAAGTAAAACGCATGGCCTCTTCGGGTGACATAATATGTATTTCCAATCCATTCGTATCATGATTTTTTAAGTATTTTTCTACTTTTTTAATCAATTGTGCATCATGAGCACGGTTTTTATCTAGCCAGAATACCGCAGGATAACCGGTGGCCCTAGCACGATTAACGACTAGTTTGACCCAATCTTGAATGGGAATATCCTTGGTGCGTGCCATACGCCAAATATCACCTTTTTGCACTTCATGTTGGCTTAAAACATTGCCTTGTGCATCAATAACTTCAACTGTGCCGCTTTCAGGAATTTCAAAAGTTGTCGGATGCGAGCCGTATTCTTCGGCTTTTTGTGCCATCAGCCCAACATTTTGCACGGTTCCCATGGTAGCAGGGTCAAAAGCACCATGTTTTTGTGCATCTTCAATCACAACTTGATAAAAACCGGCATAAGCACGGTCCGGAATGACAGCTTTGGTATCTTGCAATTCGCCTTTGGTATTCCACATGCGCCCACCATCTCTGATTACCACCGGCATGGAAGCATCAATAATAACTTTGTTTGGCAAGTGTAAATTGGTAATTCCTTTATCAGAATCGACCATGGCTAAAGCTGCTTGCTTTTCATAAACTTTTTGAATGTCTGCTTCAATAGCTTTACGTTCTGCTTCCGGAAGTTTTTGAATACGCTTGTATAAATCCGCCAGTCCATTATTCGGATTAAAACCAATTTTATCTAAAACATCGGCGTATTTTTCTAAAACGTCTTTATAGTATTCTTTAACGGCATAACCAAACATAATGGGGTCGGAAACCTTCATCATGGTAGCTTTCAGATGTAATGAAAATAAAACGTCTTTGTCTTTAGCATCTTTGATTTGTTCTTTATAAAAATCTTGCAAAGCTTGGGTATTCATAAAAGTCATATCCAATACTTCATCTTTTTGTGCATGCAAATCATCTTTAAGGACCACTTCGCCATTGGGCGTTTTTAAAACGATTTTGAAATCGGTTTCCGCCGGAACAACCACTGATTTTTCATTACCGTAAAAATCATCCGCTTGCATATGTGCGACATGTGTTTTAGAATCTTTTGGCCAAGGTTTCATCATTTTATGCGGATTTTTTTGGGCAAATTTTTTCACACTTTCAGCCGCACGCCGGTCAGAATTTCCTTGTCGTAAAACAGGATTGACCGCACTTCCTAATAATTTGGCAAAACGTTGACGCAAAGCCTTTTCTTCTTCAGTTTTTGGTTCTTCAGGAAAATCGGGTAAGTTATAACCCTTCTCTTGCAATTCTTTTATAGCCGCTTGTAACTGCGGAATAGAGGCGCTAATATTGGGTAATTTGATAATATTAGCATCGGGACTTTGGGTTAGCTTACCTAAATAAGCCAAATCATCCGGCTTTTGTTGCTCCTTTTTTAGATAGTCGGGGAAATTTGCCAAAGTTCGACCCGCCAATGAAATATCTTTCGTATCAACATTGACACCGGCAGCTTTGACAAAAGCTTTGACAATCGGCAATAACGAATACGTAGCTAAAGCAGGTGCTTCATCTACTTTAGTCCATATTATAGTTTGTTTTTTATCACTCATATATTTAAAATTTGATAAAGTTAATGTTTTTGGAATGCTTCAAAAATAACAAAAATAAAACAATTAAGACCTGTTATTTGTTCTTTATCTTGCACATTAATATTAGGAGCAAAAACCTTAGATGAAACTTATTGGATTAGGTCTCCTGTTTTATTAATAATGAATTTTAAAAGCATTTTTTTTCATATCGTCCCCTTTAATCTTTGTTTACTGGCATTATTGTTGCTAATTTTGCTTTATGAAAATTTTATTTATTTCAATTATTTTAAATTTCACTTTTATGAATCAAACTTCTCAAGAAACAGCCATTTTTGCCGGTGGATGTTTTTGGTGTACCGAAGCCATTTTTAAAGAAATGAAAGGTGTTAAAAGCGTGGTCCCCGGCTATACCGGTGGCAAACGGCCTAACCCGACGTATGAACAAGTATCAACCGGAGCTACCGGACATGCAGAAGCTGTCAAAATAATTTACGACCCTTCTGAAGTAAGCTATGAAGAATTATTACAAGTATTTTTTGCTACACATGATCCTACGACATTAAACCGGCAAGGTAATGATGTAGGAACGCAATACCGTTCGGCAATTTTTTACACCAATGAAAAACAAAAAGAACTCGCCAAGGCTTATATAAAATTTTTAAATGAGTCGGATGTTTTTGATCAATACATTGTGACAGAAGTGGTTCCGGCTACTGAGTTTTATGAAGCAGAAGATTATCATAAAAACTATTTGGCTAAGCATCCGGAAAATCCTTACTGCCAATATGTAGTGTTACCTAAATTGGAAAAATTCAGAAAACATTTTAAAAATAAGTTAAAAGATGAGTAGGAAAATTAATTTGACCAAACTAATGCTTAGTTTATTTTTTGATGCTATTGGCATGGTTTCATTTGTTATACCTGGTATTGGTGAATTTTCGGATGTAATATGGGCACCGCTTTCCTATTGGATCATGACCAAAATGTACCCGGGAAAAACAGGGCAGGTCAGTGGCGTCATTAATTTTATTGAAGAAGCTGTCCCCGGATTGGATTTTGTGCCAACTTTTACTTTAACTTGGCTATACGAAACTTTGAAAGAAAAAAAATTATAATTTATTAAACAGAATATCAATTTATTAGAAAAATTGACCAAAAAAACAGAAAAAAAAATTTGGAGATTAAATTTCTTGCTGTATATTTGCACTCGCAAACGCAAAGGAATTAAACGATAAACGTTTTTAAACTTGCAAACATAAGGGCGATTAGCTCAGTTGGTTCAGAGCACCTGCCTTACAAGCAGGGGGTCACTGGTTCGAATCCAGTATCGCCCACCAACTAAAAGCCGTAGGATTGATTTCTTACGGCTTTTTTCATATTTACAAAAATGTTCTACTGCTACATTTTATATTCTCAAACTTTAGATAAATA
>JALWTX010000021.1 GCA_026993355.1 Flavobacteriales bacterium | reverse complement strand
TTCCTTTACAATTTGTAATTTTAAGGATAAACTATAATCCTTCTGTGTGCGTTTAACGTAAACGCTTTTGTCTTTTTCTTTCATTACACTTCTTTTTTTGTGTAACGCTATTTCAGGACGAGACAATTACTACAAAATAAAAGCGGCAATCCGGTTGGATTGCCTCTTTTGGTTACGTACAAACAATAAAGGATTATTGCTTAATCAAATGATAAGCACCTATTTGATTACCGGCTTTTACTTTAACAATATAAGCGCCTGCCGGAAGTGTTTGAGTATCGAGTTTTACTACTTTAGCATTTGGCATAGCTTTTAATACCACCTGACCTAATACATTGTAAACTTTTATTTGCTGAATATTATCATCAGCTTGTAAAGTTAAAAGATTTGTAACAGGGTTTGGTGACATATTAAAGCCTTCAATGACATTATCAGCAACACTGAGTGTCGCCCCATCTGAGGATGTAATACTGATATCAAAAGGGCCTTCCGGGTTGTCGGTGCTGTTTGACCAATGTCCTACATTAACCCAATATTGGGTGCCGGCATCTGCTGCAAAAGTAATTGTTTCTGCACCTCCACTACTATTACTATCAGCATTGTCAACGCAAGTAAAAGAACCACAACCACCGGTATAAACAGCCACCTCAGCATCCCAAGCATTTGGCGTTACCTCAATTTGGATGGTTCCGGCAGTTCCAACTGTAAACGTGTACCAAACACCATCATTCATACCAGAACCACAACCGCTAGGAGCTATAAATCCGTCATTGTTAGTGGCACCGGAGGCATCTTCGGTTGCCGAATAAGGCAAAGTAGCGACTTCTGTTGCATCGGCACAAGCATCATTTGCCGGAGGGCACGCATAGCTAACCGTAGCGGTGTCCGTAACATTGGCATCATCATCACTTGTCAAAGTAAATACAACCGTGGTACCACTGGCATATGGCCCAAAAGTAATGGTTCCGGTTGCAGATACTTGTTGTGAGGTACTGCCTTGGTCATCACTAACCGTTACGGAAGAAGAACCGCCTAAATCCGTGATATTAATATCTACCGAAAACTGATTGTTGTTACAATCCGGATTAACAGCAGTTGTATATACCGGAACAATTAAAGGCACATCTTCTAAAACCAAGGTAAAATCTCCTTTGTTGAAACTATCATGCCACACTTGTAAAATATAGGTTTGTCCAGGAGTTAAACCACGAAATATTTTTTCACTGCTATTATTCTGACAATCTAACTCAGCACCACCGCAACTGTCATAAATAGCTGCTTCTATATCACTACCTGTTGCACCACCCGTTATGACCTTTAAATGCCCGGAAGCCGGCGCTGTAAACGAATACCAAAGGTCTAAATTAGTACCTGTGTCATCACAAGACGGGTGTTGCCCACTATCTGTCGCATGGTTTGTACTGGCAGCTATTTCATTACCACTTCCGGCACCTTGGGTATATATGGTAAGGGGGATTGCATTACTACAAATATCATTAGCTATAAAGTAAAAATTTAGTGTAGCATATTCTGAAGTATCACCACCTCCACAATCACTTTGAACATATAAAGTGTAAGCTGTTCCATTAACTAAATTTGTAGCTGTAAAACTGGTGTTGGTTGTACTACCACTTGCAACAGCTCCGGGTGTACCTTGTGGTGTACCTTGTGGTTGTATTTCATAATTATAACCTGAAGCATTACTAACAGCATCCCAGGAAAAAGTAGCATTGCTTGGTGCAGTTATACTCACAACCGTTAAATTACTGGGTTGTATACAAGAAGGAGGTGTTCCATCAATATAATTAAATTTTATATTAGGTCTATTGTCATTGGTTAAATTTGTATCCTTATCACAAGCAGTATAGGTATCACTTCTATAATATCTTGAGCCTTTTGTCATTGCCGTATTTCTTACACCCCCATAAGGTGTCGCATAGGTATTTGGGCCATCTGAACACACTTGCACATAAATATTATCAGATCCATTCCAGACAAAATTGGTGTCGAAAGTTATCATATCAAACTCACCTGCAGCAGTTGCTGTGGGTGTATAATCAAATGGACCTTTCACCACAACTGCATTAGAATCATCAATAGCAGCACTGGCATCTGTTGCCGAAGTATGACCTATTTTAATAGTGTATCCATGCATATAATCGCCACCGAGATCTTCAGATATAGAAAAACCTAAAGCCGTTAGTTCATCATACGGGGTTAGACCTGCGCTTGTCAGTTCTGCTGCGGTATAAACCGTTTGATATTTCATGGCCTTATAATACCTGTCTATTGGCCCGGAAGCACTCCCGTTGTCATTATCGGTACCGGTACCAATTACAATAGATTGTGGTGTCGCTTGTGCCATTCCATGCCAAGCAAAGAAAAGCAAAAGCACCATGGTTAATAAAGAAGTAGTTTTTTTCATAGTGTTTTAATTTAAAGTTAATACTTAAGATTTAATCAGCTAAATTATAACATCAATTTGTATTTTTCATTTATTTATACAAAAATTAAAGCATTATACTATAATTTTTATTTAATTTTTATTATATATTGAATTTTAATCAATTAAATTTAATGATATTTTAATTTTTATGCAAAATATATAATGATAAAATTTAAGAATCTATTTATTTATTGAAAGCTTTATTTTATGTAACTTTATCATTTGAAACTTTAATATGAAGCAAAAACGAAAACAACTTCTTCAAAATTATCTAAACAGAGATAGCCGCATGCGTGACATTTACCATGATATGAGTAAGTTTAAAGTCAAGGAAATATTGCTGGTGTCCAACTTATACGATGCATTTTCTATTAATAAAGAAGGACGCTTTTCAGAAATTATGTTATATGATTACGGCAAATTAAATTTGACCTCGCTTCCAAGAATCACCGGCGTTTATTCTACCGAAGAAACATTAGAACAATTAGAGCAAAAAAACATCGATATGGTGGTGGTAACCGTAGGTTTTAACAAACAACGCCCTTTAAAAATCATCAAAAAAATTAAAGAACGTTATCCGGATTTACCCATTTTTATTTTGTTGAACAACACGCATCATATTAAATTTTTAGAACAACAAAAAGATATTTTAGGCTACGACAAAATTTTTGTATGGGATGGAGAGTCGCGCATCTTTTTTGCTATGATCAAATATCTGGAAGACAAAATGAATGCCGAAAATGACAGTAAATTGGCATCGGTCAGAATGATATTAGTGGTTGAAGACAATCCTATTTATTATTCTAATTACCTCAATAAATTGTACAGGATTATCTTTAAGCAGACCAACAAAATTATTGAAGAAGTTAAAATGGATAAACTTTACAAAGTTTTAAAACTCCGTGCCAGACCCAAAATTTTGTTGGCAACCAATTATGAAGAAGCCTTAGAACTTTTTCAAAAATACAAAGACAATATCTTTGTCATGATAACCGATGTACAATTTCCAAAAAACGGAAAAATTGAACCCGATACAGGTTTTCAACTCATAGATGAAGTACGAAAGCAAAAAAGCAATTTACCAATTATTGTTTTATCGTCAGACCAAAAACAACGTCGTGTAGCAAATGAAAAATGTTTAACCTTTATTGATAAAAATGATGAAAACCTTTATCAAGAATTAATTGAACAAGTCACCCAAAAAATTGGTTTTGGCGACTTTTTATTTCGAAATAAAAAAGGTGAAGTTATAGATAAAGCATCTACCCTAAAAGAGTTTGAAGAAGCCTTGAAACGCATCCCGCAAGAAAGTATTGATTTTCATGCTAAAAAAGACGATTTCTCGTTATGGTTAATGGCCCGTTCCGAAATACAATTGGCCAAAATTTTGGAAGCCAAAAAAGCACATCATTTTAAGGATATTGAAGAAATCCGCTCCTACATATTAAAAATGCTCAAAGCCTACCGCGATGAAAAACCCCAAGGCAAAGTCGTGCCTTGGGAAGACACTGATTGTTCTAATGATAAGAACATTTTTCTCTTATCTGAAGGAGCTTATGGCGGAAAGGGACGCGGACTGGCTTTTATTAATTCGCTGTTACACAAAACCGAGTTGGCCTCACATCTGAAAGGTTTAAAGATAAAAATGCCCAAAACCGCCATAATAGGGGCTGATGAGTTTGATCGATTTATAGAAGAAAACAATTTACAGAACCTTAAGGATCTGAATCTTAGCGATGAAGAGATTAACAAGCGCTTTTTAAAAGCCCGGTTATCCAACGAACTGGTTAAGAAATTAGATGAACTAATTGATTGCTTTAAAAAACCTTTGGCTGTACGTTCGTCGGGCTTGTTTGAAGATAGTTTGACCCAGCCTTTTGCCGGCATATTTGAGACTTATATTATTCCTAATAATCACCACGACAAAAACAGACGTTTACAACAATTAATCGATGCCATAAAACTGGTTTTTGCCTCAACCTATTCTAATGTAGCGGTCAATTACTCCCGTGCTTTAGATCATAAATTGGGCGATGAAAAAATGTCTGTTGTAATTCAAGAGTTAGTCGGTCGTGAACATAATGGCTATTATTATCCACATATCAGCGGTGTAGCACAATCCTACAATTATTACCCATTTGCAGCCATGAAACCCCGCGACGGCTTTGCAGTGATAGCTATAGGCTTAGGATCTTATGTTGTTGAAGGTGAACGCGCCTATCGTTTTGCCCCAAAATATCCTAAAATACAACTCAATTCTTTACAAGATCAAATTAAGCAAAGCCAGAGTTATTTTTATGCCGTTGATATGAAACATCCGGATATTAATTTGCTAAACGGACCTTATTCGGCCATAAAAAAGGTAGATATTTATGATGCAATACCACACGGCACCCTAACGCACTTGGTATCATCGTATGATTTTAACAACGATGTGATGTATCCAGGTGTTGATGAAAATGGGGTCCTTGTTACTAATTTTGCCAGTGTTTTACAAAACGAATATATTCCTTTGCCGGAAATGATACAAGACGTTTTGGATAATTTAAAACAAGCCTTTGACACACCGGTCGAAATAGAATTTGCAGTAGATTTGACCCCGGATGAAGATGGCGATGCCACTTTTTATATTTTACAAGTCAAACCGCTATTGATGCCATCAGAAGATTACACCTTTAAACCTGAAGAATTGGATAAAGAAAATTTAATACTCTATGCCGAAAAAAGTATGGGGAATGGCGTCATTAACAACATTAAAGATATTATTTTTGTTAAAAATGACCGTTTTGACAAAACCAAAACAATTGAAATGGCCCAAGAAATTGAAAATTTAAACAGTAAATTTCAACATACGAACTACATTTTAATTGGTCCGGGGCGTTGGGGAACGCGAGACAGATTTATCGGCATACCGGTTAATTGGACACAAATTTCAAAGGCGAAAGTCATAGTTGAAACCAGCTTGGAAGGTTACCCTTTAGATGCCTCTTCCGGCTCCCATTTTTTTCATAATTTAACCACCATGAATATCGCTTATTTTTCAGTTTTTTTAGATAAAAATCCGGAAGCTATTAATTACGATTTACTAAACAGTGCAGATGTGGTTGAGGAAACGGAATATTTTAAGCATGTCCGGTTCAAAAAGCCGATAAAAGTCATTATAGACGGGAAAAAAAGACGAGGCGCTATTTTAAGACATCCTGAAGAAAATAAGAAATAAATAAAAGCGGCTTTTCAGCCGCTTTTATAAAATATAAAATCTCCTCTTTACTTTTTAAAGGCTTTGATGCCCGGATAAACGGCGTTTTTACCTAATTCTTCTTCAATACGAAGCAACTGATTATACTTGGCCATCCTGTCCGTTCTTGATAACGAACCGGTCTTAATTTGGCCGGTATTCATGGCAACAGCCAAATCAGCAATAGTGGTGTCTTCAGTTTCCCCTGAACGATGCGAAACAACAGCTGTATATCCCGCTTTGTGGGCCATGTTAATAGCATCAATGGTTTCCGACAATGTACCGATTTGGTTAAGTTTTATTAAAATTGAATTAGCAATACCCTCTTTAATCCCGCGCTCTAAAATTTTGGTGTTGGTTACAAATATATCATCACCAACCAGTTGGATTTTATCGCCCAAAAGTTTTTGTAGAATTTTCCAACCTTCCCAATCATTTTCATCCATCCCATCTTCTATGGAAATAATAGGATACTTTTCGACCAATTCCAATAAATATTCAGCTTGTTCTTCCGGAGTACGTTTAGCAGCATTAGGACCTTCAAATTTAGTATAATCGTAAATACCATCGTGATAAAATTCTGATGCCGCTACATCCAAAGCCAACGAAATATCTTTTCCCGGTGTATAACCGGCTGATTTAATAGCGGATAAAATGGTTTCGATGGCGTCTTCCGTACCCTTAAATTTAGGTGCAAAGCCTCCTTCATCTCCTACAGCAGTTGATAAGCCCCGTTTTTTCAGTATAGATTTTAAATGATGAAAAACTTCAGTGGCCATTTTCATAGCTTCTGAAAATGTTTTAGCCCCATGTGGTACAATCATAAATTCCTGGAATGCAATGGGCGCATCTGAATGAGAACCACCATTAATTATATTCATCATTGGGACGGGTAATGTTTTAGCGCCGACACCACCAATGTATTTATATAAAGGCATATCTTCTTCTAAGGCAGCAGCTTTTGCCGCTGCTAAGGAAACGCCCAAAATAGCATTAGCTCCTAATTTAGATTTATTTTCGGTCCCGTCCAGTGCTAATAATAAGCGGTCGATGCTTAATTGATCCTGGACTTCTTGGCCAATCAATTCTCCTGCAATAGTTATATTGACATTGTCAATAGCCTTAAATACCGATTTACCCATATATGAATCCCCACCATCTCTAAGTTCTACCGCCTCGTGTTCACCGGTAGAGGCACCTGATGGAACTGCGGCACGGCCTAACACACCATAATCAGTGGTTACATCAACTTCAACGGTTGGATTACCCCGTGAATCAAAAATTTGTCTTGCTTTAATATCTTTTATTGCACTCATAATATATATTTTTTTGTAAAATTACAAAATAAAAAAACCGTTTGCTTACTACAAACGGTTTTTAATGTAAAAATAACATTAAGAATATTATTATTCACTTTTCTCTTCAGCCGTAGTTGTTGTTTCTGTGGCGGCAGATTCCGTAGTAGATTTTTTTCTTCTTCTTCGTGTTTTCTTTTTAGCCGGTTTATCGGCATTGTAAGTGGTATTGTAATCTACAAATTCAATCATTGCCATTTCAGCATTATCGCCTAAACGGTTTCCTAATTTTATAATACGTAAATAGCCACCGGGTCTGTCAGCTACTTTAGTCGAAATTTCTCTAAACAATTCCGTCACAGCATCCTTATCACGTAATTTACTAAAAACCACACGTCTATTATGCATGGTATCATTTTTAGATTTAGTAATAAGCGGCTCTAAAAATACACGCAATGCTTTGGCTTTAGCCAAAGTGGTATTGATTCTTTTATGCTTAATCAACGAACTGCCCATATTTGCCAGCATGGACTTTCTGTGCGCTGATTTTCTTCCTAAATGATTAAACTTCTTTCCGTGTCTCATAACCTTTATCTTCTATATTATTCTTCTAATTTATAATTAGAAAGGTCCATCCCAAAGGTTAGTCCTTTCTTATCAACTAATTTTTCTAATTCAGTCATAGACTTTTTGCCGAAATTTCTAAATTTCATCAAGTCTGACTTATTATATTGTACCAACTCGCCCAAAGTTTCGACATCGGCAGCTTTTAAACAATTCAATGCTCTGACAGATAAGTCTAAATCGACTAATTTTGTTTTGAGCAATTGCCGCATATGAAGCGATTCTTCATCATATGTTTCTGTATCAGCAGACACTTCATCGTCTATTGAGATGCGTTCGTCTGAAAATAACATAAAATGTTGGATTAAAATTTTAGCGGCTTCCGTCAAGGCATCTTTGGGATGTATAGATCCATCCGTTTGAATTTCAATAATTAATTTATCGTAATCGGTCTTTTGTTCAACACGAAAATCTTCAATAGAATATTTAACATGTTTGATAGGTGTAAAGATTGAATCCAAAAATATGGTACCGAACGGCACATCATGTCTTTTGTTTTCTTCTGCGGTTACATAACCACGACCTTTTTCAATTGTAAATTCAAAATTTAAATTAACAGATGGATCGAGATGCATAATTTCCAAATCCGGATTAAGAATTTGGAAACCGGAGATGAATTCTTGCAAGTCACCTGCTGTCAAAACATCTTTACCTGAGATATTTACTTTGACTGTTTCGCTGTCTATACCTTCAACTTGATTTTTAAAGCGGACTTGTTTTAAATTTAAAACAATTTTGGTGACATCTTCAACCACACCGTCAATTGAAGTGAATTCATGATCAACGCCTTCAATACGTAAAGAGGTGATAGCATGTCCTTCTAGGGAAGACAATAAAACACGTCGGAGCGCATTTCCGATAGTCAACCCGTATCCCGGCTCTAAAGGTTTGAATTCAAATTTTCCGGTTTGGTTATCAGAATGTATTTGAAGAACTTTATCCGGTTTTTGAAAATTTAATATTGCCATAAATATTTACTTATTATTTAGAGTATAACTCGACAATCAAGTGTTCTTGAATGTTTTCCGGTATTTGTACCCGTTCCGGACGGTTAACAAATTCACCTTCCATCTTTTCGGGATTCCATTTCAACCATTCAAAATTTGATTTGTTTTGTTCTAATGAATCGTTGATGATTTGGAGTGATTTTGATTTTTCTCTCACGCCAACCACATCGCCGGGTTTTAACTGATATGATGGTATATTTACAACATCACCATTTACAGTGATATGACGGTGTGAAACCAATTGTCTTGCGGCTGGTCTACTTGGCGCTAAACCTAAACGATATACCACATTATCCAATCTTGATTCTACAAGTTGCATCAAAACCTCACCGGTGTTACCACCTTGACGCGAAGCTTTTTCAAAAAGGTTTCTAAATTGTTTCTCTAAAATACCATAGGTATATTTAGCTTTTTGCTTTTCATTTAATTGAATAGCATATTGTGATTTCTTACCACGTCGTCGGTTGTTTCCGTGTTGTCCGGGAGGGTATTTTCTTCTTTCAAAGTATTTATCCTCACCATATATAGCTTCGCCAAATTTTCTGGCTATTCTGGTCTTAGGTCCTGTATATCTCGCCATAATTCAATTATTTATTATACTCTTCTTCTTTTTGGTGGACGACATCCGTTGTGCGGAATGGGGGTTACATCTATAATTTCTACTACCTCAATACCACTATTATGGATAGTTCTAATGGCAGATTCTCTACCATTTCCGGGTCCTTTTACATAAACTTTTACACGTCTTAAACCGGCTTCATATGCAACTTTTGCTGCATCTTCGGCAGCTACTTGAGCTGCATAGGGTGTATTTTTCTTAGATCCTCTAAAACCATTTTTACCGGCTGAAGACCAAGAAATCACTTCTCCTTTTTTGTTGGTAAGAGAAATAATTACATTATTAAAAGTTGCTTGGATAAAAGCTTTACCATTAGGTTCAACTTTAACCTTTCTTTTTTTAGCTTTAGCTGATTTATTATTCTTAGCCATAATATCTACTTATTTTATTTAGTTGCTTTTTTCTTATTAGCAACAGTTTTTCTTTTCCCTTTACGTGTACGTGAATTATTTTTGGTTCTTTGTCCTCTTAAAGGTAAACCAAGTCTGTGACGAATACCACGATAACTACCGATATCCATCAGGCGTTTTATATTCAATTGTACTTCAGATCGCAATTCACCTTCTATTCGGTAATTTGCTATTTCACGTCTGATGCCGGCAATATCAGCATCGTCCCAATCTTTTACTTTCTTATCTTCATCAACACCGGCTTTGGCTAAAATTTCTTTAGCTCTTGATTTGCCTACACCGTAAATGTAGGTCAAGGCAATAACGCCGCGTTTATTCTTTGGTAAATCTACCCCTGCTATTCTTGCCATAATTATCCTTGTCTTTGTTTATGTTTCGGATTCTTTTTATTAATAACATACAAGCGTCCTTTACGTCTGACAATTTTGTCTTCAGGACTTCTTTTTTTTATTGATGCTCTTACTTTCATATTTAATGCATTTAATCCAACTTGTTCTGATAAGAACATTGGAAAATTAGTTAATATCTATAGGTTATTCTTCCTTTTGTTAAATCGTAGGGACTAAGTTCTACTTTTACCTTATCGCCAGGCAACAAACGTATGTAATGCATACGCATTTTGCCCGATATGTGAGCTGTGATAACATGACCGTTTTCTAACTCAACTTTAAACATTGCATTTGATAATGCGTCTTTGATTATTCCATCAACTTCTATTGCTGGTTGCTTTGCCATAAATGATTATTTTTTTCTACCGGATTTCATCAATGTATCATAATGTCTGTTCAACAAATAAGCTTCAACTTGTTGAATCGTATCCATCGCAACACCTACAAGGATCAATAAGGAAGTCCCCCCATAGAACATTGCCCAAGATACTTGCATTCCCGGAAATAAATAATAAACAAATTTAGGGAAAATGGCAATTAGTGCCAAAAATATTGAACCGGGAAGGGTAATTTTAGATAAAATATCATCTAAATAATTCGCTGTATCTGTCCCTGGACGGACACCTGGTATAAATCCATTGCTTCTTTTTAGATCTTCAGCTATTTTGGTTGTTTGGACCGTGATGGCGGTATAAAAATAAGTGAAGATAATAATTAAAATAGCAAACACCACATTATACCACGGGTCAAACATATTACTAAAGGTTGTTTTTAAAGTCATAGCCCAATCAGAATCTGAAAGAGATGCTAACATACCCGGGAAAAACATCAATGCTTGCGCAAAAATTATCGGCATAACACCTGCTGCATTTAGTTTTAAAGGTAAATATTGTCTTGCGCCGAAAATATTTTTTTCGTATCCGCCACCGACTGTTCTTTTTGCATACTGTATGGGAACAGGACGGTAAGCTTTTACTAACATAATACTGGCTGCAATGACCAATAGCCATACCACAATTTCGAATAATAACAACATGGGTCCCCCATTTTGATTAGTCACCCGGTAAGCAAATTCTTGTAAGAAAGCCGAAGGCATTCTGGCGATGATCCCTACCATAATCAATAATGAGATACCATTACCAATACCTTTATCAGTGATTTTTTCTCCCAGCCACATGGCAAAAATGGTGCCGGCTGACAAAATTATAACGGATATGGTTACAAATAACCAGGTTTTTTCAATTAAAAAAGCACTTTTAGGCAATTGGTTATACAAGTTATACACATAACTGGGACCTTGTATTAAGGTTACAGCAATTGTCAACCAACGGGTTATTTGTGTTATTTTTTTGTGACCGCTTTCACCGGCTTTTTGTAATTTTTGCAAATATGGTACGGCAATCCCCATTAATTGAACCACAATAGAAGCCGAGATATAAGGCATAATACCCAAAGCAAAAATGGAAGCACGAGAAAAAGCTCCACCTGTAAATTGATTAAGCAAATCTAACAAAGTGTTACTAGAGGCTTGATTTTGTAAATTGGCCAATTGTGTTGGATCAATGCCAGGTAATGAAACCTGTGCTCCAAAACGGTAAACCAAAATTAAGCCTAAAGTAAAAATTATTTTTTTACGAAGCTCCTCAATGCTCCATATTGCTTTTATTGTATCTACAAACTTCTTCATGAATAAATCAAAATTTTATAATAATTCAACTTTACCACCTGCAGCCTCGATGGCTTCTTGGGCTTTTTTGGAAAATTTATGGCCATAAACGGTTAAAGCTGCTTTTAATTCGCCTCTACCTAAAATTTTGACCAAATCTCTTTTATTAACCAACCCCAAGGCCACAAAATCATCAAATGTAATAACATCTTTGATTTTTCCGGCATCTACCAAAGATTGCAAAGTCTCTAAATTAACAGGTTGGTATTCAACCCGGTTGATATTTGTAAAACCAAATTTAGGAACCCGTCTGTATAAAGGCATTTGACCACCTTCAAAACCTGGGGTACGTGAATATCCGGATCTTGATTTGGCACCTTTATGGCCTCTTGTAGCAGTACCGCCACGTTTCGAACCTTCACCACGTCCCTTTCTTATATCTTTTTTAACTGAACCTTTCGCAGGTTTTAGATTATGTAACTCCATCTTATTAAAATTTTAAATTTCCTCAACAACGATTAAGTGTTTAACTTTTTCAATCATTCCTTTTATTTGAGGCGTTAATTCATGCTCACGTTCCTGACCGATACGTCTTAAACCTAAAGCTTCAAGTGTTTGTTTTTGGTCTTTGGGTCTGTTTATAGTGCTTTTAGTTTGTCTTACTCTTACTTTTGTCATCGTCCTTTTGTTTATCCGTTAAAAACTTTATTAAGAGAAATACCACGTTGTTTGGCTATTGTATGAGCATCTCGCATATTGAGTAATGCATCCAATGTTGCTTTAACAACGTTGTTAGGATCAGATGAACCATGAGACTTGGTCAAAACATCGTGCACACCGGCAGATTCTAATACCGCACGTACTGCCCCACCTGCAATTACCCCGGTACCGGGAGAAGCCGGTTTTAAAAAGATACGTGCACCACTAAATTTACCCAGTTGTTCATGAGGTATCGTTCCATTAATGACAGGAACCCTTACTAAGTTTTTCTTAGCATTGTCAATAGCTTTTTGGATAGCATCAGGCACTTCTTTAGATTTACCCATACCATATCCAACAACGCCGTTTTTATCACCAACGACTACAATGGCAGAAAAACTGAATGTTCTACCTCCTTTAGTAACTTTCGTTACGCGATTTACAGCTACTAAGCGGTCTTCCAATTCTAATCCGCCGGGTTTAACTCTCTCTATATCTTTATATTTATCAAGCATATCTTAAAATTTTAATCCACCTTTTCTGGCGCCTTCAGCCAATGATTTTACACGACCATGATATAAAAAACCTGAACGGTCAAAAGTCACGGTATCAATCCCTTTCTCTAAAGCTAGCTTGGCAATTTTTTCACCGACCAAAGCTGCTTTTTCAATTTTAGTTCCTTTTTGAGACGCTAATTCTTTGTCTCTTGAAGAAGTAGCAGCTAAAGTGACGCCATTAACATCATCTATGATTTGAGCATATACTTCTTTATTACTTCTAAAGATAGAAAGACGGGGTCTTTGTGGTGTCCCTTTAACAATCTTTCTAATTCTTTTTTGTATTCTTCTTCTTCTATCTAATTTACTTAGTTTCATATGGCTAATTATTAGGCTGTTTTACCTGCTTTACGTCTTACTTCTTCTCCAACATATCGTACCCCTTTACCTTTATAAGGTTCCGGTTTACGGAAAGATCTGATTTTGGCAGCGATGTGTCCAATTAACTGCTTATCAAAAGAGGTTAATTTAACAATCGGGTTTTTACCTTTTTCAGATACTGTTTCAACTTTCACTTCTTTGGGCAATTCCATTAAAATATTATGTGAAAAACCTAAAGAAAGATCTAACAATTGACCTTGATTTGACGCTTTATAACCAACACCAACCAATTCCAATTCTTTGGTCCATCCTTTTGATACACCTTCTATCATGTTATAAAGAAGTGAACGGTAAAGTCCGTGAAAAGCTTTATGTTTTTTACTTTCGGAAGGACGTTTTACTTCTATCACGCCATCTTTGATTTCAAATTCAATACCCCCTTTTATTTCTTGGGTCAATTCTCCCAGTTTTCCTTTAACAGTAATCATATTATCTTTAATATCAACTGTTACACCTTCGGGTATTGTTATGGGTTTAAATCCTATTCTTGACATAGTTAATTCTTTTTTAATAAACGTAACATAAAACTTCTCCTCCTACATTCTCTTTACGAGCTTGCTTATTAGTCATTACTCCTTTTGAAGTAGAAAGAATAGCAATACCTAAACCATTTAATACTTTTGGCATTTCGTCAACATTGACATATTTACGCAACCCTGGTTTACTGACTCTTTCTAATTTTTTTATCACAGGTAGTTGACTGTCTTTATCATATTTTAAAGCAATTTTGATAAATTCTCTATTTCCTTCTTTATCAAATTTATAACTTAAAATATAACCTTGGTCATATAGAATTTTAGTTATCTCTTTTTTTAATTTTGATGAAGGAATTTTTACAACTTTATGTCCTGCGCTTTGTGCGTTTCTAATTCTGGTTAGAAAATCTGCTATTGGATCTGTATTCATTTTCTTCTGATTTTAAATTTACCAACTGGCTTTTTTAACGCCCGGTATTAATCCTTCGTTTGCCATTTCTCTAAAAGTTACACGGGAAATACCAAAAATTCTCATATATCCTCTGGGACGTCCGGTTAATTTACATCTGTTATGTAAACGTACCGGCGACGCATTTTTAGGAAGTTTTTGTAATCCTTCCCAATCACCCGCTTCAATTAAAGCTTTTCGTTTAGCAGCATATTTAGCAACTAATTTCTCACGCTTGCGTTCGCGGGCTTTCATTGATTCTTTTGCCATATTATTTTTTCTTTTTAAATGGTAAACCTAGTTCTGTTAACAATGCTTTCGCTTCTTTATCGGTCTTAGCAGATGTTACAAAAGTAATATCCATTCCGTTTATTTTATTGATTTTATCAAAATCAATTTCAGGAAAAATAATTTGTTCGGTAACCCCTAAATTATAATTTCCTCTTCCATCAAAACCATCGGGTTTAATACCTTGAAAATCTCTAACACGCGGTAGTGCAATGGTAATCAATCTATCAAGGAATTCATACATTTTATCTTTACGCAAAGTAACTTTTGCCCCGATAGGCATACCTTTTCGCAGTTTAAAAGCTGCAACGTCTTTTTTAGAAATAGTCGGTATGGCTTTTTGTCCGGTTATGTTAGTTAATTCATCCACTGCGTAATCAACTAATTTTTTATCGGACACAGCTGCACCAACACCTCTACTTACCACAATTTTCTCTAATTTGGGTACTTGCATGACATTGGTGTAACCGAATTCTTTTTTCAACGCATCAATGATACGTTCTTTATATTCTTTCTCTAATCTGGGTGTGTATTTCTTCTTCATGGCTTAAATAACCTCTTTTGATTTTTTAGAAACTCTCACTTTCTTTCCGTCTTTTATTTCAAAACTCACTCTGGTAGCTGTCCCTGTTTTGGGATCGACCAAAGCAACATTTGAAATATGAATTGGAGCTTCTTTTTCGACGATTCCACCTTGAGGATTTTCTGCACTTGGTTTGACGTGTTTTTTAATAATGTTAACACCCTCAACCAAGACACGGTCTTTATCTGTAATGATCTTCAGTACTTTTCCTTTCTGACCTTTATCTTTTCCGGCAAGTACAACGACTTCATCACCGGTTTTAATTTTAAACTTTTTCATTATACTTTAGATTTTATAAAACCTCAGGGGCTAATGAGACAATTTTCATAAACTTTTTATCACGCAATTCTCTGGCAACAGGGCCAAAAACACGTGTTCCGCGCATTTCACCAGCTGGGTTTAATAAAACCACAGCATTGTCATCAAATCTAATATACGAACCGTCCGGACGTCGAACTTCTTTTTTGGTTCGGACAACAACACCGGTCGATACGGTTCCTTTTTTTACGGTACCGTTAGGCGTTGCTTCCTTAACAGTTACAACTACTTTGTCCCCCAAAGAAGCATAACGTTTTTTTGTTCCGCCTAATACTCTGATAACCAATGCTTCCTTAGCACCTGTATTATCTGCAACTTTAACTCTTGATTCTTGTTGTACCATAATTACTTAGCTCTTTCTAATATTTCAACTAAACGCCATCTTTTGGTTTTACTCATTGGACGGGTTTCCATAATTTTTACTTTATCACCCACATTACATTCATTTTTTTCATCATGAACTACATACTTTTTGGTTTTATGTACAAACTTTCCGTATAGCGGGTGCTTCATTCTTTTAACCTCAGAAACGACAATGGTTTTATCCATTTTATTTTTGGTAACCAAACCAATACGTTCTTTTCTTAAGTTTCTTGTGATATTTTCCATTTCCATAAATTCTTTTAGTTACCTCTTTGGTTTAACTCCGTCATCAATCTGGCAATGGTTCTTCTCATTTTACGGATTTCCATCGGATTTTCTAATGGGGTTACAGCATGACTAAGCTTTAAGCTGTCATATTTCTTTTTAAGATCAGTTAAGCGCTCTTGCAACTCAACTGTCTCCATATTTCTTATTTCAGACATTTTCATAACTTACAACTTATTTTTGTTGAAATTCAGGGGCAACAATAAATTTGGTCTTGATCGGCAATTTTTGTGCAGCTAATCGAAGCGCTTCTTTGGCGACTTCTAATGGCACACCGTCAATTTCAAATAACACTTTACCTGGACGTACGACAGCTGCCCAATATTCAACATTACCTTTTCCTTTACCCATCCTTACCTCTAAAGGTTTTTTGGTGATAGGTTTATCCGGAAATATTTTGATCCATAATTGCCCCTCTCTTTTCATATAACGAGTGGCAGCAACACGCGCAGCCTCTATTTGTCTGGAAGTCATCCACGTAGGTTCTAAGGCTTTAATGCCATAAATGCCATAAGCTAACTGATGACCTCTTTGCGAATTGCCTTTCATTCTTCCTTTTTGCTGCTTGCGATGTTTATATCTTTTGGGTTGTAACATTTTTTACAATTTTAAATATAAATTATTTTCTTCTTCTATTTCCGCCACGGGGTCTGCGACCCTCTTTTTTGGATAAACCAATCATCGGGGAAAGATCTCTCTTACCGTAAACTTCGCCTTTCATTATCCATACTTTTACACCCAAACGGCCATAAGTTGTATGAGCTTCTTCAAGAGCATAATCAATATCTGCTCTAAAGGTTGAAAGTGGAATTCTACCATCTTTATAACTTTCAGAACGTGCCATTTCAGCTCCGTTTAATCTACCTGAAATTTGAACTTTTATCCCTTCGGCATTCATTCTCATGGTAGAAGCAATGGCTTGCTTAATAGCGCGTCTGTATGAAATTCGATTCTCAATTTGGCGGGCAATATTTTGCGCCACCAAATTGGCATCTAATTCGGGTCTTTTAATTTCAAAAACATTGACTTGTACTTTTTTGCCGGTCAATTTGGCAAGCTCATTTTTTAACTTGTCAACTTCCGAACCTTGCTTACCGATAATAATACCGGGGCGCGAGGTAGTAATGGTGACAGTAATTAGTTTTAAAGTTCGTTCAATGATAACTTTTGAAATATTGGCTTTTGGTAACCGTGCTTTAATATATTGTCTTATTTTGTGATCTTCAGCAATTTTATCACCATAGTTTTTTCCGCCATACCAATTAGAATCCCATCCTTTGATGATTCCTAATCTGTTTCCTATTGGATTTGTCTTTTGTCCCATACTTCCTAACTATTTTTTTCGCCTAAAACTATGTTAATTTTACTAAATCTTTTTCTGATACGGTGTGCACGTCCTTGCGGCGCCGGTTGTATACGTTTAAGCATACCTTTTTGGTCAACCGAAATATTTTTAATGTATAATCCGGCATCTTCAATGTCTCTATCAGGATTTTTATTTTCCCAATTGGAAATGGCGCTTAATAGTACTTTTTCAATAATAGAAGCACTTTTATTAGGGGTGAATTTTAAAACACCCAGCGCTCTAGGCACATCCATTCCTCTAACTAAATCGACCACTAGCTTGGTTTTTTTAGCCGAAACGCCATGATTATTTAAACTTGCAAAAGCAATTTTTTTCTTATTTTCTTTGATAGCCTCAGCCATCAAGCGTTTTCTTTTTCCCATAATCCCTATTTTTTGCCTTTATTTTTTTTATCTCCGGCATGGCCTCTAAAAGTTCGGGTTGGGGAGAATTCTCCTAATTTATGTCCAACCATATTTTCGGTGATATATACCGGAATAAATTGACGTCCATTGTGAACTGCAATTGTATGCCCAACAAAGTCAGGTGTAATCATAGAGGCTCTTGACCATGTTTTAACAACAGTCTTCTTGCCCGATTCTTGATTGGCAAGAATTTTCTTTTCTAATTTATAATGAACATAAGGTCCTTTTTTTAACGATCTAGCCATATCTTATTTCTTTCTACGTTCAATAATGTACTTATTACTATATTTCTTTTTAGATCTGGTACGATAACCTTTGGCCGGTATACCATTTTTAGATCTGGGGTGTCCACCTGAGGCACGTCCTTCACCACCACCCATCGGGTGATCGACAGGGTTCATAACTACTGGTCTTGTTCTAGGACGACGACCTTGCCAACGACTACGTCCGGCTTTACCGGATACTTCTAACTGATGGTCTGAATTAGAAACAACACCGACTGTTGCAAAAGCATCAGCCAAAACCAAACGGGTTTCACCGGAAGGTAATTTAATGGTGGCATACTTACCATCACGCGCCATTAATTGTGCAAATGTCCCGGCACTTCTTGCGATTAAACCACCTTGTCCCGGTTTTAATTCGATATTATGAATAATGGTTCCTAATGGAATGGCTTTCAAGGGTAAGGCGTTACCGGTGTCAGGTGAAGCATTTTCACCGGACATAACCGTTTGACCTACTTGCAAACCATTAGGTGCAATGATATAACGTTTTTCACCATCAGCATAAGCGACTAAAGCTATGAACGCTGATCGGTTTGGATCATATTCAATGGTTTTAACCACTGCCGGAATTCCAACTTTATTTCGTTTGAAATCTATTATTCTATATTTTTGCTTGTGACCGCCTCCTCTGTGAGGTGCCGTAATACGTCCTTGTTTATTTCTACCACCGGTTTTCTTTTTAGGCGCCAACAAGCTTTTCTCAGGCTCATTGGTCGTAACCTCATCAAACATATTCACTACTCTGAATCGTTGACCGGGGGTTATGGGTTTTAATTTTCTTACTGCCATTTTCTTAGATATTGTTATAGAAATCTATACTTTGACCTTCTTCTATTTCAACAATTGCTTTTTTATAAGCATTGGTTTTTCCTGTGACAACACCGCTTTTAGTATAGCGTGTTTTTCTTTCGGGAGGATAATTCATGGTACGTACTTTAAGCACGTCCACACCGAACAAATCTTCGATTGCTTTCTTAATCTCAATTTTATTCGCTTTCTTATCAACAACAAATCCGTAGCGGTTAAACTGCTCGGTTTCGCTCATCATTTTCTCCGTTAATATCGGTTTTTTTATGATACTCATAACACGCTTTTTTAAAATTTAGCTTCAATTTCGGGAATTGCCTCCTCGGTAAATACTAATTTTCCAGCATTTAAAATGGCATAAGTATTTAAGTCTAAGCCATTTACAACTTTGGATTTTGGTAAATTACGTGATGACAAATATACATTTTTATTTGGATTAACAAATACAAATGTTGACTTTTTATCATCTAACTTCAAGGATTTCAATACATCAACAAAATTTTTGGTTTTTGGTGTATCAAAATCAAATGTTTCAACGACCATGATATTGTCATTCTTTAACATGGTACTTAAAGCAGATTTACGCGCTAATTTCTTTACTTTTTTGTTTAATTTGAAAGAATAGCTTCTAGGGCGTGGCCCAAAAACACGTCCACCTCCTTTGAATAAAGGATTTCTAATAGCTCCTGCTCTTGCAGTACCGGTTCCTTTTTGGCGTTTAATTTTACGTGTACTACCTTTAACTTCGCCTCTTTCTTTGGCTTTATGAGTGCCTTGTCTGCGATTTGCCAAATACTGTTTTACTGCCAAATAAATCGCATGATCATTTGGTTCGATACCAAATATTTCTTCAGAAAGTTTAACTGTTCTTCCTGTATCATTGCCTTTTATATCGTATACTTTCAATTCCATTATTTCTTAATTATTAAGTAAGCATTTTTATGTCCGGGAACACTCCCTTTTACGATTAAAAGATTTTTTTCAGGAATAACTTTCATGACCTTTAAATTTTGAACGGTAACTTTTTCATTACCCATATGGCCTGCCATTCGCATTCCTTTAAAAACTCTGGATGGATCAGAAGAGGCACCAATAGAACCCGGTGCTCTCAGTCTGTTATGCTGACCATGGGTGGCTTGTCCGACACCGGCAAAACCGTGTCTTTTAACCACACCTTGGAAACCTTTACCTTTTGAGATACCGGAGACATCGACAAATTCGCCTTCCGAAAATAAATCTTCGACTCGGATTTCATCTCCTAATTTTACTTCTTTTTCAAAATCCTGGAATTCAACGACACGTTTTTTAGGAGATACCCCGGCTTTTTCGAAATGCCCTTTTAAGGCTTTCGGGGTGTTTTTCTCTTTTTTGTCATCGAAACCAAGCTGCACAGCATCGTACCCGTCAACTTCTTTGGTTCTGACTTGGGTAACATAATTCGGACCAGCCAATATCACCGTTACAGGGATATTTTTACCATTTTCATCGAAAATGCTGGTCATTCCTACTTTTTTTCCTATTATACCCGACATTATATTAATTTATATTAATTATCAAACTTTGATTTCTACTTCTACGCCACTGGGTAATTCCAATTTCATTAAAGCATCAACAGTTTTTGGTGATGAACTGTAAATATCCAACAAACGTTTGTGGGTATTCAATTCAAATTGTTCTCTTGATTTTTTGTTGACGTGTGGCGATCTTAAAACTGTAAAAATTCTTTTGTGTGTCGGTAACGGAATGGGACCTGTTACAACCGCACCGGTTCCTTTTACAGTTTTTACGATTTTTTCGGCAGATTTGTCTACCAAATTATGATCGTATGATTTTAATTTTATTCTTATTTTTTGAGCCATGTCTTATGATTTATCCATTAACTTTTTCAATTACTTCTTCAGCTATATTTTTAGGTGTTTCGGCATAATGCGAAAATTCCATTGAAGATGTAGCACGTCCGGACGACAATGTTCGCAATGTCGTTACATAACCAAACATTTCCGAAAGCGGCACATGTGCTTTAATCACTTTAGCACCGGCTCTTTCGTCCATACTCAATACTTGTCCACGACGACGGTTTAAGTCTCCAACAATATCACCCATATTTTCTTCGGGTGTTACCACTTCCAACTTCATGATGGGTTCTAACAATACCGGTTGGGCTTTTTTAGCCGCTTCTCTAAAACCGAGTTTTCCTGCCAATTCAAAAGATAATGAATCGGAGTCAACGGGGTGGAAAGATCCATCAACTAAGGTAACTTTCATCGATTCTACTTCGAAACCGGCCAAAGGACCTGTTTTCATGGCTTCTTTAAAACCTTTTTCGACAGAAGGAATATATTCACGCGGTATATTACCTCCTTTGATTTCATTGATAAATTCCAAACCGTCTTTACCTTCATCGGCGGGCTCTAATTTGAAAACAATATCTGCAAATTTACCACGACCACCGGTTTGTTTTTTATAAACTTCTCTGTGATCAACCGCAGTAGTTAAGGCTTCTTTATATTCAACACGCGGCTGTCCTACGTTGACTTCTACTTTGAATTCTCTTTTTAGACGATCCACAATAATCTCCAAGTGCAACTCGCCCATACCGGAAATAATCGTTTGTCCGGAAGCTTCGTCAGTTTTTACTTGGAAGGTTGGATCTTCTTCTGCTAATTTAGACAAGGCCATGCCCAATTTATCAACATCCGCTTTGGTTTTGGGTTCGACCGCAATACCGATAACAGGATCGGGAAAATCCATGGATTCTAAAACGATTGGATGTTTTTCATCTGATAAGGTATCACCTGTTTTTATATCTTTAAAACCAACGGCGGCAGCAATATCACCCGCTTCAACCCGTTTAATCGGATTTTGCTTGTTAGCATGCATTTGGTAAATACGTGAGATACGTTCTTTTTTGCCGGAACGGTTGTTCAATACATAAGAACCTGCATCTAAGAAACCTGAATAAGCTCTAAAGAAAGCTAATCGACCAACGAAAGGATCCGTTGCAATTTTAAAGGCTAAAGCGGAAAATGGGTCTTTAACATCAGGGTGACGCAATTCTTTTTCACCGGTTTCAGGATTTACACCTTCAATAGCGCCAATATCCAAAGGTGATGGCAAGAAACGCATTACGCCGTCTAACATAGCTTGCACACCTTTGTTTTTGAAGGCAGAACCGGCAAACATCGGTATGATGGACATATCAATAGTTGCAGCTCGTAAAGCGGCAATAATTTCATCTTCAGTAATAGAATCTTCATCTTCAAAGAATTTCTCCATCAAAGCTTCATCATATTCTGCAACAGCTTCAATTAAATTGGCACGGTGTTGCTCAACCTCATCTATCAATTCTTCGGGAATGGGAACTTCTTCATAGGTCATTCCCTTATCTTCTTCATTCCAAATGATTGCTTTTTTAGAAATTAAATCCACTACCCCTTTAAAATCAGCTTCTTCTCCTATCGGCACTTGCAAAGGCACAGGATTGCCGCCAAGCATTTCTTTTACTTGGTTACAGACATTAAAAAAATCGGCGCCTTGACGGTCCATTTTATTAACGAATCCAATACGAGGCACCTTATATTTATCAGCTTGTCGCCAAACGGTTTCTGATTGCGGCTCAACGCCATCAACGGCACTGAACAAAGCGACCATACCGTCTAATACACGCAATGAGCGTTCTACTTCAACGGTAAAGTCAACGTGACCGGGGGTGTCAATAATATTAACGGTATAATTTTCACCATTATACGGCCAAACGCATTGCGTCGCTGCCGAAGTGATGGTAATACCGCGTTCTTGCTCTTGTTCCATCCAGTCCATCGTTGCGGCACCATCATGCACTTCACCAATTTTATGACTGATACCTGTATAATATAGAATACGTTCGGTAACAGTTGTTTTACCGGCATCGATATGCGCGGCAATTCCAATATTTCTTACTTTACTTAAATCTTTTGCCATTACTGCTATTTATTAAAATCTAAAATGTGAGAATGCTTTGTTGGCTTCTGCCATTCTATGTGTATCCATTTTCTTTTTAACAGCACCGCCTTCTTCTTTGTAGGCAGCCAAAATTTCCGAAGCTAATTTTTGCGGATAAGATTTTTCATTTCTTTTACGCGCAAAATTAATCATCCATTTCATGGCTAATGACACTTTTCTGTCAGGTCTGATAGGCATCGGAATTTGGAAAGTTGCACCCCCTACACGTCTGCTTCGCACTTCAACATGTGGCATGACATTAGATAAAGCTTGTTTCCAAATCTCTAAAGCTGATTTTTCCTCTTCACCTTTCTTTTGATCTACGATATCTAATGCATCATAAAATAAATTGAAGGCAAGGGATTTTTTTCCGTTCCACATTAAATTGTTAACGAATCTTGTTACCAAAGGATCGTTAAATTTCGGATCGGGCAAAATTTGTCTTTTTTTAGGTCTTCCTTTTCTCATTTTTAACTTTTTTCAATTACTTCTTAGGGCGTTTTGTTCCGTACTTAGATCTACGTTGTTTTCTTCCATCGACGCCGGCGGTATCTAAGGCACCGCGGATTACATGGTATCTGACTCCGGGTAAATCTTTCACCCTTCCACCTCTAACTAATACTATCGAGTGCTCTTGCAAGTTATGTCCTTCACCGCCGATGTATGCGTTTACTTCGTTGCCGTTAGTCAAACGAACCCTTGCTACTTTTCGCATAGCTGAATTCGGTTTCTTGGGCGTTGTTGTATAAACACGCACACATACACCACGTTTTTGCGGACTCCCTTTTAAAGCAGCCGATTTACTCTTCTTAGTTATTTTGGTTCTTCCTGTTCTAACTAATTGTTGAATTGTAGGCATATGTTTAATTTAATTTAACTTTATTCTTTTTCGGACGGCAAAGGTAGAAATTTTTTTTTGTTTTTCAAACTGATTTAGATACAATTAGAAAAATTTATTCAAAAAAACACAAATCGCCAGATTCTAAATCAAGTTTTTTTAAAGAAAATTAAACAAAAGTAAAGATTAAACACAAATCTTTTATATTTTAGCCATCAGCGTATCAAAAATCTCAAAATAATCATGCGTTTATTTTCAAGTTTATTTTTTTTGTTTTTAAGTATGACGCTATCCGGGCAAAAAACTCAAACATCAAAACCGGTAGCACACCTTAACCTAAAAACAAATGATCCATTAATATTATATTTGAAAAATCTATCGCATACAAGCATTCAAAAAATGCCGGCACAACAACTAGCTGCATCCCTAAAAAAAATAAATCAAATTTATATAGACAGTGGTTATATTTTTAACAGGATAATTCCGGATAGCATCATATATCAAAACCGAAAATACGCCGCGTTTTTTCATATGGAACGCAATAAAAAGGCCAAAATAGACAGTATAATATTTATTAAAAAAAAACTTATTCCGGCAAATTTCAGGTTGTATCTCCGAAAAAAATACAGACAAAAAACCCTTAATCATTTTAACTTGTTAACACTACGAAATGATATTAACACGAGTTTTTTTTGCCGGTTAAAAGAAAATCCTTTTATCAGTTTTGAAAAAGGTAAAAATTATGTCGTAGCAAAATTAAGCCGACTAACTACCAATCAAATCAGCGGAAATTTAGGTTTTATTTACCAATCCAAGTTAAAAATATTGGGAAGTATGACCTTAAAAATACACAATACTTTTAATCTGGGCGAAAGTATGACCTTACGTTGGCATAAAGATGAAAATAACCAAAACCTATTCTTAAAAACAGGCATTGCCTATATAGCGGGACAAGACTTGACAGGAGAAAACACGCTGTTCATAGAAAAACTAGACAGCACGAAATTTAGCCTAACCAATGAAGCGCAATTTAAATATAATTTTAAACAAAATAGCCTTGGCGTTAGCTTCTTGTGGCAAAATTATAAAAGCAATCAAATAAAGACAGAGAAAAATTACATGGGGATATATTATGCCTACACGTATACTACAGACCCAAAATTCAGATCCAAAATAGCCTTAAAAATAGATGGCAACCCGTCAAATTTAAAGGAATACACCACTTTACTTAAAATATTTAATAAATTGATAATCAAACCGGCGTTTTGGCTGAAAAACCGCTTATATTGGCACCAAAACAATAGCAATTTGCCTACTAATCTTATTAGTAAAAATCCGGAAATATTAAGAAAAAACAGTCAAAAAAACGTGAATTATAAAACCCTTTTCAGCCTTCAAAATGACTTAATATTCATTCGTAAAAAAACAAATATTTACCTTATTACCGATTATATTATTAAAAATTATAAACGCAATGTAGAAATATCTTATGTAAATACAGGCATCGGGATGCAATTTCGTAATAAAAAACAAATTTTAACATTAGAACTAATACAACCCATAAATATTGATTATATCGCTGTGTATCAGGGTTTTTACTTGAATATTAAAGAAACTATCCTGTTTTAAATAGCCTGTTATAGGCAAAATCTTAATTTAATAGTTGGATAATTAACTTTTATTTAAGATATTTGTGCTTGACAAACTCAAAAATAAAAGAAGATGAGAACAAAGTTTAATGTAATGTTAACGCTCTTGTTAGCGTTAGTTGTGCAAGTAACATTTGCACAAAGCAAAGTAATCACCGGTGTGGTTACTGAAGCCGGTACAGGTGATCCTCTACCGGGAGTGAACATTGTGGTGAAAGGGACCAATATTGGTGCCACCACAGATTTTGACGGGAAGTATTCTATCAAAGCAGAGAAAGGACAAACCTTGCTCTTCTCATATGTAGGATATCAGCCTGTAGAACGGAAAGTTGGAGATTCCAACGTGATTAATGTGCAATTAAAAGAAGGCTCAAAGCTAAATGAAGTCGTTGTAACTGCACAGGGTATTAAAAGAGAAAAGAAAAGTTTGGGGTACTCCACCCAAAAAGTTAAAGCTGAAGCTGTAACTACAGTCAAAAATGCCAACTTTGTAAATTCCTTATCAGGTAAAATAGCTGGATTGGATATTAAAAAAAGTAATTCATTAGGAGGTTCAACAAATATTATTTTAAGAGGGTATTCCTCTATGATGTTGAATAATCAACCTTTATTTGTAATTGATGGAGTTCCGGTATCAAATGACAACCTTAATACAGGAAGTCAAAAAACAAACCGTGGAGGTTATGACTATGGTAATGCAGCCTCAGATATAGACCCGGACATAATCGCATCAATTAATGTTTTAAAAGGTGGTGCTGCAACAGCTTTATATGGTAGCCGTGCTGCCAATGGTGTGATTATGATTACAACCAAAAAAGGACGTAGAGGTAAAAAGTTAGGTGTAACAGTCAATTCAAGTGTATCATTCAGTAAATATGATCCTTCAACCTTTGTAAAATACCAAACTGAATATGGAGCTGGCTATGGGCCTTTTTATGGCTCGACAGGATATTTTGAAGATTACGACATTGATAATGATGGAAATTTAGATTTAGTTACACCATTAACAGAAGATGCATCTTATGGTGCTGCATTTGACCCCAATCTTATGGTCTATCAATGGGATGCAATGTATCCAGGGTTAGACAATTATAAAAAAGCAAGACCTTGGGTAGCTGCTAAACATTTACCTGGAGATATGTTTGAAACAGGTGTTACATTATATAACAATTTCCAATTTGATGGTGGTAGTGATAAGAGCACATACATTTTATCATATACAAATATGAAACAAACTGGTATTATGCCAAATAGTGAAATCACCAGAAACAATTTAGATTTACGTGCTACATATAATTTAAGTGATAAGCTAAATGCTAGTGCTAAATTTAGTTATATCAATACGAAAGGTAAAGGTCGTTATGGAACTGGGTATGATGCAAAAAACCTCATGACAAGTTTTAGACAATGGTATCAAGTTAACGTTGATATTTTAGAACAAAAAGATGCATTCTTCAAATCTGTAAACGAAGGTAATCCGAAAAATTATACTTGGAATCCAAACAGTCCATATGATTTAAAACCTATTTACTGGGATAATCCCTATTGGGATCGGTATCAAAATTATGAAGATGACGAAAGAGATCGTATGATTGGATACGCGTCATTAAATTATAAATTGAATGACTGGTTAAACGTTACTGGCAGAATGAGTTTTGATCATTACAATTTTGGCAGAAATGAACGAATTGATGTTGGTAGTGTTGATGTATCTGAATATTCAAGATATGATAGAACTTTTACCGAAAGAAATACTGACTTAATGTTAAATTTTAATAAAGATTTATCTGAGAAAATCAATATTCATGGGGTTTTGGGTGCTAATTATATGAGAAGAAATGTTTCATCTATATCAGCTAGCACCAACGGAGGATTAAACATTCCGGGATTATTTGCTTTATCTAATTCAAAGAATCCATTAAACGCACCTAGTGAATATTTAGCAAAGGAAGGAATAGATGGCTATTATATAAATACGTCTATAGGATATGATGACTTTCTTTTCTTAGAAGGTTCCTATCGTTATGATATCGCATCTACGTTACCAAAAAATAATAATTCATATGATTATTATGGTATTTCCGCAAGTTATGTATTCTCAAAACATTTAAATATGGATGCTATTTCGTTTGGTAAATTGAGAATAGGATACGCTCAAACAGGAAATGCTGCGCCTCCATTATCTACCCAAAATACCTATATATTAAATACACCATTTAACGGGCATTCTACAGCCACAATTCCTTATACAAGTAATAACCCTAACTTAAGAAATGAATTATCAAATGAAACAGAACTAGGTTTGGAAATGCGTTTCTTGCAAAGCCGAATTGGTTTCGATTTATCATTATATGATAAAACTTCTAAAGATTTATTAATGCCTATTCCGATATCTACAGCAACTGGTTTCGGTCAAAAATGGGTTAATGCTGGGTCAATTCAAAACCGAGGTATTGAAACACATGTTTTTGGTAAAGTTATTAATAAAAAGGACTTTAAATGGCAAGTAGACATTAACTGGGCGAAAAACCAAAATAAAGTTTTAAAGCTTAGTGAAGGAATGAATAATTTACAATTGGCTTCTATGCAAGGAGGTGTTTCTATTAATGCTACTTTAGATCAACCTTACGGAACAATAAAAGGAACTAATTTAGTTTATGATAGTAATGGTAATCCTGTAGTTAAATCAAATGGTTATTATTACAAGACACCTTACAAAGATATTATTGGTAATTTTCAACCAGATTGGAAAGGTGGTATAAACAATAAATTCAGCTATAAGAACTTTAGTTTTAGTTTCTTAATAGACATGCAAAAAGGTGGTCAAATATTCTCCTTAGACACATGGTATGGTTACGGCACCGGATTATATGATGTAACAGCTGGAACTAATGATTTGGGTAATCCTTTGAGAGATCCAGTATCACAAGGTGGTGGTGTTATACTTGATGGTGTACAAGGGACAGTTACTTTTAATCCTGATAATACTTATACAGTTACCAATACCAGCCCAAATAATGTTAGAGCTTATGCAGGTTGGTATGGTAATCCATGGGGTTGGGCAAGAGCTGCAAATAAACAACATGTTTATGATGCAAGTTATGTGAAACTACGAGAAGTGGCTATTTCATACAAAATGAATAAAAAGTTATTAGAAAAAAGTTTTATTAAAGGAGTTACATTCACACTAACTGGTAGTAACTTATGGATTATATCCAAAAATCTTCCTTATGCTGATCCAGAAGCAGGTATTAGTTCAGGAAATATTCAAGGATATCAAGGTGGAGTGTATCCTTCAACTAGAGACTTTGGATTTAGTGTTAAATTAGAATTATAAAAAAAGAAATCATGAAAAAAATAATATTAATATTAATTATAGCAAGTTTGTCTGCATCTTGCTCCAAATTTGATGGGTGGAATGTAGACACGAAGCACCCTAGCAATGTGAATGCTGAGGCTCTTGTTACTAATGCTCAAGAGTTTATGGCCACAAGAATGGCTAGTACGAGTGTAAATTACAATATATTTAAATTATTTGCACAATATTGGACAGAAACCACTTATACAGATGAATCAAATTATGATTTAGTAAACCGAGATATTGGTGGTAATTTTTGGTACAACATTTACGACATTTTGAATGACTTAAAAGCAGCTAAACAACTAATAGAAAATGATGCTTCCTTAGATAGTACAACTAAAGCAAATCAAAAAGCTGTTGTAGATTTGATGCAAGTATATCTATTTCATGTTTTAGTGGATACATATGGTAATGTACCATATAGCGAAGCATTAGATATTAACAATGTTACACCTAAGTATGATGATGATCAGGCCATTTATAATGACTTATTTGATAGAATTACTGCAGATGTCAATCAACTAAGTGGAGGTGGTAGTTCTTTTGGTAGTGCTGATTTATATTATAATGGGGATGTGTCTGCATGGAAAAAATTTGGTAATTCCTTAAAATTAAGAATGGCCATGAGAATAGCTGATGTTGATGCTGTCAAAGCAAACAACATGGCAACTGAAGCTCTAACAAGTGGGGTATTTACAGGTAATGGAGATAACTTTGAATTTCATTTCTTAAGTAATCCACCTCATACTAATCCTATTTGGTCAAGTTTAGTCCAAAGTGGAAGACACGATTTTGTGGTTGCAAACACCTTTGTTGATAATATCTTACCATTAAATGATCCAAGAATTCCATACTATATGGATGACAATATTATTCCACCTGTAGGGGGACCGTATGGAGATAATAATTCATATGGTAGTTATACACATATTGGTGAACCATTTCATCAACCTGATATGCCCTTCATATTATTAGGTTATGATGAAGTTGAATTCTTGCAAGCTGAAGCTGCTGAAAGAAATATGGGAGGATTAACACCAGCAGATGCAGAAAGTCACTACAAAAAAGCTATAATAGCCTCTATGAATTGGTGGGGAGTTAATCCTGCAGATATAACCACCTATTTATCTCAACCAACTGTAGCTTATGCAACTGCTGGAAGTACCTGGCAAGAAAAAATTGGATTGCAAAAATGGCTAGCGTTATATGGGAGAGGATTTGAAGCATGGTCAAGTTGGAGAAAATTAGGTTTTCCTACAATGAATGTTCCTCCTATTCCCAGAACACCGAATGGTGAGGTGCCTCGTAGATACATCTATCCACTGGATGAACCGGATGTAAACCAAGTAAATTATAATAATGCTGCCACTGCGATGGGTGGTGACAAATTACTTTCAAAAGTATTTTGGGATGTTAATTAAAATAACAAGATAGTTTCTTATCAGAAGCCGGCCAATTGGCCGGCTTCTTTTTTATGCCTATTTAATACATCAGTGTAAAACATTGGACATAAACCTATTAATAATTAACAAACTAAATATTAATAACTTGTTGATAACTTTTGTTAACATTTATAGATATAATTAAAACTAAACTTAATTTTGTTTTATCTAACCTAAGTTGTTTTACCTAAAATTTAATTATATGCAAAAGATAAATGTGATCAAAAGAGATGGCACCTCCGCCCCACTCGATTTGAAAATGATACACGAAATGGTGGAATGGGCCTGCAACGGATTCGAAAACGTATCGGTATCGGATATAGAAATAAACTCAAAAATTCAATTTTATGATGGCATAACTACAGCAGAAATACAAAAAATAATGATCAAATCGGCTGCTGATTTAATTTCTGAAGAAAATCCGGATTATCAATATGTAGCGGCCAGACTATTACTAAGTGATTTATATAAAAAGGTTTTTAAACAAGACAAGCCCTTGCCGTTTGAATACTTCGTTCGCAATAATGTATTTCGGGGGGTCTATGATGCGTCTATCCTCGAAGCATATTCACCAAGTGAGTTGGTTTATTTTGGCAAAAAAATTAAACATGAGCGCGATCAACAGTTTACCTACGCCGGCTTAAGACAGATGATTGATAAATACTTGTTGCAAGACCGTAATACCCATGAACTTTATGAAACACCACAAGAAGCCTTTATGCTTATTGCCATGTTTATGTTTAAAAACTATAAAGGAGCCAAACGGAAAAAATATGTTTTGGACTTGTATGAAGCGGTTTCGACCTTTAAATTAAGTTTACCAACACCTATAATGTCAGGGGTTAGAACGCCTTTGAGACAATTCAGTTCTTGTTGCTTGATTGATGTCGGCGATTCTTTAGAATCAATTCTACAATCAAATACGGCAGTGGGATATTATATTGCCAGCCGGGCCGGTATCGGATTAAATTTCGGACGAATACGCGGATTAGGGGCTAATATTAGAAACGGAGAAGTCATCCATACAGGCTTGGTTCCTTTTCTTAAAATGTTTGAAGCAACCACCAAAGGATTTACCCAAAATGCCATCCGTGGAGGAAGCTCAACCTCAACACTCAGTTTTTTTCATTGGGAAATAGAAACTTTTATTCAATTAAAGAATAATAAAGGAAATGACGAAAACCGTGTAAGACGAATGGATTATTCTATTGCGGTTAATAAATTATTTAGAGAAAGAGTGCGTAAAAATGAAGATATAACGCTTTTTTCTTCTGAAGAAGTACGCGATTTGTATGAAGCATTTTATGGCAATGATTTTGAAAAATTTAAAATGCTTTATGAAATGTATGAGAAGAATAACAAAATCAGGAAGAAAAAAATAAATGCCCGTCAACTTTATTTAGATATACTTAAAGAAAGATATGAGACCGGCCGGATTTATATTTTAAATGCGGACCATGTCAATGAACACAGTTCTTTTAAAGATCATATTTATATGTCTAATTTATGTCAAGAAATAACCCTGCCAACCAGTCCTATCGAAGATGTTAATAAAGCAGATGGTGAAATAGCCATGTGTATTTTAAGCAATATTAATTTAGGCAAATTGGAAAATATCGAAGAATTAGACCATTTGACAGACTTACTTGTCAGGTTCTTGGACGAGCTTATTGATTATCAAGATTATCCGGTGGTTGCGGCAGAAAAATCGACCAAAGCAAGACGAAGCCTTGGTATAGGTGTTTCGGATGTGTTTCATTTCTTAGCCAAAAATGATTTACGCTACGATAGTGATGAAGGGAGAAAAACCATACACCGGTATATGGAACGTTTTCAATATGGCTTAATTAAAGCATCAAATAATTTAGCAAAAGAAAAGGGTGCTTGTCAATTATTTGAACGAACAAAATATGCAGATGGTATATTGCCTATTGATACCTATGCACCAAATGTTGATGAAATTGTGGCTAATGATTTGGAAATGGACTGGGATAGCCTACGGGAAGATGTCCAAAAATATGGATTAAGAAATTCAGCCTTAAGTGCCATACCACCGGCTGCCAGTAGCAGTGTGGTATCTAATTCAACACCCGGGGTAGACCCGGTACGTAAGCTCTTGATAGCCAAAATGAGCAAGTATGGCGCCTTAAAGCAGTTGGTGCCGGGATTTGGAAAATATGACGAAAACTATACTTTGGCTTGGGAAATTGATAACGAAGAATACCTGAAATTTGTGGCGGTATTTCAAAAATTTATTGATCAAAGTATCAGCACCAACCAGTATTATGATATATCAAAATATAAGAACAACAAAGTCCCTGTAAAAGATTTGATTAGACACGATGGCATTGCTTACAAATACGGCTTGAAAACTTTATATTATATGAATATCAATGACAATTCAGGCAATGCCTTAGCCAAAATAAAACAGGAACCGGAAAGCCAAGGAAAATTCAATTTTGCAAAACTGGAATTAGATATTGAGGATTATGATAGCTGTGAAGGTGGCGGTTGCTCGGTTTAAACATTCCAGACAATCAAAATTGAAAGAGGCTCGCCACAAACCAAAAATGAGCTGACTTAATTTTGTATATTTGTTAAACAAAACAAATATACTATGCATAAAAATAAACATAAAGTAGCTGTTTTAGGCAGTGGAAGCTGGGCCACAGCAATAGTAAAAATGTTGACGGAAAATATGGAAGAAGTGGCTTGGTATGTTCGAAGTTCCTACACACTGGAACATTTAAAACTCCACAGGCATAATCCGAAATATTTACAACAAGTCCTTTTTGATCTAAAACAAATTAAAATAAGTACGGATATAAATGAAGTTGTGGACCATGCAGATACTATTATTATTGCCATTCCATCGGCTTTTGTCAAATCCGAATTAGATAAAATAACGGTTGACTTAAGTGAAAAAATCGTGGTATCTGCCGTCAAAGGCATTGTCCCGGAAACTTTGTTGATTTTGGGAGAACATCTAAAAAAATACAAAAATGTACCCGAAAAAAATTTAGGGGTTATTGCCGGTCCATGTCATGCCGAAGAAGTCGCAATGGAACGATTGTCTTATTTAACAATTGCCGCCAAGCGAAAATCAGTCGCCAAGCAAATTTCGCGTTATTTAAATAGCTGGTATATTAAAACAACCTATTCAAAAGATGTTTTTGGTATAGAATGGGCTGCTGTTTTAAAAAATGTATATGCTATTGCCTCAGGTATTGCACACGGTTTAGGTTATGGTGACAATTTTCAAGCCGTACTGATATCGAATGCTATCCGGGAAATGAAAAAATTTATCAAAAAAAATGTGGATAAACGCAAAAGAAATATTGATAATTCAGCTTATTTAGGCGATCTGTTAGTTACAGCATATTCCATTTTTAGCCGGAACCGTACATTTGGAAGTATGATTGGAAAAGGCTATACGGTTAAAAGTGCGATGGCAGAAATGAGAATGGTGGCTGAAGGTTATTATGCCGTTAAATCTGCCTATAAGATTAATAAAGATAAGGGAGAGGCAGGTGCAAAAATACCTATTATTGAGGCCGTTTATAAAATCCTGTATCAGAATGCCCAACCCAAAACAGAATTTATCAAACTGTCTGAAAAATTAAATTAATGATACAAGTTTTTGACGATATATATTTTATGCGAAAAGCCTTACAAGAAGCCGAATTGGCTTTAGCAGAAGGAGAAGTGCCTGTTGGAGCCGTCATTGTTTGTCATAATCAAATTGTAGCAAAAGGCCGGAACCAAGTTGAAACCTTAAATGATGCTACTGCTCATGCGGAAATGTTGGCATTTACCGCTGCAACTAACTACCTAGGAAGCAAATATTTAAAAGATTGCACCTTATATGTCACTCTCGAACCTTGTCAAATGTGTGCCGGGGCAGCCTTTTGGTCACAAATAGGCCGCATAGTTTATGGCGCTGCCGATAAACAACGTGGTTTTCAGCATTGGCACTGTAAAGTCCATCCGAAAACACAAGTAAAAGGTGGTGTCTTAGCCGATGAAAGCATGAGATTATTGCAAGCTTTTTTTAAGAAGATGCGCAAATAAAATTATGACTGAAATGTTATGACTAGTCCTAAATAACCGTTACAGGTTTTTAGCAAAATTAATTAAATTATTAACTAAAACCGCAGAAAGAAATTTCTTTCTGTGGTTTTTTTGATTTATATGTTCTTATTTTAATATCACTT
>JALWTX010000020.1 GCA_026993355.1 Flavobacteriales bacterium | reverse complement strand
ACACCCGCCCCGATGATGATGATACCGACCGGCACACCGACCGGAACAGAACAGCGACCGGCACAATGACCGGCACACCGGCACGACCGGAACAATGACCGGAACACCGGAATAGAACACCGCCCCGCCCCGATGATGATGATACCGACCGGCACACCGACCGGAACAGAACACCAACCGGAACACCGGAACAACCGGCACACCGCCGGCACACCCAACGCCCCAACACAAAGGGGCGTTTTTTATACCATATTGCCAACGCCGGCAAAAAGGTATTTATCACAATAGAGCAACAAAAAAAGGGCTTGTTATATGAAATAACAAAGCCCCATTTTGCCGGAAACTTGGCATTGTTCCCTACAAATATTCGGTTTGGTATGTCCGGCGCAGTGACCCCCCTATTAAAGGAAATACCAAGTCAAATACAAAGATAATACAAATAATTTAGCAAAGATAAAAATAATACACTACACACCGACCGAAACGAACACCGGCACACCCGCCCCGATGATGATGATACCGACCGGCACACCGACCGGAACAGAACAGCGACCGGCACAATGACCGGCACACCGGCACGACCGGAACAATGACCGGAACACCGGAATAGAACACCGCCCCGATGATGATTTAACCATTAAAAAAGCCCCGAAAATCAAAAATAAGGCAAATTGTCGGCATATTGTCGGCGTATTTTGGATATTAAAAAAGCTAAATAACATAATATCAGTTATTTAGCTTTGTAAGGTTGTGCGCACGACAGGACTTGAACCTGCACGGCCTAAACGGCCACCAGCCCCTCAAGCTGGCGTGTCTACCAATTCCACCACGTGCGCAAATGTATTTCACTAGCTTTCAAACAGTTAGGTTTTATAAATTAAAATAGAAATTTGATTATTCTTTGTGTTTGATACTCGCTTTGACACTCTAATTATCATCTAAACCGTAATAGTCTGCCACATCATTATAATCATTTACATTAACACTACTTGCCGGCGCACCGCCGATAAGAACCACTTTAAATATATTGGTGTTTTGAGTGAAAGATTGATCGGTTGTGTAAAAAGTAATTGCCCCAACTTCAAAAGCATAACTTATTCCACGTTGTGGAATAGGTAAAGGTATAAATGTGTTGTTTGAAGCTTTATAGTATGCTAAAACTGTTCCATTATTTACAAGTTCTTGTGTTAATGTACTGTTTGTAAATCTAGCAAAATAAATATTATTTGACATCACCCAATTATTCTGATATACTGTTACTTCGCTTGATTGTACATTCGCATTCCCGTCCCGTCCGTCTGCGCCGTCTTTTCCGTCCTTACCTGCGGGTCCTTCTTTGGTGCAGCTTGACAAACCGGCTGCAACGATTAAAAATATAAATAATAATTTTTTCATAATATCAATTTAAAAGATTACATATTCTATTTATTAACCACAACGTCTTTGCCCGGCAATAGGTCTTTTGCATTTTTTTCTACACGCTTGATATCATTATCAAGCTTATCAAACATTTTTTCATATTGCGATACCATTTTTTCAAGTTGGGCAATAAGTTTATCCTTTATGGCAATTTCTTTTTTTAAATATTCAATTTCTTTATCTTTGTTTTGCCGGTTATATTCTACTTCCGGCTCTGATACAAAATCTGATGCCGATAAGTCTTTTGTGAGCAAATCATTGACGCTGACATTAAACTTTTGAGCAAATTTAAGCAAAAATTCTATATCCGGAATGGCTTTATCATTATAATAATTGCTGACAGTTGAACGACTATAACCAAAATCTTTTCCCAACCCAGAAAGCTTAACATTTTGATTATCAATAAAATACCTAATATTGTTATTTAGAATTGTTCTAAATTTAGTCATTTCGTTAAATTTTTCATCATTTTGTTTTGTAAAATGGACAAAACGTTATATATTTGCTCATATAAAAACAACGGCAATCAAGTTGCAAGCTCATAATGAAACAAATGCAACCTTTAAGCCAAAATGTTGTTTTAACACATATTTAAGAAACTGCCGGCAGGTCGGCAAACTTACTCGGCAGTTTCTAATACAATAAGAAAGCACGGCGGAGCATAAAAGAAAACTCATTCGCCAAAACAAGAAACTCTTACGTCCACCGGCTTTCTTTTACAAAGATATGAAAAAAATATTAAAAATATAATAGTATGTCCGGCGACAGTAAAAAAATAAAAGCCTTAAAACATTTACTTTCCTTGTCAGCTAAAGACAGGAAAGAAATCTTGGCGATAATATCCCAACCGGTGAAACCTACTACATCGTCAAAGCCGGACATAGCAGTTAAGCCGGTTGGGTATTATATCAATGTATTAGCTAATGACAGCAATTTTCAAAGAATTGCTGCACAAATAAAATTGGAAGCAAGCCAAAACCAACTAACCGCAGGGTAACGCCTGCCGGTTGGTTGGTTTTATTTTTTTTAACATTAAAACTGCGTACTATGGAATTACAAAATTTTGACTTTCATTATTTACTCAATTATGATAAAATAATCAGAGCATCTGGGCAAAACCCTGTGCTAAACTTCATTGAGAGAATGAAGTTGCATAAAAAGATAGCGGACCCGGACTACCCGCTAACGAACAAGTTTGTGAAAAAACTTGAATATTTATTTTATAAAGCACAAAGAACTGGCTTTAAACAATCAATAATACAAATAGACAACGCCAGCCGCGAACTTGCCATAGTAGATGGTAAGAGAATATTGTTAAATGTAGATAACGCTAAAAAAATTCTGACTTATGTATAATAAAATCATAACTGAAAGAGAAAAAGATTTACCTGTTGAATATTCAGATTGGCAACGCAAGCTACGCAGACAACCTTTTTTTGAAACGATCAAAACATATAAAACCCTAAATGGTTTTAACAAAATGGTTATATCTTTAAAAAAAGATGATGTCTATACAGATTTGAATAAAAAAACCAACAGAATGGTTTTTTTATATAAAGCGCTTAGCGACTTCCCTACCGATACGCATAAGTTAATAAGTATTCACGCGCAATTCACGCATGATTTAATTACAATAACATCAGAATTAAGGCAAAAGAGTGACCTGCAAATAGAATTAGAACACGAAGCAAACGACCAATGCCAACACTTTGACACATCAATAAGTAGTGACGGCTACGAAGTCTGCAACGATTGTGGCGCATATTTAAAAGAATTACTATAAAACTTTCAAATTTTGACCTTCTACTTTTAACTAATAAATCTGAAATCTGAAACCGAAAATCGCAAATCTGAAATCAAAAAAAAAACTTTCAACTTTTAACTACCATGACAAACCAACAACAAAAAAAACAACTTTGGGAAAACACCATAAAGCCGGCTATCATCAAAGAGATTGGAGATAAATATGAAATATCAGTAATAGATATGAATAGAGATGACAAGTATTTTCACCCGGCAATAAAATTAGATAATGATTTTTTCATACAAGCTCAATGCGATTTAGAAACCGATTATTATTACGCTTGTTATTTATACTCATCAAACGCAAGCTACATAAGAATAAACCTTAACACAAACTCGCTAAAAGATGCTTTAAAGCTTATAAAACAAAGGAAAATACGAAAAACAATTAAAGACGAAATGCAAGAGATTAAAATATTGTCAAAACAACTTAACATAATACAGGAACTTATATCAGCCAAAAAAGAATTGTTAAATAGCTATTTATTAAGACGATAATAACTTTCAACTTTCAACCTTCAACTTTCAACTAATACAAATATGAAGTCAATAAAACAACTAATACAGCAAAACCAACCAAAACAACCCGAACGCCGAAATTATTATCTGATTCCGGTTATTACAGGACCTGAATATAAGGCAACCTTTGATAATTACGAATTATATGTATTAAAGTATAATACAGCTATTGCCAATAAAAACCGCAATATCAAAGACTATAACGCCGGCATAGTTCCATTTGAAAAATTAACACCGGAACACCAAGCTGCGTTCTTGCAATTTGAAAAAGAACATAAACACCTATCTACAACCCAATACAACGCCCAAGCGGTTAAATGGAACAAAGTTTACGGCAAAAAAATTATCCCTTTACGCCGGCACAAAAAAATAAAATACCAAACCCAACGCATATTCGCCGAAATAGTCAAACATCAAGCCCGCCAACTAAACAACCGCACACGCCAAAATATCAAATTAGGTATATCTACACGGCTTGAAAAAAGCCAAAAAATAGATTTACCTATATGGCGTAGTAAAATAGCAAAGAAGTTAGGTATATCCCAGAAAACAGTTTACAACCAAATACAACACATGCTTCAAGTAGGCATCTTAACCGGATACCGTTTTAGGGGATCAGACAAGGCGTTTATCATTCAAATTAACCCCAAAATACTCGAAATTTCGGACGCCGCCAACCGCACACGCCAAAACGTTGAAAATCAGTTTTTTAAAACCACTTCCGAGAAAGATTTACCGCATAATGTTCTAGTTAATCAAGAACATCTAAATAAATCTAAAGATAACGATACCGAAAATTCGGCATCTCAAAAGGAGTTATCAAATCATTATCAGCAAGCTGATAAAACAAGTTCAACTAACAAGAACTTTGGAAGCAAGCCAAATTCATACCAAACCGATAAACAAGAGCTAATTTCTGCCGCCGCCGGCTCAAAATATGAAAAATTATCTAACTTGCTCAAAATGAGTATTTTACATTATTATATTTTAGCAAAATCATTATTTGAAGGCAAGTTTAAAAACTATACGCCTATCAAAAACCACTCGCTAAAACTCGAAGTGCTTTACGGAAAACTAACGCGGTCCGAGTTTCGTGAATTGATGATACAAGAAATGCTTAAAACATCTGCAAAGCTCTGGCGAGATTGGAAATACGGCACCGTCTATCAAGGTGAGTGGCTTAAAACCCTGCGACTATTTGAAAAACACTATTTTTTGACATCAAACGGCAATATACCGCACAAAGACACAATGTTTGAGATGCTGCTAAACTACAAATGGCGCCTTAAAACCGCTATGAATTACAAAGCACTAAACCCCGATTGGAATCCGCCCCGTCCGTCCGAATACTTTAACCCCTACTTAAAAACAACCGGCTTTGCCAAAACCAAAGAATTTTGGCGCAATAAACAGCAACAAAGCCAAACCAACGACAAAGATTTAAGGCGAAAAGCATTCAAAACCGAAGCCAAAAACGCCTTATGGCGCAAACTCGACTACCGTATCAGCCGGGTAATGTCCGGTAAAATGACACCGGCACAATTCGCCAATTGGATAGAGCACAATGCCACCGCAGGCATCACGGCTGACGAAATCATCAAATACGTCAATAACAAAACGGCAAAACTAACCGAATTTAATCTAAACTAAACCACTATGACAGTAACCAAAACCAAAAAATGCCCGGACATTAACAAAGCCGAACGGCTTGTAAAGCTCGTTGCTTATGTATCAGGCAAAATGGTAGTATGGTATTCAATGCCATATTACGAAAAAAAAGCCAAAGGCGACAAAATAACCATAGCGCAAGGCATGCTATTACGTTTCAAAAAATATTACCCGAATTTTCAGCACCAACCACGCTTTTATGATAATGAAATCAATAAAGAAATAAAGTTATGAAAACCAAAACCCCACAAAAAAACGCACGCAACAAATTCAATTTTGTAGATGCGTATTATGAAACCGTTAATCTCTCATCAAAGCAATTAGATGAGCAGATTAAAAAAGCTACTTCCCAAGAAGCAAAAGTAGTAAAGCTGTTTGAAAGTATTAACAAACCTATGACAGCATCACAGGTTTGGCAAAAACTTGATCCGTTACAACGAACCCCAATAACAAGCTGGCGCCGTGCCATAACCAACCTGACAAAGCTCAATGTGTTGCAAAAAACAACACAAACAGCCACAGGACCATATGGCATGCCGGAACATTACTACAAATTACATTTAAAGTAAAATTAATGTCATTTCGACAGAGCGCAGCGATGAGAAATCTCATTAACTAATAAACTATCATAAAAATGAAAAAAATACTATTCAAACTCAAAAAAGCCATAGTAACCATACTACTGCAACCCTACAAACCCAAGTGCAAGCGCAAAAGCGCCGAAATCTTAAAACGAGGCGCAGACGAGTACGCCGAATACACACCGGCATTTATATTCAAATCATTAGTAGATGCAACAGCAAAAACACCGGTAGTCAAATTCCATGGCATCAAGCCTGTATTTCCAATACGCAAAGCACCGGCTATTTATTTTAAAATGGTTATCGATTCGTTAATTGCAAAAATGCCAATCAAACGAAATGAATTTGAAAAACTAGGACGTAACGATAAAATCATTGTACAAGACCAAAGAACCGGCGCCCGCCTGCAAATTAAGAAAAAACAATACCAACCAACCAAACACAAACTAATAAAAATAGCATAAAAAACATTTAACTTTAAACTAAAAAAAATGAAAACAAGAAAACAAATAATAGAACAAATTGACAAATTGCAAGGAGCGCTTGCAATATTGGAAAATAAACAAGCTAACCAAATTTATGGTCAGCTTGTAACTGAAACCCTAAATCTCATTAATGGGGTTGGTGAAGGGTATATAGAAGGGGACGCATACGCACAGGAGAGGTACTACTCTTCCATCCACGGTATTAAAAACATACGGATTAATTCGGATGTTGAAGGAAATGATTTTATTCTGGTAAAACTCTATAAAAATATAGCTTTACCAGAAAATATAGTTGTAAATGGGGATAAATTCCCTATATATGTGATGTTTTCTAAGCATTACATCAAAACACCTGTATAATGCTAAGTTTTAATAAATAAATAATTGTTAACGGAATAAGTGTATGAGCCGTTTTAATGGCTTATACACAGTGTTATCAGCTTTTTATTAAAATCAAAAATTAGAAATATGCAAAACATAGGTTACATAATCGACAAAAGAACAAATGAAAAAGTGAAAGTGCTTTGGCGTAAAGGAAGAAAATTAGACAAATACTGTCATCAATTACACTTTAAGTTAAGAACATCAGGAAAAGAAGGTACACACTTTACAGGTGAAGAAGATTTTTTGAATTTGAAAGAAAATCATTCAAAATTAGATGATTTGAAATTGGGCAAAGTAATAACATTATAAATATAAATATTATGGCAAAACATTATAAAACAAATTCGGGCAGAATAATAATGCGGTCAAAAAACGGAAAATTTCGCAAAACAACATTAGCAGATATTGGAATAACTGTAAATTCAGATTACTATGTATGTAATGATTGTGGTTTCGGTGAACACGATTACCGTGAAAATGAAAGGTGGTTGCCGATAGTTAAACCTGATACTTGTCCTAATTGTAAATCAAAAAATATACAAGCTAAAAAAATACAACTATCGGAACTATATCAGCAGATTCAGAATGAAATTGAAAAGAACACAAGAGGAACGATAGACCCTGTTTGGATGCGTAATGAATATCCTGAACTTAAAAGAAAATTAGAAAATGAGTATTCAAGATGTTTAGATAAATCTTTTGACATACCACAAACAATGAAAGATTTAATTGATGCTGCAATTGAGCAAGAAAACAACGATGCTACTATTCACTCTAATGGCAGGTAACGGTCTGGCTATACAAAGTATGGATTTCGACTGCGGTCGAAATCCACCGATGCATAACACTTGATAAATGTAATAACTTTTCTACTAACTTCCAAGTTCATATTTTGTATAGCTATTGTTATGCTGCGTTTTTATTTTTTTCTGCTCTCAAAAAATGGCTTAATTCTCGCTTCTTAACCGATTTGATTTCTTTTCTCTAATTTCGCCCTCTGGTTATGTATTTCTCTTCTATTAAAGCCATTTTTCAGCATTTCCCCCAACGAAACCAATTTACTAACTCACACTACCACTGCCGCCGAAAAACACACTAACATTTAAAGTTTAAATTCTCCCTTCCGGTAACCACTTCGACATCCGTTTCCACTATGCAGCATAACATATATATAAACATCAATTCATGTTTATATTAAAACATAATTGTTTAAAAAACAATAGAATAACATAAAAAACCTTAAAAAATATTTGCAAATGAAAAACCAAATACAACATTTTCAAAAACAACTCGCAGAATGCGAGCAAAAAGCCAAAAAATTAAGAGAAATCATACGCAACATCCAAGACGTATGCGAACACACACACCCGGACGGATCCACCGCCTTAATTGAACATACCGGAATGGCTTACCGGTATGACGAATGCCAAATTTGTGGAAAAAAAATTGATATGAGATAAATACGAACTTAAAAAAAAAAAAATATGAAAACCCAAACTATTTTTTACACTCTCTTTGCTTTATTATTTATAACATCAGCATACAAAACTTACAAAATACAAAAGCGAATCAAACATTCTCAAAAACAGCTAAAATACCACGAGAAAAAAGCAAAAAATTTAATTAAAAAATTAACAGAATGAAAAAAATTAAAATCCAAATCAACTACCGGCAACTAAAACAACTAATTGCCATGACCGAGCAATACATAGCCGGCATATTAGCAGACAATCCTATGCCAACGGAACAAGACAAAATAAGTTTGGACATTCTAATGGGGGTCCGGCAAGATATGAGAAAAAAAGCCGTAACCAAAGAAATGCTGCAATATACAAATGAAAAATTCAAAATAGCCCTACGCTATTTTGAAGCTTACTATTTAAAATTAGCAATTAACAGCCCTGACCTATTCGATGCATACGTAGAACTTGATAAAGCTCTATCCGGCAATAAATATTTAATAGAAAATCAAATTGAAGTATTATGAATAACAAAGAGGTAGAATTAAAACAAATAAAAAAAGTCAAAACAATGAACATGGGATCATTAGAAAATGATCAGCATTTAAAATTTAAAATAAAAATAAAATACACTAAAAACACTCTATGAAAGATTTTTTAAAACTACTATACCAAGCATTAGCTATAAGAGCAATATGCTCAATATTTGACAATGACGCGCATCGTATTATATCAAAACGAGGACTTCAAATATTAGACAAACGAAATAAAATCGTTTATCTGAAATCAAATAATTCTATCAAGTAACATTCTATATTCTTTCGGTGTCAAACGCTTATCATATACCGGCATATCAACAGGATAATGCCGGTTTTTTTTAATTAATTCATTTATTTCTGTAAGCAAATCTCTCACCGGAATATCCGCAAATTTGCCAATTAAATAATCTTTGGTAGGCGTATGATCCAACACATGCATATCCTTTTCTATCGGCAACCCTACCAATTCCATAAAGTCATTAAACTCTTTTGGCGTGACACTTTTTATGTAACCGGCAGATTCTACAGAAATTTTACGCCGTTTTGCAATTATCCGGTTAATCACCGGACTCACAAAATTGCGATAAGACAGTCCGGGATATAATTTTTTAAGATTTTGTTTGGTCATAAGGCGAATGAGTTTACACAAAAATACAAAAATTACAAATCCGTAAACCGCATAAAGTCCACAAAACCAGCATAAAACAAACAAAAACTGTTTGAAACAGTAACAACGCGAACAAACCAAACGCAAATAAACATGCCTGTTATATGTTTGTAGTGTAATTAAGCAGCAAAAAGTATTACAAAATGAAAAAATCAGATGTTTATGGCGGATAATACCAAATATATTGAATATATCTCAACCTATAATGGTAAAAAACGAGTTGCCAAAGCAAGTAAAGGCATTCATAACGTTTTTGCCGTATTAGTTTCAAATGGTAAAGGTCTGCATAAATTAAAAATATTTGCCAACCGCCAAGTTTGGCGCAAATTCAAGCGAGCCAACCCCGGCACATTTATCAGTCGCATAGACTATAATGGCGCCGTACAAGATTCAAAAGATAAAGGCGTATTAAAAGTAATTGAATTTATTAAATAATGGATTTATATCGCTCGTTAGAGCCCAAATACAAGTATGATAAATATTTTCCTAAAACAAGCTGCAAAAGAGAAGTTATAGGATTTGGCGATACAAATTTTGGCGTCAAACAAATGGCACAATGGGCTACAAAACATAGCTGGCAAGCGGGAAAAATTGCCAAAAGATTAAAAGCCGATACGCTTTTAAAAACACTTGAAAATGTTCATCAGTTTATTTATAACAATTTTCAATACAAGCCCGATGATGACGACCAACACATGCAATCTATTGCTTGTGCATGGCAAATGCGAGAGGACGGTATTAACTGTAAGGGCTATTCAACCGTAGCCAGTAGCATATTGCAACAGCTTGGCATTAGGCATTATATCAGACGGGTAAGTTATGACGGAGATAATTATACACATGTATTTATAGTAGTGCCGGTTGATAATAATGAAATAATAATAGACGGAACATTGCCAAGATTCAATTACACACCAACATATTTAACAAAAAAAGATTTAGAAGTTATGCCACAAAAATTAAAATACATAGGGATGAACGCTCCCGGAGCTAACCCAATAAATGAAGAATTACTTTCAAAGATTTTACAAATCCTTCAAAATAAAGGTGTTCAGAATGTCGATAGCGTCAAAGAATTAATGCTATCAACGCCAAACCAATTAACATTTATGCCATTAGGTCTTAAGGCAGGCAATAAATTTTTGCCATTTCATTTTTCAAACGTCCCGGTTGAAATTATAAATCAGGTTGTTAATAATTTTTTAAAAAAAGTACCAAAGTTTAATGGCAGCTTTTTGCCGGTAAATCCTTTCGGGATGAACGGATTAGATTTTGGCGGCGGCGGTTTTGGCGGTTTTAGCGGCGGCGGTTTTGGCGGTGGACAACAAAATTCTTTAGGTTACACACCGAGTTTCGGTGTCGATCTAAATTTAGGAGGTAATTCCGCAGGTGGCGGCGTTACTGCATCGTCAGGCTCAAACTCAGGCGGCGGTGGTGGATTTGCAAATACATTAAATGCAATTACCGGACTTTTATCAACCAGTTTAAACTTTTATAACTCTATTACCGGCAACAATAGTAATCAAACAAGCGGAACAACAACCGTTCGTCCACCGCAACAGCAAAACACTGGTGGAAGTACACTCTTTGGTGGTGGGCAAACAAACTATCCGCCGCAAAACACAGGATATGTAGGTGCGCCATTGCCACCACTGGCACAAATGCCGGCAGCAAAAAAATGGTATGAGCAACCCATAACATTGGTAGCAATAACAATTGGCGGGATAGTCATGTATAAAATCGTAACAAACAGTAATTCAAAACAAAAAAAATAAACCTAAAATTATGAAGTTTAAATTCGAAAAAGACAAAGCAGTTGATAAGCTGAAACAAATTGGTGGAATAGGCGCCGGTTTTGTTGGCACAAGCTTATTGCAAAACAAATTTGCCTACAAATTAGGCAAGTATAATAAACCCGATTATATAGACGGCGCAAAAGTTGTTGCAGGTGTTGCAATGGCGGCTTCTGTTGATCGTAAAGATGACTTATCAGCATTGGCACAAGATGCCGGTGTCGGTATGGCTGCAAATGGGGCGATTAACTTCGCCGTGCGAAAATTAGCTAATTATTTTGCTAAAAAAACAGGTGCGACTGTGCCAAGCGGAACGACACAACCCGGCATTGGTATTGACCCTGACGCAACACATATGCCGCTTCCAGCAAGCGCTATGAATAACCCCGGAATTTTTTACGTAGCTGATAAAAAAAATGTAGCAGCAGGCTACGGTTTATAAATATAGATTATTAACCCAAAAATAAAAATAAAAATGAAAAGTACCAGATTTTTAATCCTCGCAACAATGTTTGTTACATTGATTGCAACTAACAAAGTATCAACCGATTTAATCCAAAAAACTGACCCGAGTTTGGTGAGCCGATATGCAGAAGGTCCGATTCCTCCCGAAGTTCAATCAATTTTAGGAATAGCCGGCGGACCCGGCTCATACACCAAATTAAATGTAGGCACCGGCGGATTTATTGCGGCAGACCTTAAAGGTGGTGGTGCATATGTTAAGCTGAATAGTACCGATTTAAAACCCAAAGAAGGGGTAACCAACTTATCTTATAGATTAGAGCCGGGACGCGCTTTAATATTTGATCGTTTGGTAATTGAGTATGCTACTGCAGACCCTGGCACAGCGGTAGAAGACGTGACTAATTGGACAAAATCTTTACCCGCAGAATTAGCCGTCGGTTCTATTGAGATACAAAGCAACAACGAAAAAGTTTATGAAGGAAGTTTAGACGTCATAAACAACGATCAAAATAACGGCAGCAAGCCTTTTCATCAGTTGTTTGACCCAAGATATATTGCCGATGCTAAACAATGGGATATCATTATTAAGCAACCTAAAGCATTTTCTGATGCAACCGTAGCGCATTATATTAAAGTGCATATGGATGGTTTGATGACTTCAATTTCTTAGAAAAAAATAATATCAATCAAACAAAAGTCCCGCCCGACAATCGGGACGGGACTTTTTAAAATAAAGAAAATATGAAATTAGTAACCCAAGATATTAACCTGACGGCCGGCAGTTCCGGACCTAAGACTTTAAGAGTAAGCTTTGATAAAGGCTATGTTATTAAAGGAGTGATGTTTGAAAAATTTACCGGCGCCAATGATATTATTAAGACTGAATTTAGAAACAGTCAAGGCAGCTTAATATTGGACCCTTTAAGCATTAATTTTTTAGCAAAAGGAAATGACGGATTTAAACCGGAAACAGCATTACCATTCCCAAATGGTGTAACAACTGTTAATGATTTGCGCATCAATCTGTTTTTTGAAAATTTAACAGCAGATTATTCAGGTGAATTTTTATTCATACTTGAAAAAGAAAAAACTAATACCGAATTAGAATTTTTAAAATTAGGCAATTCCGGTGCTAATTGCTAAAAGACAACAAGATGAAAGAATTTAAGCTCAACACAGAATTTATTACGGATAACCAAATTTTGGAGTACGAAAAAATTACCAATTTGTATATTGAAAATACCGGTAGTTATCCGGCATTAATTAATGGTAAGCGGCTCAATTCAGGAAAAAGCATGCCGTTGCTCTTATCAACCATGATTGCCGATAAGTTAAAATTGGACATTAAATTTCCAAACAACGATATTTCCGGCAACCGTGTTGAGCTTAGTTTTTTTCAAGTTAACTGCGACCAACTAAACTAAAACACGATGATTACTTACGAGCAAATAAAAAATGCTATTGAGGACCCGACTTTTACCACCAGAGGAATTGACATATACAATTCTTATGGACATAAGATGCAAATATCGGGCAATGACATTTTAAAAAAGAAAGGGAAAATATTTTATGCTAAAAATTTAGATAAGGTTTTGCACAATGTTTTTTCTAAAGGGAATTTCGATTTTTTGAAATTAATATTTTACAAATCTAACGGGACAACTTGGAAAGACGGTAGAGAATTAATCATTTATAAAGAAGACCTGACGCAACACCCGGCAACAACCACGCAACCCATGCAACACAATGAGCAACCTATGCAACATAACAGCCAACCGGCCACAAATGATTTTAGCAACTTGTTGAATATGTTAAATATGGGCGGCATGAATGCTCCGGGCATGAATGCGCCGGAATTAATCTACCGTTACAAAGACTATCCGGAAGTGAAAAAAGAACGTGATATTTATAAGGATAAGCTCGAAAAATGTAAAGAAGATTGCAAAAAAATTGAGAAAGAAAAAGAAAAGCTTGAGCTTGATTTAAAATTGCGTGATATTAAAGCTGATAGTAAAAGTTTTTGGGAATCGCCGTTTTTTGAAACATTAAAAGATTTAGCGCCCGGAATAGTTGAAAAAGCCATGATTCAATCGCAACAGATTGATGGTAATGCCGGCATGAATGCCCCCGCGGCTATTAATAGTCCGGTAAAGCAACAGTTTTGCGCAGTCATACAAGATTTGGATGAAACGCATGTTGCTTACCTGAACAATATTATTAATCTGTTAATGAACAATCCACAATTTAGTCAAGAACTAAGTATGCTTGTAAAAAAATATTCTTAAAAAAATGAGCAAAATACCTATAGAAATTAATGAAAAAACGCCATTTGATCAGGCTACGCGCGAGAAATATCTAACAGATATTGCGAAGCAATCGACAGAAAATTTACGCTTACTGGCCAAACTGGCCGGCTTAAACAAATTGCAAATTGCCATGATTAAAAATCATCCAATGGTTAAAAAATATTTAAAATAAATGGGACTTAATCCGCAACAAATATCAAATACGGTATCATCCATTAGCCAAATAGTTAATATTGGTCTATCTATCGGGCGTATGTTAGGGCTTTTTGGAAGCAACAATCATGGCATTTTAGAAACGAACAAAGTGATATTTGTTTATACAAAGCTCGGTCCGAATCAATACAAACTATTGGGAAAAGAAGACGGCATCCGTGCTTACTTGATTTACAAAGAAAAGAAGCCTTTATCTAATGAAGAAAAACATGAATTGCAATATTTTCCGGAATATAAAGCTTGGCGTTTTGCTAAAATATTTCTTGGACCGCAATCAAACATAAGTGACTATGATGCTTATATATGGATAACTGACAACCAAAGAGGTGGCTATAGTAACCGCATGATAAAATTGGACATGGACCATCAAAACAATAATTATTCAGGACGTAATGGTCCGTTTGTCAATGAGAGCCATGACAAAGGATATTTTGATATAATTGATAATAATGGGAATAAATACGTTGAGATTGAAAAAGAATGGGATGATATGTCAGGTGGATTTAACAATCTTTATGACATAGGCAACACCGATACAAGTTTTGTTAATGACCCGGCTTATCTACAATCGTTATTAGATAGTGGTGCCATAACACAAGCGCAATACGATGAAATGACGCAAGGTGTATCAGCCGGGCAAAATACCGGAACACCCCAAACAACCGTACCAACATCAACCGGTATAATACCGCCCGGACACCCGCAAACAAATACTTTACCCGCAAACACAGGCAATGATAATAGCACAGGTAATGATATTAATACAGGAAGTGGCAGTACAACAGGGAATGCTGGTACTATTCCGGCGGCAACTACCGGTGCGGGGAATAGTAGTGATAATAACAATGTTCTACCATGGAACAACAATATACAGACCGCGAATTTTACAACAAATACAGAACCCACGCAAGCGGGATTTACTTTGTGGTTAAAAATAATTTTTGCCATGATAATCGCTAAAAGAATATTAAAAAAAAATAAAACAAATGCTAATTAGAGCGCACATATATGAAGAAAATATGCAACCATTTGACATGGCCACAGCCACCAATAAACGAAGCGGACAAACAGTAATAGCCGATTTAAACGGTATTGTAGAGCTGGCGGCCAATCCGGATGATGATATTCGCATAGAAGCCATGGGATACGAACCTGAAGAATATAAAGCTAAATACTTGCCGCCAAGTATCATCATGAAACCCAGCATTCAAACATTAGGTACAGTAGAGTTGACCTATAAAAAAAAAACAAATTGGTTTAAAAGAATAGCAATTGCAGCGTTAATCGCCTTAACAATTAAAAAATATGTAAATGAGCAGAATAATAGACATAAACGTAACCGATAATGGTACTTCTGTCAAAGTTGTGAATAATGGAAAAACAGTTATTGAAGCAACAATAGCCGAGCCAAGACAGCTTTTGCTTAATGAAGCTGCCGGTAAAATAACCGTTTTAAAAAATAACAACGATCAAGTTTTAAACGACTTTGACATAATATACAGCCAAGTATCCGACAAATTAGGTACAACAACTGTTAAAGAATATTACGACAAACTAATTGAGCTAAGGGCTTTTAAAAAGGGTGGTGGTTGGGGAGAGCATATAAAAGATTATCCGGACAATTTTGCCGACTTAAAGGATAGAAACTTTTATTATAAAAATGTTTATGAAAGCAGCTTTACCCCCCGTGGACTTTACGCTACTGCTTTTGATTTATTGAACCCCAAACGCATCATTTTAGATTTAGGGGTAGGCGACTACCGTTCACAAGGAAGTAATTTTTTTCCGGTGTATTGGGATACATTAGATACCTATGTTATACACGTCAGTCCATCATATGGCGATATTGTCATTACTTTTCCAAAAAAAGTGCAAGGTAAAACATTAGTGTTAATGCTTAACCCATTAGACAAGAATGTAACTATTGAAGATATTCCGGCTGATAAATTAACAGCTTTGCAACCCAATGTATGGAATTTAATTTATATACATTTTGTTGGACAAATGAATAAAGCAAATTTAGGCTTAGGCACTACCGGAACAGTAAACATCTACGACGTAACCATAAAGCAACCCATAATTTCTTAAAAATGATGAATAGGAAGTTGAATTTAATGTATAGCGGCTTTGGTAAGTTACTACTTAAGACAGTATCCACAGATAGTAATTGGTATATAGATTTTAGAGGTTCGCAAACACAAGATTTTGATTGGGTTATGGTAGATAATGTTACCAAACAAAAAATTACACAAGGAACAGTGGATGCAGCTAACCATAAAATAATAGTTGATTTGTCTGCTTCAAGTGGTGACAGTAGTCTTTATATTGATGTTGATGATACAGGGAATGGCGTTAATAATTTGTGGGGATGGTATACCGATAAACAAATAACTTGGTTGGATATTGATGTATTACCTGAACTTGGTGTTATGTGGATGAGAAGTTACCCTACTACACCAATGTATATAAAAAGTGAGAAAACTAATAAACTTGTATATATTACTCTTTATAAAAGCAATATAGATAATACAGATTTTTTGAACAATTCTGTGGATACTCTTGAAATAACAAATTTTTATGGCAGTACCTATTTTCATAATGGTGTATTTGAGGTAAGCAGGGCATCTAAGTTGGCATACTTAAGCATACAAGCAGGTATTTACTTTGATAGTTTTAATTTTAAGTTGAATAATCCGTTATTAATTTATGTCAAATTAGGGGGAATTTATACAAATAATAATTATGTAGATATACAAATAAATGATAACACAACTTACTTATTTTTAAATGCTTTTAAATTTCGAGTACCGTTACTGGCAACACAAAACTTACCAAACTTAAGTAGTCTGACCTTATCAACAAATGCTAATGAGACATATGATATAAATGCAATTGTTAATAATTTACCTGCATTAGAGTATTTGCAATTCTCAAGAATGAAAACTATTGCAGATATTAATATAGATGGTCATCAACATTTGAACCATATATATTTTAGACAATTATCTGGACTAAATTCTATTACAATAAACAATTGTCCAAGTCTAACATTCTTTGAACACTATAATAATATTCTGACATCTTTAAATATAACTAATTCTGGTGCATTAAACAAATTTAAGTCTTATGGTAACAGTAACCATATAGTTAATATAGATACATTAAGTAAGCAAAATTTAGAGAATGTTATAATTAATTTTGATTCTGTATCTGAATGGGATTTCTCAGATGCCCCTAATTTAAAAAGCATCAGTTGGGAATATGGACATTTTAATAAATTCAATATTAAAAACAGTAACAATGTAGCATTGACAAGTGTATCCAACCATACACAATACAATGATGCCACATTTTTAGTAGATGACCCAACACTACCAATATTTCAAAATGCACAATTCAGAGCAGGAGATGTTTTAACCAGTGACCAAACAACTTATGATAACGCTTAAACATAAATAAAATGGATGAAATAAAATTAAAAACAACAAAACCAATAGATATTTCACATTATAGTGATAGGACATATAAGCCCTACAAGCTTATGTTTAAAAATGTGAAATTAGTTGATGATGACCCGCAAAAACAAATTAAGAAAGTAATATATGGGGAATATGCTATTTTGGGAGACCCTATTGTAACACAAGTAGAAAGATTAGATGAAAATGGTGAGGTGGTAAGAGACGCACAAGGAAATATTGTCTATGATACAAAGACCATAGACAATGTTAAATTCTTACGGAATATACCCCCAGAGGAAGTTACCTATGACGAGTGGTTTGCTTTGAAAAATATGGTGTATAGCCAATTACCAGCAGATATGCCCGAATCAGAAAAATACAAAATGTTCTTAAAAGAAGGTATCAAGCAAACTATTGTTAACAAAGGGTTTTATCACGGACAATTAACTTTAAACGATTTTGAGTAAAGCTATGATGACATTAATTTTTATTTTATTCTTAACAGCCACAATTACTGCTGTCAAAACAAAATCAACAGTTTTGAAATGGATCGATAGCAAATTGCCGTCCGGAAATTACAAGGTCAGGCTAATAGACTTTTACATATTTTTGACAGACATTGCTTTATTTATCCTGAGCTGTTTTGTTTTTTACCCATTAACAGTTTTGGGCATAATCTATACAGCAATAAAACATTTATTTTTCAAATTTGACTACGCCATAAGCAAGCAACTTGGCGCCATAGTAAGAGCTTTAACCTTACTTAATGACGGTATGGCAAACGCAAGCGCCGGTGAATTATTAAATGACATTATTAAGCCAAAATATGTTAAATACGGAAAATGGTATCAAACCATATCAGCTATAACCGGAATTAATTACGTTAAGGGAGATGACAACAGTTTCCGTCAAGATTTAGATGATTTTTTAGGACCAGACCACTGTAAAAATGCTATCACAGAGGAAGAAAAATGCTATTATAAAATATGAGTGTAATGCCAAACATAACAGAGTTAAAAGACATATTAGGGCTATTAATCGCCGTAGCCGGATCAATTTGGGGAATGGATAAATATAAACGCTGGCAAGAAAAGAATAAAGCCAAAGCAGGAGAAATAAATAATGAAGGCTTAAGGATTGAAAATAAAAACAAAAAATATCAAGTTGAAAAACAAAAGATAGAAGTCTTACAAATGACCATTACGCAGCTTCAAAATGATTATAAAGCTTTAGGTGAACGAATGCAACTTTTAAAAGAAGAGTTGACGGAAGTTTATCACGAATTAGACAAGTTAAGAGATGAAAATCTATCATTGAAAGGCGAAGTGTATCGCTTAAAAAAAGATTGTAAATAATGACAGTTAGAGGTGTTTTTTTCATAGTAGTTAGTTTAGTTTGGTTCTCGTTTTCTTTATCCGGTTGCCGCAGTGTTAAACGACACACGGCAACCGGACAGAAAACGATTAAAGCAACCGAAATAGGCACCCGGAGAATCATCACCAAAGGCGACAGCGTCATATATAAGCCACGTATTAAATATAAAGATACAGTTATAACAAGAGTGCATAAAAACGTCATTTTACGCACCGAGTATAAAAATGGCAAAATCAATAAAATTGATTGCAAACAAAAAGCGCAAGAGGTTTTAGAGGATTATATCAAACAGCAACAAAGCAAAGAAACCACCCAAACAACCGATGTAGAAAGAGAATCACCGGTAAAGGACGTTTGGTTTCTCTATTTAGGTTTAATAGTAGTGTCATGGAAAATTATCGACAAATTATTTGAAAACAAAAAAGAATAAATAATGAAATTAAGAAGTTTAGCAAAAATGATATTAGGCGGTTATATGGTATATGACGCCTTGTCAGACAAACAAGCAGGCATGAATGCGCCGGCATGCCGTAACCGAGTAAATTGTAAAGGTATTAAAAAGAACGGCAGATTAAGAAAAGGTTACAAATTTTTGCCCGGTGGCGCAATTAGAAAAGTATGAAAAAGTGGTTTACCATATTAGGAATTTTAACAATATTAAGAGTTATGGCTAAAACAAATAAACCGGATAAAGAATTTTATGATATTGTGCCATTTCCACAGGTTCGCCCATGCGACCCTGCCGGATGTGGATATTTTCACGCTCCACGGACTAATCACATTCATCAAGGTGTAGATGTTGTCTCTAACGTTGGCGAGCCGGTCCATGCTGCTATTTCAGGCAGAGTGAGGGTTGCATACCCTTACCGGAATAGTAGAAAAATGAAAGGCGTGGAAATCATAAACGGCGACACCAAAGTTAAAGCATTTTATGTCGATCCGATAGTCAATACCGGCGACTATGTCAATGCAGGCGATATAATCGGTTATACACAAGATATAGCAGGGTATTATAACAACCCGAATATGACAAATCATATTCATGTGGAAGTGCGCATCAATAATAAAATAGTTGATCCAACGCCATATATAATTAAACACAATATAAGTTAAATGAAAAAACTTTTAATATATAGCAGCATCTTATTAGGGGTAGGGTATTTGTCGTCAAAAGCCAAAGAAATTTATGACAATTTCGCATTAGGTTTTGATATTAAAAATATACGCGTACTTGAAATTAGCAGTGCCAATCTATCTTTGACGCTATTGGTTGATATAATTATTAATAATTTAAATCAAGTCCCAATTTATGTACCTGTTAAGATAAATGATATTGAAATTTATTTAAACGGCATATTAGTTGGCCGCGCTAATATCTACAAATCAGGCATATATATTCCAATAGGTAGTCCTGTTATTATCCCGGATGTACAGCTTGATATATTCTTTGATAAAATTGAAGAACTCTACACAACTCTGACAAAATTGAAGACGGCAAATATAAGCTACAAAGTTAATTACGAAATTGCCGGGAATCAATTTAGCTATTCCAGCATTTATCAACATTAAAAAATTATCAGTTATGAATATGATGTCAATTACAGAAGCAATAGAATTAGCAAAACAACGCCGTCCGGTTTACAACACCAAGCCGGTTGATATTTATACCGGTCCGGAAATTGTAGCTAATCCCAATCCTACACCAATAGGCACAGTTAGTCCCGGATATTTAGGTCAAGTATATGGATACGCAACTGAAATGGGAAAAATCTATTTAAAAATAGACGACACCAACGTTTACAATGACGGCATTTGGTTTTATGTTTTAGCTGACAAAGACGCTATTGTTACCAATGAAGCAGATGCGCCGGTAGTAACACCGGGAATATTCGAAAAGTTTACAGATGCTATTTCAAATACCGTCAGCAATGCAGCAAGCTACACCGGCAAAAAGCTTTTAAATGTTGGTTTGGTTGCTTTAGGTTTATTTGTTGCCTACAAAATATTTACAAATACAGCATCAGATGAAATAAAATCAGGTGCCAAAAAAATAGCCGGCAAAACAAAAACGGCTATTGATAAAGGTGTGAAGAAAATAAAAACCGTATCAATTTAGTGGACAATATCCGTAACATATTAGCCAAGAAAACACTCACGGAAGCCGACAAACAAGTGTTAAGAAACTACGAACCCAACGAGGGACAAAACGTCCTTTATTCATTCTTTACACCGGTTTGGCTTTGTGAGGTAATGTATAAATTGGCTGTTAAATACGGCTTCAAAGAAAATGGCAAAGTTTTAGAGCCGTCCGCCGGCACAGGCAATTTTTTAGAAGTGTTGCCAAACCCGAAAAACATCACGGCATTTGAACTCGATCCGTTAAATTATGAAATAGCCAACAAACGAGTGCCGGGTATTAAATATTTTTACAACAATTATTTTGAAACGGCATTCTTAAAGCCGGAACGTTTTACACAAAAATTGCCAAGAAACCAAGTTACGTGGCTCAAAGACTATCCTTTTGATTTAGTCATTGGCAATCCGCCTTATGGTAAGTATAAAAATTTGTATTCAAGCCATTTTAAAACATTGAAATTCAAACAAACCGAACTGTTTTTTATGTATCAAAGCATGCGGCTATTAAAGCCGGGCGGTTTGTTGGTATTTATTACGGCAAGTAGTTTTATGCGAAATGATAAAACCTACAAGCACGAAAAGGAAATGATAGGCCAATATGCCGAATTTGTAGATGCCTACCGTATGCCCAAAGTATTTAAAAACACATCCGTTCCTACGGACATTTTAATATTCAGACGAAATGAGCAAAGTAGAAAAACAAATAAGAGATAAAATAGCCCAAATACTCAAACAAGTAAAACCAGACGAATTTCCGACCGTTTATGAATTTATCCAAACCGAAAACGGTTACAAACGTGTTGAAAATAGGATGATAACAATGTTCATCAATGAAGATGTAAGTCTATCAGGAACTTTAATGCACATTGAAAATGAGTTATGACTTTGTACACATAACGTCAAACGATAATTGGTTTAAGCAGCACCCCGAAAAAATAGCCGGCGTAGAGTTTACAACTACATCAATCTATTTTCCTATACAAGTAAAAGGAACTAAAGCAGACGTTTTGCGAGTTACCGGAATGACAAACCAAAAAAGTAACAAAGATTTACAGCTTGCTAAAGCGAAAATGAAAATGGCACAAGCCAAGTTAAAACTATTAGAACTATGAAACGATACACCGGACAGCTTATAGCATCAACCAAAGAATTGATAAAGCAAAACGAGGCAATCATTAAGGCAAAATTCAAAGCCGGAATGAATGCACCGAAAGGCAATCTTATTACATTTGACGAAAGCATAAAACGATACAACAAAGGTATTTCAACTGACGAAATAAAAGCGTGGGTATGGTATAGACGTATGTCAGGAATACCAATGAAAAAATGGAAAAAATATTTTATTGACGGCACTCTTAAAGAGCTGCATAATTTAGTCAAATCCGGTGCTTTGTTTATCGAAAATGGTAAATACGTGCCGTTATCGGTATTCTTATTTGGCAACATTCACAGCAAATTGTCAAAGCTCAAAGATGAAAAAGACTTTATCATCAAAAACTTTGGGCAATCTATTTATGACAACCACGAAAAAGTTTTGCTCGAAAACAAGCCAAAACAGTTATCAATACTCAACCCTATTGAAAATGAAAGACCGGTTATTTTAGCCATATCAAAATTTGCACGGAATTTCAAAATTAAAAAGCTCAAAGAAAACACCGGCGTTATTTTAGAGCAACCGGAAACTTTGCAAGATGCTTACAAAGACTATTTGAGAGCTTTACCGGACGAAATTTATAAGCGAAAAACAAATGCGCTGCAAATCATCAATTATTACTTAAACGGTGGTGCCAAACCACGTTCAATAGATGACCCGGCAGAATGGCGAAAAATCAAAAAATATTCGCAGGAATACGGCGAAAAATTATTTAAGAAGTTTTTGCACGAAGCTTTGACATATGAGGATCAGCTCAAAATAGATGCACATTGGAATATGAACTACAACGCAGTTACCGGCATACAACATCACAAAATACCGGTAGGCGTTGAAATATCACGCTATTTCCACGGATTTGAGTTAGATATTCGTCCGGCACAAAGGGAAGCAATGGCGTTTATGGAAATGGTAGGTAGTGGTATCATCGCTTATGACGTAGGCGTAGGAAAAACTATTTCAGCCATATTGGAATTAGCATCAGCTATTCAAAACGGCAAGGCAAAACGTCCGTTAGTAGTAGTGCCAAACCCTACATATAAGAATTGGATAAAGGAAATGTTTGGCTATGGCGACAAAAAAGGTATTTTGTCCGGCACAAACATCACACTTAACGAGTGGTATAATTTAGGCGCCGAAATTGAAGCAAGTATCAATTTGAATGTTCCGGTGCCGGAAAACAGTATTACACTCGTTACCTATGAGGGAATGGCAAAAATTGGCTTCAAGGAAACCGATAAATTGATAGTAGAATTAGGGCGCATATTAGACCAATCTACAAAAGCGGATATGTCGGACAGGGATTTTGAAAAGAAAATGGAAAAATACCGGGAATTAGTCGGTATAGGCAACAAAGGCACCATTGCAGATATTGAAATATTGAGCTTTGATTATTTAGTCATTGATGAAGCTCACAATTTTAAAAACGTTTTTTCGGAAGTAAAATCTGATGATGATGACGAAAAAAAACGTTTTCATATCAAAGGCGGTAAGCCGTCATCACGAGGTATCAAAGCGTTTTTTATTGCCAATTACATTCAACGAAACTTTGGGCGTAACGTGATGCTACTCACGGCAACACCGTTTACAAATAGTCCTTTGGAAATATACTCAATGTTGTCATTGGTAGCGTATGACTATATGAAAACGTGGGGCATCTTAAACATCAAAGACTTTTTTGAGCAATACATACTCGAAACGCAGGAGTATGTAGTCAATTATGACGGCGAAATAAAGCAAAAAGCGGTTGTAAAGTCGTTCAATAACCGTATTTCATTACAAAAATTGATAAACTCTCACATCAATTTCAAAACCGGTGAGGAAGTCAATATCCCACGTCCGTGTAAAGTCAATTTGCCAAAGACAACGGAAATAACAGACAAAGGCATTAAACGCCTGCCACGCAATAAGCAAATTGTTACGTATTTGGAATTGAATGATGAACAGGAAATGCACCAACACGCTATTAACAATGAAATGAAAGGCGGTGCAGACAAAGACGATCCCGGTAAGATATTGCGCTTGATGAACGCATCACTCAACAATGCGTTAAGTCCGTTTCTTTACAATTATTCAGAGCCGAAAGACTATAAAGACTTTGTAGATAACAGTCCGAAAATTAAATACACAATGGACGCTATTAAGTCCGTTAAACAATGGTATGAAAAACGTAATACAGATGTAACCGGGAAAATCATATATATTGATAGAGGTAAGCAGTTTTTTCATTATATTAAAGAATATTTAGAAAAAGAACTGCATTATCAAAAAGGCAAATCTTTAATATCCAATCCACGCCAAAAGGTTGATGAAGTGGAAATTATTACCGGTGGTATCAGTCAAACCAAAAAAGAGAAAATTAAAACCGCTTTCAATGAGGGTGTTTGTAAAATCATCATTGGCACATCAACCATTAAAGAGGGTATCAACTTGCAAAAGAAAAGTACCGTTTTATATAACCTTTATCCGAATTGGAACCCGACAGACATACGGCAATTAGAGGGTAGAATTTGGCGACAAAAGAATGAAAACGGTTATGTGCGTATTGTGATGCCGTTAATGGAAAACTCAATGGACGTTTTCATATTTCAAAAGTTAGAGGAAAAAACAAGCCGTATCAATGATTTATGGAGTAAAGCAGACAGAGGCAACGTATTAGACGAAGAAGGACTTGACCCGAATGAAGTTAAATTTGCTTTGGTAACTGACTTAACCGTATTGGCACGCCACGAAATCAATCTTGATAAAGACCAAGTTAATGAGGATATGACCGTATTGGAAGCTAATATCAAAGCGTTGGAAGAATACGGCACTTTGCAATACAACCACACCAAACAACGTGAGAGGTTAGAGGAACGATACAAAAACGGCATTAACAATTTAAGTTATGTCAAACTATTCTCACGAGGGCAATGGGACGACGTTTATTTCAAAGATATTGACAGCGTTAAGAAGTCTGAACTCAACAAAACGCAAAAAGAACGTTTGGAAAAAACACTCAAAGCCATAGATGAAGTATTGGCATTTGATTATAAAGCTGCTTCTGATATTGAATTGATCCAATATACCAAAAAGTTGGACCGGCTAAAAGGCGAACATTACAATTGGGCGTTAGATACATTTAAAGAAACCGTATCAAAATATCAAAAGATACGCCGTTCAATATTTGAGCAACGAGGTTATGACGAAAATACTGACTTATCCGTCATAAAAGACGAAATGGCAAAAGAATTAGAGGCACTCGTCAATAAAAAAGAAATATTGAAAAGTCCGGAATATTTTGAGCAAACTATCCAACGTATAGCCGAGAAAAAGGAAAAAATGAATATAGAGGGTGGTAGTTTGACAAAACGTGTCAAAGACTTTACCAAGCTTAATCACTTGTTAAGTTACAAATTCAAAGACGTTGATATTTCAACTTGCAAAATACCAAGTAAGGAAAATCCGAATTTCACAAAAGAAAATACACCGAATAATAGAAACTTGCAGCTTGCCAAAGCTAAAATGAAAATGGCAAAAGCAAAACTAAAACTTTTAGCATTATGAAGATAACAGCCACAAATTACGAAGCACAAAAAAATATGATTGATTGGGCAAAAGTGCCTAAAACCGTTAAAGACCTTAAAGCAGATATGGAATTTTCTTTGCCGTTTTACAATGATGACAAAGACATTAAAGAAACCATTGATTTATGGTTAAGTCATATTAACAAGTATGTTAAAAAAACACCTGCAAAAAAAACGGCACCGGCGCCAAAAAAAGAACCGGCTAAAAAACAGTCGGCTAAAAAAACAGCTTCAAATACAGAAAAAGATAATCTAACTAAATTAAAAAAAGATTTCAATAAATTAGTTAATAAAGCTCTGTCGATTAAAGATATATCAGATCCTAAAAAAGAAAGCGAATTAGCATATTTATTTGAAGATATTAAACAACACCCAATTGGAATTTATGAACCGACAAAAAATGAAAAGTTATATAAAGATGGTGTTAAAAAAGTAGGAGATCATATTAATAAATTATTAAAAAAATCAACTGCTAAAAAACAGGCGAAAACAACAAAAACAATAAATATAATTTCAAAAGATAAGCGTTCATTGACGCTTAAACGAAAAAAGGGAATATCTTTTAAAGGTATGACTATTACTGAAATGGTAAACCAATGGAAAAGACCGGTTATTTTTATTTCAAAAGAAGCATATGATAAAATATACAAATTCACTTCAAATCCTGAAACTGATTGGGTAGAAGACCAAAACGGAAATGTTTACACATTTGGACAAGTTGATGGGCAATATGCTTTAATGCCAAAAAATGACAATAAAACAACAAAAAAAACGCATAAAAAAACCGTTTCTCACAAAGTTGATAAACAAAACGTGGATCATTTTTCAAATGAGTATATGCTATTGCGCCGTTTTTACAATTTGATAAACACGAAAAAACCAATCAATTTCCGCAAATTGCAATTGTTGTTTATGGCATTTGAAAAGGCAGCCGTAGAAAAGAAAGTGCGTAAAACGTCCAAAGTTGCAGGGCTTTACAACAAAGCCAACGCCAAATTGGTAAAAATGTATGAGATAGCAAAGCCAAACCAAGAGGACATAAAAGTCAATATCACAGACAAAGCATTTTACAACCGCCTTGAAAAATTTGTAACCGGATATCAAACAGATCCAGCGGTTCGCTTACTGAAACGCTTTATCAATATGCAAGGCACAAAACCAGAAAAAACAAGTGCAAAACGGCTATTAACAGCCATTACCAACGCCATTAACAAAGGCAAAGTAAGCACAAAACACAGGTTGTATAAAGAATTGCAAGAAGCCAAAAAAGAATTGACAAGCTATTTAGCATCACCGGTTAAGATTAAGCCACATCAGCAAGCACTCAACAAACCTAAAAAAAAAAATGAAATCGTCATAAAAACCGATGACAGCTTAATGTCATTGGCAGACTTGAACAACACACATAACGAAACATTTGATATTGCCGGAGATATTGCCAAATTTTTAGGCAATATTGAACGCAAAGCCGTAGGTAGTGTTGCTGTTACAACAGATGCACCGCAGGGTGCAGGAAAAACAACCTTTGCGTTTCAAAAGATAGATGCTTTTGCAAGAGCCGGAAATAAAGTATTGTTTGTAAGTTTAGAGGAACACCCGCAAAGTATGATATTCAAGCGTAAGGTAAAGCAATACATCAGTCCGCAGGCAAGCAAAAATGTGTTTGTGTTAGGCGAATTAGAACACGGCTTTGATACGTTGAAAAAGTATATACCAAAATTTGATGCTATTTTCATTGACAGTTGGAACAAAGTAGAAAAAGAAGCCAAAGAAAAAAACGGCAAAAGGTTAGATTTTGATTATGATTTACGCAAAGCCTATAACGGCAAATACTTTGATGTCATTTTTCAAAGAACTCAAGACGGAAAAATGCGAGGGGGTAGCGAAGCACAATTTGACGGTGATGTTATCTTAAAAATCGTAAAAAAAGATAAATTTAAAGATAATTATGCCATGTATGACAAAAACCGGTATATGATAGATAATTATATTTGGAATATAGCAGAACAAAAATTAATTAAAACAGAATAATATGTGGGTGCCAATTTTACTTATGGGAGCTGGTTATTTATTTCTATCAAATGAAAAAAAACATGGAATTAATAGTCCGGAATCAAATAACTTTGAAAAATTCAAAAAAGAACATCCATACATTTATAAAATTATCTATGGTGCTGAAGATTTTACAGAAGACCATAAGCTTTTTTTTGATGAAAAAGAAGCATTGGAAGAATTTGAATCTTTAACACCTGATGAATTAGATTTAGATTTATCCCAGGAGGATAATTTTATTAATTTAACAAAGAATGATTATAATTTCAACGATGAAATAATAGATGAACTTTCTGATATTGATGATTACGATGAATTTGTAAATGAATTAAAGTCCAACTATTTATGGGATGATTATTTTGATATAGATGAAATAGAACATCTTTTAAGTAAAAGTGTTGAAAGAGAAAATAAAAATACTGAACAATTAATAGAGGAAGTATTAGAAGAGTTATCAAAAGAAACCGGAGTTAATTTTAGAAAATATACAGATATCATTGTTAAGGACGGAAAAATACTAAATCCTGAAAGTGATGAATATTGGGATTGTGAAGTAGAAAATGATTATGATTGCAAAAAAATACAAGTTAGAATTGCAGACCATACACACAATATTAAGAATGGCCGTCCGGATGTAACAGTTGTTATTGCCAACAAAGATTACACAAAAGACAAATTTAATTTAAGTGAAACTGATTTATATTTTGATGGAAATTATGATGCAGATGAAATAGCAAATGAAATAATAGAATATATTGAGTCTAATTATAGCTAATTTTTGTTTGATTGTTTTTGAATATCAATATTTCTATTTTCCCACATCAAATAATCTTTATACCATTGCCATGCCTGGTCTAACAGGTCATATTGGTCAATATTATAATAGCTTCCATTATTTGTGTGGTATGCTAAAATAAAATTTTCATCATTTAATTTGAATTTTTTGTACACTATATTGTCATTCAGCAATTCAGTAAATATATCCAAGGGTATTACTTCTATCAATGTAATGCCCTTGTGTATTATAAAATGGCGATTGTCATGGAATGGATCGCCATTTTTAATTGGATATTCAGCCAATAGAAATTCCGGCAATGTAAATTCTTTTGTATCCATTTCTTTTTTGTCAAAGTTACAAATTAAAAATCAAAAGTAAAATCATCACTATAATCTTTTGGCACAAAGGCACCAATATTTCGCAGGTATTTATTAAGCGAGGATATGCTTTTATGCCTGGTTATAGTCATGAGCTTCTGTTTGGCCTGCAAATCGGTTAAACCGTCTACAAGGTATTTGTTGTATAGCATTTTGGCAAAGGTATGACGGAAGCTGTAAATACCATACTCGTTGCCTAAACCAAAATATTTTTTTACTTTTTTGAAACGCACAGAAAAATTGTCATACCTGGCTTTTTCTCCAATTTGCCAATTAAAAGGATAGCCTTTATAAGTTAATAGGATATCATTTGGTTGGTATTGTTCTATGTTCAAATGTTCAATAGTAGGCAATAGCTTGTCAATAATTGGAACCACACTTTGTTCCGTTTTTGTCTTAACATAAATAATGCGTTTATCAAGATTTATATCTTTTACTTTTAACCGGTTAATTTCAATTGGCCGTAAAAATGTGTAAGTCAAAAATTGCAAATAAAAGTAAAGGGCCGGATCATTCTCTTTTACATACATTTTGATATCTTGCAATTGTTTCAAATCAAAAGTTTTATTTTTTTGAGGTGTTTCTTTAAGTTTATCGATATCTACAATGAAATTATGAGTTATATATCCTTGTTTACTTAATGCGGTAAATAGAGAGCTGATAAAGCGTCTGTAATTATTAATAGATGTATTTGTTAAACCGTTTTTTTTTAAATCTGATAGAAAAGCAAAAATGTGTTGTTTTTCCACGGCCTTGATAGGTAAGTGTTCTATCTCATTATTCTCTATCCATTTTATAAAATTACTTAAATAACTAGAATTATTTTTTTCGGTTCTACTTGACCAATGCAATTTCTTTTGTTCATATGCCAATCTCAGAGCATCTGGAAAGCTAAGTACAGTATCATTACTTAATGATTTGAATCTTCCATTATTCTCATTTAAAAAATGCTCGATTGCTTTTTTTAAATTTTTTGCAGCTTGTAACCGTCCAGATATTGAACGAATACGATTTATATCTTTATAAGCTTTATAAATTTTACGCTGGCCATTCTCATAATAATAAAAATATACATACCACCGGCAGTTTGGTTTGATGCAAGATTTTCCGTTTGAATCTTTAGGTATAAAAATATGAACTTTTGGTAAATTCAAACCTTTTATTTGATACTCGTTTAGATACTCATTTAAAGCTTTTTTCATATTTTGTATATGAAAAAGCTAGTAAAACCAATAGGCGGCAGAATAAATTTAATTTGCTTTGACAATCCCCTCAAGCTGGCGTGTCTACCAATTCCACCACGTGCGCTTTTGATACAAACAAAAAAAGTTAAGCATATTGCCTAACTTTTTGTTATTGTGACCTGGCTGAGGCTCGAACTCAGGACCCTCTCCTTAAAAGGGAGATGCTCTACCTACTGAGCTACCAGGTCGAAAAAATTCATGATGTCAAAAAAAGTGACCTGGCTGAGGCTCGAACTCAGGACCCTCTCCTTAAAAGGGAGATGCTCTACCTACTGAGCTACCAGGTCTTTTTCCTTGTTAGGCGTGCAAATATATAAACATTTTTAATTTTGACAAAAGAAAAAATAAACTTTTTTTAAATTAATTTGTAACTGTCTGATTTACATCATGCCTAACATTAGCTTGGCTTCATCACTTAAAAACTCTTTACTCCAAGGTGGGTCAAATGTCAATTCAACATCAACATCTTTCACCCCATGGGTCGCTTTTACACGTGTTTTCACTTCCTCAGGTAAACTGTCGGCTACCGGACAATTAGGCGCCGTCAAGGTCATTAATATCTTGACATTATTGTCGTCATCAATTAATATGTCATAGACCAAGCCTAAGTTATAAATATCAACAGGTATTTCAGGATCATAAACCATTTTCAATTGTTGCACAATGGCATCTTCCAAGACTTTTTTAGGTATTTTTTCGTCGCTCATTTTATTATATTTTGAAATTATGCTTGTTGCTGGGCTAATTCTTTTATACGTTTCATAATGGCTTCCAATCCCATTTTACGGGTAGGAGAAAGGTGGTTGGGTAAATCAATTTCATGGATTAAATGAAAATCGTAACCGGCTATTTCTTCAGGTGTATGGCCGTTTAACATATTTAAAAGCAAACTGATGACGCCCTTTCCTAAGATGGCTTCACTGTCTCCTTTAAAATACATTTTTCCGTCGTTTATCTCAGATTTAAGCCACGATGCCGATTGACAGCCTTCAACTTTGGTTTGGGCATTTTTATCATTCTCTGCAATTAAAGGCAAATCCGCGCCTAAATCCATGATATAATTATATTTATCGTTCCAATCAGGTAGCATCGCAAAATCTTCCAACAATTCTGCTTCTTTTTGTTTTATTGTTTTCATATTTTTATTTTTATTGTCATTCCGACAGAGCGACGAAGGAGCGGCGAGGAATCTCATAAATTATAATTATAGAAACATCAAATATATTAGATTTCTCGTCATCCCCGACTTGAGTCGGGATTCTGTCGAAATGACAAAAATTTTTTAACATAGGTTTAAGTGTCAGTCGAAGTTTTAATTTTTAACTCTCATCCTTGCTAAGACTTCACAGTACATTGTAATATGCAATCTTCGCAAACATCTAATTCGCCATTAAGTCTTTTTTTAACCAAATCTTTTGTTGGTTCAATTAGCTCTGTCAATTCAATGGCATCAATAATTTCACCGGCAAAAGCATAGAGTTGCAATAACTGGGCATCGCGTTTGCCAATACCTCTCTGACGTATATAAAATAAGGCTTCTTCATCAATTTGACCCGTAGTGGACCCATGGCTGCAGCTAACATCATCGGCATAAATTTCTAAAAACGGTTGCGAACTGATTCGGGCCTTATCCGTTAGTAAAATATTATCATTTTTTTGATAAGCATTGGTTTGCTGGGCATCTTTTTTGACTAAAATTTGACCGTTGAAAAAGCCTTTACCACTATCGTCCAATATGCCTTTAAACTTTTGATTACTATAACTCTTTTCAGAACTATGGGCAACAAAAATAACATTATCAGCCTGTTGTTTTTTATCGGTTAAATATAAACCGTATAAATCGACTTTTGCATCAGGGCCAATGATATCGGCATATTGTTCATTGCGTAACAATTGTCCGTTTAATTCGAAAAAGTTAGTGTAAAATTGTGCTTTATCAGCCACTTCATAATATGAATTGCTGAAAAGGGCAGAATTATTATTAATATTTTGGTATTTATACCAATTAATTTTAGCATCAGCTTTGGCAAAAACTTCTGAAAGATAAGTGGCAAAATGTGCCCGGTGGTTATTGCTGTCATCACATTGAACCAATGTAATTTCGCTACCCGCTTCTGCAATGATTAAATTGCGGGTATTAATCAAGGCATCAACCGGTGCATCCAACCGGTGTGTAATTTGAATTTTAAAATTTTTGACATTTTCCGGGACAAACAGAAAAAAACCATCCTCAAATAAAGCGGTATTTAAATCGTTTAACGGATTATTTTGTGGACGTACCAAACGATTAAAATATTCAGCGATTAAATCCGGATATTTTTTCAGCGCTTCTTTAAGGCTGCCCATAATGACTCCATTAGGCAATTCTTCCAATAAATCTTTGCCAACAAAATAACCATTGATTAAGTTGACATTTTTAGTTTCTAAATTAGGAATCAAACATTCGGTTATAGGTTCAGGCTGTTTAACCAAACTGGCAATAACCGGATGAAAATAGCGGTTTAAAAAATCTTTCAATTTTGTTTTACGCCATTTTTCATCTTTAATGCTTGGAAAACCTTTGTTTTTGAAGCGTAGTATGGCTTCATTTCGTTCTTTCTGGACAAAATCAGGCCATTCTTGTAGCAATTTGTCCTGATTTTGTTCCAAATATTGTATAATAGTATCTTGTAACTTACTCATTGTTTTTTATTTAATAATCTTTAAAAAATATTGACATAGGTTCTATGTCTGCTTTAAAAATTAATTTTTTTCCTTTAACATTTCATAGCCTTTAGCCTCTAATTCTTTTGCCAATTCTTTATCGCCTGTTTTAACAATTTTACCATCATTCATAATATGAACGATATCCGGCACGATATGGTCTAATAAACGTTGGTAGTGGGTTATAACAATAAAAGCATTGTCGTTGCTACGCAATTTGTTAACTCCTTCGGCTACAGAACGTAAGGCATCAATATCCAAGCCGGAATCGGTTTCGTCCAAAATAGCTAATTTAGGATTGAGCATAGCCATTTGAAAGATTTCATTGCGTTTTTTTTCGCCACCCGAAAAGCCTTCATTTACCGAACGGTTTTTAATTTTGTCGGGCATATTGACCATTTCTTGTTTTTCGCGTACCATTTTTAAAAATTCACCCGGTTTAATGGGGTCTAAGCCTTTGTGTTTGCGTTGGGCATCTACGGCTGCTTTCATAAAATTCATCATGCTGACGCCGGGGATTTCTACAGGGTATTGAAATCCGAGAAAAAGGCCTTCTAAAGCCCGTTCTTCCGGGTCCAATTCTAAAATATTTTTGCCGTTAAATAATATTTCGCCTTTCGTGACTTCATAACCGTCCTTACCGGCTATTACGTTGGCTAAAGTACTTTTGCCTGTACCATTAGGGCCCATAATGGCATGTACTTCACCGGGATTAACAGTCAAATTCAGTCCTTTAATGATCTCTTTATCGCCTATTTTGGCATGTAAATCTTTTATTTCTAAAATGGGTTGTTTTTTCATGATATGATAATTTTAATAGGTATTTAATTTATTTGCCAAACAAATCCTGTTGAAGCAAAATGATATATTTCTTTTAAGTTGGTGCCGGCAGATAGTTGCCACTGAAATTTTGGGGTGAGTTGCCAATTGACACCGGTATCTAAATTGGTAATAAAATCGTGTGACAACACTTCGCCATAAGTTTCTATATAAATTTGCCAATCGGTATTGATATTGTAATATACAATGCCACTGTAATTTAAATCGCGTTGTGGCAAATCTTCAAATATATACTGAATGGCAGCTCCCAATTGCCATTTTTTTCCGATATCTTGACTGGCAATTAATGAAGTTACTGCATCAACTTCATTATGTTTAAACTTGTCAGGTGTGGTAGAAAAGATCAAATGATTAGTCATAGATAAATTGGTCGAAGAAGATTTTATCAGACATAATTTTACGCCGATTTCGATATTTCCTAAGCGACCATTTTCCAAACGGTGAATATGTTTTTTCCCTTCTAAAGCTGTGGCTAAGCGCAATTCTATATTTGACTGTAAGCCATAACGCAATAACAAGGAGGGGAAAGTCCAATAAATATCATCTATTCCGTTTTTTCTGTACTCTTCTATTAGAGCTGTGCCTTCCAATTGTAAAATGTGTCGGTTCATGGTAATTGCATCTTCGGTAATGGATTGTGCTTGCATATTTTTTAAGGCGAAAAGTAAACTGATTATAAGAATATTTTTAGACATAAATTTAAAACTTTTCGTCTATCCGACACTTCCTTCTAAACTGATTTCTAATAATTTTTGGGCTTCGACGGCAAACTCCATTGGCAATTGATTGAGCACTTCTTTGGCATAACCATTAACAATCATATTAATAGCCGATTCTTCATCGAGACCGCGCTGTTGTAAATAAAATAATTGCTCTTCAGAAATTTTACTGGTGGTGGCTTCATGTTCTACAACCGAGCTGCTATTTTCTATATCGATATATGGAAAAGTATGCGCCCCGCATTGATCACCCATTAATAAAGAATCACAAACCGAATAATTTCTAGAATTGACAGCGCCGTGCTTAATGTCTACCAGTCCGCGATATGAATTTTGGCTATGTCCGGCAGAAATTCCTTTACTAATTATGGTACTTTTGGTATTTTTACCAATGTGAATCATTTTGGTACCCGTGTCTGCTTGTTGATGATTATTGGTTACCGCTACCGAATAAAATTCACCAATTGAATTATCCCCTTTTAAAATGGTTGATGGATACTTCCAAGTGATGGCCGAGCCGG
>JALWTX010000019.1 GCA_026993355.1 Flavobacteriales bacterium | reverse complement strand
AAACTATAATCCTTCTGTGTGCGTTTAACGTAAACGCTTTTGTCTTTTTCTTTCATTACACTTCTTTTTTTGTGTAACGCTATTTCAGGACGAGACATTATTTATATAAAAAAAAACCAGCCTTTACAGCCGGTTTTTCTATTATTAAAAAACTCATTTTTATTAAAAATCACTTCCCCAATATTCTTTGCAAAAAACTTTTCTTTTTTTGTTGGGCATGTGATTTTTCAAATTTCGAGATATATTTATCTTCACATTTTGCCAAATCTTTATCAGAAATTTCAGATTTTAAATAGCGTTCTATCAATTCCTTATCACCACCAAATAAGCTTTCGACATAATCACTATAAGTCGTATGATGTTCTTTCAACCATTGCAGCAAATACTTTTCAGAAGCTTCCATGCCGCCTTGTTCTTCTAAAGCTTTTAAGGTTTTGTATAATTTAGCCACCTCTTCTTTTACATGTTGCGGTACAGCTTTGCGCCGTGCATAATAACCTATAATTTTTCCATTGTCGTCATACAGCGGATAAAAATTGGTAATCACCCAATAATAGCGGCCATCTTTGGCTAAATTTTTAATAATGGCTCTGACATCATGTCCTTGTTTTAGTTCGTCCCATAGGTGTTTAAAAATAATTTTAGGCATATCAGGATGCCGGATGACATTATGGGGTTGACCTATTAATTCATCTTCATTATAACCGGCTATTTCTTTAAAATAGTCATTAACAAAACGAATAATACCTTTTTCATCGGTACGGCTAACAATAGTTTTTTTTGGGCTTACTGTTATTTCGACGTCTTTTGGTGTAGGTTTGGCTGGTCTTTTCATAAAATTAGATTTTGCTGTAACAAAATTACATAAATAATTTATTATAATCCAAAATGACATAAAAAAATCCCGGCAAAATTTTAACCGGGATTTTATTTTATAAAAAGGATTTTAGCGTTTTATAAAACGTTTCATCAAAACTTTTTTGTAACTAATTAATTTAATAAAATAAATACCGGAAGCTAAATGACTCACATTAATATTAGCCTTTTTTACATTCTCTTTAATTAAGATTCGTCCATTTGTATCTAAAATTTCAAGGGTTTTCATATTCGGGTCATTCATTTGCCAATGCAAGATATTACTAACAGGATTTGGATAAACTTTAAATATATTCGGCCTATTGGGATTACTTTCATTAATAGCCTGTTTGGCAGTTGTTCCTATACAGAAATTTGTTTGTTCTGATGAACCGAAACTACCGCCGGAAGCTAAAACATTTTGGGTATTATCCTCAATTAGACTATAAGATCCATTGCCATAATTGCAGCACATCCCATCGCCATACGCATCTTTCATATCGAGTGTATAACAACCGGGGGCTAAACATAAATTGATTGTTTTGGTGCTTCCCTGCGGTTCATTGTCATAAGTACCGCCTTGATCAGTTATTTTATTGCTACTATCATACAAAATCCAACTGGTTTCCTCCGGATAATTGTCAAAAGTTAATTCCAAACTTGCCGGAATACAACTGGGAGTTGTTGAATTTGGCACACCTTTTAAAGTGATATTATCAAGAGCAGCTTGGTCAGCCGCACCATTTTGTTTAATTTTGAATAATACATAAAACCGCTGTGTCCCCGGAGAGATATTATAAACAAACGTTCCTTCCGTATTTTTGGTTAAAGTTTGTTCGCCGGTACTAAACCCATCTTCAAACATTTCATAACGGATATAGTCTGTAGAGTCAAAACCGGCCATATCAAAATCAAATGAGAAGCTTAAACCGGTATAATTGGAAACATCGATGGTTGAAAATTGTATTATGGCTTCTCCACTTGTGCCATGGTCACCTTCATCGTCTAAGTCATTGATAAAAAGAAAGTCACCTTTTATACCGGCATAATTAATAACCGAAACATCTGAGGCGTTACCGGTTCCGGTATCAACCGGATGGCCGTCATTGGTGTTATTATTCGCATTATGTATGCCAAAAAATCCATCGGAACCGTTGGCAAAAAAAGTTGTGTTTGAGGTAAAATCCCATTCGGGTGCGGTACCGTCAAAATCCATTGTTTTAATAACCACCGGCGTTCCGGAACCGGCATTGCCACCGCCATAGTCTGGCCCGCCCCAAATAGCCTGTACCCATTCGGGATGGTCTATAAACGGATTGCGGTTTTTCTGATAGCTATACACGGCATTATTGCGGTCTATTTCACGTTGACTAACGGGATCTTGTTGGTTCCAATCTAACAAAATGGCTAAAAACCAATCGGAAAAAACCTGATCGCTTGTTCCATTAAACATAGGATGTGACCATGAGGCAACTTGATCCTCATAACGTGTTGCAAAATAAAATAACATACGTGCAATATCACCCTTAAATTCATCAATAGGCTCAAAAACGGTCCCGGTATAACCGGCAGTTGTATTGGGGCCTAACTTTGAGCCATTACTTGAGGTCCAAGTCGGATTTGTAACCACGCCAAAAGGATAGTTACTCCGTCTACCATTCACATACCCGTCAACAGGCACGACAAAATGGGCATCTGATTTCATGGGACTGGCTGAGCCGAAAACACTTTGCGGTACTATATGTTCCCGGTTATAACAATCACCTTCGGTATGGTAAGTACCACATTTTCCATCTATTTGAACATATTCGTATGGATCTTGGCCTTGCGGATTTTCGGAATAGATATCTAAAACCGATCCATCATTTTCGTAATATGCATCTTTATCAGAAGTTTTGTAAATGGTGTACAAATCGTTATAACTATATGAAACATAACCATTTGTAATAATTTGCTTCAATGCTGTTTTTAAGGTATAACCTGTTTTGCCTTGAGCATTGTCATAATAGTGAGCCGGTGCTTGCGCAACGACAGTGGTGCTATATAAAAGCAGCACCAACATTAAGAGAGTTGTTTTTTTCATTGGATTTTGTTTGTTTGTTTAAGCTGTATAAAAATACATTTTTTTACTTAAAACAAAAAAAATAAATCCACTTAAAACAAGTTGAAACTCAGCAAGTTAATTTTAAAATGCTGTTTTGCTTGTTCTTTTCTAAAAAAAAGTATCCCGAAATAATATGTATCAAGACTTTGGCATACAGCCGGATGTTGTTTCAGCATACGCCAAGCTTTTTTCATTTCTTCTGACCAATAAATATCGTCTATAATAAAAACCGTATCGTTATGAATATGGGGTAATAATTGTTCAAAATATTGCAAGGTCGGTTTATAATTATGGTGACCATCTAAAAAAATTAAATCGTACTGTTTATTTATTTGATTTATGTCCTTTAAAAATTCATCAAAAGGCGCTGTAACAAAATCCAAATGTCCAACGGAGTATTGTTTCAGAAAATTCTCAGCTGTTTTAGCTATGACCGGATCACCTTCCACCGTTGTGAGTTTGGCTGTTGGGTGACCTAAAGAGAGGGCTAAAGTGGCTTTGCCGAGAGAGGTACCTAGCTCTAGTATATGCTCCGGTTGAAAATATTGACTGATCCGGTACAATCTTTTCATATCGGCATAACTACTGCCTGCAACTTTGGCAATATCTTTTATCTGACGATTTTGAGAAAGAAAAACCCGGCTACCGGCACCCAAATCTTTTACGTCTACATAGTCATTTATTTTTTTTAGTTGACGATTGTATGCTTTAAGATATTTATAGGCCGCATAGTTTTTTTTATCATATAAAACAAATCGGGCAAAATCATACATAAAGGGCGAATGCAGCCCATGCAAATTACCGGCTGTAAATTGAAATTTAAGAAAATCCTTAAGGTTTTGAAATCTATTCTTTACCATCTACATAGTCTTGCAGATATTTGAAGCGCTCTGTAAGTTGTCCTTTATGCGTCATTTGAGCACGCTTTAAAATTCCATCTTTATCGCCATTAAAAAAAGCCGGAATAATATATTTGACGAAATTCTCGCCAAAACCTTCGGAAGCATCGCGAGCAATTTCATTCGGCAAATTGTCAACGGTCATACATGCAATCGCTTTCTCATCTTTATAATCCATCTCTTCTCCGGTTTGCGGATTATATCCGTAAATAGGATTGTCAATGGTAGAAGCTTTAATAGTTGAGGCTACAGGACCGTTTATGTCGCAACTGATATCACCAACAACTTTTATTTGATTATCGGGTGATTGCAAATGTTCCTTGGTCAAAATATACGGAGCGCCTTGTCCGTAAAAATGTCCGGCTATATAAATATCTGCAACCTTGGTGAATTTTCCAAAATCACCTTCATATAATTCCGGCCGGGTAAAAAATTCTTGAAAATCAAATGTACCACCATCTTTGCGCTTGTTGTACCAATCCACATCGATTTGTGTATAAACCGGTTCTTTAAAAGTTTGGTTTAAAAATTCTTCCGGCGACACTTCTTTCAATCCCATGGCATCCAATACCTCCTTGGCACCATTACCTACCCGGCCCTTGCCTGTCAAAACAATTTTAAGAGGTGGCAAAAGTGGTTTTATTTTTTTTAAAGCATCATACAAGGCATTTTTATCCTTTAAATCAATGGCTCTTGGCAAATCAAATAATCCGGTTTTTTTGCCATAAGCACGAATAGTATTATAAGCCCCTACCACACCGGCATAATAACCGAAAGCAACCAAACGACGTCCTTGATCATCTACAATTGTTTCATGGTCGTACAAATCGATATTTTTATCTAAAATAGCCTGAAGTAGCGGTCGGTTATAAGGCTGCTTTTTAATAGTATGCGAAAAAAAGAAATATTTTTTATTGGGAATCAGCGCTTGCACCGGGACTTCTTTAACACCGAGTAAAACATCGGCATCACTAACATCTTCTACTACAGGAATGCCCATTTCGCTGTATTCCTCATCAGAAAAAGCCCTAAGATCAGATTTCTCCACTACGATGTCTAAATCCGGATAGATTTCTATTAACTCTTTGGCTTGTTTAGGCGTTAAAACAACCCGTCTATCCGGTGGATTTTTTCGCTCTTTTATTAAGGCTACTTTCATTCTTTTATTTTTTTTGATGTTTATGCAAATATAATGATTCTTAAAAAATTATAAAAAGCGACAATTTTAAAAATGCCGCTTTAAATAGTTCAGTTCGTTTGCCGTTATTCTTCTATACCTTTGGCCAAAATTTCAGCTATATCTAAAACTTTAACTTCTTGTTCTTTATTAAAATGTTTTACCCCATCTGTAATCATGGTATTACAAAAAGCACAAGCCGTTGCAATCACTTTGGGGTTGGTTTCGAGCGCTTCTCTGGTTCTGAAAACAAAAATTTCTTCACGTTGGGGTTCGGCTTCTTTAAACATCTGTGCCCCACCGGCTCCACAGCATACAGAGTTTTCTTTGTGGTGCTTCATTTCCTTAATATCAATTTCCAATTGCTTTAAAACCGCCCGTGGGGCTTCGTATTGTCCATTTCCCCGACCTAAATAACAAGGGTCGTGATAAGTGATATCAATCCCCTCATAGGCACCGCCTTCTACTTTTAATTTTCCTTCTTGAAGTAAAGATTGTAATAACTCGGTATGATGATAAACTTCATATTTTCCGCCTAAATCAGGATATTCATTTTTAAAAGTATTATAACAATGGGGACAAGTCGTTACAATTTTTTTTACATTATAGCCATTCATAACCTCTATATTCATAGAAGCTTGCATTTGAAATAAGAATTCGTTTCCTGCCCGTTTGGCCGGATCGCCAGTACAACTTTCTTCCGTACCTAAAACGGCAAAATCGACGCCGGCTTTATTTAATAATTTGGCAAATGCCTTTGTGATTTTCTTTGCTCTGTCATCAAAACTACCGGCACAACCGACCCAAAAAAGAATTTCAGGTTCTTTGCCTTCGGCAGCCAATTCTGCCATTGTTCTAACTTTTATTTTTTCAGACATGTTTTGTTAATTTAAAAATTAAAATTGAAAAATCTATAAATTGAAAAAAATTAATCTTCTTCCGCCCATTTTAAGCGATCCATTTGACTGTATTGCCAGGGCGCACCATTATTTTCGATATTGGTAAACATCATATTTAATTCTGGCGGCGCAGCCGATTCTTCCATCACCAAATATTGACGAACAGCGATGATAATATCGAGCGGATCATTTTCAACCGGACATTCTTCGACACACGCATTACAGGTGGTACAAGCCCATATTTCTTCTTTACTAATATAATCGAGCAAAGATTTACCATCATCGACAAATGTACCATTAGCATCAATATTTTTTCCAACTTCTTCCAAACGGTCGCGTACGTCCATCATTATTTTACGCGGCGACAATTTTTTTCCGGTTTGGTTGGCCGGACAAACATCGGTACAGCGACCACATTCGGTACAGGTATATGCATTTAGCAGATATACCCATTCTAAATCGAAAACATCTTTGGCGCCAAAACGATCCGGTTCTTCTGCCTCTTCAACAGGTGCAGCATACGGATCGGCATTGGGGTCCATCATTAAGGCGACTTCTTTTTTGACACTTTCCAAATTTTCAAATTTGGCTAGTGGTGGCAATTTTGCATAGTAAGTATTAGGAAAAGCCAATAAAATGTGTAAATGTTTTGAAAAATAAAGATAGTTTAAGAAAATCAATATCCCTATAATATGGAACCACCAGGCACCACGTTCTATCATGACCAAACTATGGGGATCGTTGGGCAAAATATTATATAAAAAATGACTGATAGGAAAACTTCCCACAATACCTTGCTTGAAATAATAATGGCCATAATGTAAAACTTGCAGTTTATAATCGGCCGCATTCATGGTTAAAAAAGCCGTCATCAAGACAAATTCGAAATATAAAATAAGATTAGCATCTTTTTTAGGCCAACCTTTCATTTCCGGATTTTGAAAGCGTAATAATTTTAAAATATTACGTCGAATCCAAAAAATTGTAACCGAAATAATGACTAAAATAGCCAAAAATTCAAAAGCCCCTATTAAAAAATTATAAAAGCCACCCATAAATGATAAAACACGGTGGGTGCCAAAAACACCGTCAATCACAATCTCGATGACTTCAATATTAATGATGATAAAACCTAAGTAAACCACCAAGTGCAAAAGAGCCGGAATAGGTCTTTTAAACATTTTTTGTTGCCCAAAAGCTTTCAAAATCATATTTTTAAGCCGCTCTTCTTTCCGGTCATTCCGGTGTGACGGCTTACCTAATTTTATGTTGCGAATAGCTTTTTGAATATTAGAAACAAAATAGCCGACACCGGCTAATAGAATAATGGTAAACAATATTTGTCCGATCATTTTAAATATTTTATTTGAGCAGCAATTTACATAAAAAAGAAAAAGTGAGCCTGATATTAAGCAGAAAAACTATTTTTTTTGTGTTTTTTCCTTCCGTCCCCATATTGAAAAATGCACATAACGTTTAGGGTGGGTACGCAAATCTTCAAGCAGTAAATTTAAGGCTTTGGTGCTTTGTTCTAAATTTTGATATAATTTGGGATCATTGAGCAATTTTGCCATTGTTCCCTTACCATTATTAATTTTTAGTATCGTTTGATTTAAATTAAGCATTGTTTGGTTTAAATTATTGACCAAACTTTTCATTTTCAATTCCTTAAGACTATCACTCAACACAGCTAAATTTTGACTTATTTTATCAAAATTAGCCACAGATTGATTCAAATGCTGCTGGTTTTGATCTAAAAACCGGTTGACTGTTATGGTCGTTTTTTTGATTTGGTGAATACCCGTGGCTAAATCGGCTATACTTTGTTGCAAATGTTTTTGCGTACCGGGATTCAAAATATTATTAATGCTAAGCAATAATGTGTCTGTTGAGCTCAAAATGCGGTCTAATTTATTTTGCAATGGCGTTATTTTATCATTTACCAAATCAAACATACCAGGCATTTTCATAGCTTGCAGGGTGTCACCATCCTGAGCTAATTGTGCGGATTGTCCGGGAAGGATTGACACATTTTTTCCTCCCATAATATTGCCACCGTAAATTTTAACTTTACTGTCTTTAGCAAATTTATAATGATTATCGATATCCATTACCAGCATGGTTTTGTCATACCCATTGACAAACTTCAGTGCTTTAACAGTCCCAATTTGAATACCTTTTAAGGTTACAGGGGTTGAGGCAACCACCCCTTCCACATTATCCAATATAGAATAATAGGTATTATAAGCCTTAAAAATATCTTTGCCTTTTAAAAAGTTAAAGCCCCACGTAAATAAAGCTAAGGCAGTGATAACAATAATAGCGGTTTTATGTTCCTTTTTAATTTCCATTGGTTAAATTTGATAGGCTAAAAATACTACTTTTTATGTTAATAATGCTATTTTTTTAAAGCTTCTGACAATGGAATGCGTTTATTACCGGCATAGGCCACAATAAAAGCTGAATTGAATGATTTGTAACGTGCTTCTCCCTTAACTTGCAGTATTTTTTCAAAATCAGTGGTATGACCGGCAAAATATTTATATAAATTGCCTTCTTTTATCATTGATAAATCTTTTAATCCTCTAAAATTCTCCGGTAAAAGTGGAATTTTTTTCTTCGTTGCTAATAATTGCACTTTAAAAATAACATTTTTATAACTGGCATCTTTATTTGAGTTTTTATGATAAAGCTTTTTATCCGAGGCATTTTTTTTTGCTTTCGCAGTTGTTGTTTTAGGCTTTTTTGAAGTCGAAGTAAGTTCTGAATGTTTATCTGCTTTAAGATTTTTTACCAGCTTAAGCGTATTTTTTTCCTGATTTTGCTTGGTTGTTTGGGTTGTTTTTTTTGTCAACCCGGGACTAACCGGGGTATTATACCGGATGTAATTTTTATATTGCACAATAGCATTAGCTATGGCTGTTGCAATTTTATTTTGGCCGGCTTTTGAATTCAAAAAGCGTTCTTCAGCCGGATTAGTCAAAAAACCGATTTCGGTTAATACACTGGGCATATAAGTTAAACGAAGAACCGCAAAACCGGCTTGTTGGACACTTCGGTCCCGTTTATGTACAAATTTTTTATACGCTTTTTGTATTAATGATGCCAGCATAATACTTTGGTCTAAATAAGCTTCTTGCATCAGAGTTAATCCAATAAAAGTTTCGGGGTGATCCGGATCAAAACCTTCATAATGCAATTTGTTATCCGCTTCCAATTTAATTACGGCATTTTCACGCTTTGCTACTTCCAAATTATCTTTGTTGCGATGCACCCCCAAAACATAAGTTTCAGAACCGGCTGCATGGCTGTTTCTGTTGGCATTGCAGTGTATTGACACAAACAAATCTGCTTTATTTTTATTGGCTATTTCTGCCCGTTCATATAATTTCAAAAATACGTCTTTACGACGGGTCAAAATAGGTTGTATATCTTTGTAGCCGGACAGTTTTTTGCCAACCAATTTGGCAACTGCCAGTGCAACATCTTTTTCTTTCTTTTTCATCCGGCCAGTGCCGGTTGTACCGGTATCATGTCCTCCATGGCCTGCATCTATAACCACTTTAAATTTTTTTTGCTGTGCCCTGGCCAATTCTAAAGGGCTTAGCACAATTATTGCTGTAAAAATAAACAGCAGCCATTTATTAAAAGTGTTTTGCATAGTTTTTCAGGCTTTTTTAATCATATATGAATCAAAAGAATTATTTTTGCCAAGAGCAAATTACAATTTTATATGACAAATTACAAAAATAACATAAGCAAATTGTTTACCAAAACATCTTTGAGGTTATTTTTTTTGGGACTTTTTTTTTCAAGCCCTCAAATATTTGCTCAAATCAAACCAAAAACAACATCTGATATAGTATTACCGGCCAAAAAAATTAAGTCGTCTGCAGATAGCTTAAAAATAAAGAAAGACAGCATTCCTGAAAGCACCTTAAAAGTGCCACTATTTCATGAAGCAGAAGATTATAGTGAAGAAGATATTCAAAATAAATATTTAAAGCTATACAATCATGCCCATATAAAATATGGAGATATTGATTTAAAAGCCGGGGTTATTTATGTAGATTTAAATAAAAATGAAGTTTATGCCGGGCGTATCCCCGATTCGTTAGGCCATCCGTCACAAAGACCGTTTTTTAAACAAGGCAATACAGAAACCGAAAATGATAGTATCCGGTTTAATTTTAAAACCAAAAAAGCATTGGTATGGAATACCTACACGCGTCAAGGCGAATTTGGCATGAATAGTGAAGTTTTAAAAAAGTATAATGACAGTGTCATCTTTGTTAAAAATATAAAATTTACTACTTCGACTGATCGTGAACATCCTGAATATTATTTTTTAGCCCATAAAGCTAAAATCGTACCCGGTAAAAAAATTGTAATTGGCACCACACAAATGTGGATTGAAGATGTAGCTACACCACTGGTTATCCCCTTTGGTTTTTTTCCGTTAACAGAAAGCCGCACTTCCGGTTTTTTGATGCCAACTTTTGCCGTCACAAAATATGGCTATGCACTGACAAATGGTGGGTTTTATTGGGCAATCAATCCCTATGCCGATTTGCAAGCTACCGGCGACATTTATACAAACGGCAGCTATGGCTTACAATTAAAATCTCGCTACTTTAAAAGGTATAAATTCAGTGGCGATATCGGTTTTAAATATTTGAACAGAATTGAACAAGAACTCCCTACATTTGTTCAAAACAATCAATGGAAAATTACGTGGCAACATCGTCGTGATGGTAAAAGTAACCCTTTAAGTAATTTTTCAGCCCATGTAGATTTTGGTAGCAGCAAATATTATCGAGATTCTTACAATTACGCTGATATCCTAAATACAGACAAACGTCTGAGTAATGAGTTTGGCTCTTCCATCTCTTATCAAAAACGCATGGCTGACTTACCTGTTAACTATGCCTTAAATCTAAACCATACCCAAAATGTAAATACCGGCAGATTAGATTTGACTTTACCACAATTCAATTTAAGTGTCAGCCGCCTCTACCCTTTTGCTAAAAAAGGAATGAAAAATAACGCTTTTCAACGTATTAATTTCACCTACAGTTTTGATGCACAGCAACGCATTTCTACCACTGACAGTCTATTTTTTACCAAAGGTATGTGGAAAGGAAGCAAATTGGCAGCCAAACACACTTTACCCATAAGCACCACCATGAAATTATTTAAATATTTCAACTTACAACCACAAATACAATACACGGAAGTATGGGCCTTTCAAACTGTCGAAAAAAATTGGGACCCTAATTTAAACAATGGCGATGGCGGCGAAGTAATTACAGAAAAGAAAGGTTTTGAATCGTTTAGAAATATTTCTACCTCAGCCAATTTGTCTACCACACTCTACGGCACTTACCTCTTTGGACCACAGCATGTTTTACAAGGTATCCGGCATACCATTAATTTAGGCTTAAATGCCGCCTACACGCCTATTTTTGACCGATTTATAAAACATTACTATAATTCGACCGACCATAAAACAGTCGAGTATACCATTTTTGACGGTGGCTTATATGGCAAACCAAATACTTTATCTTCAAAATCGCTTTTTTTGAACATGAGTAACAGTTTTGAAGCCAAAATAAAAAAAGCAGATGGGAAGTCCAAAAAAATACGGTTTTTAACTGCCACAACCGGGTATAATTTTTTGGCCGATTCGTTAAAAATTAATAAAATAAATCTGTCATCTACTGCCACCATTACGCAAGGATTTACGGTCAATATGCATGCTTTATACGATTTTTATGCTTTAAACAACAATGGACAAGACATAGACCAATTTGCATGGGAAAAAGGGCAAGGCTTAGGTCGCATCCAAACATTTAGTCTTACAACAGGCTACCAGTTTAACAACCGGACATTTGCCAAAAAAAATAAAAACGCCAATAAAAATAAAGAAGCAAGTGCTTTATATAACAATCCTATAAAATGGCAATTAAGTTTAAACTATAACTTCAACTATAAAAATAAAGCCTACAATCCTAACAGTCCCAATTTTAATGAAATTGGCACCCATTCCGTCAGTTTTTCGGGGGACCTGAACTTTTCTCCTTCATGGAAAATACGCTATCAAAGTGGTTACGATTTTGTAAACAAAGGTTTTACCTTTACCCAATTTAGTTTTTATCGTGATTTAAAAAGTTGGCAAATGTCATTTACATGGAATCCTTTTGAACCAAGTTATTGGTATTTTAAAATAAATATAAAATCATCAGTGTTACAAGGCATCAAGTACGACAAACGAAAAGAACCATTTAAAAAATTCTTTTAAACATTCATCTTTTTCTTAATTTTGTAAAGAAATAATAAATTATTATTTATAATGAAAACACTTCTTTTTTTATGGGCAAGCTTTTTTTTAAGCCTATTTAGTTATGGACAATCCGGTATTTGGCAAAAATCGTCCCAAAATATCAAGACGAGCATGATTCCCGGTCAGCGTCTGCCCCAACATTACCTAATATACAAAGTTGATTTGTCACAGATAAAAAAGATTTTGAAAAAAGCATCTGTCATGGCCTCAAAAGTCTCTTTAGAATTACCGGATGAAAAAGGTAAATTAACATTTTACCACCTCATGCCTTCCTCAACCCTTTCGCCGGCCCTAAAGCAAGTAACCGGCATTCGTACCTACCGTGGTTATGGGCCGCATGGCGAAATTGCCAGTATAGTTTTAAGCCCTTTTGGCATTCATGCCGGTATCCTAAGACCGGACAAACCTGACTTGGTTATTGAAACTATTTCAAAAGAGCAAAAATTGGTTTATATTTTTGAAAAAAAGTTTTTGCCACCTGTAGCATTTAACTGTTTAACCGAAACACCTAAATCAAAAGAAAATTTAAGTAAGTCTTATCAAAGAATAAATGATGGAATACTCAGAACTTACCGTTTTGCAGTAGGAACTACCGGAGAATATGCCCAATTTCATATCCAGCAAGCCATCAACAATGGCATACTCACCAACAATGCCACGGATGATGAAAAGAAAAATGTCGTTTTGGCAGCTGTAGTGGTAACCATTGACCGAGTCAACAGTGTGTACGAACGGGACTTAGGGGTAAGTTTGCAACTGGTTCCGAATGAAAAGAACGTTATTTTTTTAGATCCGGATACCGATCCATATGACAATACAGATATTATGTCTATGTTAAATAGCAATACCAATGTGCTTAACCAATATATTGGTGAAACCAATTATGATGGCGGACATTTATTCTCTACCTATGCCGGCGGTGGTATTTCCGGATTGGGGATTATCTGCTCAACTGCCAAAGGCCGTTCAGTTACCGGACTTACCAATCCCGTTGGCGATGCTTATGATATTGATTTTGTTGCTCACGAAATTGGCCATGCCTTTAATTGTAATCATACTTTTGGCAACTCATGTGGCAATAATCGTCATCTTGCTACTTCAGTAGAGCCGGGAAGCGGTAGCACCATTATGGCCTACGCAGGTGTTTGCTCGCCCAATGTGCAAGTTCACAGCGACGACTATTTCAGTATAGTTAGTATACAAGAAGCGGCAAATTTTGTCACCAACTCTGCCACTTGCTCTACCAACACCATCACAGGGAACAATGCTCCGGTCATTAATTTGGTTAATTATGGCACTATTTACATACCAGAAAATACACCTTTTATGCTCACAGCGACAGCCCAAGATGCGGAGGGAGATGCTATGACGTACACTTGGGAACAAATTGATCCGGTTCCGGACAGTTCGGCCAATTCATGGGTTCCTGACGCTACGCATACCGGTGGACCTGAGTTCAGGTCTTATTCGCCCACAACCTTACCAACCCGTTATTTCCCCATAATAGCCAATATTATAAGTGGAACATACAAAAATACTTGGGAAGTTTTACCAGGTGTCGGGCGGTCTTTATCATTTGCTTTGACAGTTAGGGACAATCACCCCGGCAGTGGTCAAACGCCCTTTGCGCAATTGAGTTTTAACATTGACCCAAATGCAGGTCCTTTTAGAATTACTAATTTAGCCAATGATGAAATTTGGCAAGAAAACACCACCAAAACAGTCACTTGGGATGTGGCAGGCACTGATGCTAATCAAGTTAATTGCACATCTGTCGATATTTTATTTTCAGCCGACAATGGTGTCACCTTCCCCTATATATTGGCGCAAAACGTCCCTAATACCGGGAGTACCCAATTTACGGTACCCGATAATATAACAACCGGTTTAGGACGTTTAATGGTAAAAGGACACAACAATTATTTCTTTGATCTTGCCAAAGGAAAGTTCAGCTTATCGGGCAGTAATCATATTGCAGGTAACTATTTTACCAATTTGCGACTTTATCCTAATCCGGTCAAAAACAAATTGCATGTTTCTTTTGATTTGACCACTCCGGGCCAAGCTGTTGCTATTAGTCTCTGGGATATAAGCGGTCGATTAATATGGCAAAAAACATATCATGTCAATCGAAATTTTGAAAACATCATTGATTTGAATCCTTACCAAAAAGGCTTATACCTTATTCAAATTAAAAATGGCATTCATCAAATAGTCAAAAAAATAATTTTAAAATAACTTATGCCGGTTTGCTTAAAAGCGCCGGTTACATTTTATGCATACTGTAAAACCAAAAAAACATTTAGGACAACATTTTTTAACAGACAAAAATATTGCCCGTAAAATAGCCCAAACCATTCAAACCAAAGACTATGACCTCATTTTAGAAATTGGACCGGGCATGGGTGTTATGACCCAATTTTTATTAGAAGAATACCATAAACCGGTCTTTGTTGTTGAAATTGATAGCGAATCAGTCAAATATTTGAAAAAAAACTTTCCGAAGTTAGAAAATCAAATTATAGAAGGTGATTTTTTAAAACTCGATTTGTCTAAATTATTTCCCGGCAAACAAATAGCCATTACCGGTAATTTTCCTTACAACATTTCGACACAAATTGTCTTTAAAACATTGGAACAGAAAGAAACAGTTCCGGTATTCACCGGTATGTTTCAAAAGGAAGTATCCGAACGCATAACTGCAAAACATGGCAACAAAACCTATGGGATCTTATCCGTTTTAACACAAATTTATTACCATACCGAATACTTGTTTACCGTTAATGAACAAGTCTTCAATCCCCCACCAAAAGTAAAATCAGGTGTCATTCGTTTAATTCGAAAAGAGAAATTCCCGCCTGTTGATTATCAATATTTAAAAAAAATTGTCAAAACAGCTTTTAATCAACGAAGAAAAACGCTTCGAAACAGTTTAAAATCATTTAATTTAAGTGAAAATTTAAAACAAGCGCGTATCTTTGCAAAAAGACCTGAACAACTTTCGCCCCAAGAATTTGTTGAATTGGCCCAAATGATAAAAAATGATGCAAAAAGTACACAACAACCTGATTGAAAAACTTCAAAAGTATATTGAACAAAAAAACAATGCCAAAATTGTTCAATTGTTAGACGGCTTACATGCCGCAGATTTGGCCGACATATTAGACCAACTGGATTTTGATGAAGCATTATATGTCATTAGGTTACTCGATAGCGATGTAACGGCCGATATTATTGCTGAACTCGATGACGATCTGAAAGAACGCATATTAAGAAAACTATCTGCCAAAGAAATAGCTGAGGAAATAGAAGAACTCGAAACAGATGATGCAGCGGATATCATTGCTGAACTACCGGAAGATAAAAAAGTAGAAGTAATTTCTCATATTGACGATAAAGATCATGCTAAGGATATAGTGGAGCTGTTGCGATATGACGAGGACACTGCCGGTGGCTTAATGGGTAAAGAATATATTAAAGTCAATGAAAATTGGAATGTATTACGTAGCGTTGCCGAAATGCGCAAACAAGCTGAGGAAATGGAAAAAGTCCATACGATTTATGTGGTAGATGATGACGATCGTTTAAAAGGCCGGTTGTCCCTAAAAAAACTTTTAACTACCTCTACTAAAACACCCATTAAAAATGTTTATAATGACAATATTCATTTTGTCAATGTCAATGATTCAGCTGATGAAGTAGCCCGGGTGATGCAAAAGTATGATTTATTTGTTATACCCGTTGTGGACGAATTGGGTACTTTGGTTGGTCAAATTACCATCGATGATGTAGTCGATTATATTAAAGAGGAAGCTGAAAAAGATTATCAAATGGCTGCCGGTATCTCTGAAGATGTCGAAGCTAACGATAAATTAATGCAACAAATGCGTGCCCGTTTACCTTGGTTGGTTGTAGCCTTAATCGGTGGATTTGTCAGCGTAATTGTCCTTAGTGGTTTTGGCAATGCTATGAATAAATATGGGACCTTATTCTTTTTTACCCCTCTTATTGCCGCAACCGCAGGAAATGTAGGCGTACAATCATCTGCTATTGTGGTACAAGGCTTAGCCAATGGTTCGTTGACAGGCTCTGTTTGGAAACGTTTATTCAAAGAAATATCCTTAAGTTTATTAAACGGCTTAATTTTATCATTTATACTCCTGTTAATTGGTAAATTTTTACTGGGACATATATTAACCGGTTTTGACATGAAAATGGCCATCACTGTCTCCATTTCATTAGTATCGGTTATAATTATGGCTTCAGTTATCGGCACTTTTGTTCCTTGGTTTCTTCATAAACAAGGGATAGATCCTGCTGTTGCAACCGGTCCTTTTATTACAACCAGTAATGATATATTCGGGATTTATATTTTCTTTACAATTGCCAAGCTTATTCTGGGATTTTAAAAATTTACAAAAAAAGGCTATCTCAAAAAGGACAGCCTTATTTAAATAAAAAGGGAGAATTTCTTCTCCCGCTTGTTTATTGTCTTAATTTAACCTTGTATTTCTTTTCTAACCCCTGCAAAATCTTCTTCATTGTTTTATCTATTTGCTTGTCAGTAAGGGTCTTAAATTTATCTTGTAAAATAAAACTTAAGGCATATGATTTTTTACCTTCGGCAATTTTATCACCTTCGTAAACATCGAATAGATTAACACCAACCAAAAGTTTACGCTCCGTATCAAAAGCCGCATCATACAAGTCTTTGTAGCTGACTTTTTTATCCACTTCTAATGCTAAATCTCTTCGGACTAAAGGAAACTTGGGAATTTCCTGATATTTTACTTTAGGTTGTTTTTTGATTTGTTCAATTAAATTATCCCAAAAAATATCGGCAAAATAAACCGGTTTTTTAATTCCGAAATGCTTTTTAACGCGCGGTGAAACCAAACCTAATTCGGCAATTTTTTTATTATTAATTTCAAAAATAATTTGATCGGTCAAATCTTTATTAGTTCCCGGCTTAATATTAATTTTTTCAAATCCAAATCTTTTCAGAATGGCTTCCAAAATACCTTTCATACGGTAAAAATCTGTAGGTTTGGCCGGCTCTATCCAATTTTCAGGCAAATTGTGACCGGTTATGACCATTGATAAATGTTTTTCTTCAGCATATTTTCCATCACCAAACTTATGATAAACTTTACCAAATTCGAAAAACTTTAAATCATTTTGTTTTCTGTTTAAATTATAAACAACAGATTCCAAAGCGCTGAATAACATTGATTGACGCAAAACACTTAAATCTTGACTTAAAGGATTTAAAATTTCCACGGTTGTTTTGTCATCTAAATTATTAGACAATTCAATATATTTGGGGGTAGTGAGAGAATTGGACATAATCTCGGTAAAACCATTATTCCGTAACAGTTCGGCCACTATATTTTCCAATTTATAAGAAGCCAACTTATCAGATTTCTCCACACTGGCATTTATTTTGGAAGAGTAAGCAATGTTATTATAGCCATACACCCGTAGAATTTCTTCAACCACGTCAGCCGGACGGGTTACATCTACGCGATAAGGCGGCACCACTAAATTAAGACCATGTTCTGTTTCAGAAGTTATTTTTATTTCGAGCGAAGCTAAAATATTTTTGACAATGTTCTTATCTATTTTATTGCCCACAAGAGTGTTAAGGTAATTATAAGGCAACGAAATATTATGCGGTTCAATTTTATTAGGATATATATCGATCAGATCTGTTACTATTTCGGCATCGGCATATTCTTTAATTAAAGTAACGGCTCTTTTTAAAGCGAAATCCGTCATTTCGGGATCTACACCACGTTCAAATCTAAACGAAGAATCTGTATTGAGTCCATGGCGTTTGGCTGCCTTACGAACAGTAACCGGATCAAAATAAGCACTTTCTATAAAAATATCTGTGGTATCTTCAGTAATACCTGAATCTATCCCGCCAAATACACCGGCAATAACCATTGGGCCTTTTTCATTATAAATAACCAAATCATCAGGGTGTAAAGTTCGTTCAACACCATCCAAAGTAGTTAACTTGTCACCGGGATTAGCTGTTTTGACAATAATTTTATGACCATGAATTTTTTCAGCATCAAAAGCATGTAAGGGTTGCCCTAATTCATGCATTACATAGTTTGTAATATCAACGATATTATTAATAGGCGATAAACCAATTGCCCGTAACCGGTTTTGCATCCATTCAGGTGAAGGCCCCACTTTTACCCCTTTGATGCTAATGCCGGCATAACGAGGACATTTGTTTTTATCTTCTACCTCAATTTGTATTGGACGTGTTTTACTGTCGATATTAAATTTGGATACCGAAGGCGTATTAAAATTTGTATTGATATTCTTATGAGCCAAACCCGCTTTCAAATCTCGGGCAACGCCCAAATGACTCATAGCATCTGCTCTATTTGGCGTTAAACCAATTTCAAAAACATCATCGGTTTCTATACTAAACACTTCTTTTAGAGGACGACCAATCTCTGTTTTTTCATCTAAAACCATAATCCCTTCATGGCTATCGCCTAAACCTATTTCGTCTTCGGCACAGATCATTCCGTGACTGACTTCTCCTCTGATTTTTCCTTTTTTTATTTTGAAAGAATTCCCTTCTTTATCATATAATACAGTTCCTATGGTTGCCACCGGAACAATTTGCCCTTCGGCAACATTTGGCGCACCACATACAATTTGAACCGGCTCACCATTTCCCAAATCTACTTTTGTTATGGATAATTTATCGGCATTTGGGTGTTTATAAACTTCCAAAACTTTGCCGGTCACCAATCCTTCCAAGCCGCCTTTAATTGTTTCAAATTTTTCTATTCCTTCGACTTCCAGGCCTAAATCTGTCAACAACTCTCCTGTCTTTTCAGCATCCCAGTCTATGTCAATAAATTGTTTTAACCAATTATATGATATCTTCATTTTACATTAATTTTAAAGACACAAATTTACATCAAAAACTTATAATTATAAAGCATAATCAATAAAAATGCCCACAGCTGTGTAACTGTGGGCTTTAAAATCATGACTGAAAACATTTAGGATGCTTTCTTTATTTTATCTATCAAAGTTTGAGATAATTTTTGTTCGGCATATTTCTTATCAACGACTAATCTTTTGCGTTTACTTCCCGGCAGTAAAAACATATCTTCTTTAAGGGTTGCCTCTACCAACGACCGTAAACCACGTGCACCTAATTTGTATTCAATAGCTTTATCAACAATATAATCTAAAGCTTCATCTTTAACCACTAAAGTAATGCCATCCATCGCAAAAAGCTTTTTATATTGTTTAATCAAAGCGTTTTTAGGTTCAGTTAAAATGCGTTTCAAAGTCTCTTTATCTAAACTGTTTAGATAAGTCAGTACCGGCAAACGGCCAATAATTTCGGGAATAAGACCAAATTTTCGCAAATCGGTTGGGATAACATAGCGTAAAATGTTTTCTTCATCGATATGGTCTTGTTTCTGCGCTTGATATCCCAAAGGTTTCATATTAATACGCTTGCTGATTATTTTATCTATCCCGGCAAATGCTCCACCGGCTATAAACAAAATATTTTGGGTATTAACTTTGATAAATTCCTGATTTGGATGCTTACGCCCCCCTTGTGGCGGCACATTAACAACCGTTCCTTCCAAAAGTTTTAGCAAAGCTTGCTGAACGCCTTCCCCCGATACATCACGGGTGATGGAAGGATTGTCGCCTTTTCGAGCAATTTTGTCAATTTCGTCGATAAAAACAATGCCGCGTTCGGCTTTGGCCACATCATAATCTGCCGCTTGCAACAAACGTGTCAAAATAGTTTCAACATCTTCGCCAACATAACCGGCTTGTGTCAGAACTGTTGCATCGACTATCGCAAATGGCACATCTAACATTTTGGCTATGGTGCGGGCCATGAGTGTTTTGCCGGTACCGGTTTCGCCAATCATAATGACATTACTCTTTTCTATTTCTACATCATCAGCTTCATCTTTCTGCAACAAGCGTTTGTAATGATTATAAACAGCGACTGCCAATGTTTTTTTAGCTTCATCCTGACCTATGACATATTGATTGAGATAATCAAAAATTTCTTTGGGTTTTTTTAATTCATCAATACTTGCTACAAATTCATTTCCATATTGTTTAGCCAATTCGGCTTTGGTTATTTCGTAAGCTTGTCGGGCACAATCTTCACAGATATAACCTTCTACCCCCGAAATCAGTATTTCGACCGATGATTCAGGTCTGCCGCAAAAGGAACAATGTTTATTTTCTTTCATTTAGTTTATTTATTTTTTTCTGACCAGTACCTCATCAATTAAGCCGTATTCTTTGGCTTCGTCGGCACGCATCCAATAATCACGATCGGCATCTTCTTCAATCTTTTTCATACTTTGGCCGGTGTGGTTGGCTAAAATTTCATACAATTCATCTTTTAAACGTAAAATTTCTCGTGCAGTAATTTCAATATCCGAGGCTTGTCCTTGCACACCACCTAAGGGTTGATGAATCATAACACGGGCATGTGGCAAGGCTGCCCGTTTCCCTTTTTGTCCGGCTGCTAATAATACAGCGCCCATTGAAGCCGCCAAACCTGTACAAATAGTTGCCACATCGGGGCGAATGTATTGCATGGTATCATATATGCCTAAACCGGCATAAACCCCACCACCGGGCGAATTAATATATATTTGAATATCTTTATTGGCATCCAAGCTTTCTAAAAACAAAAGTTGCGCTTGTAAAATATTAGCCACATGGTCATCAATAGCTGTTCCCAAAAAAATGATGCGGTCCATCATTAATCGTGAAAAAACATCCATTTGAGCTACATTAAGTTGACGTTCTTCAATAATGTAAGGCGTCATACTGTTTTCAAATGCATCAAGCGTCAGGCTGCTAATCCTTTTTTTATCTTGGGCAAATTTTCTGAAATCTTTTCCTAATTTATTCATACTGAAATAATTTTTTGTTTTTTATACACGTTCTAAAATAATTTGCCATAAACAGGACTTATTTTCAGTTGGTGTAAAAAATATTATTATGCTTTATTCAAATCCAAATAGTCATTATAACCGATTTCCTTTTTTTCTAAGGGCAACTGTTCTTTGTAAAGCTTGACTAATTTTTTCTTGATAATTTGGTCAGAAAGCCGTTTGACTTCTTCTTCATTTTTCAACACATTGGCTGCAATTTCATTAATTTGTGCTTCGTCTGGCAAAGGCTGACCATATTGCAACATTTGCAATTTTAGAAGGTCTTTTACCAAATTCAGCAAATCGTCATAAGTTACTTTAATACCATATTTTTTGGCTATAGCTTCTTCTATTAATTGGTATTTTAAACCTTTTTCTGCTTTTTGATACTCTTCTTCTGCTTTCTCTCCTTTGATTTGCCCTTGAGAATCTACTTCAATCCATCGGATTAAAAAATCTTTAGGCAATTCTACCTTCGTATTTTTAATTAATTGATCGGTTACATCGTTTAATAACTGATTATCTGAAGTTTGCTCCAGTTGTTTTTCAATATCTTCTTTGATAAATTGACGAAGTCCTGCTTCATCTTCAATTTTCCCTTCTCCAAAAACTTTATCTAATAATTCTTTGTTAATTTCGGCGGGTTTCAATTCAAAAACACCATTAACTTCAAATTTTAAAGGGATATTTAGCTCGTGTACTTTATCATGATCAATATTTAAAGCATGCATCATTGTATGGGCATCCTTATACAGATTTGCACTGTTTAAAGTAACAACATCACCTTTTTTCTTCCCGATTAATGCTTTTTGTGCTTCATCGGTCAAATCGGCCATATTAACCGTGGTTTGGCTATTAATATTTTCTTCTTCGTTCGTAAAGGTTCCTAATACATAACTATCTTGTTTTACCTCATCCAAATCGGAAAAACTGCCATATTGTTGTTGTATTTTTTTTACTTCTTCATCAATCATTTTATCATCGGCCGTAATCTTATAGTCAGTAATTCCTTCCAATTTTGACAAATCGACATCTACTTCGGGCGCTAAACCCAAATCATAGTTAAATTCGAATTCGTTGGCTGTCGCCCAATCGATTTCTTTTTGATCTTTAGACGGAATAGGATAGCCCAAAATGGCTATTTTGTTTTCTTGTAAATAGTTATTAATTGCTTCTTGCATTTGGTTGTTAACCTCATCGGCAATCAAAGCGCGTTCATATTTTTGTTTGATTAAATTCATGGGTACTTTACCTTTGCGAAAGCCAGGCATTTCCATGTTTTTTCTATATTCTTTTAACTTTTTTTCAACTTTATCGGCATAATCTTGTTCATCGATTTTAATAGTAAGTTGTGAAGATAAGTTATCTAAATCTTTTTTTTCAATTTGCATTATACTACATTTTAAATTACAGGGCAAAAGTAAGGAATATTTATGAATTAAAACAGTGTGACTTAAATTAATTAAACCACTTATACATAAGGCTTTTAAAAATAAAAAAGCCCGGAAATTCCGGACTTTTCAAATAACTATTTCTTTCATTTATTTAAATACAGATTCTTTTTTCAAATCTTTTACTAACACGTAATAAAATGCCACACGCATTTTTTGACGAATGTCTTTAAATTTACTACAGGCACCCTCTAAGGCATTCTTAATAGCAATCTTATCAGTTACCCCTAATTTTTTTACGATGAAATTATCCTCCACTCTTTTAAGCTCAGCATCATCGCCACAAGATACCAAAGAGGCATCTTTTAAATAGATTGATGGCCCTTGGGATTTAGCCACGGCTCTCAATAAGGTTTCATCAGCTGAAACGCCAACCTTTTTTAATTGTTCTGCAGCTTTTGCTACAACTTCGTCAAATTTGCTCATAATATTATCTTTTAAAGTTAAAAATTCTTATCAAAATTACTAAAATTTCTTTAATAACAAAATTATTTTGCAAATAAAGGATATTTTGACATCCATCCGGCTATTTCATTACGCACTTCATGAATAATCACGTCATTATCAATATTGGTTAACACGTTGTCAATATAAAAAGCGATGCGTTCCATATCACTTTCGACTAAGCCACGCGTTGTGACAGCCGGCGTGCCAATACGAATACCTGATGTGACAAAAGGCGATTGATCGTCAAAAGGTACCATATTTTTATTTACCGTAATATGCGCTTCTACCAAAGCTTTTTCGGCGGCTTTACCGGTCACGCCTTTATTTCTTAAGTCAATGAGCATCATATGATTATCAGTACCACCCGAAATAATATTAAAATCACGATCAACTAAAGCTTTAGCCAATGCCTTGGCATTTTTTCGGACTTGTAAAATATAAGCCATATAGTCGTCTTGTAAGGCTTCATTAAAAGCCACTGCTTTACCGGCGATTACATGTTCTAACGGTCCTCCTTGCAAGCCCGGAAAAACGGCTGAATTTAAAACGGCCGACATCAATCGGGTTTTACCTTTAGGCGTTTTTAAGCCCATCGGGTTTTCAAAATCTTTTCCCATCAAGATTAAACCACCTCTGGGACCACGCAAGGTTTTGTGGGTGGTGGTAGTAACAATATGCGCATAAGGCATGGGATCTGTTAAAACGCCTTTGGCTATCAAACCGCTGGGATGTGAAATATCAGCCATTAATAAAGCGCCGACTTCATCAGCAACTTCTCTAAATTTGGCAAAATCCATATCACGCGAATAAGATGAAGCTCCCGCTACAATCAGTTTTGGCTTATGTTTTAATGCTGTTTCACGCATTTTGTCATAATCTATACGGCCTGTTTCAGGATCTACGCCATAGGAAACAACATTGTAGAGTTTGCCCGAAAAATTGACCGGAGAGCCATGAGTTAAATGTCCACCGTGAGCCAAATCAAATCCCATCATGGTATCGCCGGGGTTTAAAACGGCAAAATATACAGCCTGATTAGCTTGCGAACCGGAATGTGGTTGCACGTTGGCATATTCGGCACCAAAAAGTTCTTTGGCCCGGTCAATGGCTAATTGCTCTATTTTATCGACTACTTCACAACCACCATAATAGCGCTTTCCCGGATAGCCTTCGGCATATTTATTTGTCAAAACAGAACCTAACGCATTTAAAACTTCATCGCTTACATAATTTTCTGAAGCAATAAGTTCCAAACCATTAGTTTGGCGTTTTTTTTCTTCTTGTATTAAATCGAAAATTTGTTTGTCTTCTTTCATAGGTTAACTGGTTATTTGTTAATTTGGTTAGTTGATACTGTAACTTGGATGCATCCCGATTATATTGGGGAAACGTAGTGTCCTTTTAATACTACTTTTGAATTGAGGAAATGAAGAATTAACAAGGTGATAAAAAATTATAATTGTTCAATTCTGTTCTTAATTAATAAAGATTTCCCAGTCGTTCCTCCTTCCAAATGACAGTAGTTTATTTGTTCGGCATTGCTACTGTCCTTGATTTCTACTTCAAATTAATCCTTTTCCCTTACTATCCGTATTTTTTCTTTTAACTCTTTGCTCCGTACTAAATACCCAAAAGGCATCATTTTTTCATCTTGCCTTTCAATTATTAATTATTCTTTTACAGGTATATTTTTCAAAGTTTCTTTTAAATATTCCCAGAATTTTTGTACGGATTCGATATTAACCCGCTCATCAGGCGAATGAGCTCCTTGTATAGTCGGACCAAAAGAAATCATCTCCATATTGGGATAATGTGATTTAATAATACCACACTCTAATCCGGCATGACAAGCCACTACTTTCGGTTTTTGATGATACATTTTTTCGTATAAATCAGTCATAACAGACAGAATCTTTGCATCCGGATTTGGTTTCCATCCGGGATAAGAACCGGTCAGTTCTACTTGCATACCAGCTAATTCGAAAACACTTTTTAAAGCATTTGACAAATCCGCTTTGATACTTTCAACACTAGAACGTGTTAAATTATCAATTTGCATTTGACCTGACGCAGCATTAACACTGGCCACATTATTAGAAGTTTCTACCAAATCATCCATATCCGGACTCATACGGTAAACGCCATTATGTGCACCATAAACTGCTTTAATCAACCTGTCTTGGTCAGCTTGTGTCATAACTTTTTCCGGCCGCTCAACCTCTTCAAAAATGAATGTTAAATCAGGATCTTGTTTTTTTTGTTCAATAATAATAGTATCGGCCAGAGTTTGTAAATCTTTTAAAATTTCTTCTTCTTTGCCCTCAGGTAAAACCACTACTGCTTCGGCTTCGCGCGGAATTGCATTTCGTAATCCACCTCCATGCACCTCACTTACTTGCAATCCTTTTTGGGCGCCTTTATACAACAGACGATTTAAAATTTTATTGGCGTTACCGCGATACAAATGAATATCCATCCCGGAATGCCCACCGGTCAAACCTTTGACTTTTATTTTGTAAGCTTTTCCTTTTTGCGCCGGTTGTTCTTGGTATTGGCCTTTGGCAGTAATGTCAATTCCGCCGGCACAACCTATGTCTAATTCATCATCCTCTTCAGTATCGAGATTAAGCATAATTTCGGCATTTAAAACACCATCGTCCAAATGCTGTGCACCGGTCATGCCGGTTTCTTCATCGATAGTAAAAAGTGCTTCGAGTGGTGGATGCGGAATATTTTTAGAGGCCAATAACCCCATGATGGCTGCCACGCCAATACCATTGTCAGCACCCAAAGTGGTTCCATCAGCAGTCACCCAACCATCTTCAATCATCATATCTATGCCATCTTTTTCAAAATCATGATCCGTTCCTTTATTTTTTTGCGGCACCATATCCAAATGCGATTGCAGCGCTACGGTTTTACGATTTTCCATGCCAGGTGTTGCCGGTTTTTTAATAATGACGTTGCCAATTTTATCTTCAAAAGTTTCCAACCCCAGTTTCTTACCAAAGTCCAACATAAATTGGCGGACTTTTTCTTCCTTTTTAGAGGGACGCGGGACTGCGTTTAAAGCCACAAAATTTTCCCAAATTTCTTGGGGTTCCAATTGGGCTATTTGTTCATTCATATTTTTTTTCATAGTAATAATATTTTGAGTTCCATAAGGATTATAAAAAAAGGTATGCATAGCATACCCTGTAATTTATTTTTTTAATTCTTTTTTAATCAGGTGTAATGGCAAATACCGGCCAATATAATACACTGTTAGCATAATTGGTATACAAAATTTAACTGCTTCTTTTTGCAAATTTAGCTCGTTTATAATAAGCGAAAAAACAGCTATAGCCAGTAAGACAATGATGTCTAAGGTTAATAATTTCTTTTTTAAATTCATTTTCTTATTTTTCAGTGTATTCTCCCATTTTGGCATATTTGTCCATACGTTGCTGCACTAAATCATCTTTGGGGATATCTTTTAATTCATTATAAGTTTTAACAATTTTGTCAGCAACAGTTTGAAAGGTTTCTTCAGGCTTACGATGTGCACCACCCACCGGTTCGGGAATAATTTCATCAATTAAGCCAAGTTTAAGCATATCAGGTGCGGTTAGTTTAAGGGCATTGGCAGCTTGTTCTTTATATTCCCAACTGCGCCACAAAATAGAGGAGCAAGATTCGGGCGAAATAACAGAATACCACGTATTTTCGAGCATATAAACACGGTCGCCCACACCTATGCCCAAGGCCCCACCTGAAGCCCCTTCGCCAATGATAATGGTAATTATAGGTGTTTCTAATTTTGTCATTTCCATAATGTTACGGGCAATCGCCTCACCTTGTCCCCGTTCTTCGGCTTCGATCCCCGGATAAGCCCCCGGCGTATCAATTAAAGTGACCACCGGGATACCGAATTTCTCAGCCATTTTCATTAAGCGTAAGGCTTTGCGGTAACCTTCGGGATTGGCCATACCAAAATTACGGTATTTGCGTTCTTTGGTATTACGTCCTTTTTGCATCCCGATAAACATATAACTTTGATTACCGATTTTGCCTAAACCACCAATCATGGCTTTATCGTCGGCAAAATTACGGTCGCCATGCAATTCTAAAAAGGTATCACCGGCTAAAGCTTTGATATAATCAAGGGTAAAAGGCCGGTCGGGATGGCGGGATAATTGCACCCTTTGCCAAGGGGTTAAATTTTTAAAAATTTCTTTTTGTTTCTTTTCTATTTGTTTTTCTATTTTTTTACAACCTGCATCTATTCCTGTTTCTTCGGCGATTTCGTAACATTTTTTTAGGTTGTTCTCCAACTCTTCAATGGGTTTTTCAAAATCCAAATATTCCATAGTTGTTTATTTGTATGTCCGGTTTTTGCCGGAAATGATTAATTGTGTAAAAGTAAAAAAATATCACAAATCACGCTATTAAATTAACATTTTATCTGTTTTTTTTTGAAATTTATATTTTATGATACTATTTAAAATGATGATTATCAGTATAATAAGAGCACCTAAATAAAAACCCGGTGACATCTTTTCTTTATCGCCCAATATAATGACCGCTAATATAATACCGTAAACGGGCTCTAAATTAATAGATAACATTACCGTAAAGGGGCTCAAATATTTCATTAAACTGATAGATTGCGTGAAGGCATATGCCGTACAAATACTGGCCAAAATAACTAAATACAGCCAGTCGGTTAATGAAGGGTATGGTAACTGCCACAAGTTTCCTTTGCCCAATAAAACTAAAGTTAAAAACAAAAAACCGTAAAAAAGTTGAAAAAAAGATAATTGTATTCCGGATTGCTGCCTAATAAATAAGCCATTTATCACAGAAAATAAACCCGACAAAAATGCAGCAATCAAGGCAAAATATACGCCGGTAAAATCTATTTTTTCAATTTTGAGCAAAACAAAAAATCCACCTAATATTAAAATACCCAGCACCATTTCATACCAATAAATTTTACGTTTAAACAAAAGCGGTTCCAGAATTGAGGTAAAAAAAGCGCCGCTGGACAAAGTTACCAATGTAATGGAGACATTTGAAACTTTAATGGCATAAAAAAAAGCCAACCAATGCAATGCTATAATGACACCGCCCAAAATATAACGTAATTGCTGTTCGGGGCGCCATTGAAAAATTTGACGGCGCTCTTGTCGATGGCTTAAAATATATAAACCTAAAAATAATGAGGCTAAGCCCATACGGTACCAGGTTAAGGATAAATAGTCGAGATGAATGAGCGCTCCTAAAACTGCCGTAAACCCCCAAATGAATATAATAAAATGTAACTTGGCATAAGATTTGAGTTGTGCCATTTAATAGTTTTTAAGGCAAAAATAAGAAAAAGAGCCTTAGAAAAATATCAACTAAGACCTATAATGTTTTAAAAACAAAATAGGCTAAATACACCATGAGTTAAATCGTTTATTTTTTAATTAATCGCTTAAAATCAATTTTTAATTTATAAATCTCGCCTTTCCTTTATGCTATTACAATTATCTTTGAGCGCTTTATTGAAATTAAAACTACTATTATATTTTATAAAGTATTTTCAACATCACAATTCGCGGTTGAACCAAAATAGCCGTGTCAGAAATGATAAAGTCCGATTGTTGATATGATTTGATAACCCGATTGTCAAACAAATTTTGTCCTTGCAACTCCACTCCCCAAGGACTGTTGTCTTTTTGGTAAATTAAGCTAAAACCGGCGATATGGTAGCCACTTCGATTAACGGACAAATCTTTAGTATAGACATATTGATAATCCGTTTTAAAATTAAGATTTTTATAATCATATGTCAAATTTACTGATGGGATATTTTGTATATATCGATGATTTTGTCCGTTCATAAAATGTTGATTTATCTGTAGGATTAAACCCAAATTGATATTCGGGTATTTTTGAAAATATGTTCCGGTATTAATTTGATAATTTTGAGTAATATTTTGAATAGTTTCCCATTGATTTTGAATATTTTGATGATACCGGCTTTCATGCCAATCCGGCTTAATACTGATATAAAATCGTTTAAAACTTTTTTTGATATAGAAAACAGCATTGGAAGATTGGTCGGGAAAATGGACTAAAACAGGGCTTTGATAATAGTCAATGCCGGCATACGTAATTTTGTTTTTGATGCTTTCCGGTTTATATTGATATTGTAACCGTAAGTAATAATTCAGATTATTAGCCAAACTAAAATGCGAGAATGACAGATTAAAATGATGCGCTTGTTCATAATCTAATTCCGGATTGCCTTTGGCTACAGTATTAAATTCGGTTAAATAATAGTATTTCAGATATTTAGACACTTCCGGAATATTGGCTTTTAAACGGTATGTGAAATTTATTTTTTGTTTTAACCCGATTTTTTTACGAATGGAAAATTCCGGTAACAGTGCTTCATCGACCTTAAATTTTTGAAAATCATCTTCAAATTGCCACGAATAACGATGTGCAAATAAACCGGCTTTGACCACAAACCCGTTAAATCTTATTTTGTATTGTATGCCCCCAAACAAGTCATTTAAATGCAAGTTTAAGTCATTATGAAATCCCGAAGCACTTAAATTGTAATTGGTGTTATTGTCTAAACTTTGATAACTACGCGTATAAAAATCTTGATAGAGCAGATGATTGCCCAAACTTGTATAAAGATGATGATTGCTGTTGAGCAGCCAATAATGTTTCAGCTCTATATTCCATGCTTTACTGTTCTTTCGTTTATTTTGTGCAATGTTATAAACGCTTGCCGGTTGCAAAGCAAATATATGTGATAAAACCGGTTGATTGGTTTGCCAAAAATCAATAGGTGTATTTTTATCAATGGAGATATTTTGCAAAAAACGAAGCGTGTTTTTCCGGTTAAATTTTCGGTGCCAAGCCAAATTATTTGTCCAATGATAAGATTTATCTTGTTGATTTTCAATAATATTTTGTTGTTCTTGCCCGAATATCGATTGTTTTCGGCTATTAAAGTAAGCATCTTTGATGTTACCGGACATTTCCATATCAAAATAATTAAAAATGCTGGCTTTATACCGGAAATGCCATTTTGCCAATCCGTTTATATCTTGTTGATTTTGGGTAGTTTGACGGTTTTCTGTCAAAGTTTGTACACCTAAATACCGGTTGATATCATTTTGTTGCGTGCTTATTTTTTGATTGAGAAAAATGGCATAGGTACTAAATTCTATTTTTTTACCGAAATCTTGTTGCCATTGCAGGGCACCAAATTTATTTTGTTTTTGCAGGAAATGCTCGCCGCCAATCATTTTCATGATCCACCGGAAATTTTGAAAAGATGATTTGAGTTTGCCCAAATCGGCAATACCACCTTCAAAGCGCATAAAATCCGAGAAATTCATCGGGGCTTCGCCGGTATTGTTGAGATTTCCGATAAAACTCAAATTGGTTTTCGGGCTGTAATAAAATAGATTGATTTTAACAAGGTAACGCCGGTTATTTCCGCCACCGGCTTCTATATCACCAAATACAAAATGTTTTTTACCCTGTTTGAGCTTAATGTTGATAATCATTTTTTGCTCGTCGGTTAAGCCTTTCATAAAGCTGACACTAGTATAGTCATCTATAGCGACAACCTTATCAACGGCATCAGCCGGAATATTATCGACTGCCAAGCGTGTGCCACCCCCGAAAAACGGCTTGCCTTCAACCAATACCTTACTGACTTTTTTACCCATCACACTGACGGAGCCGTTTTTATCCACTTCCATGCCGGGCAGTTTTTTGAGTACGTCTTTAAGTTTGCGCTCTTCGCCGGTTTTAAACCGGTCGGTTTTGTAGGTAATAGTATCTTGACTGACTTTTACAGGTATATCAGCATTGATAACTACCTCGTTTAGTTGATTGTCTGAGGGTTTTAAAACAATATTCTTTACCAATCCGGAAGATAAGCTGTCAATTTTGAATTGTACCTCTTTGTAGCCCATATATGCCACGGTTATTTGGTAAGGATATTTTTTTAATAACCGGAGTTTGTATTGACCGTTTTCATCTGTCATGGTAAATACCGGATTTTTTTGTTGCCTAATGACCTCGGCCATTATATTAGCATAAGGCAAAGGCCGTTGTAATGAATTGGTAACTACTCCCTGTACTACAATTTCTTGGGCAAAAATTAGGGGTACAAACCACAATAACGAGACGAAAACGGCTATTTTCAAAATAATAAGTGATTAATGTCTATTTCTATTCTGCATTATCAATTCAAGGCGTTTTTTTCTCATAAAATTTTTAAATTCTGTTTTAGTTATTGGTTTTCCTTTATTTGGGGGGGTAATAGGGATTGGTTTTTTGAAAAATTTTATTTTTTTTACCCTTAAAGTATGTTTAAAGAAGGTTAATTGTAAAATCAATCCGGGGGTACCACTGTAACCTGCCGGACCAAAAAGCACCGGTATTTCCGGGGTAAACCAAGCGACAATGTCTTGCCCACAGGGACATTTTTTGGTTGCTTTATAACATTTAAACCCACCAATCATTTTCTTTTCATACGATATCGTCCAATCATTTTGTATGGTATCTTTGATTAAATATAATTGGTGCAAACTTTCATCCTGATTCAATGTATAATGTTTTGGGGCATTTTGGTAAAAAATTCCATGCCCTAACATCATTTTTGACAAATGATAAGCCATAGGGTCTTCTAAATCGTTCGGTTTCATACCGGCATCTATGTAGTAGTAACTTTCGTTAGGATTAAACTTTAAAATATAACGGTGTTGTTGTGCATATTCGGCTGCTTTATCATTAATTGAAGCTGCTCTCTGCATGATTTCATTAGTGGGTTTATTATCCAAATTAGGGTTGTAGAGATATTCATATTCTACAATGGCGCTTTGTTGTGCTAATACCAACTGACTTGTAAAGAAAAAAAATAAAATTATCTGTTTCATTTGTTAAATATTAAAAAAAATTAATTAATTAATTAACATTTACACAAAGAAGATAAACTTGGACCCAATATCTGTCATCACACCCAACATAACCACAATGCACGGCTTCAATAGCATCGGCAATTTCCCAACAAACAGGATCTATATAGTAATATTTATTTATAGATTGGGGGACTTTACTTTCTTGTTTAGCATTGCCTAAACTAACAAAACCAAAAGCTAATATTAAAATTAAAACTAATTTTTTCATAATTCTATAATTTTTAATTAAACTTGATTTTTTTTGATGAGACCTTTCACTTCCCTCATCAAAGAAGTTTGGGGCTATAAACCATGTTTAACTAAAAATGTGTATTTTTGCTATGTTAAACATGGTTTAACTTTCGTAGGGAACGTCACCAAAAGTTTCCAGCTTGCAAGGTGATGTTCCTTTTTTGTTTTACCTCTATTAAACTATCTCATAGTCGTTTTATTTTTTTTGATAGACCAAATATAAAACAATAATTTATAAAAAAAAAATTTTTTGTGTTTTTTTTTTGCACATAATCAATATTGAATCGGATAAAATATGCATTTCTCACCAAATTTCCCCATATGTATTTTTTTTCATAATTTGTTAAAATTGAAATAATATACTATTATAAAGCAATAAATCACAAATAATATTTACAAATAGAAATAGAATATTGAAATAAATATTTAACAAAAGGTTGTTGTTTAAAAAAACCGGCACTTCGGTACAATTCCGCCTTGAGGGGTGGAATCACTCAGTGGCCTCACTTCGATACAATTCCGCCTTGAGGGCGGAATCATGTAGCAATCTTAACGATATTTTTTTATATGTAAAGAAGTATTGTTTTTATAGAACAGAAATAAGCAGGCCATGATAACAAAAACAAAATCGCCAAGGGAACCAAATTACTTCGTTTCAGATTATTATATTGATTTGTATATAAAACATATAAGTTTATATTAATTAAGGAGTAACTTTTGAAACATAATATCCTTTTAACTATAGCTTAATATAATCCTTATTTAATAAACATATATTTCTTTATTTCAAAATATTTGATGATAGAAGTTTTTAAGAACACTTAAAATTCTTAAAAAACAAAACTATTGCATTGTGCAAGTAGTACAACCATTGCAATAATATGCTTTATAACCAAAGATCCTCTTACTTTTAAGTTTACACTCACCTGATGATTCACCACTACTGCAACCACAACTAGTTGGTGCCTCTGAAGGTGCTATTTTCTTAACATTTGGCATTAATTTATCAAGATTTTTGTCATTGGGAACCAACAAAGCTATTTCAAAACCATATAGATAAGTTTTTATTAAGGTATGATCAATGTCATTTATTTTACTTAAAATATTATTATCTGAAAAATTTGGCTTTTTAACATTTTTATAAACAAAATCATAAGTTCTTTTGATTTCATTTTTTACTTTTTTGGCATTAAAAAATAATTCTTTACCTTTTTTAGATAAACTCGCTGTAAATTTTGGTTTGTTTATATCAATTATATTATTTTTTGTATATAATACCCCCTCAATAATAAAATTTGATTGCTTTTTGGTTCTTTCACCTGTACAAGATCCGGTACAAGAGCTATGCAAACACCCATAACCAAGATCTTTATTCCAAAAAACAGTACAACTACCTCCTTCTGAACAAGTACAAGAATATCCACCTCCAGAGGGAGCTATTTTAATTTTATCACTTAATTCGTCATATAAGAGAAAAGCAAAACCATCTGGAAGATTAAATGCCACTTCACTATGCGAATTATTAGTAAAATGCCATTTTGTCCCCTGAGGTAAAAAGATTTCATCTCCTATTAATGTAGGTTCATTAAGTGTTCTAAGGGAATCAATTTGATTAAGGTTAGTAAAATTTGAACCATTATCACCTTTTTGACAATTATACAGTAATCCACCTAAAAATGTTAAAACAAAAATAAAGGTTAATTTTTTCATAATTCAATAATTTTTAATTAAACATTATTTTTTTGACGAGCCATTTCACTTCCCTCATCATAAGAAGTTACGCACTTCAAACCATGTTTTACTAAAAATGTGTAACTTTGTGTCATTAAACATGGTTTAACTTACTCAGGGAAAGTCACCAGAAGTTTCCAGACGTCAAGGTGATGTTCCTTTTTGATTTAAAATTTGTTGACTAACGCATAAGCAAGTTATTTTGCTTGTTATGACAACAAATATAAGTCAAAAAAAAACAAACCAAATTAATTTAAAAATATTTTTAAATTTTTGTCAATAAAACCAATTAATTATCAACATATTTTAAACTAACTAATTGTTTTACAGAAAGTTGGAAAAACTATAAAACTCTAAAAACACTAAAAAATAATAGCAAAATATTTCATAAGAATGGGATTTTGATAAAAAAATAAAGATAATACAAACTTTATAATTTAATATTTTTTAAAACACATAGCTCAAAGAAAAAATGATATTCCGTGCAAAAATTTGATGTTTATTTACCAGTAAATACAAGGGGGTATCAATTTGGGTATAAAAAACTTGGTCATTGGTGAGATTTGAAACCTGTAATTTCCAAAAAAACTTCTTAAATTTTCCTTTCAAACCTATGTCAATATTATAATAGTTTGCTTTTGACAATCCATTAAAAACAACATACCGAAATCCGGAATTCAGATTAAGTTTTTTAGGGATAATTTGATATGAAATTTCAGTCTCTGTTGAAAACATATTTTGATACTTGATTGTTGAAGTCAAATCATTTGTAAACTCAAAATGCGTAATTTTTGGGTACAATTTGAAATTCAAAGGTTTTTTTACCGGTAAGTAATTAATTGTTAGCCCTAATAACAAAATATTAGATTTTGAAACATGCAACTTGTCTGTTTTATTATAAGTCATGTGATAAATTTGTTCCGGTTCAAGAATAAGTTTGATATCCCCTATTTTCTTTTTAAAAGCTGTTGAAATCAGGTTATAAGAAGTTTCCGAAATACCCGGTTGTTGCAAAGTAAAAAAAGCTTCCGAAGCGGTCAATTCATATCGATTGATTGATTTACCGTTAAGAATTGCTAATGTAAAATCAAATAATGAAAAACTTTTGTCTAAACTAAATTCTATCAGACGTTCTCGTGTCATTGGATTATTAGGTTTTGGAATTTGAACTAAGTCATAATCAACAATCCTGCTAATCATTATTTGTTTTAGTAAGGAATAATCTCGCAAATGGCTGTCAAAACTGATACCGGTATCAAAATCACTTTCATTTCGGTAATTAATGCCTGCTTTGAAATTTACATAATAATTATTAACAACTGTTTGAAACGGATCGATATTTAAAATACGTCCCAAAGTAAATTTTGAATGCAAAATTAGGTTGTTAATGTTGTAAGACAGTGATAATTGATTTTGGATATCCGAATAACGGTAATTATGTGACGGTTGTGAAAAATTGTTTATTAGATGACCTGTATCTTGATTCATCAAATCTTGCTTAAATATAAAAAGACGACTTTTAAATAAGAAACGATTGATCAATTCAAAATTGTTTTTATTAAAGTGAATAGCTGTGCTTAAATAATAATCTTGGAATTTTTGATGTGAAAATTGTTGTAAATAATAAGCCGTTCGAGTTGTATCTTGAATAAAAAAATAACTCAAATCTTTTGAATTGTGTCGATAATCTGTATTGCCATTTTGCTTTATAAATGAATAATTAGCTTTGAAATCCCAACCTAAAACATCATTGATTTTATGTTCATATAAAAGATTGTGATACCAGTTTTGTTGTGATATGTTATGATCAAAATTGATATAAAAATTTCGGTTACTAAAATTCAAATTTTTGATTGAGTTCTGAGTTTCATAAACAAAATTAGCATCGTATCGAATTTTGGCATCTGCATTATCATAACGAATTTCAAATTTATTTTTCGATGAGAATACTTTATGTGGTTTTATTAAATTATAAAATAATTGATTCTTTGGTAATAATAGTTGTGTGACGGTAGCCATTTGACTAATATCATTATATTCATTAAAACTTCCCACAAATAATTGCCATTTTTTACCGGAATCCAACCCCATAGTTATACCGGCAATACCGCTACTGTAACTAATATAATCTTTAAAACCATATATAATATCTTTATAACCATCTTTTGCGATGATTTCATTATAATCTGACGGACGTTCAAACAATTTTGACATGGCTTCACGTCCTATATTTTTAATATTACGTAGAGAAATAATTTTATCACCCATAGGCGCATATTCACCGAAAAAATGCATTTTCAGTTTTTTTCGTAATGAAAAAATATTAGCATAGCCTCCTTGTAAATACGTGTTTTGATAAGTTTGTGATGAAGTTAATTTACCAAAAACCGAATGTTTAAAACGGTGTTTCAATTTGATGTCCAAAACGGCATAATCGGTAGCATTGAGCAAGCTTTCTTTAAGTTTGGTGTCCTTTTCTTTAAAGCGTACTTCAATCTTTGCCACTTTGTCCGGATCAATGGATTTAGTTATCAATCCGGCACCTGTATTTGAAACTTCTTTTCCGTCAATTAAGACTTTTTGTATTTTTTGATGTTTTATGGTTATCTCACCATCTTCTGATATTTCTATTCCGTCAATTCTTCGCAATACACTCTCCAAATCTTCATCGTTTGTATTTTTTAATCTTGAAATGTTGTAAATTATGGTATCTTTTTTTACCACAATAGGTTTTTGAATGTCAATAAGCACTTCTTGCAAATGTTCGTTTTTATCAATAAGAAAAACCGGCAGATTGATATGTTTTTGAGACAATGAATCAATTATAATATCCATTTGCCAAGCATTATATGCTTGATGATGAACTTTAATACGATAAATTCCTTTTGAAAAAAAACTGTTAAATTTGAAGCGCCCTTTGCTATCACTGACTGTATAGGATAACAATTTGTTGTCTTTTAAATTTTTAATCATTACATAAGCATCAGGAACAACTGTTGAGTCGCGTTGGGTTATGATAATTCCGCCAATAGTTGTTTGCGATAACGCATAGTTACCCAAGAATAGAAAAATAATTAAGATAATTTGCTTTCGGTACATTTTATGCAATTCAAAATATAAAATAGCCCAATAATATTATTGTTATAATACTTTATTGGACTATATTGAATATATTAGCTGTATTACCACCAACTAGATTTTTTTAGTATTTTTTTTATCATTTTAGGATGTTTATGAAAATAAAAAATCACATCATCTTTATCAGCTACTTCTATACCTCCATTAACATCTTTTAATTTGTATTTGGCGTTAAATTTTATTTCGCTGACTACCGTTTTTCTGGTAGATTTTTCATATTCTATTTCCAAAATAAGTCCGGGCAAACCGACATATCTATCCGGACCGGCGGGTACAGGGATTTCTTCAGTAAACCAAGCATACACTTTACCAAAATATGCCGGATCATCTGGATCTACTTCAATAGAATTACCAACAGCCTTACGAACCCTAAAACCATTAATGGTTTTAGTTTCATCGGTTATAGTCCAATGATAATCCGGCGTCCATTTGGCTCTAATGGTATTATTGCCCATAATACGTTGTTCTTTCATAAGTTTTTTGTCAAAATAGTAGTTGTTGATATAATGCTGCCCTCCTACTTTAGTTTGATAATTTCCTGAGCGAACAATTTTTGTTTTTTTATTGTAAAGATATTGCGCTAGGCTATCATTGATAAACAAATTAGTCTTGATTTTATAAACAAAAGGTTTAGGAAAGTCAGATATTATGGCAGTATGTTCATAAGTAACCAAAATGTTATTTGTTTTCTTTACCTCACATTTTTGACAAACTTTTTTGACTTGTGCAAAGCCCATTGAAATAATTAGAAACAATAAAAAAATGATAGTTGATTTTCTTATTTTCATAAAGCTATTATTTTTAAAAAATTCTAATGTTGAGAAGTTATCCCGAAAATTTCGGGACAACTTTATATTAATAGATGAATAACAATTCAAATTGTTAGATTTTTATTTTTGTTGTGCATCACCACATGAAGGTAATTCAGAACAATCACAAAACCAACATGAATATGTATTCCCATTAGCACATTTTGCTTTACAATGTACAGCAAAATCATCACTACTATTTTGGATATAGTCTTTTTTAACTACGATTTCTATACCATCTGCTTTTTTTACTATGATATCATCTTTTGGTTTATCTTTATTTGCAAAACTAAAGTTTAAGGCTAATAAAATAACCGCTAATGTTAATACTAATTTTTTCATAATTCTTAAATTTTTAATTAAACATAATTCTTTTTTGACGAGCATTTCACTTCCCTCATCACAAGAAGTACATGGTCATAAACTATGTTTAACTAAAAATATGTAACTTTGCCGTGTTAAACATAGTTTAACTTTCACAGGGAACGTCACCAAGGTTTTCCAGCTTGCAAGGTGATGTTCCTTTTTGATTTAAATTTAGTTGACTAACGCATAAGCAAGTTGTTTTGGTTATTATAACAACAAATATAAGTCAAAAAAAAACAAACCAAATTAATTTAAAAATATTTTGTTTTTATTAATAAAATAAATAATCTATTAACGAGTCTTTGTCTAGCAGATTATCTAACAGATGGTTATAAAAATAATAAATAAAAACA
>JALWTX010000018.1 GCA_026993355.1 Flavobacteriales bacterium | reverse complement strand
GGGTATTATTGCTGTTAAACCACAATTTCCTAATACCATTAATTTAGGAGTTGATGTGTATAGAAATTTTAATGATAAATGGCAATTTAAGACAGGTATTGAATACTCTAAAAATAATCAAAAATTTATTTCGTCATCCGGTGGTTTTATTGATGGCTCAACAGGTGAATATAGAGATTATTATTATAATCAAAATGCTGATATTAATATATACTACGTATCAATGCCTTTTCAATTAAGGTATATTTTATTTAATAATAAAATAAAAGGTTGGTCAATTTTTACAGAACAAGGTTTACGATTATCATATTTAATTGATTATTATCAAGAATTAGTAGGTTATTTGATGAAGGATGGAATTGTTACTAATGAGATAAATGGGTCTATTATACAATATTATAATGGCAATGGTATATATGGTAACACAGGTTATCATTTTAAAACATCAAGTGCTTATACACATTTTGTTATAGGATATACAGCAAATATAGGGTTTAATAATAAGATTTCAAATAGATTAAACGCAACAGGTGGCTTCCGCTTTGATTATGATATTAATAATGTTGATAATATAGATGGTTTATTAAATATAAAAACAACAGCAAACATGTCTATTATTCCTGATTTAAAAAAGGAAGATAGACCCGCTTCACATAATATTAGGGTATTGTTTGAAGTCGGTTTGAAATATAACTTAAATTAAAAGAAACGGCTACCAACACTATATATAGCGCATAGCGGGTTCTTTACTTGCTTCAATGTTTTGGCATATTTGCACCGGAAAATTCATAGAATTTTACTGGTGCAAATATAAGATAGAAAAATTCTATGAATTTTCCTATCTTTGTGCCATAAGGCGAAGGAAAGCGAACTTTAAGCCCGCTACGACGCCATATATTAACCGTTATGCACAAGCTGATGAAAAGAAAAAATTTGCTACAAGAAAATATAAAAAATGAATGCCAACGCACAAATAGCACATTTGTTTTTTGCCAACGCACAAAAGCCAACCCCAAAAACCAAAAGAGCTATTTTTTGCCAACGCCACAAAAACAATGTATCTTTGGAATTTAAAAATTGAAGGATTTTAATATATGATAAACAAAGATAATTTTAAGGCACTTTTAAAACATTTGAAGTTTGAAGAAAATGGCAATATTTTTACTAAAAACTTTAAAGAAAACAATACTTTCTTAAAAGTAGATTTTCAAAAAGAAGAACTAATTTATCCGGAACAAGCAGGACTTAAAATCAATGAACGACAAACCTGTAATTTTTCATCAGCCGAAAATGCGGTTGTTTTTGAATGTGTTTATCAATTATTAAACAAAGGTTATAAACCTAAACATATTGAACTTGAACCAAAATGGAAAGTAGGACACGGTGCAAGTGGCGGAAGAGCTGATATTTTAGTAAGAAATCAAAATAATAAACCGTTACTGATTATCGAATGCAAAACCTACGGAAAAGAGTTTGAAAAAGCGTGGAAAGATACACTTGAAGACGGGGGACAACTTTTTTCGTATGCTCAACAAATTTCAGAAACAGAATTTCTTTGTTTGTATGCAAGTGAATTTGATGACAAAAACAACTTATTATTAAGAGAACAACGCATCATATCACACAAAGACAACGAAAAAATTCTTGAACAAGGCGAAAACTTAAAATCTTACAAAAAAGCAAGTAATGTTAAAAAGAGATATGAAGTTTGGAAAGAAACCTATCAACTTGAATATACCGAAAGCGGTATTTTTGAAAGCAATATACAAGCCTATCAAATAGGAAAAAATAAATATACACTTGAAATTGACACACGCCCAATTACCGCACAAGATAAAGAAGGAAAATACCACCGTTTCAGAACTATTTTAAGACAACACAGCATTGCCCGAAGGGAAACAGCTTTTGAAGTGTTGGTAAATCTATTTCTTGCAAAAATTGTAGATGAAGAAGAAAACAAAAATGACCTAAAATTTTATTGGAAAGGTGTCGCATACGACAACTATTTTGATTTTATAGACCGTTTACAACAACTCTATCAAGTTGGTATGCGTAAGTTTTTGAAGGAAGACGTAATGTATATCAGCAATGAACAAATCGACAATGCTTTTTGGACGGTAAAAAACAAACGAAATGCAACCAAAAAACAAATTCAAAAGTTTTTTAGAGACCTGAAATTTTTCTCAAACAATGCTTTTTCTTTAATCAATGTGCACAACGAAAGACTTTTTAACAGAAATACAAAAGTTTTAGTTGAATTGGTAAAAATGTGGCAAGGGTTACGGCTTAAAACCGAAGAACAAAATCAGTTTCTTGGCGATATGTTCGAGTATTTTCTTGACAATTCCATAAAACAATCGGAAGGACAATTTTTTACCCCTATTCCCATAACTAAATTTATTGTTGCTTCATTGCCTTTGGAAGAGAAAATAGAACAATCAACAGAACCGCTAAAAGCTATTGATTACGCCTGTGGTTCAGGACATTTTCTTACTGAATACGCACATCAAATAAAACCGTTAGTTGAAAAATATAAACAAGTAGAAGTAAGTAAATATTACGAAAACATTGTTGGAATAGAAAAAGAAGACCGTTTAGCCAAAATTGCCAAAGTGTCTGCATATATGTATGGACAAGATCAAATCAAAATTATTGAACAAGACGCCTTAACGGATATTGAAGACATAAAACCCGAAAGCTTTGACGTATTGGTGGCAAATCCACCGTTTGCCGTAGAAGGATTTTTACTCAATTTAACTGACAAACAGAAAGAGAAATACGAGCTGATTAAAACCACAGACTTAAACAGCAACACCAATAATATCCAATGTTTTTTTATTGAAAGAGCCAAGCAAATTATTGCACCAAACGGAACAGTAGGGATAATTGTGCCATCGTCTATTCTTTCAAATTCTGATGCTACGCATATCGTTACACGAGAAATTATACTCAAATATTTTGACATTATTGCACTTGTAGAGCTTGGTAGTGGAACATTCGGTAAAACCGGAACCAATACAGTTGTACTGTTCTTAAAACGAAAACCACAAAAGCCCGAACCAGCAGAGCATTATGCCAATCGTGTAGAAGACTACTTTGAAGGGATAAAACCAGACGATAAAAGCCTGTATGAATATCAAGATTTATACTTGATAGAAAAATATTGTGAACACAATGAACTTCCCTTTGATGAATACAAAAAACTTTTTGGCATTACACCCGAAACTATTGAAAATTTAGACAAACTTTTTAAAACCGACATTTTTGCTACTTACAAAAAAGTATTTGAAAACAGCACAGAAATTAAAAACCTGAAAAAGAAAAAATCATTTAAAGATAAAAGTAAGGTAGAGAAAGAACTTGAACTTAATAAACGCCTTATAAAGTATCTTTACAAAATAGAAAAAGACAAACTCTATTACTTTATGTTAGCTTATGAAAACAAGCAAAAAGTTTTAGTAGTAAAAAGCCCAAGCAACAATAAAGAACAAAAAAAGTTTTTAGGTTATGAATGGAGCGGAGCAAAAGGACAAGAAGGTATTAAATACATTGGTGGCGATACGGTAAACGATATTATTACACCACTTTTTAATCCCAGAGACAGAAACGACCAAACAAAAATAAACTATCTGATACAACAAAACTTTTCAGGTAATAAAATAAACGATTTAACCGATTTTGAACAATATAAAGACTTAATTACTTATGCCAATGTAGTAGATTTACTTGATTTTAGCCGTAAAGATTTTAACAAAGCCATTTCATTAAGCTCAAAGAAAATGATTACAATTGAAACAAAATGGCCTTTGGTTACAGTTGGAGATATTTTAGAAAATATTAAAGGTAATACAACAAAAATATCTAATGAAGAAATATTGATAAGTGGAAAATATCCTGTAATTAGTCAAGAAGCTGAAAAAGTTGTTTCAGGATATTCAAATAGCGAAAAACCAATTACTGATATTCCTTTGGTAGTTTTTGGCGACCATAGTTGCACATTTAAATATATCGATTTTGAATTTGTTAGAGGTGCGGATGGCACACAACTTTTAAAACCTAATAATAAATTTAATCCAAAATATTTTTTCTATATAATACAACTTGTTGAAATAACAAATAAGGATAGGTATGAAAGACATATGAAATATTTAAAGGTTGCTAAAATCCCATTACCACCCAAAGAAATACAAGAAAAAATTGTTAAAGAATGTGAAGTCATAGACAAAGAAGTAGAAAAAGCACAGGAGACTATTGAAAAGGCAGAAAAGGAGATTGAAATAGAAGTAAAAAAGGTTTTTGAAAGCGGTTTTGAAAAGAAGAAAATTAATTCAGTTCTAACTTTGGAATATGGTTATCCACTACCGGAAAGGGAAAGAATTGAAGGTGAATATCCTGTGTATGGTTCAAATGGAATTATAGGCTATCACAATTCGTTCACAAATACAGCACCTTGTATTATAGTTGGAAGAAAAGGAAGTGCTGGTGAAGTGAATTGGTCTGACAAAAATTGTACACCTATTGATACAACCTATTTTGTAAAAGTAATTGACAAAAAAACTATAAACCTTCGTTACGCTTATTATGTTTTAAAGGCATTGAATTTGCCTACAATGAAAAAAGGATCTGGTTCTGGTGGTATTAACAGAAATGATATTTATTCAAAAAAAATACCTATTCCCCCAATTGAAGTACAGGAAAAATTAGTTACAAAAGTGGAAAAATTAGAAGCTCAAATAAGACACGCAAAGGAAATTATCAATCAAGCAAAAGAGAAAAAACAAGCTATAATGGATAAATATTTGAAATAATGCCAACGCTAAAAGCCATACACATTGCTAAGTCGCTCAATGCCAACCGCACAAGCCAAAACTTGTCAATAAGTATGTCATTTCCAACTCTAAAACCGAATGTTAAAAATACGAAACACAACAAAATGTATAAGTAGTAGCGCGTAATTGCAAATATCAAAGTTTGTGCTTTTTTTGTATATTTGTACTAACCGAAAGGTAAGTGTATTTTTAGCCGCCACTACTTTATATATAAACCATATGCTTCATTTAAGAGAAACTGTTAATTTGAAAACAAAAAGACGAAATACAAGAATACTATGCCGATTGTTTTCTGCTATCAAAAGAGCGAAATTATAATTTCATTCTCAATTTCTTAAATTATTTCGTTCCTCACAGAAAAGAAATTACTAATGAATATGAAATTCCTAATAGAAAACAAAAACGTAAAATATATAATATATTTTGAGAATTTAGAAAATGATGAATTGAAAGGTGTTGAATTGTTCTTAATAGATGATGAATTTTTAGTTTATGGAATTTATTGCAATACAAAATATTCCTACCAAAGAAAGAATGTGGGATTGTGCTTGTGGTAATGGACAGGTAGTAATTGATATGGTTGAGAATTTTAATCAAATTTATACTACTGATATTAACTAAAATTAATTAGCTAATGCTTTTAAGTTTCACAAGATCAATTATAGCTTGCAAAAGGCCGAAAAAACCAATTTTCCCAATCAATTTTTCGATTTGATTTGTATTGCCCAAGCTCTATATTGGTTTAATATTGAAGCCTTTTTTAAAGAACCAGATAGAGTATTAAAAAATAATGGGATTTTAGCCGTGTTTTCTTATGGATTTTCTATACAGATACTATAATTGAGCAATTGTTAGAAAAAGAACTCTATTTAAAATCAAAGACTATTGGTCGAACAATAATCAATTGGTTATCAATAAATACGATGGCATTTCTTTTCCATTTAATGAAATAAAAAGTCCGTTTTTTGACATAAATTTAGAATGGAATTTATCTGAAACGATTTCTTACATCAAAACCTGGTATGCCGTTAAACTTTACAACAGTTAAAATAAGATAAAATTGGATAAGCTACTTTATCAAGCCTTAAAAATGATTGGCAAGAAACAATTAATGTTAAAATGGATTTTTTCGACTTCATACAACAATAAATGGATAATCTTTTATCAAAAATTTCAAAATAATTAAAGTTGTTATTTACTATTTGATGATGAATATGGGTTACAAATATTATAGAAATAGCTTGCTTTTTTGAAACAAAAAATAAATACTATTATTGGATGTATTACGAAAAATGACTTTTGATTGGGACAATAAAATATATAGCTTGTAAGTGTTCCGCTTAAATTTTAAGCTATCTTCATTTAAAAGATAGATTTCGATTTTAGTAAAATTTGTTTATAAATCTCGCGGATAAACCCCAAAGCGTGCTTTGAATTTTTTATTAAAATAGGAAGCAGAATTAAGCCCGACCTTAAAACGCACATCTGACAAATTTTTATATTGCTTACTTTTGATATAAGCATAGGCTTTTTGTAGTCGTAACTCTAAAATATACTGCACGGGACTTAGTCCTGTAAATCTTTTGACCAATCGGGTCAATTGGCGTTGGCTATAACCCATTTGACCGGCCAAATCAGCTATTTTATAAGTTTCATCAGTCAGGTTTTGTAAAACTAATTTTTCGAGTTTTTCAAGAAAATTCTGATCATAGGTCTCTCCGGTTTCGTCTATTAATTCCTTTTCTTTAAACAACCATTGTTCCCATTGCCGCTTAGTTTTTAAGATGTTTTTAATGCGTGCCAAAAGTTCATTTTTGCTAAATGGTTTGATGATATAATCATTGATACCGATGGCAAAAGCTTTTAGTTTTTCTTCTTCCAATGTTTTGGCCGAAATCATAATAACCGGAATGTTTGACAAAACTTTATCTTTTTTCAATTCTTGAAGAAATTGCATGCCGTCCATTTTAGGCATCATAATATCCGAGGTAATTAAATCTATTTTTTGTGTTTTGAGGATTTTTAAAGCTTCTTCGCCATCAAAAGCTTTGTAACAATTGAAAGACGGACATAATAAATTGGACAAATAGGCACTCATTTCCGGATTGTCTTCCACAATTAATATGTTTTGCTTTTGGGCGGTTTCCGGATTGGCTTTGTTGTCAAGTTTTTCCCTTTTTTTGACAGATTTGTTTTCTGTTGTTTTCTGGTTTTCAAGTATTTTTAAAGGTAATTCTAAAACAAACAAGCTGCCTTCACCGGGTTGACTATGAACTGTAATTTGACCCTGCATCATTTGGGCAAACTCTTGAGCCAATGCCAGCCCGATACCAATACCGCCAACCGTTCTATTGGCTTGAGTTTGATAAAAACGTTCAAAAATTTTGTCCAATTCTGATGCTTTAATTCCCGGTCCGAAATCTTTGACTTTAAAAATAAGCCTTTGTGCCTTAACAGTTGCTTCAATAATAATTTGACTTTCTGACGGTGAATATTTTATGGCATTTGATAACAGATTGTTAACCATTTTTTCCAGCTTTTCCACATCAATTTCTACGCTTAATGAGGCTGGAATTTGATTGTCAAATACCAATTCCAGATTTTTCATATTCATCAAGGATTTAAAGGAAAGCACCATACGGTTGATGGTATCTCGTAAAGAAATAGCTACCGGTTTTAAACGATGTTTCTTTTGGTCGGATTTTAACAATTCTAATATTTGGTTGGCTTCATCAATTACCCGTTTGGCATTATTTCTAGCAGATTTTAAGTATGGTTGTAATTTCTTTTTAGATTGCATATTTTCTATTGCCAATTCTATATTGCCCAAAATTAAAGTCAATGGCGTCCTGATTTCATGAGCAATATTACCCAAAAACTGATGTCGCATCGCATTGATTTCTTGGGCTTTTTCTAACTGCTGAACAACCAAAATTTTCTTCTTTTTTTGTCTGTAAAAAACCCATTGAAATACAGCCAACACAACCAACAAGCCAAAAATCCCTATGGCGGACAACTGATTAATGTGACTTTGCTGTTGGCTTAATAAAAGTTGCTTATCAGCCAATTCTTTGTCTTTTTTAATAGTTTCGTATTTGATGTTAAATTCAATTAATTTATTTTTAGATTCTTGAAAATTTAAAGAATCATGGTATTGGACAAACAGTTGGTGATACTTCAAAGCGTTTTTATAATCTTTTTTTTGTTGATATGCCTTCGATAGCATCCGGGCGTTTTCCATATTATTAGACCAATTCGTTTTGTCGTAATGCAAGCTTTGTTTTAAATAGATGATGGCTGAATCCGGTTGGTTGAGATAGAAATAATCTTTGCCAATATGCGCAACAGCTTCATTTACAATCATTTCATATTGAATGCCCCTGGCTAGATCAAAAGCTTTTTTGCCGGCTACCAAGCTTTCATTATAATGTTTTTGTTGCAAAAAAGCATCCGACCGAATCAAATAAAACAATGATAAATCATGCAAATCGGTTGTGTCAAGCAAATGAAACGCTTTGTCGGAATACATTTGGGCTTCTTCAAAGTTTTGGGCAACTTGCGAGAGATTATTATATAATGTATAGGTGCCGTGCCCTGCTAATTGAAGGTAAATAGAGTCGGCGAGTTTATAAAATTTACGGGCTTCCCGATTTAGACCGGTGTCTTTATAAGATGTTCCTAAATTGTTATAAGCTTCTGCCAATAAACGTCTATCATGGCTTTTTTTTGCCATATCCAAACTGTTCTTATTGTATTGCAAAGACATATCGGTATTGTCTATCATGGCATAAGCATAAGCGTATAAGGTTTGACGCCTAAAGTCGTAGTATAGGCGATAATGTTTCTTTAAAACAGAATCAAATTCTTTTAAATAAACTAAAGTCCGGTTAAAATCACCGTGAATAGCCGATAAAAGCGGTTTGTTGTAATAAGTACCGACAATTATAGAATCATTTATTGATTGTTGCGACAAGTCAATCGCTTGGTTGACATAATATACTGCCGAATCCAATTGCTGCATTGAGCGGGCTTGTTTCAACTTCTGCTTTATTTTCTTAGAAAGACCTACGGAATTTGATTGTGAAAATTGATTTTGAATACTCCCTAAATAGATGATGATTAAAACATAAAATTTATACATAAGAAGCGTTTTTTTCTTTTTTAAACGACAAGACGCATAAAAAATAAGTGACATTTGTAACTTTTTTATGCAAATATGCCTTTTTTTCATAAAAAAGATACTACCCTTTAAGGTGATTTTATGCCAAAAACGGGCATAAAACACTTCAAATTACTCATCATAACGGGTGAATGGCAAAAAAAGAAGCTTTTTTGGCTAAAAAACAAAAGTCTTAAAAGAATCGCTGATATAGTTTTGGGATATTGATAAATCGCAATAGTCAAAAGGTTTTTTTTCATAATAATTAAGATTACCAATCATTGCGAATTATTGTGTTGTTTGAATTGATCCGGCTAAACAAATGCCGGGTCAATTTTAAAAAAAGATAATAACCTAAAACTATATCATCATGAAAACAATTATTTACATTATTGGTTTGGTATTGACTTATCAAACCGTATCAGGGCAAGTAGGCATAGGCACTACGACACCGGATGGCTCGGCTATGCTCGATATAAAATCTACGCAAAAAGGCATACTCATTCCGCGTATGACCCAAGCCCAACGCAACGCCATAACTTCACCGGCTACCGGTTTAATGGTTTATCAAACCGATGGCACGCAGGGATTTTATTATTACGATGGCAGCAGTTGGACAAGTTTGTCCGGTACCGGTGCGCAAAAAATCGATGATTTGGCTGATGGTAAATCCGACAGTGATGGTACTGACAATGGCTCTTCTATTTTTTTAGGGATTGATGCCGGAACAAACGATAATAGCGATAATAACAAAAATGTCGGGATAGGATTTGAAGCTTTGAAAAGTAATACTTCGGGCATCGATAATATTGCCATAGGTTACCAAACTTTATATAGCAATACTACCGGAAATTTTAATATTGGTATTGGAGAAAGTGTGCTATATCACAACACTTATGGGTCTCAAAATACCGCCGCCGGTGATAATGCACTATATAACAATACCACCGGAAGTGAAAATACCGCTACGGGAAGTGATGCGCTTTCTGCAAACACCACAGGGTCAAATAATACTGCTACCGGAAAACAAACACTTTATAAAAATACCACAGGCAATTATAATACAGCCATCGGGAATGGAGTGCTTTATTATAATACTGAAGGAAGCAAAAATACTGCTACCGGAAGTTGGGCACTTTATTCCAATACTACAGGTAATTATAATGTGGCTATAGGTACAGAAGCTTTGTCTGAAAATACCACAAGAAGCAACCTGGTAGCTGTTGGAGGATTTGCTTTATACAATAATGGCTTGGGCGCTACAGACAATTCACAAGCCATCAATAATACTGCTGTAGGATATAAATCACTATATTCTAACACTATCGGATATAACAATACTGCCACCGGAGACAATTCACTTTATTCTAATACTGAAGGAGGTAAAAATACAGCCTTTGGTAATAATGCACTTTATTCCAATACTGAAGGAGGTGAAAATACCGCTATTGGGAATCAGACGCTTTATTACAATACGACAGGAAATTACAATACGGCCAATGGAAATGATGCTCTTTACAGTAATACGACAGGAAATAATAATACGGCTATTGGAAAAAGGGCGCTTTACGCCAATACGACAGGAAATTACAATACGGCTAATGGAAATGAAGCACTTTATAATACCACTACCGGATATAACAATACCGGCAATGGAAATACTGCACTTTATTCTAACACCGAAGGATATGAAAATACTGCTAACGGAAACCAAGCACTTTATTCCAATACAATAGGGAATTACAATATAGCCAACGGAAACCAAGCACTTTATTCTAACAAAACAGGAGATTCTAATGTGGCTATTGGCACAAAAACTTTATTTTTTAACACAACCAGAAGTAATCTTGTAGCTATAGGTGATATGGCTTTATATCATAATGGACAAGGCGCAACATTCTCTGATGAAGCCATTAAAAATACAGCTGTTGGCTACAACTCACTTTATTCCAACACAACAGGATATGAAAATACGGCTATCGGGAATCAAGCACTTTATTTAAACTCAACAGGAGGTAATAATACGGCCAACGGAAATAGGGCTCTTTATTCAAACACTACCGGAAGTAATAATACTGCCAATGGTGATAGAGCACTTTATTCAAACACTACCGGGAGTAATAATGCCGCTAATGGGAATAGAGCGCTTTATGCCAATACTACCGGAATATATAATGTTGCCGTAGGTGATGAAGCCTTGTATAAAAATACCGATAAAAATTATCTGGTTGCGGTTGGTGCATTTGCTTTATATAATAATGGTCAGGGAGCTTCAGATAATTCCCAAGCTATCAATAATCTAGCTATCGGTACCAAAGCACTTTATTCTAATACTATCGGAAGTAATAATACTGCAATTGGAGATGAAGCACTTCTATTCAATAAAACCGGAAACTCCAATATAGCCGTGGGTAAATCTGCTTTATATTCAAATACAGATCGCAGCAATCTTGTAGCCGTTGGTGACTCAGCTTTATATCATAACGGACAAGGCGCAACAAATCTTTACGAAGCGCAATTTAACACAGCTATTGGTACTGTAGCACTTTATAACAATACCACAGGAAGTTCTAATACCGCCACAGGAACAGAAGCGCTTTATTCCAATACTACAGGAAAAAATAATACCGCTAATGGCGATCTGTCTCTTTATAAAAATTTTGACGGGGATAACAATACTGCTATTGGAAATAAGTCACTTTATAATAATGTTACCGGTTTTCAAAATACCGCAGTCGGAACTCAGTCGCTATATTCCAATAACACTGGTTATCACAATACCGCTATCGGATACAGAGCACTTTATAACAGTTCTACCGGAATTGGAAATACGGCCATTGGATATAATACTATTGGGTTTAATAATTATGACAATTCAACAGCTTTGGGGTATATGGCAACAGTTGGGGCAAGCAATCAAATACGTATCGGAAACAGTAGCGTAACTTGGATAGGCGGGCAAGTACCTTGGGGAACTTACAGTGATCGCCGTATCAAAACGCATATTCAAAATGACGTTGCCGGTTTGGATTTTATCACCCGCTTGCGTCCGGTTACTTACAACTTGAATATTCACAAAATGAATCAGATGATTGCCCACAGATTGAAAAATGAGGATTGGAATAAATTTGATTGGCCATCTAAATATGATATAGAAAACATCAAAATGACCGGTTTTATTGCACAAGAAGTAGAACAAGCTGCCAAAGAAGCCGGTTATGACTTTAGTGGTGTGCAAAAAGAGGAGGGTAATTTGGGTTTGTATAGCCTCAGTTATGCTCAGTTTGTCGTGCCGCTAGTCAAAGCCGTGCAAGAGCAACAGATAATGATAGAACAACAAAAAATACAGTTGCAAGAACAACAAAAAGAAATTAACTGGTTAAAACAACTAAATGCCCAATTGTTACAATTGCAAGAACATATGCTAAAAATGGAACAAAAATTAAACAATATTTCAAAAAATAATTAATCATACCTATAAAATCTACAAGGTTGCCAAAACCTATTAGGTCTAGACTAGTAATAATAAATAATAACCTAAAAATTAATCCTTATGAAAAAAGTATTTTTAAGTTTATGCTTATGTGCAGTAGTGGGAGCCAATGCCCAAACTGCCGTAAAAAAAAGCAGCATATCCACCGGCGGCGGCAGCCATACATCCGGTAATATGCAAATCATTTATGCCATTGGCGAAACAGCTATTAACGAAACTAATCAAGGTGCCAAACATTTGTCAGAAGGTTTTGTTGGGCCCGATGTTTTGACAGCTTTGGGGGTAGAAGATTATTCAGAAATCGACGGCTTACAATATTTTCCCAATCCCGTTGCAACTTATCTGAATTTCGAATTGCCTGATAACAACCATTATGAAGTTTATGTCTTTGATATGAGCGGAAAATCTATTTATCAAGGCAATATCAATCAAGACAATCGTCAAATCAATATGCAAAACTTACCGATTGCTAATTATCTGGTTATCGTTATCAACAAACAAAATAAAACTAAAAAAATCATCAAAATTCAAAAAAAATAATAACCTAAAAATTAAATCATTATGAAACGTCATTTATTATCATTTTTATTAATGCTTTGTGTCATCACTTTTACACAAGCACAATTTACACAAACCCAAGGTTTTAATTATAAAGCTTTGATTACTAACAACGGTAATGCTTTAAGCAACCAATCCGTTACCATTCGTTTTAATATTTTGGAAAACGGTACCACTTCCGTCTATCAAGAAACGCAAAGTGTTACAACTGATGCTAACGGTATTGCCAAAGCGGCAATTGGTGAAGGTAACCCGTTGAACGGTAATTTTACCAATATCGATTGGGCGAGTAATATTTATTTCTTAAAAGTTGAAATCAATACCGGAAGCGGTTATCAAGATTTTGGTACATCGGAACTCAAAGCTGTGCCTTTTGCTAAATTTGCCAATCGTGTCGGGATAGCTGACAATATCAATGGTATTCCGGTCTCGACGACCACACCCAACAACGGACAAGTGTTGAAATACAACGGCTCTGCTTTTGTGCCTGCCGATATTAATACTGGTGGCAGTAGCGTTACCAAAATTGACGATTTATCCGATGCCAAATCCGACAGTGATGGCAGTAATGATGGTTCTTCTGTTTTCCTAGGCAAATTTGCCGGACAAAACGATGATAGTTCCGACAACAGAAATGCCGGCTTGGGCTTTAATGCTTTAAGTTCCAATACTACCGGAAACAATAACGTTGCCATCGGATATGAAAGTATGAATCACAACAATACAGGCTTTAAAAATGTGGCAGTTGGTTCTGCTTCTTTAACTATGAATACTTCCGGACATGACAATGTCGCATCCGGTTATTATGCGCTATCCTCTAATAACACCGGTCACGATAATGTTGCCGTTGGCTCGGGAGCCCTAAAATTTAACACCAATGGCATTAAAAATACAGCGGTTGGTTCAGCTACATTACAAACCATTACAACTGGTGACGAAAATACAGCGGTTGGTTTTGCAGCCTTGTTAAACAATACGGCAAACAACAATACGGCAGTAGGTAGTACAGCGCTATATTCAAATTCAACCGGTAGTGAGAATACAGCAGTTGGTCAAGGTAGTTTAAATGCCAATGGTGTCGGACAAGGCAACTCGGCTTTGGGTTGGTTAAGCTTGGAACACAATACCTCCGGAACCGGCAATACTGCAATCGGAAATTCGGCACTGAATGCCAATACTGACAAAAATGAAAATACCGCAGTTGGTGCCTTGGCTTTGTATCAAAGCAATGGCAATTACAACGTAGCTGTTGGCAGCAAGGCTGCCATGAATAGTACAGCTGCTACTTTTAATACAGCTTTGGGTTATAAATCTTTATATAACAATAGTACCGGTGGAAATAATTGCGCTGTTGGCGATAATGCTTTATCTAAAAATACCGGCGGTAGTAACAATACAGCTATCGGGAGCGATGCTTATTTCTTTGGATCCGGCTTAAATAATACAACCTGTATTGGTTACGGAGCCGGTGGACAATCAGACGTTGATAATAGAATTGAAGTTGGAAATGCTAGTGTTAGTTGGATAGGTGGACAAGTAACTTGGAGCACGTATAGTGACCAACGTATTAAAACACATATCAAAAATGATGTTGCCGGGTTGGATTTTATTAAGCGTTTACGCCCTGTAACCTATAACTTGGATATTCACCAAATGAATAAAATGACTGCTCGCAATGGTAAAGTAAAAGACTTAGGCGACTGGCCGTCAAAATATGACATAGAAAAGATTAAAATGACCGGTTTCATAGCTCAAGAAGTAGAACAAGCTGCCAAAGATGCCGGTTATGAATTCAGTGGTGTGCAAAAAGCAGGAGATGATGCGGGCTTATATAGCGTGAGTTATGCCCAATTTGTCGTACCCTTGGTAAAAGCTGTGCAAGAACAACAAGACACCATTGAACAACAACAACAAGAAATAGACCGCTTAAAACAACAAAATGCCCAGTTGTTACAATTACAAGATCGCATGGCAAATATGGAACAAAAGTTAAATAATATTTCCGTCAATAATTAATCTAATAAAGTCCTGCTAGGTTCTAAATCCTTAATCAGACCTGCCAGGTTTTGAAAGCCTGGTAGGTCTATAATAAACCTAAAGACAAGTTATTATGAAAAAAAAATATCTTTTAGTACTATTGCTATGGCAAATTACTGCTTGGTCACAAGATACCAATGGTTACGATTTGCTGGCATACTATTCGTTTCAATCCAATGCCACCGATGCCACAGGAAATAATCCGGATGCTGTCATTCAGAATGCCCCATTTTCCAGTGGTAGTATTTATTCCAATGGCACTTACAATGATGGTAGCGCTGGACAATCTGGAAGCCGTATTGTTATGAATGGCATAACCGGTTTTAATACCAGTGATTTTATCATCACTTTTGATGCCAAATTATCATCAAATACCAATAACTTTGTATTTGTTTGCGGCAATACCTATCGATGGTTAAACCTTTGGATTAGCTACTCGCATACTTTACAAGTGGACTATTTAACAGGGGCTAATGCCAATTTTACTTATTATGATACAAATTTTGCAGTAACGGTTGACCAATGGTATCATTTTGGACTTAAGTACACCCAATCGGACCACAACTTATATCTTTATGTCGATAATAATTTGGTGGGGAACGTCAATATTCCAAATGGATTCGCTACAGATAATGAAATTTATTTTGGTAATACACACGGTGGCGTAGGTGTGGCTTACCATGGCTATTGGCGGCATCTCAAATATTATGTATTGCATGGCAGTAGTGCAGTGGAAGAATTATTGAGTGATTATGTTAAAATTTATCAAAGTATAGATACAAATTTTTTAAATATAGACTTACAAAAAAAATCAAAGGTAGCAATATCAATAGTTGATATGACTGGCAAACAAATTATACATAGGAAATTAAATACCTCACAAAGTAGCATCAATTTATCCGCTATTTCAAAAGGTATTTATATTCTTATTTTTGAAATAAATAGCATTAAATTCAGCAAGAAAATTATTAAAAGATAATACTTATGTTTTAGTTTAGTATTTATTTAAAGCAGTCCGGAACGAAGTTTCAATTATCTACATGATATTCAATAGGTATTTAGGTTATTATCTGTTGCGTTCCGGTTGCTTTTTAAAAGCATTTGTTGCATGTTTTTTATATTGCATGTTTTAAATATTCAATATAAATCGCTATTTTTGCTCAAACTAAAAATCTAAAATTATGAAAAAAAGTTATTTCTTAATGCTTGCCCTGTTCTTGTTTACAATGAATATAGCTGCTCAAACTGCTTATGAGTACAAAATTATTACCACTGTCGAATCTATCGTACCAATGGGAATAGGACGATCAAGAATTGTTGAAGCGAATGCCAATTTAGATCATAAGTCGGCTACTTCAGTTAGAGAAAAATCAAATCATTTTAAACAGAACAAAACCAAACGAAAAGCTTTGAAAATACCCAGTTTTAAAGAAACCAAGTTGTTGAATTTTTATTCCATGGTGGGAATTAATTTTCAAAATATTGCCTCTAATGATGCTTTGGTTGCATCAAAGTTAACAGATTTGTCCAAGCAAGGATGGCACTTATTTACCGTTACCAGTGGCGTGGAAAGTGATGCCGGTAAAGGTGATGGTAAGGGCATTTTTATTACCCGTTATATCTTTAGACGACCTGTAAAATAAACACAAATCAATAGAGACTCATCATAAAAAAAGCCCATAGCATTTTGCTATAGGCTTTTTTATTTAAGGTTTCAATTCTTGTCCATCGGGCGTGTAATATTTGTATTCGAGATACTTAAATGAATCTCTTGGTTGCACCTTTAATTTAATTTTGTACTGCCATTGCCATTTATTTTTTATAGACCATAAGCCTTTGGTAAGATAAGCGGCAATAAAAGGGTGTACATGTAAATAAATTTTCTTATGACCGTTTTTTATCAAACGTTTAATTTCTTCTTCAAAACGTGTGATAAGGGTTATGGGTGCATCGGTTTCACCTTTATGAATCAAACTCGGGTTTTTTTCTTTGGTATTGATATTCCGTTCAGGCCTGAAGCGTTGACGGGTTATTTGCATTAAACCAAACCTTGATAAAGGCAAAATTTTATGTTTAGCACGGTCGTCTGCCATGACATTTTTCATATGCTCATAAAGCTTTTTGCGGTTTTCCGGGTCTTTCATATCAATAAAATCGACCACAATGATGCCGCCCATATCACGCAAACGTAATTGACGCGCTATTTCAGTGGCTGCTTTTAAATTAACCTGAAACGAATTTTCTTCTTGCGATTGTGTTTTATCTGAGGCATTACCACTGTTTACATCAATTACATGCATTGCTTCGGTATGTTCTATAATCAGATAAGCCCCTTTATCCATCATGACATTTCTGCCAAATGAGGATTTTATTTGCCGCTCTATACCATATTTTTCAAATATTGGTGTGGCAGACTCATGTAATTTCACAATTGATTCTAAGTCAGGTGCAATTTCTTTGATAAAATCAATTATTTCCAGATATAAAAGCTCGTCATCAACGACAATTTTGGTAAAAGATTCGTTGAGGATGTCCCGCAACATGGTCGTTACGCGGTTTACTTCTCCCAATACCCGTTGAGGTGGGTGAGCATTCTGAATTTTTTGCGACAAAACCTGCCATTTGTTCATAAGGTTTTGTAAATCTTTGTCGAGTTCTGCTACTTTTCGCTCTTTGGCAGCTGTCCGAATAATCACCCCAAAATTTTTTGGTTTGATACTTTTCACCAGCCTTTTTAGACGATCTCTTTCGACTTCATCTTCAATTTTTTGTGAGACAGAAACCTTGTCATAAAAAGGGACTAAAATCAGGTAACGGCCGGCCAATGACAGTTCTGAAGTAAGTCTGGGTCCTTTGGTAGAAATCGGTTCTTTAAGAATTTGAACCAAGATGCTTTGTTTGGCTTTTAAAACATCTTTAATATTACCTGACTTGTCTATATCGGGTTCTTTATCAAAATTTTTTAAAGAGTAATCTTTTAATTTTCCCGATTGAATTTGTTTGGTATATTTAATGAGCGATTTTATTTGCGGGCCTAAATCGTGATAGTGTAAAAAGCCGTCTTTTTGGGCACCTACATTAACAAAAGCGGCATTTAAGCCGGGAATAACTTTGTTAATTTTACCCATATAAACATCGCCAACATTAAATTTATTTGCGGTTTCTTCTTTATGAAGTTCGGTTAGTTTGCCGTCTTTTAATAAGGCAAAATCAATAGCAGAAGGACTCGATCGAATGATTAGTTCTGTTTCCATTCCTTCTGTTTTTTTGCAGTTTTGCAAACTGCGGTTAGTATGTCAATGATCGATTATAACGATTACAATCTTTTAAAGAAAAAGTAGGTTAACCTACTTTTTCTTTTTGTGTCTATTTGCTCTACTTCTTTTTTTACGTTTGTGAGTGGCAATTTTTTTTCTTTTTCTTTTTTTTCCGCTAGGCATAATACTTAAGGTTTTACGTTATCTTTTACTTTATTTACAAATGTTTTACTGGGTTTGAAAGCCGGAATATAATGAGCCGGAATTTTGATAGAGGTATTTTTTGAAATATTTCTACCTATTTTTTCTGCTCTGTATTTATTGATAAAGCTCCCAAATCCTCTTAAATACACATTTTCACCGGAAGCTAAGCTGTCTTTAACTTCCTCCATGAAATGCTCAACAACTTCCAAGACTTCCTTTTTGTCAAGTCCCGTTTTATCAGCAATCTTAGCTACGATTTCTGCTTTTGTCATGTCTATAATTATTTTTTGTTTTGTTTCTAATAAAAATGCGTGCAAATATAAGACTTATTATTGAATTGTAAAATATTGACTTACATTTTTTTATAGTAGTTAAGGCGCGAACTCTTTCTTTATCAAGCTTTTTGATGGCAATTTGCCTTAATTTTATAAAATTGCCTTAATGACTGTAAAAGTTTTAATATAATCCCTAATTCATTTTATTTATTCAACAATCAGAAAAATATTTTTTTTAAGCTAGCTTTAAATTGGTAAAAAAAAGTTTTAATTAGTCATCCCGGTTGACATTAAGTCGTTTTATCAAGGTCTTACTTTGTAAAACGCCGGATGCATTTTCAATTTTTTTCAAGAAAACTATGAATATAATGAGTTTTAACCGGTTAAATTATTTTATTCTGTTTTTTTCCTCCCGATTGCTTTCTTGGTGCTTTTTTCCTTTTATTTGTCTATTCCCAAAGCGATAGGTCAAAGAAATATGTAAGCGTCGGTTGTCATAGTAATTGCTAAAAGTCGTTTTAATTTGATTCCTGTAATACGAGACGTACGTAGGTCTGTTGGTTTTTAAGAGATCTGTCAAACTTAGGTTCAAAATTAATTTATTTTCCAATAGAAGAGCCTTTACACCCACATCTAATTGTGAATAGGCACTGGCATTATCTAAATCACTCGCTTCCGGAAATTGATACCAATAATTTATCTTGGCAAAGATGGTTTTTTGTGTATTTAAGATAAAGATGTTATCTGTTTCTAAATATGCCGTAATGCCTTTGTTTTCCGCTTTTACTTCGGGTATGGTCGCCTTAGCTTGTAGGTAATATAGATAAATATCATTGCTTGTTTCCCAAAATTTTGTCGTGTTAAAGCTGATATTTTCCGTAAGGCCAAATTCACTCGAATTATAGTAATTTTTAGGTATAATTTGCTGTACATGATTAGGGTGTAAAATGCTTATTTGGTTAAAACCGTTTTTAACGCTCTTATAATAGATAGTGGTTTGGAGCAAATCTTTATAACTATGTGACAACTCTATGTTGTCAATAAATGAAGGTTTAAGTAAAGGGTTCCCTTCCGTATAGGTATAGATATCACTATTATATCTAAAGGGATTTAATTGGAAGAAATAGGGTCTTTTTATTCTTTTTCCGTATGCTAAAGAAAAAATATTATTTTCATTAGCCGTGTAACTTACATAAAATGAAGGAAATAACTTGGTATATGCATTTTGGGTTGTTTCGTTTAATGTTTTAGAATAAGCTTTGGTTTGTGTCATTTCTAGCCTTAAACCTGTTTTAGCCTGCCATTTATCATTTATTGTTTTGTCAGCACTTACATAAACGGCTTGATTGTTTTCTGTATATTCAAATTCATTACTTTGATTACTGTTAAAGACAGGTGCATTGTTTATGATATCATAATTTTTAATAGTACTATTATTATTGGTAGTAGATATTTTTATGCCTGTTTCCAGATTAAGAAATTTTAGGGGCAATTCCAGATCTAATCGCCCACTTAAATTATTAATACTATTTGCCCCTTGATTGTCTTTCGATTGATATAAATGAGGGGTAGAGGATTGAAATAATTCTTCTTCTTTTTTGTCAAATTTGTAATAATCCAAATCAATGGATAATTTTTTACCTATGGTATCTAAAGCTGTTTGAAAATGGGTATTTATGGCGTGCGAAAATTTTTGGTCATAAGCATTATTATAACTAACTATAATAGAATCTAAACTGTTTTGGGTATTATATGTTTTAGTATTTGAATTGGAAAAAGAAGGATATTTAAATATCCCGCTGTTATATTGTATCCCTATTGCTGTTTGGTTAGACAATTCATAGTCCAAAGTAAACCGGCCACTTATATTATTAAATTCTCTCTTTTCATTATTCTCATACACCCAATTTTGAGACGGATAGTTAATGGTCGAATTTTCTAAAACTTCTCTTGCACCTTTGGCTCGATTAATTGAACCGGAAAATACCCATTTGTTTTTTTTATAATTGAAACTGCCCGTAACTTCTCCAGCATTGTAGGTTGCCGGTTTGTAAATTGTCCTAATGCTTCCGCTATAATAACCGGCGTGGTGTTTTTTTAACACAATATTGATCATACCTGTATTACCTTCGGCTGCATATTTTGCTGAGGGGTTAGCCATAACCTCTATTTTTGCGATATCATCCGCTGTAATTGATTGCAAATAAGCTTTAAGTTCTGCCCCTGATAAGGTGGTTATTCGGCCGTTTATAAGGATACGCAGCTTGTCTTTTCCAATAATGCTTATTTGATCATTGCGGATATTAATGCGAGGTGTTCTTTTTAATACTTCGAAACCGTCGCTGCCTTTTAAAAAGGAGGTGTTTCGAATGTTAAAAATAAGTTTTCCGGCTTGTCGTTCGATTATTTTCTTTCTGCCTACAATTATAATTTCGCTTAATTTATTATCCGGTTTTAAAGTTATAGTTCCCAAATTTAAACTGGTATTAATAATTTGTGAATAATTTTTAAACCCAACAAAACTTATTTGCAGGTTATAAATTTACCTTCTTTTGCTGAGGTTATACTAAACATTCCCTTTTCATCTGTTACGGTTCCTATGGTTATTTCGCTGTTTTCTTGATTTAAAAGAACAACGTTGGCAAATTCAATAGGTTTATTTCTGCTATCTACAACTTTTCCGGATACCGTAATTTGCGCAGTTATAAAATTTGCCAAGGTCAATAAAAATAGTAATATTATTTTTTTTGGTTTTGTCATAGGTTAGGCTTATGCTTTAATATGACCTTAATAAAAAGTCAATCATTTGCTTAATTGTATGAATTTTATTTAGACAATAAAGATAGAAAAACAAATCATTCTTAGAGACAGTTTTTATGAAAAGAAATTTTAAAATTAATCCGGTATGTTTTAATACTTGTTAATCATTAAATTATTTACAGTAATGTAATAAAAATAACGTTAGTTCCTTAAAATATTCATCAGGCTTACCTTTACTTACAATTTCTCATGCAACTGATAGTATTGTTTGTATATTTATCAAGTGTTTAATTTAAAAAAAATTAAAGATATGGAAAATAAAAAGTTATCGGTAAAAAACATGGTCTGTAACAGGTGCATTAAAGTTATAAAAGAAGAATTGTCTAAAAACGGTATTCCACTTATCACAATCAAATTAGGTGAAATTGAATTGAATAATGATATTTTTAAAAATAGCGAATCGAAAATAAAAGAAATCTTGCTCAAAGAAGGTTTTGAACTGGTTGTAAAAAAAGAAGCAGTTCTAATTAATAAAGTCAAGTCTTTAATTATTGATATTATTCATTATAAAAAAGAAAAACCGGACAATCAGAATTATTCCGATTTTATAAGTCATCAGTTAAATGTAGAGTACTCTTATCTCAGCAAATTGTTTTCTGAAGTTGAGGGGAGAACACTGGAACATTATATTATTGAACAAAAAATTGAAAGAGTAAAAGAATTGTTAATCTACGATGAATTGACTTTAAGTGAAATATCTTATGAATTAAATTACAGTACACCGCAATATCTCTCGCGGCAGTTTAAACAAATTACAGGTTTTACCCCCACCGAATTTAAGAAAAGAGGCGGAAATAGAAAAAAAATAGACAAAATATAACCAAAATTATGCACAAGAAGAAGATGAAATTGAAGGACTTTTACAGTATCAAATTATTATGAACATTTAAACATAAAAATTATGAAAACACTTATCGTATTAGTAACAGGAATATTTGCCCTTGTAGGCTGTAATTCAAAAATGGACCTGCAAACCCTGCTCAATAATCCGGAAATGCGCAGTCAGATGATGCAAAAAATGTCAAACAGTCCGGAAATGATAACCGAATTCATGACCAAATTAAAAGAAAATCCCAAAGCCATGCAAATGATGCAAAACGACCAACAAATGATGCAAATGATGATGCAAGGTAAAGGAATGAAAATGATGAAAGCCAAAATGATGCAAAACCCAGAAACGATGAAAGAGATAATGCAAAATATGATGAAAGACGGCAATAAAATGAAAATGATGATGCAAATGATGAAAGATAAAGGCATGATGAGCGAAAAATGCATGCAAGCATCTATGCAAATGATGAAAGACAAAAGAATGAATATGATGAATGATATGGATATGAAAAATAAAGACGGATATAAACATTAGTAAAAAAACAACACACCGTCAATAAAGTCTGTTGCCGTTGTGTTTACTATAAAATTTAACTTTTAAAAACAAAAATTATGCATAATTATAATGGAAATTTTTTCGGAATGCATGGCGGTTCATGGATTTTTTGGATATTAATTGCTGTTGTTGTCTATTATTTCTTAATAAACAATCGTGCAAAAAATCCTAATGTCGATACACCTATGGAAATATTAAAAAAGAGATTGGCAGCAGGAGAAATAACAAAAGAAGAATTTGAAAAATTGAAAGAAACCTTAAAACAATAAATTAAGAAAATCTGCAAAGCCTACAAAATGATCCATCATAATACATCCATTAATAAGAAAACATATCCTTCACAAAAGGATACGATTTGTTTGCCGGACTCTAAATATCCAAGAGTCGTGGTTATCGGTGGTGGCTTTGCAGGTTTATCTTTAATTAAAGGTTTGAAAAAGAAACCCGTTCAGGTTATACTAATTGATAAGAACAATTTTCATCAATTTCAGCCCCTGCTATATCAAGTTGCTACAAGCGGATTAGAACCGGATCATTTGGCTTTTCCTTTCAGAAAACAAATTTCGGGCTATAAAAATGTCATTTTTCGCTTAGCAGTAGTTGAAATGGTTGATACTGACACACAAGTTATTCAAACAAACAAAGGTTCGCTTACTTACGATTTTTTGGTCATTGCAACCGGAACAACGACTAATTTTTTTGGAAATAAAAAAATAGAAGCACAGAGTTTGGGGATGAAAACCATCCGTGATTCTTTGAATATACGACATCAAATGCTTCAAAATTTGGAACAAGCCACGATCACTTGCAATAACAAAGACCGCGATGCACTCACTAATTTTGTGATTGTCGGTGGTGGTCCCGCAGGTGTTGAAATGGCAGGTGCATTGGCAGAATTTTGCAAATATATTTTACCCAAAGATTATCCTGAATATCCTGCATCAATTATGAAAATCTATTTGGTTGAAGGTTCAGACCGTCTTATTTCGTCTATGTCAGAAAAAGCCTCTAAGAATGCCCTAAAATATTTACAAGCTTTAAATGTAGAAGTTATGTTAAATGAAATTGTTGTCGATTTCGATGGAAAAAATGTAAGTGCAAAAAGTGGCAAGAAGTTACTAGCTAAAAATCTTATTTGGACAGCCGGTGTAAAAGGTCAAGTGCCGAGAGGAATTGGTAAAAACTGTTTCACAAAAGAAAACCGGTTAAAAACAAACCAATATCTGCAAGTTGAAGACTTAAACAATGTGTTTGCCATAGGCGATATTGCCGCAGTTATGACCAAACAAACACCCGAAGGACATCCGCAAGTGGCACAACTGGCCATTCAACAAGGAAAAATTTTGGCTCGAAATATTATGAATCTCGTCAACCATAAACCCTTAAAAACTTTTGTCTATAAAGATAAAGGTTCACTAGCAACCATTGGAAAACGCAGAGCCGTTGCCGATTTGGGCAAATTAAAATTCGCCGGTTATTTCGCTTGGCTATTATGGTCATTCGTGCATTTAATGTCCATTAGCGGTTTTCGCAATAAATTACTGGTGGGTATCAATTGGATGATCAGCTATTTCAGTTACGAAAAAAGCAACCGGTTAATTATTAGAATGTTTAAAAAAGAATAAGTTCCAATTCCATAAAAAAAGAAAAATGAAAACAACAATAAAAATATTAATGCTTTTACTCTTTATAATGAGTATGAAAAGTCAAGCACAAACAGAAGCTTCGGTAGAAGGAAATGTAGATAAATTGCCTGTTAGAGAATATAAACTCACCTTAAAACAAGAAAAAGTTAATAAGGCAGGAAAAGAAGTTATGGGAATGACCATCAACGGCACAATTCCCGGACCCACATTGGAATTTACCGAAGGGGAATACGCTGTGATTTATGTTAAAAATGAAATGGACGAAGAAACGTCCATCCATTGGCACGGTTTATTATTGCCCAATTTTTATGATGGTGTGCCATATTTGACAACCCCACCTATTGAACCCGGCGAAACGCTTAAATACGAATTTCCTATCAAACAATCCGGAACGTATTGGTATCACGGTCATACAATGTTGCAAGAACAAATAGGTGTTTTTGGGGCTATTGTCATTCATCCAAAAGTAAAAACATTAGATTATGATAAAGATGTTGTACTAATGTTATCGGATTGGACAAATGAAAATCCAATGAAAGTACTTAAAAATTTAAAACGTGGAAACGAGTGGTACGGTGTAAAAAAAGGGACCAATATTCCATTATTCAATGTGATAAAAGGCGGCGCTTTTGGCGCACAATTAAAATTTTGGAAACAACGTATGGAAGGTGTAGATATTGCTGATATTTATTATCCCGCTTTTTTAATCAACGGCAAACAACGTATGGAATATCCTGATCTAAAAGCAGGTGATAAAGTTCGTTTACGCATTATAGATGGTGGCGCATCAACCAGTTTTTGGATCACTTTTGGTGGCGGAAATCCGGTATTAGTGTCTGCTGATGGTCTGGATGTTGTACCGGTTAAAAAAAATAAAATATTTATAGCTATTGCAGAAGCTTATGACTTTATCGTAACCATTCCTGAAAATAAAAAAATAGAATTTAAAATAACAGCACAAGATGGTTCGGGTACCGCTTCGGCTTATTTGGGTAGTGGAGAAACTATAAAAGCTGCTGATATTCCAAAACCGGATAAAATTAAAATGATGAAGAATATGGCAAAAATGGATATGAAAATGGGGGCTCACGCTTTAAAATTCAGACCTAAAAAAGACGAACGTTTTGCAATGAAAAAAGAATATGGAATGCAAATGAAATCTAATAAAGGAAATACGGACAAGCCAATGAAAATGACAATGAATAAAACGAGTGAAGCTAAAAAAACATCTACTATAAAAATGAGAATGAAATCCCCGTATAATTATGATTATTTAAAGTCACCCCAAAAAACAAATTTTGATAAAAATATACCCGTTAAGGAAATTTTATTAAACCTTACCGGCAATATGCAACGCTATATTTGGAGTATGAATGGGGTCCCGTTATCAGAAACAGATAAGATAAAAATCAAAGCTAATCAGGTAACCAGAATCACGTTGAATAATTTAACTATGATGCATCACCCTATGCACTTGCACGGTCATTTTTTTAGAGTTATCAATAAAAATGGAGATTATTCGCCTTTAAAACACACTGTAAATGTACCACCAATGCAAAAAGTTACCATTGAGTTTTACGGTAATGAATATGGTGATTGGTTTTTTCATTGTCACATCCTTTATCATATGATGGGTGGCATGGCAAGAGTCTTGAGTTATGAAACACCAAGAGACCCAAGAATGAAGAAGTTTCCTGTTAAAAAATTGATTGCTGAAACGGATCGTTATTATGGATGGGGAACGGCAGAATTAACTTCAAGTGTTGCTTCATTACGCTATACGACCTCAAATATTAGAAATCAATTTAATTTTTCTGTTGAATACGGTTTTAATAAAAACGGAGAAGCAGAAGCTACTTATGAATATTATTTACATGACTATTTACGTCTATTTGGTGGGGTAAATGTCGAAAATACCATCCCGAATAATACCACTAATTTCAACACAACAGCTGTTGCAGGGATACGTTATCTAACACCTTATCTTTTTGGTTTAGACGCACGAATTGACAACGAATTAAGACCAAGAATAGCTTTGAGTAAAAGCATTATGTTATTTAAAAGAATTTCTGTTTTCGGATATTATGAATATCAAATGGATTTTGGTTTGATCAATACAATACCTGCCAACACGGTTTTTCAAACCGAGACGGTATGGAATGCAGGAGCAGAATATTTATTATCAAGAGATTTTTCGCTAACGGCTAGTTATGACAATCGTTATGGAGCCGGTGCAGGAATTTCAATACGTTTTTAAAAAAATAGAAATCATGAAACATACTTATAAAATTACAGGAATGACTTGTGTTGGCTGTAAAGCCAATGTAGAAAGTGCTTTAAGCAATATAAAAACTATATCAAAAATTGATGTAGATCTTAAAAAAGGAGAAGTAACTCTGGAAATGAGCCAACACATACCTTTGGAAAAATTGCAAGAAACTTTACTCAAAGCCGGATTGCATTATACTATTGAAATGCCCGGCCACGAAAAACACGCAGTAGTCGAAAAAGCGGTTGAAGGAAATGGTGTTTTTTACTGTCCGATGCACTGTGAAGGGGAAAAAACTTATGACAAACCGGGCGATTGTCCGGTTTGCGGAATGCCGTTGGTTGAACAACCGAAACTACAAACGGACATACAATATACCTGTCCTATGCATCCCGAAATTATTCGTGATGAACCGGGAAGTTGTCCTATTTGCGGTATGGATTTAGTTCCTTTGGAACCTGCCGAAAGTGAAGAAGATAAAACTTATCAAGATTTATTAAAGAAATTTAAAATTGCCGTGGTCTTTACCGTTCCTGTTTTTTTGATTGCCATGTCAGATTTGATACCCGGTAATCCTTTAGGAAAAATATTTACACAAATCACTTGGAATTGGATTCAGTTTGCACTCTCACTTCCGGTTGTCTTTTATGCCGCTTGGATGTTTTTTGAAAGAGCTTATACTTCCATAAAAACCCGGAATCTCAATATGTTTACTTTGATTGGTTTAGGCTCCGGAGTTGCTTTTGTGTTTAGTGTATTTGCTTTACTTTTTCCTGATGTTTTTCCCGATCAGTTTAAAACGGAAACCGGAACTGTTTATGTTTATTTTGAGGCTGTTACCGTCATTTTGACATTAGTTTTGTTAGGTCAGTTATTAGAAGCCAAAGCACACAGTCAAACCAGTGGTGCCATTAAAGAGCTTTTAAAATTAGCACCAACCGAGGCAACTTTGGTTACCCCCGAAGGTGATAAAGTTATTGCTATTAACAAAATTAAAAAAGGTGATTTGTTACGTGTGAAGCCGGGCGATAAAATTCCTGTGGATGGAAAAATAACCGAAGGGCATAGTAGTATTGATGAAAGTATGATTACCGGAGAACCTATTCCGGTAGATAAACAAACCGGTGATACTGTGAGTGCCGGAACCATCAATGGTACCCAATCTTTTGTCATGAGAGCTGAAAAAGTCGGTGCGGAAACCTTGTTATCCCAAATTATTCAAATGGTAAATTCGGCAAGTCGAAGTCGTGCTCCAATTCAAAAATTAGCCGATAAAATTTCGAAGTATTTTGTGCCGATTGTTGTGGGTGTTTCGGTTGTAACCTTTATAGTTTGGAAGTCTTTCGGGCCGGAACCTGCACTGGTTTATGCTTTTGTCAATGCTATTGCCGTGCTGATTATAGCTTGTCCTTGTGCTTTGGGTTTGGCAACTCCCATGTCTGTTATGGTTGGCGTGGGAAAAGGTGCTCAAAACGGTGTGTTAATTAAAAATGCAGAAGCAATTGAAAATTTGAATAAAGTAAATGTGTTGATAACCGATAAAACCGGAACTATTACCGAAGGTAAGCCCTCAGTTGAAAAAGTGGTTGATTATTTGGGTAATGATGAAGATAACTTATTACAATTAATTGCCTCGGTTAACAATCATAGTGAACATCCGCTAGCAGAGGCAATTGTACGATATGCTAAAAAGAAAAAAACAATATTGTTGAATGTTGTTGATTTTCAATCCGTTTCAGGTAAAGGTGTTATGGGTAAAGTGAATGGGAAACAAATTGCATTGGGAAATAAAAAGTTAATGGAACAAATTCAAGCAAAATTACCAACGGAAATAGAAAATGCCGTAAAAGAAGAACAAAAATATGGAAAAACTGTGTCATACATTGCTGTTGACGGTATTGTTTTAGGTTTTATAACCATTACTGATGCCATAAAAGAAAGCAGTAAAGAAGCCATCAAACGTTTACAAGATGAAGGGATTGAAGTGATTATGCTTACCGGTGACAACCAACTAACGGCAAAATTCGTAGCGGACCAATTGAACTTAACAAATTTTAAAGCGGAATGCTTGCCACAAGATAAATTGCAAGTAATCAAAGATTTACAAGGCAAAGAAAAAATTGTTGCTATGGCAGGCGATGGTATCAATGATGCACCGGCATTGGCACAAGCAGATATCGGTATTGCCATGGGAACCGGAACCGATGTTGCCATGGAAAGCAGTGAAGTAACATTGGTAAAAGGCGATTTAATGGGAATTGTTAAAGCCGTCAATTTAGGGAGAGCCGTCATGAAAAACATCAAACAAAATTTATTTTTTGCTTTTGTTTATAATGTTTTAGGCGTTCCTATTGCCGCAGGTGTTTTATATCCGTTTTTCGGTTTGTTACTATCGCCTATGATTGCAGCGGCAGCTATGAGTTTTAGTTCGGTATCGGTTATTGCCAATTCTTTACGTTTGCGTAAGGTCTCATTAATATAACAAAAGAGAAAATTTTCTTGTAAATGAAAAATTTAATGTTTTTAAGTTATCAACTAAGTATTTAAGTCAATCAAAAGGCTGTTTTATTAAATGAACTTTGTTTGGAGGGGTTAAAGTGGGTATTTTTAATTAAATATTTAAAATTCTCCTTTTATGAAATCAAAACTACATTTTATCTCTTTTTTGAGTTTGTTCTTTTTTGCCTCGAGCCTCGAAGCGCAGCAATTTGAAAAATATTATGATGCTTCAGGTCATGTTTACCACGATTTAAATATGGAAGTAATGGTAACGCAACCATACAGTTTTTTTATTGGCGGGAATTTTTTCACGCCGAATATGAATTTATACGAACCTTTCTTACAAAAAAATGATCCTTCCGGCAATGTGCTGTTTGCTTATACACTATTGGCTAATAATTTATCTAACCTACGCTTGTTCGATATGCTTATTCATCAAAATGATTTGGTTTTGGTAGGTAGTGTAGAGGTTTCGCCGGGTTTACGCAAAATGTTTGCTGCCAAATACAACATCACGATGAATAATTTTACGTATATTTTTTATTATGATGTCATATCACCTAATTTTTTTACCGAAGCTTTTCATGTGATTTATACCGAGGGCGATTATAATAATGACGGTATGCCCGACCCCGGTTATGTCATTTCCGGATATAATATTTTGTCCAATCAAGATAATGATGGTATCCTTATCCGTACCGATGAGAATTTACGGCCGCTTATTGCTACCGAAATCAGTTCTATGGCCAATGTATCACCAAAAATAACCAATGCTTCTAAAGTGATAGATACAGGTGATGGCTATTTTGTGCTTGGTGTGGCAACTTATGATGCAAGCAAGAGTGGCGTATTGGCCCATAAAATATCCTATGATTTTTCTCAATCTTGGGATGCCAGTTATATGTTAGGCAATCAATATGATGTGGCGGCTGATGCTTATTACGATGCCAATGCTGACAAAATTTATCTTCTGGTTAATTATACGGATACCTATATGTTTGGTGTTACCGTCTTAAATAATGCCAATGGTAATATTATATCTTCCCAATCATGGTATGCGACAAGTGCATCCAACGATAAATATGGTTTTACATTGACGCCTTCTTTGTCAAATGCCAATAATTTGGTGATAACAGGCTATGACCGCAGTAGCAATATTTCAGCCTCTAATACCAACCAAATAGCCGAGTCTAATGTAATTGTTTTTGAGTTTGATAAAACAAACGGACAAATAGCAGGAAATGGCTATCAATATTTAATTCCAAATACAGAACCCGGAACGGACCCGTATAATTTCTGGGATGCTCAAATGCCACAAACCTATTATCCGGATATTTCGAAGAATTATAATTCAGTAACCGGTGTGCCTATGAACATGAAGTTGGGCTACTACGAAGATCCCGCTTATAATGTGCCCGATTTAGCTGTTTTTAATGTGGACGGTAATAATCAAAACACCTGTAACCGGAATAACTTGAGCTATACAACAAATGCTTTAACAGGGCAAACGGCTATTAACGTAAGTTCGGCAGGTGGGATTTCGATAAATGCGACAAGTTTTCAAATTGTCATGGGTAACCAACCTGTCAATGTGGTCGATTGTAGTAGCTTGTCGATTGACGAAAATAAAGAAAACTCCGGTCAATTTTATCCCAATCCGGTGCATAATTTATTGCATTTAGAAATGCCTCAAGTTAAAAAGTACGTGATAACCGATCTTTCTAAGCGAGTAGTTCGCCATGGCGATGTCATACAATCAACTATTGATGTATCTGACTTGAAAAAAGGGATTTATTTCATCCGCCTTATATTAAACAAGGGGCAATATAAATATTTACGCATCATAAAACAATAAGTTTTTGTGGATGCCAAAAGTTAACCGGTCGCATTATTGCTGACCGGTTTTTTTGTGACTGCAAATTAGATTATCAGTCTCATAAAATTTTTATAAAATTATCTGTTAGGCAATCTTTTATTCTTAATTTTGTAACCGTCCTGTATTTTTGGAAATAAATATTTACATATGAAACAATTGTCTTACAAAAAAATAGAAATTTTATTGAGCTTACTGGTATTCTTTATCAGCTTATTTACCTATATATCTACTTTAGAACCTACGGTTAGTTTTTGGGATTGTGGTGAATTTATCGCCACGTCAGACAAGTTACAGGTGGGCCATCCGCCGGGGGCGCCGCTATTTCAAATGTTGGGCGCTTTTTTTGCCATGTTTGCCGGCAGCCCATCCAAGGTCGCCTATATGATCAATATGATGTCGGCTATTTTTAGCGCCTTGACGGTTTTTATTTTATTTTGGACTATTCGCCATATTTTGATGAAATATATCATTAAGAAAGATGAAGCTGATTTATCGGTCACAGAAAAAATATTGGTTTTGGGTAGTGCTACCGTTGGGGCTTTAGCTTTTGCATTTTCTGACTCATTTTGGTTCTCGGCTGTCGAAGCAGAAGTGTATGCTTCGGCTATGTTTTTAATGTCTGCCTTATTTTGGGTTGGGCTCAAATGGGTGGACAATTTGGACAAACCCCGTGGAAACCGTTGGCTTATTTTAATGGCATTCATTATTGGGCTTTCCTTTGGGGTTCATTTTATGGTCTTATTGGTTATTCCTGCTATTGGCTTACTTTATTATTTTAAAACTACCAAACAAATTACCCTTAAATCTTTTATATGGGCCAATATTATTGTGTTCGGAATTTTATTGTTCATTTTTAAAATGCTGTTGCCATGGACCATGAAGTTTTTCAGTTTTTTTGAAATCACTTTTACCAACACATTTGGCATGCCTTTTAACACGGGCACCCTTATTGCCGGTTTGTTTATGGCAGGGGTGTTTTATTATCTTATCAAAAAAGCCCATGAAAAGAATAACCGTTTATTAGAAATGATAACTTTATCCATTTTGTTTATTTTCATCGGTTTTTCTACTTGGACTATGTTGCCTGTACGTGCCAATGCCAATCCGGTTATTAATGAAAATGCCCCGACAAATGCCCGTGAACTTTTGGCTTATTATAACCGTGAACAATACGGTGAAACACATTTGTTTTACGGCCCTTATTATTCGGCATATTATCATGGTTTGGACGAAAAAGAGCCTTATGTGGATGATAAACCTAAATACGAACAGGATAAGACACACGGGAAATACGTTATTGTTAATAATTACAAAAAGGCGAAACAAAATTTCACCCATACGCATTGGGGCATTTTACCGCGAATGTGGGATCCTGCCAGTGCCGATAATTACAAAAAAATTGCAGGTATTCCGGCAAACAGCAAACGTAAGCCCACCTTTTTTGAGAATATGAAGTTTATGTTTAATTATCAATTTGGTTATATGTACTGGCGTTATTTGATGTGGAATTTTGTTGGGCGGCAAGACGATGAGCAAGGCCGTTTAGATAACCATGGAAACTGGTTAAGTGGTATTAAATTTATAGATGAAATGCACTTAGGACCACAAGATCATTTACCGTCAGATTACAAAAACAATAAAGCACGTAATACCTATTATTTTTTGCCGTTTTTATTGGCCTTTTTAGGTATCTTATATCATTCGGGTAAAGATTGGAAAAGTTTTTATGTTATTTTAGTCGCCTTTTTAATGACAGGGCTTGCTATTGTCTTTTATACCAATGTCCGGCCTTTTGAGCCTCGTGAACGTGACTATGCCGTCGTTGGTTCTTTTTATTTCTTTGCCATTTGGTTAGGTATCGGGGTTTATGCTTTATATCAATATTTGAAAAAATATTTTTCGGGTAAACCGGTGGCGATAGCCGTGGTTGTTTTAAGTTTGTTGAGTGCTCCGGTTTTAATGGCTGCTCAAAACTGGGATGACCACGACCGCTCTCAGAAATATTCAGCGCTTAATAATGCCAAATCTTACCTCAATTCGTGTCAAAAAAATGCAATTCTCTACACGGTTGGAGATAATGATACTTTTCCGCTTTGGTATGCGCGTGATGTAGAACGCATACGCCCGGATATGCGTATTATCAATACCAGTCTGCTCAATACAGATTGGTATATAGATCAAGCCAAACGTAAAGTTTATAAAGCAGATCCGTTAAAAATAAAGATGCCACATAAAAAATATGTTTACGGAACACGCGATGCTTTATATCCTAACTTTTTAAAGGATACACTGGATATTAAGGATTTTGTCAAACTGGCATTAAATGATAAATTCACTACGGTCAATCCTGATAATGGTCAAACCATGTATTTATATCCATCCAGATATATCCGGGTTCCTGTTAACAAACAAAATGTTTTGAAGTATGGTATTGTTGCGCCCAAAGACTCGGCCAAAATAGTCAAAGAGTTGATATTAGATGTTGGCGAAAATGGTATTTACAAAGGAAATTTAGCGATGCTGGACCAATTGGCCAATAACGATTGGAAACGGCCTATTTACTTTACCGGCGGTAGTTTTAAAGATGAAGATTATTTGTGGGCTAAGAATTATTTGCAATTAGATGGCTTGACATATAAATTAGTCCCGATATATACGCCATACAAAGGGATTGATTTTGGTCACATCAATACAGATACCATGTATGCAAACGTCAAGAAATGGGATTGGGGGAATATGAATAAAGGTATTTATTTAGATCCTGAAACACGGCGAAATTCATTGACTTATCGCAACATTTTATTCAGATTGGCAGACTCCTTATATGTTGAAAAGAAACCTAAAAAAGCTGAAGAAATTTTGGATTTATCCATTAAAAAAATGCCGATTGATCAATTCGGGTTTTATTCGTCTCTGTTAGATTATATCGATTTATATTATCAATTGGGCAAAAAAGATAAAGCCGAAAAAGTAGCGGATAAATTAACGCAAAAGTTTAAAGAATACTTAACCTATTATGCGCAAATGCCCTTGCAAGATAAATATGCCAATTTTGATGTTATTGAAAGATACTTTTTGCTTTATCGTGAAGTTTTAAAAATTGCTACTAAACATAAAGATACCCAATTTGTAGATAGAAAAATGAAAGAATTTGAAAGCTTAATGGATAAGTATAAAGATATGTTGCAAGAGGGGCAATAAGTATTATATTCATTATTTGATAAAAATAGGGACTGTCAATAACAGTCCCCATTTTTTTGTGTCAAATTCATTTTAGGCTTTATTCTTTGACCATTTTGTAGATACCTCTTTGCTTGTTTATATAAACATTTATAAAGTATATCCCCTTGGGTAAATCAGAAATTTTTAAAGAATTTGATTTCGGATTTTGAATTGTCAAAACAGTTTGTCCGGTAAGATTCGTTATCTGTAATTTCTCTATTGTTTTTTTATTTTGCCAAATAATTTTATGGCCGGCCGGATTTGGATAAAATGAAAAATTATTTTTATCAAAGGTGTTGATGCCGGTTACATCGCCGGAAACTGTAATTGAAAAGGGGCCTTCCTCACCATCGCTATTGCCTTCCCAATAACCGACGTTAATATAATAGGTCGTTCCTGCATCCGGTGTAAAATTAATCCGTTCTCTAATATTAACGCCCCCTGAATCAGATCGGGCAACGCAAGTAAGCGCATTACAACTGCCCGTATAAACGGCCACTTCTGCATCCCATCCTTGTGGTACAACTTCAATGCTTAGTGTACCATTAACAGTGCCGGCCGTAAATTTATACCAAACACCATCATTCATACCATTACCGTTACAAGTAACAAAACCCGCATTGTTGGTAGCACCGGTTGCATCCTGACTATGTGTATAAGGTAAGGGATAAGTAATACTTTGTGCATTCGCACATTCATCATTGGGAGGAGGGCATAAATAATGAACTGTTTGACTCGATGTGAAAGAGCTATCAGCATCATTGGTAACTGTAAATACGACTGTTGTCCCATTATTATAGGGGCCAAACCTTACAGTTCCGGTATGGCTTAATTGCTGGTTGGCATTGCCCTGATCATCACTAATTGTAACGGATAAGGCGCCGCCTAAATCGGTTACATTTACATCGACTGAAAATTGATTATTGGTGCAATCGGGGACAATTTGTGTATTAAATATAATGTTACTAAATCCCACATCTTCTATCACCATGCTAAAATCACCAACATGTGAACTGTCATGCCATACCTGTAAAAAGTATGTGTTGCCGGGGGTTAATCCGTCAAAAGTTTTTTCAGTGCTGTTTCCGTGACATCCCATTTCTGTGCCGCCGCAACTGTCATATATAGCAGCTTCTATATTTCGACCTTCATCGCCACCGGTAATTAATTTTATTTTTCCTGAGGGCGGTGCTGTAAAAGTATACCACAAATCCAAATTAGGTCCATAATTGTCGCATGAAGAATAGACACCACTATCTGTAGCTGTTAAGGTATTGGCATAGATTTCATGTCCCGGCCCGTCTCCGGGGGCATATACCGTCAAGGTTTCTGCACCTGAACAAACATCATTGTCCGGGACATCCACAATTTTGGCGCAAATATTAAAACTGTCGGCATAATCATTGTCAAATACCCAAACCCGGACATAATAAACTGTCCCCGGGGTGGGGTATTTCAAGACTATTCTTGAAAAATTTCACGGTGCATCCGAATCATCACATTCCACTAAAGTCAGGTTATTACAATCACCTGTATATAAGGCCATGCCGGTATCATTCACATTACTACCGTCTATGCCACTGGTTTCAATAATAATGGATTGGGTCGTAGTTATAGATGGTACAGTAAATGTGTACCATAAATCACCACCGTTATAACTACCACAGCCAGGGCTGGCTACGCCTGAATCGGTTGCACCCTGATTGTTGGCAACGATATTGCTGCAAGTGGTGTTTAGTGGTAAGGTTTGTGCGGTGGAACAAACATCATTTGAAGGCGTTTGCGCAGATAACTGCCATGCAAATACCATAGCTATAAAAATAAATAAAGTGGTATTAGTTTTATACATAAAATTAGTTTTATAAATGCAAATGTAATAATAATTACAAATTATTTTTTGATTTATTTATCCTGAAATGTAATTTATTTTGCGATTGCCTATTTTCTTTATGAAATTTTGTTGAAAGGAATTATGAATTTAAAATGTTATATTTTCTTAAGCTTTGTTATATTTGTCTTTTAATTGTACAGCATGAAAGTAAATTTATCTCTTGTATTCTTTTTTAGTTTAATTTATTTATACGGACAAGCCCCCCAATGGCTTGTGACATATGGTGGTCCGGGGGATGAACGGGCTAAAGTTATCACCACCGATTCGCAACAAAATGCTATTATCGCCGGAAATTTTGAGGAAACCGTTGATTTTGATCCGGGACCTAATACGCTTGATTTGACATCGGCAGGGAATAATGATGCTTATATCCAAAAATTGGATGTAAATGGTGAATTGCTTTGGGTAAAACGTTTTGGGGGTGCCGAGAGTATCGAAATTTTTGGCATTGACACCGATAGCGCCGGAAATATTTATCTTGTTGGCGGTTTTAAAGGTCAAGCAGATTTTGACCCGTCTATTTTGGGTTTCTATAATCTTACTTCTTTAGGCTCTTGGGACATATATGTAGTAAAATTGGATGCACAGGGAAATTTTATCTGGGCTAAAAAAATTGGCTCCCCCGATTTAGAATATGGCGCAGATGTTGCAGTTGACAATGCTGGAAATATTTATCTCGATGGCTGGTTTAAAAATGATATGGACTTTGACCCGGGTGCCGGGGAAGATCTACATACGGCTAAAGGTTTAAACGATGTTTTTATTATTAAATTAGACACTAATGGACAATATGTTTGGGGGCAACAATTTGGAGGTGACTCGCAAGAAACAGCCAGAGGTTTATTTGTTAAAGATAATTTGCTTTTTGTAAGTGGCAGTTTTTCCCTTACGGCTACTTATGGTACTGCCACAGCTGCACCTTCATTGACCAGTCAAGGTGGTAAAGATGGATTTTTGTTACAACTGGATACCGCTGGTAACTATTTGTGGGGAAAAAGCTTTGGCGGAAGTTCTTCCGATGAGGTACGCGAAATATGTTTAGATGACCAAAACAATATATATTTAACCGGCAAAGTCAGTGGCAATGCAGATTTAGATCCGGGGTCTGCTTCATTTATGGTTTCAGCCAATGCTGCAGGTAATACTTTTGTGGCAAAATTAACCCCTAATGCACAATTTTTATGGGCTACTTTATTCAATGGAACCAATACTAATATAGGTTATAGCTTAATTTTTCATCAAAATCATTTGAATTTGGCCGGTTATTTTAAAGACACGATTTCTATTCCTCAGATCGATAATACGATGCATGACTATACTTCAAACGGGGATAATGATGCCTACATAGCGGATATTGACCCAACAAGTGGACTTACAAATTGGTTTTATCCTTTTGGCGGTACCGGCAATGAGCAAGTTTATATGTTGTCGCCGGCAGGTACCGGACAATTTTATGCCATCGGCCGTTTTCAATATTCTGTTTACTTCGATGGACTTTGTAGTAATAGTATAGTCACTTCAAATGGTGGCTATGACGCCTTTGTTTTAAAAATAGCAGAGCAAACGGATGATATTCAGTCTGATTTTTTTTCAAACATAGAGGTTTATCCTAATCCCGGTAATGGTTTATTTAAAATTAATTTGGCCCATCCTCAAAAGGCTAAAATTAAAGTGTGGAATACTAAGGGACAATTGATTTACAACCAAAAAACTTCTGGTAACCAACATATTTTGGTGCAATTGCCCAAAAAAGATGGTATGTATCTCTTGCAAATTCAATTGCAAACGAGTAGTAAGTTTTATAAATTGTTCGTTAACTAATTTATTTTTTTGCCAAAAGTAATAGTCAAAAGAATTAAAAAGGCAACAAGCGTAATAGGAAGCATTCCCCCATACCAATTGCCCGGCTTTACCCAGCCGTGCCATCCCATGGCAACTAAGTGTAACATGACAAAAATGATAAAAAGTTTTTGGCGTAATTTCTCATTGGAGATAAACGACTCTTTAAGTAAAAACAATATGGCTGCTAATGCACCGAACAGCAAACTGATGTTGCCCCATAGACTAAGACCGTGGAGCGGTGTAAAAAAACTTTTGAGGTAATAGGGTTTTAAAATAAAAGTGCTAAATATAACATGCAACCCAATCAGACTGTAAATCAATCTTTTTAAAAATATCTTTGCCGGTTGATCCAAAAAATTTCCCTTCAGAAAAAAAATGAAAATAACTGCGCTAAAAATAAATATTTTATTTAAAGTGAAAATAAAAAAATCTTTCCACAACACCGGACCAAACAGGTGGTAACGAATGGTGGCGTACAAAGCCGTGAATAAAAATGTCAATGATAATATTTTGTAAAGTCTTTTCATACACCTATTTTTACGGCTCAAAAATAAACAATTTTACTACCTTTACAGTCTTATAAAAATGTTAAATTATGAAAGAAAATTTTGTTGAGTGGGTTGGGTATGCCGCCATGATCATGTTAATGATATCCTTTGTTATGAAAGATATCAAAAAGCTCCGTGTGGTTAATACTATCGGCTGTTTGTTATTTGTTGCATATGGCTTTATGATCGGTTCTTGGCCCATTATTATTACCAATGCTTTTATTACCTTGGTAAATTTATATTACCTTTTGGTTAAGAAAAGTGCGTAAAAATGATATTTTGAAAAAAAGCGACCAAATCGGTCGCTTTTTGATTTATAATTTTGTCTCGTCCTGAAATAGCGTTACACAAAAAAAGAAGTGTAATGAAAGAAAAAGACAAAAGCGTTTACGTTAAACGCACACAGAAGGATTATAGTTTATCCTTAAAATTACAAATTGTAAAGGAA
>JALWTX010000017.1 GCA_026993355.1 Flavobacteriales bacterium | reverse complement strand
AAAGTGATATTAAAATAAGAACATATAAATCAAAAAAACCACAGAAAGAAATTTCTTTCTGCGGTTTTAGTTAATAATTTAATTAATTTTGCTAAAAACCTGTAACGGTTATTTAGGACTAGTCAAATCTAGAAAATGATTTAAACCTATTTCTTTAATAATTTAATCATTTGGTGTTTGTCTAGTTGCAAGAGATAAAGACCTTTTTTTAATGGGGTAACATTAATCTGTTCATTGTAAATGGTCCCTTTTAGTACTGTTTGACCGGTCAAATTCAAAATTTTAAATGTTTTAACTTTTTGTTGGTCTTTACTTTTAATGTAGATGCGGTCTTTTACCGGATTTGGGTAGAGGGTAAAATTATGTTTACTATAATCGTTAATAGCAGTTGGCAACTCAAGTTTGGCTTCAGCGGCAAAAACAAAAGGTTTGGTTCCCCCTTGGATATATGGAATGCCATCTCCATCCGAATCCCCTCCGGTTTCTCCGGTAGCTTCTGCTTCGGACAAAATAGTTTTGTTAAATATGTTTTTAAAAACTGTAGTGTATATATCTTTAGCATTGGTTTTACCGCCTATTAGATTGGCTTCCCGTAATAAGCCTGTTAGTACGCCTAAATTTTTTGGCGTATAAATGGCATTTATACTACCTTCAGTGGTTTTGAAAACCCCATCAGAAGGAACATAAAATTGATTAATGATAAAATTAAAACCAGCATTTGCTTCGGTTAAATAAGTTGGATTATTGGTTTGGTGGTAGGCAGCATATAAACCTCTGACTATAGCAGCATTTGTGAGAAGTTTTTTAGCTGAATTGTCCGGACCTGTTCCTATGGTAAAAGCGTTATAAAAACCGCCGGAAGGATCTTTAAAGTTGTTAAGAATAAAGTTAACCTGACTATTTAAAGCGTTTGTGGCCATTGTAGCAAGTTGTGTGCCATTGAATTGTGGGATAAATTTATCTAAAGTCACCAATATATATCCGGCATTTAAAGCTTCAATTACATTATCTTGTACGGGCTGCCCTGTATTATTAAGGTTGGCACTATCTACAAAAGTTCCGGCAGAATTATTGAAATGCATGACCATCAAATTCATAAAAATGACTTTACTGGCTCCCTTCATTAAATCATAAGGTCCGGGGGTGCCGGTGTTTTGCATGGCATCAGGAAAAGGATAACCATCGAATACTTCACGATAAGCCAAATGGGCAGCATCGCCGGTGTTATTCGGATCCATCATATCCATATAACTGCTTGTTGCTAATAAGTAAGACCATTGATCAAAAATTTTACTGGTGGCATCAGTCACCGTAAAAGTGTCCCATTTGGGTGGTAAACCTGTCGCTACATTCGTTTCAGTTACAGCAATTTTGGTCGGAAAATATTGAATGGGACTGCCATTCATTGGATTGTAGTTGGCAGGATCTACCATCCCTAAACTGGTCCCATCATAAGCTAATTTGGTGATGATAAGTTTAGTTTTATTAATGGATTCCGCCGTTAAGACTTGTCCTATAAAGCCATCGACATTATTTCCGCCATAAAAAATATCGTTGTTTGGGTCAAATATAGGACTGTTAGGCAAGTCTGGCGAATTGGCACCAGTGGCTTCAATGGTCTGATCGTTGCTGTCGTGAAAAGCACTTAGCATATCTTGTGCCCAAAGGTATTGTTTGGCGGCAGACTGGCCCATGGCACCTAAATTTAAAGTTTTGTCCATTAAAGACCTGTCCCAACGCGTTGAAGCAAAATTATGTCCAAACCCGGCTGCGACCGGCTGCGGTAAATTATTATTGCCTTCTATAAAATCAGCAAATTGAGGAAATGGATTTTCAAAAGGGGTGAAATTGGCATTGGTTCCAAAATTTCCAATCATCATCATGAGCATATCATCTTCTTTGAAGCCATTAGGATTTCCACCGGTAAATTGTCCATCAAAAGAAGCTGGTTGCATGGCTGCTTTTTCTATTATAACCGGCGACCACATCATATGAAGCCCCATTCCTGAACGACCATTTAAAGTGTTTAATAAATATCTGGAATATTCATAACTTTCTATCCCGGTTACATATTCAAAAGGGGTTGGCGTATCCGGAATCATTGGGTCTAATAAGTCTAAATTGTTCCCTAATGCTTCAGACCAAGGTTCACCACTTTCAAAAAGTTCATTTGCCAACAGCATTTGATCCGCTGTATTAAAGATACTATCATTGGCAATGACAATTTGCGCGTTTAATTTCGGAGATATGCTTACAAGCATAAAAACGGTAAAAAATTTAATTATTTTTTTCATAATGAAAGAATTAAGTTAATAAAAAATAAGCGGAATAAAGGCCTTTTAATTTCCTTTTAATTAGTTCGGGAAAAAGTAAATTTCCTTACAAAATTTTTTATTTATTTTCCATAATTCTTTGAAAATCATTATTAAATAGGTGCCATTCTAATATTTTAAGTAATTTTTATAATCATAATTATTTATTAGTAAAAGAAAGGAGGCTGTCCAAACCGGACAGCCTCCTATTAATGAAAATTATAATATAAAAACATTAAACCACGCCTTGCGCTAACATGGCATCGGCTACTTTAACAAAGCCGGCAATATTGGCGCCTTTTTCATAATCGACCCAACCATCGGGTTGTTTACCATACTTGACTGCATTATCATGTATTTGTTTCATAATATGTTTAAGTTTGGCATCAACTTCTTCGGCTGTCCAATTGAAACGCATAGAATTTTGACTCATTTCCAGTCCGGAAACAGCCACACCACCGGCATTTGAAGCCTTGCCGGGTGAATATAAAATTTTTGCTTCTTTAAATATTTTAATAGCATCAGGTGTAGAAGGCATATTGGCGCCTTCAACCACGGCTATAACCCCATTGTTAACCAATTTTTCAGCATCTTCTTTTTGCAATTCATTTTGGGTGGCACATGGCATGGCTATATCTACTTTTTGCTCCCAAGGTTTTTTCCCGGGATAAAAAGTGGCTTCCGGGAATTGATCAGCATAAGGGGCAACTACATCATTATTAGTAGCTCTAAGGCGTAATAAATAATCAATCTTTTTACCCGAGATACCTTCCGGATCATAAATATAGCCATCAGGACCTGAAATAGTGACAACTTTAGCACCTAATTGATTAGCTTTGGTGATAGCTCCCCAGGCAACATTCCCAAAACCGGATACGGCAATAACTTTGTCTTTTATATCCATGCCTTTGTCTTTCAGCATTTGTTCGGCAAAATAAACCACGCCAAATCCAGTGGCTTCCGGTCTAATTAACGAACCACCAAAAGAAAGGCCTTTGCCGGTTAAAACACCGGAGAATTCTTTGGTTAATTTTTTATATTGACCAAATAAATAACCGATTTCGCGTCCACCAACACCTATATCACCGGCAGGAACGTCAATATTAGGACCGATATGTCTAAATAGTTCACTCATAAAGGCTTGTGCAAAACGCATCACTTCGGCATCCGATTTTCCTTTCGGATTGAAATCAGAACCGCCTTTTCCACCTCCCATAGGCAAAGTTGTCAAGGCATTTTTAAAAATTTGTTCAAAGCCTAAAAATTTTAAAATACTTTGATTGACCGTTGGATGAAAACGTAATCCGCCTTTGTAAGGCCCAATGGCTGAATTAAATTGGATACGGTAACCTCTGTTTACTTGTATTTCGCCTTTATCATCTACCCAAGGCACACGAAATGAAATGCTGCGTTCGGGTTCAATCATTCTTTCAAGAAGTTTTTTACCTTGATATTTTGGATTTTCTTCTATAAAGGGAATAATGGCTTCTGCAACTTCTTTGACAGCTTGCAAAAATTCGGGTTCATTAGGATTACGCATTTTAGCATAATCCATGAAACTATCAATTTTGTCTTGATATTTATTTTTCATCGCAATAGATTTTGAAAATTGTTTTTTTAATGCTCAAAAATATACTTTTTTATCAAAAAATAAACTGTATTTGATATATATTTTAAGTTTTTTTTATGGACAGCTCTTGAATATCAGCTAAATATGATTTTTGTCAGTTATTCCGTTTTTCTATTTTGATGAACTGTTTTTTTTATTAAAAAACATCTATTTCCAAATTTGTAAGTATTTGATCCCTAAAGTATAATTTAAACTTAAAGTGTTTCAAGTTCGGTAAAAAAAATTGTAATTTTGAGTTTTTAAATAATTTCATTTACATGTCTCAAAAAAATATAACCAAGCATGATTTAGCTTATATGAAAATGGCGATGGAATGGCGCAAATTATCTTATTGTAAACGTAAGCAAGTCGGTGCGTTAATTGTAAAAAACAAGCGCATTATATCGGATGGTTATAATGGCACGCCAAGTGGTTTTGAAAATGTATGTGAAGATGAAAACGGACTTACCAAATGGCATGTTTTACATGCTGAGGCCAATGCTATTACTAAAGTGGCAGCTTCAACACAAAATAGTAATGGAGCCAGTCTTTATGTTACATTGTCTCCGTGTAAAGAATGCAGCAAATTAATCTACCAATCCGGTATCAAAAAAGTATTTTATACTGAAGCTTACAGTGACAAAACAGGTTTGGAATTTTTAGAGAAAGCAGGGGTGGAGGTTATAAAAATTGAAATATAACATGAATCATAAACAAAAAGCTTTATATATAATTTTTTTGGGATTGGCCATAGTGACCGGTATTTTTATTGGCCGGTTATTTAATTTTAATCAATCTAAGCATCTTGATTTTTTGCCGCAAAAGCAAGATAAAATAAACAATTTACTCCGTTATATTCATGAAGAATATGTAGACAGTATTCAAACAGACAGCATTGTTGATGTTGTTATTCAGGATATTTTAAAAAATTTAGATCCACATTCTGTATATATCCCGAAAAATGAAGTGGAAAATGCCGAGGAAGAAATAGAAGGCGCTTTTACGGGCATTGGTGTTCTATTTCAAAAATACCGTGATACATTTACCATTATCCGTCCCTTAGAACACTCTCCGGCCCAGAAAGCCGGGCTTAAAGCCTTAGACCGTATTTTGACCATTGACAATGACACCATCTATGGCAAAAATCTGAGTATAGAGCAAGTTTCGCAAATGGTTAAGGGGCGTCCCGGTACCTTATTAAAATTAGGGATTTATCGTAAAGGGGCGGACTCTTTATTGCATATAAATTTGAAACGGGCCACTATTCCGTTGGTTAGTGTACCGGCCCATTTTATGTTCAATGATACTTTGGGTGTTATCAAAATCAGCACTTTTGCGGCCAATACATATGATGAATTTAAACAAGCTGTACAAGATTTGAAAAAACAAGGTATGACTGCGTTAGTATTGGATTTACGTAATAATACCGGCGGCTTGCTTAATCAAGCTGACTTACTGGCTGATGAATTTTTACCTAATGGTAAACTTATTTTTTTTACCAAAGATCAAAAAGGACAAATTAAAAAAGTAATGGCAACGGCACGAGGCGATTTTGAGCAGGGACCGCTTTATGTCTTGATAAATGAAAATTCTGCTTCAGCCAGCGAAATTGTAGCCGGTGCCTTACAAGATAATGACCGGGCTACTATCGTCGGACGTCGTTCTTATGGTAAGGGTTTAGTGCAACGTGAGATTACTTTAAGTGACGGTTCAAAGGTCAGGTTGACAACAGCCCGTTATTATACGCCAACCGGGCGTTCTATTCAACGGCCTTATAAAAAAGGGCAGAAATGGGCATATGAAGAGGATTTTAGAAAGCGGCAATATAATGGAGAGTTATACTTTAAAGACAGTATCCCAATTATAGATTCGTTAAAATATACCACACCCGCCGGAAAAACAGTTTATGGTGGCGGTGGTATTATCCCGGACCTTTTTGTGCCGCTATCACAAAATGATTTGCTCTTTAAATATGGGTTTTTAGGCCGCTATTTCTCTGATTTTATAACGGATTATTTAGATCGTCATTTAGACAGTTTAAGAACGATCTCTATTGATTCTATTATAAACAATCAGCAAATTGAAGATAGCTTATATAATTATTTTGTACATCATCACGGTCAAACCAAATTAGGAAAACACCAGGGTTTAAACAAGCAAACCAAGCAACAGTTAAAACATTTAATGAAAGCTTTATTAGCGCGAGATTTATATGGCACCAATGCTTATTATCATATTTTAATGCAAGATGATGATATGTTAAAAACACTTATCGACACTGAAAAAGCAAAAAATAATAACAATGAATCACTTAGAAACAAGCATTTTTCAGATAAATAACGAAAACGATTTTTTGGATAAGGCCTTAAAAATATTCAGATTCCAATCACAACATAATCCTGTTTACCGTCAATTTTTAAATTATCTGAAAGTACAACCGGAACAGGTCGGTCAATTGGAAGATATTCCTTTTTTGCCAATCGAATTTTTTAAATCTCATCAAGTGGCCAGTGTTATTCCACCTTTTCAGGCGGTTTTCAAAAGCAGTGGCACCACCGGCATGCAACGAAGTCATCATTATGTCAAGTCTTTAAAACTCTATGAACAAAGTTTTTTCAAAGGCTTTAAGTATTTTTATGGCGATATTACACAGTATGCCGTATTGGCATTGTTACCCTCTTATGTAGAACAAGGGCATTCATCCTTGGTATATATGGTTGACCAATTGATTAAAAGGTCCACTCATCCGGCAAGTGGTTTTTATTTAAATGACCGGAAACTTCCACATATTTTGAATGAATTGCAGCAGCAAAAGCAAAAGACAATCTTGATTGGTGTGTCTTATGCATTATTGGATTTGGTCGAAAAATATCAATTTAATTTGGAGCAAACAATTGTAATGGAGACCGGTGGTATGAAAGGACGACGAAAAGAATTGCTAAGGGAAGAGTTGCATCAATATTTAAAAGCAGGTTTTGGCGTTGAGAACATTCACTCTGAGTATGGTATGACCGAACTTTTAAGCCAAGCATACTCAAATGCTGATGGCATTTTTAAATCGCCGCCCTGGCAAAAAATAATGATTAGAGATACGGAAGATCCCTTAAGCTATTTAGCCTTTAATAAAACCGGCGGCATTAATGTCATAGACTTGGCCAATATTTACTCCTGTAGTTTTATTGCGACACAAGATTTAGGACGCCAACACCCCGATGGTAGTTTTGAGATTTTGGGTAGATTTGACCATTCTGACATCAGAGGTTGTAACTTAATGGTTGTCTAATAAAAAAAGGCTGCCCTTTTGAGACAGCCTCTAAAATTTTAATATTGATTGCTTATAAACTATTGACTAATTTTGTCAATTTCGATTTCAAGTTTCCGGCTTTATTACTATGAATAATATTTCTTTTAGCCAAACGGTCAATCATAGAAATTACACTGGGCAAGAAAGCTTTTGCTTGTTCTTTGTCAGTCATTTTTCTTAATTTTTTGATAGCCGTACGAGTAGATTTATGATAAAATCTATTGTGTAATCTTTTCTTTTGATCTTGTCTGATTCTCTTTAATGCTGACTTATGATGTGCCATATCCTTTGTTTTAAATAGTTTAGAAAGTTACCTTTCAATTAGTTTGCTTAGTAGTCCGTAGGGGAATCGAACCCCTGTTACCAGGATGAAAACCTGGCGTCCTAACCCCTAGACGAACGGACCATAATTTTCTAAAGTTATCTTTAAAAAATTGTTCAAGTAAATTTAGTAGTCCGTAGGGGAATCGAACCCCTGTTACCAGGATGAAAACCTGGCGTCCTAACCCCTAGACGAACGGACCATTGACTTACGATTTCGAGTTGCAAAAATAATAACTTTTTTTCAATTCGCAAATAAAAAAATATTTTTTTTTAATTTTTTAAACTTTCCAAGATGAGATTAGCCGATTTTAAAGCGGCCTTTTGTTTAAAAAGCTTATAATCCTTCGGGGCTTCGCCTGTTGCCTTGTCTGATATGGCTCTTATAATCACAAAGGGTATTTTATTTAAATAGCAAATATGTCCGATGGCTGCCCCTTCCATTTCAACGGCATCGCCTCCCATTTTTTGCTTTATATTTCTTTTTTGATTTTCATCTGCAAATTGATCACCCGATAGGATTTTGCCTAAACTAATTCTGTATCTTAATGCGTGCCCTTTTTTTAATACTTTTTCCCGTAATTTTTTATCTGTTTTAAATATTGAGATTTTCATACGTGGAATGATACCTTTTTTGTATCCAAATTTGGTTACATCAAAATCGTGGTATTGTACAGATTTACCTATAACTATATCAGCTATTTTAAGGGTGTCATTTAGTGCACCGGCAACACCTGTGTTAATAATTTTAGCAACTGAAAATTTATCGATCAGTATTTGTGATGCCATTGCTGCATTGACTTTTCCAATACCGCTTTTTACTATAACTACAGGTTGTCCTGCCAGTTTTCCAACATAAAAATTCAAACCGGCATAAGGATAAATTGAATCGAGCTTCATTTTTTCTTTTAACAGGGCAACTTCTTCACTCATTGCGCCTATTATCCCTGTTTTTTCATACAATGTTTTTTTTGTATGAGTAAATTTATAATATACTACCACACTAGTAATGCCGAGGAGAAAAAATGCGATGTATTTATTTTTTTGTGACACAATATTATTATTTTTTTGACCAAACAAATATATTCATAAATATCTTCAATATCTTCTTTGTTGTATATTTATGTAAATTTAGTTAGACAGATTTTTTTATCAAAATATTCCGGTATGCTAATTTATACAAAATCAGATTGATAGTCCAAAAATGGCCGTCCGATTGAAAAAAACTTTATATTTTTTTGAAAAAAACTTTTTTAAAATGAAAAAACGTTTTATATTTGCACTCGCAAAGCAAAAGCGAAAGTAGCTCAGTTGGTAGAGCACCACCTTGCCAAGGTGGATGTCGCGGGTTCGAGTCCCGTCTTTCGCTCTTTTTTTTTGAAAGTCTAACGGGCTCGGGTGGTGGAATTGGTAGACACGTTGGACTTAAAATCCAATGGACAGTAATGTCCGTGCGGGTTCAAGTCCCGCCCCGAGTACTCTAACAAATCCCAAATCATTGAAAATAAGTGATTTGGGATTTTTTATTTACTGTTTTCCCCAGATTTTTCCCTTATTGTATAAAATTTCAAAGCTTTTACACTTTTAGACAGCCTCACGCTCTTGGATGTTCAAATTAATCAAAGCAAGAGTTAGTATATTTTATAAGTGTCTTATACTATGGTTATTTAAACGAAATATTTTGAAATATTCATTTAATACTTTCCATATTTCCTTTTATTAATTATAAATTAAAAGCCGTTTAAATCGACTTTAAACGGCTTTTATCTTAGTTATTGTCCCAATACTGAGGTTTATGATGATCTTTCCCTTCCCAGTATTGATGGGTGACACATTTACCGTCGGGGCGGCGTAGTTTTCTTTCATAGATCCAAATGGTTGGATTAAAAACTAAATCGGTTACGCCCACATCATACAAACTGGGATCTTCTTCATTTTTCTTTTTCTTTTCGCCTACAATTACTTCAAAACCATTATGTTCTAAAAGGTCTTTCAAAAATTTCATGCGTTCTTCCGTAGCACCTTTTTCAACAAAGGTGACACGTTGACCATTAATTTCGCCAAACTGATGTTTTCCGGGTAATGCCATAATTTTTTTATTTAACTTTTATAGAATATTACTAATATGCGAAATAAATTCGAATACGCCGCTGTATAAGCCTAAAACCAATAGACCAATCATGGTTATGATAAATGCTAAACGGCTGTAATTATCACTTTTGAAATAGGGAATAGCCTTGTCGCTTCTGCGCAAAAATGCTGCTCTCACGGGTAATAGGTAATAATACAGTGAAATTGTTACATTCAGAACTGCTATAAATATCAATACATAATAGCCTTTGCTGGCTGCTGCCGCATATAAAAAGAATTTAGCAAAGAAGCCGGCAACGGGTGGAATACCGGCTAATGAAAACAATGCAATCATCAAAACCAAGCTTAATTTGGGATTGGTGATGTAAAGACCGTTATAATCGTCAATATTTTCTTTTCCGGTTTTTAATGAAATGACATGTACTACCCCAAATGCTGCAACATTAGAGAAAATGTAAATCAGTAAAAAGTAGACAATGGCTTTAACACCCAAGGCGTTGTTTGAAAGCATGGCCAGTAATATAAAACCGGCTTGCGCAATAGATGAGAAAGCCAAAAATCTTTTCATATTTTGTTGCCTTAACGCAAATAAATTACCGACAACCATAGTTAAAATTGCGGTCCCATACATAATCCAATTCCACTCCTTTTGAAAAGCAGTGAAGGTAATGAATAATAATGTCATCAGAACATAAACGGCTGCGCCTTTGGATATAACTGATAAGTAATTTGAGATAACTGTTGGCGCACCTTCATATACATCGGCCGCCCAGAAGTGGAAGGGAACAAGCGAAATTTTAAAACCAATTCCTATAAAAATCATGATCAAGCCGATAATTTCCAGTAAAGGTAAATGTAATGCGCCTTTTATGACGTCAAAATTTATACTGCCGGCTGTTGCATAAACCAGTGATACACCAAATAGTAAGATAGCAGAGGACAAAGATGCCAACATGACATATTTGACGCCGGCTTCTATTGAACGGTGATTCCAAAATTCAAAGGTTGTCAGGGCTATTATTGGCATGGTTGAAAGTTCCAAACCTAAATAAAACATTAAGAAATCTCCAGCAGACATCATAAAATTTAGTCCTAGTAAAGAGGCAAATAATAATATAAAGAATTCTGCCGAGAAATCATACGGCAATAATTTCTCTTTAATCCAGTCGACTGATTGCAAAAGAATGAGGAACACACCTGTTGCCAGAATAGCCTTAAAATAATGAACCAATGGATAAGTTTGGTAAGAACCGCCAAACAAACTACCTTTTGGAATTGGCATAAAAGAAATGATGGTATATAGTCCAAATAAGCCCAGTGCCAATTGGATAATATATTTTTTATTTTTTGGGGACATTATTATTTCAGCTACTAATAGAACTAATATAATTAAAGTCAGTAGCAATTCGTCTCTCATCAATAATAAGCTATCTAAATTCATAAACTATTTTTTTACTTAAATCAAATATCGTTACTTGATTAAAGGTTGAATAAAATTATTAACACTATCTTGGATAAATTGTAGCCACCAAAATGGCAAAGTACCGATTAACGTAATGAATAATACCAAAATGGCAATAGCTGTTTTTTCATACCAATAAGCTTTAGGTAAATTGGTATAAACAGTTGTCGTTGGGCCAAAAATCATACGTCCGGTCAGTCTTAGCATATAGACGGCAGTAACCACAATGGAGGTAACGGCTATACCGGTTAGTACCTGTTTGTACAAATCATCATTTAAAAAACCACCGACAAAGATATTCATTTCTGCCACAAATCCACTAAAGCCGGGTAAGCCCAAATTGGCCAAAGCTGCTATGACGTAAGCGACACTCAGAAATGGCACAATACGCATCATACCTTGCATTTTGGTGATATCTCTTACATGTGTACGACCATAAATCATACCGATAAGGGCAAAGAAAAGAGCCGTAATAAAACCATGTGACAATGATTGCAACATGGCACCATTCCAGGCGGTTTTATTAATCATTAATAAGGCAAACAACACTAAACCCAAGTGACTAACTGATGAGTAAGCATTGATGTATTTTAAATCGGTTTGTTGAATAGCCGATAATGCACCATAAGTAACACCTGTGACGGCTAAAATCAGGAAAAAGTCTTGCCAAAACAAGGCGCCTTCGGGCATTAAAAACATGGCAAATCTAAAAATACCGTAGCCGCCTAATTTCATTAAGACACCTGCATGTAGCATAGACACGGCAGTGGGGGCGGAAGCATGACCGTCTGGCGACCAAGTATGGAAGGGAAAAAGGGCGCCAATGGTTCCAAAGCCTATAAATGCCAATGGATAAAATATTTTTTGCCAACCGATGGCCATATGCCGGTGTGCCAATTCCAACACATCAAAAGTTGGGGCTTGACCGCCGGTGCCACTGGTAAAATAAATACCTAATAAAGCTACAAGCAGTAAAGCAGAAGCGCCCATTAACATCAACGTCAGTTTCATAGCAGCATATTCCCGTGGACCGCTTCCCCAAATCCCTATCAATAAATACATTGGGATGACGGCAATTTCGTAAAAGACAAACATGGTAAATAAGTCTAAAGAAATAAAGAAGCCATATACTCCGGTTGCTAAGACAATTAATGATATAAAAAATTCTTTAGGCAAATAATCTATTTTCCATGACACGAATGTGCCGGCAATAACAATTAAGGTGGTTAATAAAATCATGAGAACCGATACACCATCCACACCGATATGATAATTGGCATTAAATTCACTAAACCAAGGTATGTTTTTTTCAAAAAGCATGATGGCATGGTTGCCACCAGCCCGTGCATCCATATATTTGACAATCAGATTAATTGACATCAGCAATTGCACCAACATTCCGATTAAGGTTACCATACGTGCTTGTTTCAAATTTTTGGTAAATAAGACCATAACAAGAACGGTGATAACCGGTACAACAACAAAAAGTGTTAAAATATCCATTTCTTTAAAATTTATCTATTATTTAAAATATATAATTAGCATTACTATAGCAATCACACCTGACACAAAATACATGGCATAGTCTTGCATTCTGCCTGTTTGTATAATTTTGATCTTTTCGGCCAATCTTTCAACAGTAACACCGAGTAAGTTCATAAAACCATCAATTACATAACGGTCAAACCAAGCGATAGGTTTGGAGATGTGCTCGAAAATAATTTTATGTGTAATGTATAGGTAAAGTTCATCCATATAAAATTTATCTTTAGCCCATTTATAGCCTTTTCCCATGGCTTTAGCCACTTTTTGCGGGTAAGGGGTATCTTCATAATACAATAAATAAGCGATGCCGATACCGGAGGCAGCCATTAAAATAGAAGCAATAACAAGCGGATCACTCCATTCGATATGACTATGAAAAGGCCTCAGGTCAGCTGAGATAAATTCACTAAATGGGATAAAACCGGCGATAATGGTCATGATTGCTAAGAAAACCATGGCTATTAACATAGACATAGGAGCTTCATGCGGTTTATGGTCGCCGTAGTCCGTTTGCTTGTTAAAGAATATTCTGAAGTATAAACGGAACATATAAAAAGCCGTTAAACCGGCGACTAAAAATCCGATAAGCCAAATAAATTTGTTATATTCAAAAGCAGCAGCTAAAATTTCATCTTTACTGTAGAAACCGGCAAATGGCGGAATACCTGAGATAGCCAAAGCAGCTATTAGAAAAACAATGCTCGATACAGGCATATATTTATTCAGTCCGCCCATATCTTTCATTAAGTTGCTATGAACGGCATGAATAATAGCCCCCGCAGTTAAGAACAACAGGGCTTTAAACATGGCATGGGTAAACAAGTGAAACATCCCAGCCATATAGCCAAGTCCTTCATGCCCCTCAAATCCCGACACACCCAAGGCCATCATCATATAACCAATTTGAGACATGGTTGAAAAGGCCAAAACCCGTTTAATATCTTCTTGTGTTAGGGCAATAATAGCTGCAAATAAGGCAGAGAATGCCCCGACAACGGCTACAACGCGAAGGGCAAAACCATCTTCGACATGATAATAGAGTGGAAAGAGTCGAGCAACCAAATATACGCCGGCAACAACCATGGTTGCTGCATGTATCAGAGCAGAAACCGGTGTAGGGCCTTCCATGGCATCTGGGAGCCAAATATGTAAAGGAAACATAGCCGATTTTCCCATACCGCCTATATAGATTAAAATTAAGGCCCATGTGAAGACCGAAATACCCATAAAACTGGCTATCTGGTGTTGGGCTATCCAGTGTTGAATCATTTCGTAAGTGGAAGGACTGTTTAAGGTTTCAAAATCAAAGGTATGGGCAAAATATCCAACCATTAAAATACCGATTAAGAAAAACATATCGGCAAAGCGGGTAACAATAAAAGCTTTTTTGCTGGCAGCCACTGCCGATGGTTTTTCAAAATAAAAACCGATTAGTAAAAAAGATGAAACACCGACTAATTCCCAAAATATGTAAATCATAAATAGGTTAGAGGATAAAACCAAGCCCAACATGGAGAATGTAAAAAGGGATAAGTAGGCATAAAAACGGCTAAATCCTGTATCGCTGTGCATATACCCTAACGAGTATATGTGTACCATTAGCGAAACGGTAGAAACCACGACCAGCATCATGACAGATATAGGATCGATTAAAAAACCAATATCGATCCCGAGTTTGCCGGAGAAATGTATCCAGTTCTCTTTTAGCATAATTTTTATCGGTTGATATTTTCCATCGACCAATCCGGATACAAAAAAGTATTGGTAGGCAGTGTACAAGCTTAATAAGAAAACACTGATCAAACTGGCGGTTCCAATGTAACCCGATACCGGTTCCTTTATTTTTTTGGCCGTAAAACCTAAAAACAAAAAGCTGAGTAACGGAATTAAAGGAATAAGGTATATATAGCTAAATTCGTTCATCATTTTATATTTTTAATATTTTAATTCTTCCACTTCTTTGACATCAATATTTTCAGTCAAACGATATAAATGCAAAATAATGGCTAATGCCAATGCTGTTTCAGCTGCAGCCAAGGCTATAATAAAAAGCGAAAAGATTTGACCTTGCAAAACGGCGGGGGACAGGTATTTATTAATTGCCACAAAATTAATCGCTTCAGCGTTTACCATCAATTCCAATGACATAAGCATGGCAATAAGATTGGTGCGGGTCAAAAAACCATAAATTCCCACAAAAAACAGAACGGTGGTTAATGACAGTATTTCAAATAAACTAACTCCTTCAATCATAATCTAATTTTTTTCTTGATTAACTAATTTTTTAGCTTTGGCAATAACAATGGCAGCCACCATCACTGCTAATAACAGAATGGATACTACTTCAAATGGTAATACGTAGCCGCCTTTTTCGTAACTCAATAATTTTTGGCCAATTTGATCAACACTGGTTATCGTAGCCTCGTGCACATTGGCAATACCTTGATAAGAGTAAATAGCATAAATAGCTAAAATAGCCGTGCCAAATGCAATAATAAAGGGTAAAATTTTTCTTTTAGTGCTAATACTTCGTAGTGGCTTTCCTATATTGTTGGTCATCATAACCGCATAGATAAATAGAACCATGATACCGCCGGCATAAACTGACAATTGGACGGCACCCATAAAGTTATATTCCATCATGAAATATAAGCCGGAAACAGCCATAAGGACAAAAAGCAAATAGATAGTAGCACGGTATAATTTACGGCTGGTTACGCTTAAAACAGCAAAGCCGATGATAATTGCCGATAAAATATAAAACAATATCTTTTCCATAATTATTTATTCTTCTACGCCGGCCATTAATTTTGACCCGGGCTTGTTTAGTACTTTGGTTAATTTTGAACGATCGTAAGTCGAATTGTGAAAATTTGTCGACCACATAATGGCATTTGTAGGACAGGCTTGAATACATAAATTACACATTGTACACATCCCCAAATGATAAATATGTTTGTCTATTTGTTTTACTTTTTTTCCTGTTTCTTCATTTAAAACACGGTTCCAAATAATTTCAATAGACCCATTTGGACAAGCAATTTCACAGGCTTGACAGCCGGTGCATCTATGTTCATTATTTTCGTTATGCCACATAACGACTTCTCCCTTAAAACGCTCCATAACAATGGCTGGTTCATCCGGATATTGTCGTGTGATAATATATTTTTTATTGATGACATTTGGAAAAAAATAACTCCCTGTTACTTTCATTCCTTTCATCAGCGTTTTAATGCCGCCAATAACATCTCCTAAATAACTCATAATTAAAAACTTATTAAAATGTTATAATAAACCAAAACAGCCATTAATATAATATTAACCAGACCAATCGGTAACAAATATTTCCACTCCAAAGTTAAAAGTTGGTCTATTCTTAAACGGGGAAACGTCCAGCGGAACCACATCATAAAAAAGATAAAAACAGCCACTTTCATAAAAAACCAAAATGCACCCCATAATGGTTGCCAAGGTAAGCTGTCAGTTAAATGAAATGGTGCTAACCAGCCCCCGAAAAATAAGGTAACGCCTACGGCCGAAATGATAAACATATTGATAAATTCCGCTAAGAAAAAATAGGCAAAACCCATTCCTGAATATTCGGAATGATACCCGGCACCTAATTCGGCCTCACCTTCAGGTAAATCAAAAGGTGTCCGGTTACTTTCAGCTGTTCCGGCCACAACAAAAATAAATAACGCAATCAAGGCAGGAATATGTCCTTTAATAATAAACCATGTATCGCGTTGCGCCTCTATAATACCGGACATCTGCAAAGTGCCTGCTAATAATACCATGGTAATGATGGCTAAGCCGGAAGATAATTCGTAGCTGATCATTTGTAAACCGCTTCGCATTCCACCAATCAGAGAATATTTGTTATTACTTCCCCAACCGCCGAATAGAATCCCTAAAACCCCTACCGATGAAACAGCAGAGATAAAGAAAACGCCAACATTGATATCAAATGCTTGAATGCCTCTGCTAAAAGGGATTACTGAGAGTGAAACCAACGAAGCGATAATAACTAAATAGTAAGCTGTTTTATACAGTAAGTTATCTTTTCGGTTTGTTCCGAAAATTTCTTTGGATAACAATTTAAGCGCATCGGCTATGGTTTGAAGCAATCCATGCGGGCCAACCCGGTTAGGGCCCAAACGTAATTGAAAAAATGCTGCTACACGCCGTTCTACATAAACCAGCAAAAGACCTGCTACAGCAAAAAAACTTAAATAGATGGCTGCTACTAGTACATATGCCAATATTTGGCCACCTATTCCCATTTGCTCAGAGAGATAGTTTACTAATTGTCCAAAATAATTTGTCGTATTTGTTAAAATCATTTTAATTATTTTTTATTAAAGTGCTTCCGGCACTCATTATTCTTTATTTTTAAATGTCAATTAAAATTAAGATTATTCGCCACTTCACTCTGTCTTGATGATGATTAACTGTCATTTCGATGCAGTGAGAAATCTCACATTTATTTCAAATTTTTAATAACATTTATCTATCTATTTTTAATCTTGACAGATGTAAGATCAGGTGTCTTTATTTTCTGCTTTTTACTACTTTTATTTAGTTTATCGAAACATTTGCCTTTAACTATCGGTCAATATCCGGCACCACAAAATCTAAAGTTGACATAATCGCTACTAAATCTGCAATTAAATGTCCTTTTCCGATTTCAATTAAAGCATTCAAATTAGAAAACCCGGGTGAACGGAATTTGACACGATAAGGATTTTTCTTACCATCACTGACGATATAAACGCCCAAATCACCACGCGCCGTTTCAACACGTTGCAAGTATTCACCTTTCGGCAATTTTATCAAAGCTTTTGTTTTGGCCTGAATACCGTCATCGGGAATGTTGTCAATCAACTGTTCTATAATGTTGAGCGACTCTAACATTTCTTTCATACGCACATTATAACGTGCCAAGTTGTCACCTTCGGTAAATGTTATTTCATTAAATTGAATATCACGCGAGGCAAATGCGCTATATGGGTCTTTTTTACGTCTGTCGCAAGACACGCCCGAACCACGCGCTACCGGACCACTGGCACCATGAGAAATAGCATCTTCGTGTGACATTATGCCAACGCCTTTCATTCGTTTTTGGAAAATAACATTACCGGTTAACAATTCGTCGTACTGTGGAATAACGCGACGTAGGTGTGGAATAAAATCTTTTACTCTTTTTTGAAAATTAGGATGTAAATCGAACATGACACCTCCCGGTGTACTGTAACTCATGGTTAAACGTGCTCCACAAGTTTCTTCCATGATATCATTAATCATTTCACGGTCGCGGAAGGCATACATAAAGGTGGTCAATGCACCGACATCCATACCCATTACACCCCACCATAATAAGTGAGAAGCAATCCGGGTTAATTCACCCATAATGGTTCGAATGACTTTTACCCGTTCGGGAACCTCTATTTCCAAGGCTTGTTCTATAGCCAAAGCTACTGCTTCGTTGTTGATATGAGCCGACAAATAATCCATCCGGTCAGTTAAGTGGATAATTTGTTTGTATCCTTCATATTCACATTGTTTTTCGATACTACGATGAATATAACCCAAATCAGGCTCTATATTTTTAACAACTTCACCGTCCAATGTGAGTATCAAGCGCAATACCCCATGAGTGGCGGGGTGTTGGGGCCCCATATTTAAAAAATATTCTTGCGATTTTAAATCACTACTATTTAAGGTAAGGGTTTCCATATTTATCTAATAATCATTTTAGTTTCATCGTGCCAGTCTTTTCTCATGGGATAACCTTCCCAATCTTCTGACAGTAATAAACGTTTCATTACACTGTGACCTTTAAAATTTATGCCGAATAAATCATAAATTTCCCGTTCATGTAAATGAGCGGTTTTCCAAATTTTTTCTAAAGTGGGTAATTCAGGTTTTTCTCTATCGGTCAATTTAACCTTTACAACAATCATCTCTCCGGTTTGGCTATTTTCCAAATGATTGGTTACCCCCAATTCCTTTCCCCAATCCATACCTGTCATAGAAAAAAGATAGTCAAATCCTTTGGTTTTTAAGGTTTGCATTAAATCTAAATAAGATGCTGGGGCAATTTCGACAATCAGATATTTTGATGTTTCTTCATCAAAAACCGCTTGGTCAAATTGGTTTTCTATTTCCGCTTTAAGTTCGTTATTCATATCCCTTATTTTTAGCGTTGGTTATGTGGATGAAAACCTTCATCAAAACCGACAATCGGATTTTTACGGGTGTTCATTCCTTCTGTTTTTATCTTTTTTTGTAATAGCATCATGCCATCAAGCAATGCTTCCGGACGAGGCGGACATCCCGGTACATAAACATCAACCGGAATGACGTGATCGGCTCCCTTTACAACCGAATAGGTATTGTAGTAAAAAGGGCCGCCCGAAATAGCACAAGCACCCATGGCAATAACGTATTTAGGCTCGGCCATTTGATCGTATAAACGTCTTAAAACCGGCGCCATTTTCATGGTAATAGTTCCCGCTATAATAATAACATCCGCTTGTCTGGGTGTGGGACGGGCTACTTCAAATCCGAAGCGTGACCAATCATGCCGGGCAGCACCGGTCTGCATCATTTCAATAGCGCAGCAGCTTGTGCCGAAATATAATGGCCATAACGAATTAGAACGCCCCCAATTAATGATATTATCTAAAGTGCCGACAATTATGTTTCCGCCATTTCCGGCAGGAATAATTTGCCCGGGGAAATCATTGGCAATTTGATTGTGTGTATAAGGTTTTTCCGGCGAGTCACCTATCCAATTTTTTCTGTTTTCTATACCCATTTTAAAGCGCGTTTTTTAAGTGCATAAACTAAACCCAGTCCAAGAATGACAATAAATATGATGATGTCAACCAAGGCAATACCACTCATTTTTTTGAAGACGACTGCCCAAGGAATTAAAAAGATAATCTCAACATCAAAAATTAAAAAAACCAAGGCAAATAAATAGTAACCTATCTTGAATCTGACCCAAGTGGGGCCGATTGTTTTAACACCCGATTCGTAAGGCTCATATTTATCAGGGTTGTCAGATTTTGGTGAAATTAGATTTGATAAGTTATTGGCTATTAAAATTAGCGCAACGCCTGCTAAGATAAAAACCAATATTGCAATTGTTCCCATATACTCTTATTTTATCGTCAACAAATTTAAAGTCTTCTTAATGGTTAAAAATGATATTCGTCATAAAAATTACACAAATTTAATCAAAATTATATTAATAGTTTTTTTATATGAATTTAATTCAAAGTATATTAAAAACTTATAAGTCCACACAAAATAATGCTTTAATAATTTTAAACAGGTTGCTCTTTTAAGTTTTTCGTAATTGCCTAAAAAAGGAGAAGAGTCAATCTTAAATTAATTAATAATAATTATATTTGCTCAAAACCAAAATAAATTATATATGTATAGCGATAAATTCAAAACCTACTTACAATCATCTCTTAAAGACATTGAAGCCTCCGGGCTTTATAAACATGAACGTATTATTACCTCACCCCAAGGACCCGAAATCACTTTAAACAATGGTCAAAAAGTTTTAAATTTTTGTGCAAATAATTATTTGGGCTTGGCCGATGATCCACGTGTGATTGATGCTTCTAAAAAAATGATGGATCAACGCGGCTATGGTATGGCCTCTGTTCGTTTTATTTGCGGTACACAAGATAAACATAAAGAGTTAGAGCAAAAATTGGCTGATTTTTATCAAACCGATGATACCATTCTCTATGCGGCGGCTTTTGATGCCAATGGCGGCGTGTTCGAACCTTTGTTTGGACCCGAAGATGCCATTATTTCAGATGAATTAAACCATGCTTCTATAATTGATGGTGTCCGCTTAACAAAGACAGCCCGATACCGCTATAAAAATAATGACATGGCAGATTTGGAAGCAAAATTGAAAGAAGCTAATGCTGCCGGTCACCGTTTTAAAATTATTGTAACAGATGGTGTTTTTTCTATGGATGGTGTGGTAGCTCAATTGGACAAAATTGTCGAATTGGCCGAAAAATACGATGCTTTAACCATGGTGGACGAAAGTCATGCTGTTGGTGTATTGGGCGAAACCGGGCGTGGCACTGTTGAGTTAAAACAGGTAATGGGTAAGATAGACATTATTACCGGCACACTGGGTAAGGCTCTTGGCGGTGCCATGGGTGGCTACACAACCGGACGAAAAGAAATCATTGAAATGTTGCGTCAACGTTCCAGACCATATTTATTTTCTAATTCATTAGCGCCTGAGATTGTAGGTGGCGCTTTAAAGGTGTTGGATATGCTGATAACAGATAATAGCTTAATTAAAAAGTTAGACCAGAATACGCAATATTTTAAAAAGGGGATGGCTAAATTAGGCTTTGATATCGGTCATAGTGAATCACCAATTATACCCGTTATGTTATACGATGCGAAATTATCTCAAGATATGGCTGCCCAGTTATTAGAAGAGGGAATATATGTCATTGGGTTCTTTTTTCCCGTTGTTCCTAAAGGTAAAGCACGTATTCGGGTGCAATTATCAGCAGCTCATACTAAAGCACACTTAGACAAAGCATTAGATGCATTTGAAAAAGTAGGAAAAAAATTAAATATAATATAGAAGTTAGTCTTTGTTAAATTAATTTTTATTATTTTTGCTATGAATATTATTAAACAATTAAAAGATATGAAAAAATTAAATCAATTATTATTAGCTGTTATCGTTTTAGTAAGCGTTACAGTCAATGCTCAAGACAAGAACCATCCGTGGTTAATTAAAGTCGGTCTTAATGCTGTGGATTTTTATCCTACAGGCCAACAGGACTCATTTAATTTTGCAAGTGATCAAATGTTTAAAGATTTTTTTAATTTTGATCATTATAATGCTGCTTATGCACTTTCTGATGCTAGAGTAGGGCATTATTTAGGGGATAAATTTAGCTTGATAGGTTCATTAAAATTAAATAAAATAACCAAGCTGGGTACTACATCTGCTAATTTAGCTTTTGCCAATATTAATTTAGATGTAAAATATGCTATTTGTGATGCTGCCAAAGTTTTCCAACCCTATGTTTTTGCAGGAGCAGGATATACTTGGTTGGAAAAAGAAGATGCTGGAAATTTAAATGGTGGAATAGGTTTAGAATATTGGTTGACGGATAATATCGGCCTGTATGTTGAGTCTGCTTATCACCACACATTTGATGTTAATGTCGCTCCTTATTTTCAACATGGGATTGGCGTTGCAGTTAGATTTGGTGGTGTAGATACTGATGGCGATGGTATTTATGACCGTGATGATGCTTGTCCTAAAGTAAAAGGTTTGCCTGAATTTAATGGCTGCCCTGATAGTGACGGTGATGGTATTGTTGATTCAAAAGATGCTTGTCCTGATGTAGCCGGTAAAGTTGAATTTAACGGTTGCCCTGATACTGATGGCGATGGCGTGATTGACTCAAAAGATGACTGTCCAAACGTAGCCGGTGTAGCTGCTTTAAATGGTTGTCCTGACGCTGACGGCGATGGAGTAACTGATGCTAAAGACGCTTGTCCTAATGTAGCCGGTCCTGTAGCTAATCAAGGTTGTCCTTATCCTGATACCGATGGTGATGGTGTTCTTGATAAAGATGATGCTTGTCCTAAAGTTGCCGGTCCTGCTTCTAATCAAGGATGTCCTGAAGTCACAAAAGAAGTTCAAAAACAATTGAATGAATATGCCAAAGTAATCTACTTTGACTCAGGTAAAGCTACTTTTAAACCACAAACTATCAAAACACTTGATAATGTTGTTGCTATCTTAGTAGAATATCCGACTGCAGAATTTGATGTTGAAGGTCATACTGATAGCATTGGTAGTGCAAAATTTAATTTGAAATTATCTCAAAAAAGAGCAGAGGCTGTTGTTAAATATTTAAAAGAACACGGTGTAAAATCTAAATTGAATGCCAAAGGTTATGGTGAAACCAAACCTATCGCTTCAAATAGAACCAGAGCTGGACGTGCTAAAAACAGACGTGTTGAAATTAATTTAGTCAAATAAACTTTTAAAGTTTTTATACACAAGCGGGCTGTCCATTCGGACAGCCCGCTTGTCTTGTTCTACCGGGATATCTATTCTTTTAAAAAGTTAATATTACGCTTTAAGCCACTGTATTTGGTTCTTTTAACGGCAGATTTTTTAAAAATATCTCTAAAAACTTCTTCTGTTATTTCTTCCCAGTCTTGTTTGGTCATATTTAACAAATCCGGATGGGGGTCAAAAAAAGTTTCTTGATGCGGAAAGGAGAATTTGTTCCAGGGACAAACATCTTGACATACATCACAACCAAACATCCAATCGTCAAATTTCCCTTTCATATTTAGGGGTAATTCGTCTTTTAGCTCAATTGTGAAATATGAAATACATTGATTGGCTTTAATTGTTTTGTTTGGTAAAATGGCTTCCGTCGGACATGCATCTATACAGTTGGTACATTTGCCGCAATGGTCAGTGGCAAAGGGCGTATCATAACTTTCAAAATCTATATCGGAAATAATTTCAGCCAAAAAAAAGAATGAGCCCTTATTTTTTTGAATAATTAAACTGTGTTTTCCTTCCCAGCCAATACCTGCTTTCCGGGCCCAAGCCCGTTCTAATATAGGCGCCGAATCGGTAAAAACACGTCCTTCTATGGTGCCTATTTCGGTTTGAATATAGTTTACCAACGCGCGCAGTTTATCCTTTATGTTAAAATGATAATCTTTACCATAAGCATATTTGGCTATTTTATAACTATCTTTTATTTGTTTTTTAGCCGGATAATAATTAAAGGACAAACTAATGACAGACTTGGCACCTTCGACCAATTTGGTCGGGTCAAGTCGTTTGTCAAAATGGTTTTCCATATAATGCATTTTGCCATGATAGCCTTTTTGGAGCCATTCTTCAAAACGTGGGGCTTCTTCTGACAAAAAACCGGCTTTGGCAAAGCCGATATTATTAAATCCCAACGAAAAGGCTTTTTGCCGGATTTTTTCTTTTTTTAAATTATTTATTTTCAAAAGGAAAGGTATTAAAAAAGACGTTTTTGGTCCGGATGTTTCAATTTTCCTAAATGTTTATAAGCCAAATCAGTTGCTTCTCGTCCTCTTGGTGTCCGCATTAAAAATCCTTCTTGAATTAAAAAAGGTTCATAAACTTCTTCAATTGTTTCGGCATTTTCACCGACAGCGGTTGCTAAGGTACTGATGCCAACCGGACCGCCTTTAAATTTGTCTATAATGGTAGTTAAGATTTTATTATCCATTTCGTCCAAACCATGTTCATCAACATTTAAGGCTTTTAGGGCATATTTGGCTATTTCGATGGTTATTTTTCCATTTCCTTTAATTTGGGCAAAATCGCGTACACGACGCAGTAACGCATTGGCAATACGCGGAGTTCCACGACTTCGTCCGGCAATTTCAATAGCCGCTTCCATGCTAATAGGGACTTTCAAAATTTGTGCGCTACGTTGGACAATTTGGGTAAGTAATTCGCGGGTATAGTAGTTTAAACGGGCATTTATACCAAAACGGGCGCGCATTGGGGCTGTTAATAAACCGGAGCGTGTGGTAGCGCCAATCAGGGTAAAAGGTTCCAAATGAATTTGAACGGTTCTGGCATTGGGTCCGCTTTCGATCATTATGTCTATTCGATAGTCTTCCATAGCGGAATATAAATACTCTTCTACAATAGGTGATAAGCGGTGAATTTCGTCAATAAATAGAACATCGCGCTCTTCTAAATTTGTCAACAATCCGGCCAAATCACCCGGCTTGTCCAAAACCGGTCCTGATGTTATTTTTAAGTTAACGTCCAACTCATTGGCTAAAATGTGTGCTAAAGTTGTTTTTCCCAGACCCGGCGGTCCGTGAAAAAGCGTATGGTCTAAAGCTTCGTTGCGCTTATTAGCAGCAGCGACAAATATTTTTAAATTTTCTATAACTTGTTCCTGTCCTGTAAAGTCATCAAAACTTAAAGGCCTTAATTGTTTTTCTATTTCCAATTCTTCTCCGGGCAAACGGGATTTATCAGGATCAAGATTTTGGTTTAACATATCGAAATGAGATTTAAATTCAAAAATACAAAAAATATCTTTGGTGTAATTATTGCTGATTGCTTTTAAAAAAATTAGTAACTTGCACTTAATTATTTTATTATATGACTGCATATATTTTAATAGGTATTATTGCTTTAATCGGGATGCTGGTACAGCAAAAATTGAAGCAAAAATTTAAATATTACAGTAAAATCCGTCTAAAAAAGGCTTATACGGGAGCTGAAGTGGCACAAATGATGTTGGCAGACAATGGTATTAATGATGTGAGAGTTGTTTCTACCCCCGGTTATTTGACAGACCATTATCATCCGGTAAATAAAACGGTTAATTTAAGTGAGCCGGTATATAATTCTAATAGTGTAGCTGCTGTAGCCGTGGCAGCCCATGAATGTGGCCATGCCTTACAACACGCGAAAGCTTACAAATGGTTACAACTCCGGTCAGCTCTTGTGCCGGTGGTGCAATTTTCTTCCTCTATGGTGCAGTGGGTGTTGATAGCCGGCATTTTAATGGTGAAAAGTTTTCCACAACTTTTACTCATTGGTATTATATTATTTGCGGCAACTGTTGTGTTCAGTTTTATAACCTTACCGGTGGAGTATGATGCCAGTGCGCGCGCCAAACGTTGGTTAATTGATAAGGGAATTGTGGATGAGGAAGAGAGCAAAGGAGTGGCAGATGCTTTGAAATGGGCGGCACGGACTTATGTGGTGGCAGCACTGAGTTCCTTGGCGACGCTATTATATTATTTGCAAATTTACAATAGACGAAGTAATTAATGTCCATAAAAATAACATATTACACAACCTCAATTTTTTTAAAATTGGGGTTTTATTTTATCAATATTTAATTTTACCATTATGATAATTAAACATGTATCTAAACAAAATTCAATTTTAAACAAATTTATTGCGGAAATTAGAGATAAAGATATTCAAAAAGACAGTTTGCGCTTTCGCACCAACATTGAACGGATGGGGCAAATAATATCTTATGAACTGAGCAAAACTTTAAATTATAAACCTAAAAATGTTGAAACACCGCTTGGTGTAAAGCAAATGCAAGTGCTGGATGACAAAGTAGTTTTGGCCTCTATTTTGCGTGCCGGCTTACCATTGCATATGGGGGTATTACATATTTTTGATGATGCCGAAAATGCTTTTATTTCTGCTTACCGGCAACATAAACCGGGTAGTGATGATTTTAATATTCAAGTCGATTATGTAGCTACCCCTTCTATAGAAGATAAAGTATTGGTTTTGGTCGATCCAATGCTGGCAACGGGACAGTCATTGGTGGCAGTATATGAAAAATTAAAGCAATTTGGGAAACCGAAAAAGTTGCATGTTATCTCTATTATTGGTTCTCGTCAAGGGATTGAGTATTTAGAAGAAAAACTGCCCCAAAATGCTCATTTATGGATTGCTGATTTTGATGAAAAATTAAATGATAAGGGGTATATTGTGCCCGGATTGGGTGATGCCGGTGATTTGGCATATGGAAAAAAATTATAAAAAAATGTTTACATTAAATAGGTTTATTAATATGGAATTTGTTAATTTGGACTTTTTTTAACGCTTAATATGTGATCTTATGGGAATTTTAGAAAACTTAAAAAAAATTTTTAATCAGTCTAATACCAAATTAGATGAATTGGCCGAAGATGCTTCCAAAAAGTTAAGTGGAAGCATTAAAGAAGCTGATAAAAAAATTAAACAGATAACCGGTGAATTGGCTGAGGAAACTAAAGAAGTGCGTCAAAAAGCTTCTGAAGTAATAAAAGAAGTGTCTGAAAAAGGTGAGGTTTTAATAACAGATATGTCCGAAAAAGCCAAAGAGGCCAAGGAAGAACTTATGGAAGAAACCAAAGAACTCCGCGAAAAGGCTACTGGTGTGGTGAAAAAAGTAAGTGAAAAGATTAATGATGTAACTAAATCTGAAGAAAAGGATAAAGACACATCGAAAGAGGATAAATAGGTTAACGATGCAACTGCCAAACAAGCAAGCGCTCAAATATTATTTTTAATATTGAAATTTAGAAGTAGAAAAGATACATTATTTCAGGTAATAAGTTTTGGAATTAGTGGTATATTTCTCGGGCTGATTATTTTTCACTTATTTTGCTCTCAACCTTTTAAAGATGATTTAATCGGCGTATTTATATTAATGCTTTTAACGGCCTGTCTATTATTATGGGTATATTTTGATACAAAATATGAAATTACGGTAACGGCATTGATATACAAAAGTGGTCCAATTCGCGGCCAAATTGAAATTGAGCGCATAAATGAAATAGTCAAAGGAAAAACACTTTGGGTTGGCTTAAAACCGGCGACAGCCAGAAACGGTTTGATTATAAAATATGACAAATATAATGAGGTTTATATCAGCCCAGAAAATAATGATTTATTAATCAATGAGTTGTTAAAACGAAATAATAGAATTAAAATAAAGAGTCATTAAATTTTACTTTATTACACGAGGAGTAATGCGCTATTCCACTCATAAATTTTTCTTCAAAAAATAGGCAACAATTGATCAAACTTTTCATAATTTTTTCCATTTTACTGACACTAAGTTGTAATAGGAATCTTTCCGAAACTAACCGCCCCGAGAATGGCTGGAAAAGGTTTAATTTGCATGGGAAGGTTAAATCTTTTAATCAAGTTTCTTATGCTGCCATTGAAAAATCAGGGCTAATTATAAAAGGTAAAAGAAAACAATTTATCGCCTACGATAAAGACAAAAAAATTATCTTTAACCAGCATGGCTATGTGCTTGAAAAAAACACTTTTAATTCTAAGGCTTATTTAATAAAGAGCGTTAAGTATAAGTACACTTTTAATAAAAATAACTATTTGGACACTTTGATGATTTTGAGTTCACGCGGCAATTTGCAATCTTTTTTTGCCTATAAATATGACAGCCGTGGCAATCATATTGAATCGGATGGATATAATTGGAAAGGTAAATTTAAAGATAAATGGCTTTATAAATATGACAATAATGATTATTTAATTGAAAAAAGAATGGTTTATATCGACAATAATGCATGGCTTTCAAAATGGACTTATAAAAATAATTGGCGAGGAAAAATGATTGAAAAAAAGGAATTTAATCATAAAGGAATCTTACAAGTTACCTACATTTACAAATATAATTGGAAAGGCGATAAGGTTGGGATGAGCTGGTTTTATCCTAAAGGGAAGGCATTGGCAGAATGGCAGTATGACAATCTCGGAAATTCGATTGCATATCGTTTATATGATCCGGATGGTAAACTCGAGGTTAAGGAAACTTATCGTTATATATTCGATAAGCATCATAATTGGATTAAAAGAACCGCTTTTAAAAATGGGAAACCTTTATTTATACAAGAAAGAAATTACGCGTATTATGACTAAGCGGTCATTAGTTTTTATAACCAAAAAAAGCCTTGAAAAAATCAAGGCTTTGTTGGTTGTGTTCTATTTGAAAAAATTATTCATTCATCGATAGCAAAAACTCTTCATTACTTCTGGTTTCTGATATCCGATCTTTTACAAATTGCATAGCTTCAATAGGATTCATGTCGGCTAAATAACGTCTTAAAAGCCACATACGTTGAACTGTCCGGTCATCATGAAGCAAATCATCACGCCGTGTACTGGAGTTTTTAATATCAATGGCCGGATAAATACGTCTATTGGCCAAATTGCGGTCTAATTGAAGTTCCATATTGCCGGTCCCTTTAAATTCTTCAAAAATAACTTCATCCATTTTGGACCCTGTATCTATTAAAGCTGTAGCAATTATGGTTAGTGAGCCGCCTTCTTTTATGTTACGTGCTGCCCCAAAAAATCTTTTCGGTTTATGTAAAGCATTAGAGTCCACACCCCCTGACAATACCCGTCCGGACATAGGTTGTACAGTATTGTAGGCACGGGCTAAACGGGTGATAGAATCCAGTAAAATGACGACATCCATTCCGCTTTCAACCATTCGTTTGGCTTTTTCAATAACGATATTGGCTACTTTTACATGTTTTTCAGCAGACTCATCAAACGTTGAGGCAATAACTTCGCCGTTGACACTTTGTTTCATGTCGGTTACTTCTTCCGGTCTTTCATCAATAAGTAAAACTATTTGATAAACTTCGGGATGATTGGCAGCAATGGCGTTGGCCAAATCTTTTAACAAGATGGTTTTACCGGTTTTGGGTTGCGAAACAATCATGGCACGCTGTCCCTTACCAATAGGTGCAAAAAGATCGACAATGCGCGTCGATAAGGTACTGCGTTTGCCGGCAATGTTTAATTTTTCGTTGGGAAATAAAGGTGTTAGATGTTCAAAAGCAATTCTATCTCTAACAATTTCAGGATCTTGATTATTAATTTTAGTTACTTTAATAAGCGGATAATATTTTTCGCCTTCTTTGGGTGGACGGACAATACCTTGGATGGTATCACCGGTTTTAAGGCCGAATAACCGGATTTGTGATGGAGAAATATATACATCATCCGGCGAACTGAGATAGTTAAAATCAGCCGATCGTAAAAAACCATAGCCGTCTTGCAAAATTTCTAAAACACCTTCTGCATCAACAAGACCATCAAATTCAAATTCATCTCTTTTAGATTTTTGCTTATGATTATTTTGTCTGTTGTTATTTTGACGTTGATTATTTTGTGTTGTTTGTTTCTGTGTTTGGTTTCTTTGTATTTGGTTTTTACCGGCTTGTTTAGTTTGGTTTTGTTTTTCTTCAGCCTCTACCGGTTCAGTTTTATTGCTCTTCTGGTCTATAACAGCCGGTTTGTCCTTAGATTTATCCGGGTTAGTTTTGTTTTCTGTTTTCTTATCGTTAGGTTCTTTACTTTCTTGATTTTGAACTTCAGCTCCTGTACTATTTACTTCCTTATTTTGTTTTCTTTTCCGGGGGCGGCGTTTGCGGGTTGTTTGGTCATTTTCCTCTGGCTTGGTTTGTGTGGCGGTACTTTTCGTTTCTTCAGTACCAGTCTTATCTACCGGTGCTTTTTTTGTCCCCTCATCTTGTTTGGCTGCATTTTTTTTAGGTCGTCCTCTTTTTTGTACAATAAGTTGTTTTTTTTTCTCTTCAAGTTGAAGCTCTTTTGCCTTTTCTTTTACAATTTCGGGATTGTCAGCCTGAAAATCGAGGATTTTGTAGATTAATTCCATTTTTTTTAAATGGTAATATTTTTTAATGCCAATCGTCTTGGCAATGTCTTGTAGGGCACTCAATTTGAGTTGCTTTAATGTTTCAATATCAAACATAGATAAATTATATTTTCTGTGTAATGGTTGTTTGTTTATTATTATTCAAAATTTTATAAGTAAAGAAAGATTTCTTTTTGATGTGAATAAAGCTTTGAAAATCTTGTAGATGGGTAATTATGCTGCAATATTAGTAATTTTTTTTTATACAATCGCAATTTTATCTTATTTTTGTGCAAAATTTAGATGATGTTACAGCGCATTCAAACAATTTATCTGTTTTTAGCCTTTTTGGTTAGTTCCTTTTATGCTTATTGGTTATTTGTACATCAAATAGTTGCCGCTGATCTTTTTGAGGCTATTGCCGCAGGTGTCACAGCAGGTCTTATTTTTATAAATATTTTTTTATTTCGTAATCGTAAATTACAAATCATTTTAAATAATTTAGCTATATTTGTGCTAATAGTTCTTTTGGGTTTATCTATATTCCAAGCTGGATTATTATCCGGAGAAAAGCAATTTTCTGAGAAGGATATTAAGTTATTAGTTCCGGTCATTTCTATCGTTTTTTTACTTATCGCCAATAAGTATATTAAGCGGGACGAAAGACTTGTAAAATCTGTAGACAGAATTAGATAAATCCAAAAAGTCTTTATTTTCAAGCCGTTGTTAAAGCAACGGCTTTTTTTATGTAAATTTGTCCTTGTTCCTTTCAAATGAAAATTTATAATGTTAAGAATTTTAATTTTTTTATTTAGCTTTTTTTCTTGGCAAGTGTTATTGTCACAAAATCCGGCATTGGCTAAATCTTATTTTGAAAAGGGAGAATTGGATAAAGCGGCTTATGAATACAAACTTTTGTACGAAAAATTTCCTTATAACGACAGCTATTTACTTAATTTAATCAAAATATATCAGTCGCAAGGCAAATATTCGGCCGTAGAAAAACTGCTTCAAAATCTCCCGTTACGTCAAAAGCCTTATTTGTGGGTCTATTTGGGCTATAATTATCATTTGCAAAAAAACGAAACGAAAGCCGCAAAATATTATCAAAAAGCGCTAAAAGCAGTGACCAAACAAAGTATGCAAGCCTATATGGTGGGCGAAGCATTTAAGCAAGTTTATTTATTGGATGAGGCACTAAAAACTTATCAAATAGCCCTAAAACAACATAAAAATCCGGCTTTATATTTAAAAATGGCTTTGATTTATGCCGAAAAAAATAATATGTCGTTAATGATTCGTCATTTATTGCTCCCTTTACAAGATGAGGCTAAATATATGTCACAAATTAAATATTATTTAGCCCGTTATATTACGGACAATCCTGAAAATGAAATCAATATAATACTGAAGAAACAGTTAATTCAACATATTCAACAAACGCATGCGCCAAGATATTATCGTTTGTTGCAATGGCTTTATACCGAACAAAAGGAATACAAAAAAGCTTTTTTTCAACTAAAAAGTTTATACAAAAAAAAGCTGGCCGGATTGGGAGAAATCTTTCATTTGGCCCAAACGGCTGTTTATAATAAAAAAAATGCTGATGCCAAGTTTATTTATCATTATATAATAACCCAACCGGAGGCAGGTTTTTTTGGCGAACGGGCTAAATTGGCACTTTTAGACTTAGATTTAAAACAAATCTTAACCAAAGAAGATCAAGACAAAATTAGCTTGTTATTCAAGCAATATTTACAAGAACCATGGTCGGCAGCCAATAAATTTGATTTGCAGTTGAGCTATGCCGATTTCTTAGCGTTTCATCTGAAACAAACAGCGAAAGCTTTAGAATTGTTAAAGCAGGTCGAGACATTAAGTTTAACCAAGCGGCAGAAAGCTGCAATCAAATTAAAACAAGCGGATATTTCTTTGTATCAAAAACATTTTAATCAAGCTTTGGTTTTATATACCCAAGTGCAGCTTGATTTTCCCAATCATCCTACCGGGCATCGTGCAACTTATGATATAGCCCGCACTTCATTTTTTAAAGGTGATATAAATTGGGCGCATGCGCAGCTTAAAATTATTAAATCGGTAGCTGACGATTTAATTGCCAATGATGCCATTGATTTGGATTTAACAATCATTAATAATAAAGAAGAAGGGGACAGTTTGCAAACCGGCTTAAAAACCTTTGCCCGGGCCAAATTTGAGGTTTTTAGAAAAAATCCGGATAGGGCTTTGCGTATTTTGGATACTTTGACGAGGAATTTTAAAGGGCAACTTATCTATGATGATGCGCTTATGCTCAAAGGAAAAATTTTGACACAACAAAAAAAATACAAATTAGCAATTACAACTTATCAAGCAGTGCTGAATAATCAAACAGAGGATTTATTAAAGGATGATGCCTTATATAAAATGGCTTTAATAGAAGAAAAACTTGGTAACTTGGATACAGCAAAAATCTTGTATAAAAAAATAATTTTAAATTATCCGGCCAGTTTTTGGCTAACTGATGCCCAAAAACATTACCGGAAACTCAGAGGCGATGTTTTACCTTAACAATAGGAAAATTAATCATGACTTATTTTGAAATAGCTTCCATCTTAGTGGTGTTTTCAGCCGTTTTTGGTTATATCAACGAAAAATATATCAAATTGCCCACAACCATCGGGTTAATGTTAATCGCTATTGTATTTACTTTAATTAGTATTGTGTCAGCCTATGTCAGTCCGCTTTTATTTGAGCATCAGAAGCAATTAATACAAAATATCGATTTTTCAAAAGTTCTTTTAGATGTGATGCTCAGTTTTATGTTATTTGCCGGTGCCTTGCATACCAATTTTGAACAATTGAAAGTACAGCGTCGTCCGGTTTTGGCTTTTGCCTTTGCCGGCACTTTAATATCAACCTTTTTGGTGGGCACTTTGATTTATCTTATTTTTTATTTGACCGGTTTTAAAATAGATTTGATTTATGCTTTTCTATTCGGTGCCTTAATTTCGCCTACCGATCCCATTGCCGTTTTAGGTATTTTAAAAAAAATAGGGATTGATAAGAAAATAGAAACCGTTATTGTAGGCGAGTCACTGTTTAATGACGGTATTGGGGTGGTCATTTTTTTGACCCTTTATAAGTTGGCTAAAGAAGGGATAAACCATTTAAAACCTGTGGATATTTTAAAATTATTCGGTCTTGAAGTTGTAGGCGGTGTTTTGCTTGGCTTATTTTTGGGTTGGCTGGCCTATAAGATGATGAAAGCCATTGATAATTTTGATACAGAAGTTATGATAACTTTAGCGGTGGTGATGGGAGGTACTTTGTTAGCACATAAAATGCATGTTTCAGCTCCTTTAACAATGGTGACAGCCGGATTAGTCACCGGTAATGATACGGTTAGAAATAATGCTATGAGTGAAATCACCGAGGCTTATGTTGATAAATTTTGGGAGTTGATTGATGTGTTACTTAATACCATTTTGTTTGTGATGATTGGGATGGAACTGTTGGTTATTTCTTTTAAAATACAATATGTTTTGGCTGGTATGATTGCAATTTTAATAGTGCTGATAAGTCGTTATTTGTCTGTAAAACCATTATTGACTTACTTCGAACGAAGAATGAATTTTATACCCAAAACAGAATGGATTATGACATGGGGCGGCTTGCGTGGGGGTATTTCTATAGCTTTAGCGCTTAGTTTACCTAAACATATGTACCGGGATATTTTTTTGGTGATGACTTATATGGTGGTGATTTTTTCTATCTTGGTACAAGGTTTGACCTTGCCTAAACTGGTTAATAAAATACAGCCCGGCGAAAATTATTAAAATTACATTTTTTTAGTATAAGTAACAATTTTAAAAGAATAGTCATTATTTTTATCTTTACTAAAATTTTGTTGTTGTAGTTTTTGCCAATCAGTCCAATTGACTGCCGGAAAATAAGTGTCTGCCGGACCGTCATAATCTACATGCGTTATAATTAATTGATGGGCAAGTGGCAATGCTTGCCGGTACAATGTTTCACCACCGATAATAAAAATTTCTGGGTTGGCTAAAGTAGCTTTTTCAATGGCAGTTTTTAAATCCGGCACAGGGCAAATATCAGGTAAATTAATTTTTGGGGGGTGGGAGGTAAGCACTATATTTAAACGATTAGGAAGGGCTTCACCAATCGATTCAAAAGTTTTACGCCCCATAATAACAGGATGCCCTAAAGTCAGTTTTTTAAAATTTAACAAGTCGGCTTTTAAATGCCAAGGTATTTTACCTTTTAAGCCAATTTGACGCTGTTGTCCCATAGCAACGATAAGACTGATTTTTTTTGACATGTTTTTTTGTCTGTAAAGATACAGACTAGTTTGCATATTTTTGAATAAAGTGCCAATAAATTATAATAAATGTATTAAAATATCTAATAAGCCCAATTAAAATAATTTATTCGTAAAACCAAAACGCCTTTGCTTGAAAACTTTTATCTTAGCACTTGATTTATCCAAAAAAAAAGATTATGAAACAAAAAATTGCGCTTTTTACTATTTTATTATGGCCGGCTATTAGCCTAGCACAACAAGCACCGAAAGGAATAGACCAACGTATTGAAGAAATGTTTAAACCTATTTCTGATTTTTGGTGGAATTTGGTTTTTACGTCAATAAATATAGCCGGTTATGATATTCCAATCGTGTTAATATTGTTAATTTTGGGCGCAACCTATTTTACATTTTATTTTAAATTTCCGCAAATTAAGTTGTTTAAAACAGCCATAAAAATAGTGGCTGGCAAATATGACAGTATCGATCAACATGATTCATACAAGCCTGCTTATGATCCTTTGGTAGAACCACATGAGGATATACCGGAAACCATCAAAATTGAAGGGGAACATCATGGCGAAGTGTCCCATTTTCAGGCTTTATCAGCGGCTTTATCCGCCACTGTTGGTTTGGGGAACATTGCCGGGGTGGCAGTGGCGATTGCCATTGGTGGTCCCGGCGCAACTTTTTGGATGATACTTGCCGGCCTGCTGGGTATGGCATCTAAATTTACCGAATGTACGCTCGGTGTAAAGTACCGTGACATAGGTAAAGATGGTACAGTTTACGGTGGACCAATGTATTACCTTAAAAAAGGATTAAAAGAAATAGGTAAAGGTAGTTTGGGTAAATTTTTGGCTGTTTTCTTTGCCATTATGGTCGTTGGCGGGTCTTTTGGCGGTGGCAATATGTTTCAAGCCAATCAAGCAGCGGCACAGTTTAAAAAATTATTTCATATCACCAATCCCAATGCCGGTTCCTATTTTGGAATTGTATTAGCCATTATCGTTGGGATAGTCATCATCGGTGGCATTAAGCGTATTGGAAAAGTCGCCGAAAAAATTGTCCCTTTTATGGCGGTTTTATATGTGGGGGCAGCATTACTTATACTCCTATTGAATGTTAATTTATTACCTGAAGCTTTTAAACAAATTGTTATGCAAGCCTTTACGCCGGCTGCCGGTTTGGGTGGGTTTATGGGAGTGCTGATTCAAGGTTTTCGTAGAGGTACTTTTTCTAACGAAGCCGGTGTCGGGTCGGCAGCTATTGCGCATTCGGCTGTTAAAACAAAATATCCAGCAAGCGAAGGAATTGTTGCACTATTAGAACCCTTTATCGATACGGTTGTTATTTGTACCATGACGGCTTTAGTGTTAATCATCACAAATTTAAAATACGGTTTATTTAACTATGGCGATGGTTCATTAGACGGAAAAGGGGTCGAATTGACTGCTACGGCTTTTGATGCGGTTATTCCACATTTTTCTATCATCTTAACCATTGCCGTTATTTTGTTTGCTTTTTCTACCATGTTGTCATGGTCTTATTACGGTTTGCAAGGTTGGAAATTTATTTTTGGTCGTAGTAAAAAAGCCGATGTCGTTTACAAATTACTTTTCTTGTTTTTTGTTTTTGTGGGTTCATCAGTTAAATTAGGTTCTGTCCTTAATTTCTCCGATGCCATGATCTTTGCTATGGTTTTTCCTAATGTTATAGGGCTGGTATTTTTAGCCCCAAAAGTCCGACAAGAATTAGCGCGTTATCTTAAAGCTATTAAAGAAGCAGGTAAATAGCTTTTGAGATTGATTCGGAGGAAAATATCCGTAAATAATGAAAGACTATACATTTTTGCCATATTTCAATCGTCAACAGCGGCGGGGAATACTCATTTTGTTGGGGACTATATTTGTTTTGCAAATTATTGTTTGGCAAAGTGGAAATGTATCTGGTTCAGAAGTGCCGGAATACAAAATACCGGAGGCTATACAAAAACAATATGATTCTTTGGCAACTTTGGCGAGGCTTAAAGCGCAAAAAAAAATTTATCCTTTTAATCCGAATTATTTGACAGATTATAAAGGCTATTATTTAGGATTGTCGCTGCAGCAAATTGACAGCGTGTTGGCTTTCAGGAAAACCAATCATTTCTTTAAAACTAAAGAACAGTTTAAACAAGTGGCCGGATTGTCAGATTCACTTTATAATGTGTTAGCCCCTTATATAAAAATTCCTGTTTATAAAAAACAAGCGGCACGGTTTTCATCACCGGTAAGTTCGTATGATTTAAATTTGGCAACAGCCACCGATTTGCAGCAGATAAATGGTATTGGTCCTGTTCTCTCCAAACGCATTGTAAAATATCGTCAATCTATTGGGGGGTTTCACTCGCCTGCGCAATTAAATAAAGTATATGGACTGAAGCCGGAAACTGCTCAAGCCGTTTTGGCTAAGTTTTATCTTAAAACTTCAGATGAAAAAGTAACGCGAATAAAGAAAAAGGCGGTTAACAGTGCAGACATAGATGATTTTAAGCAAGTTCCCGGCATTGGCGATAAATTAGCCACGCGTATTTTTAAATACCGGCAAAAAATCCATGGCTTTACCATTCCGGATCAACTAAATGAGGTGTATGGCTTATCACCTGAGGTGCGGCAAACTTTTTGGCAATATTTTCATATCGAAAAGCCGGCCAAGGTCGCTTTTAAAATCAATCTGAATGAAGCAAATATCAAAGACTTGGCTAAAAATCCTTATATTTCATATGCTTTAGCTAAAAAAATTGTCTCGTATAGAACTTACCACGGCGCTTTTACATTGCTAGATAGTTTAAAACAAGTACCTGATTATCCGGTTAAACATCACCGGCAAATTTGCTTATATTTGAAACTTTAAAATATTAAATAAAATGATGAATTTTGAATTAACAGAAGAGCAAAAACATATTGCCCAAGCTGTAAAAGACTTTAATAAACAATATGTGGCACCTTATTATATGGAGTGGGACGAAAAACAAATTTTTCCGGTTGAATTATTCCGGAAATTAGGCGAATTGGGTTTTATGGGGATTGTGATTCCAGAAAAATATGGGGGCTCAGGTTTGTCATACCAAGACTATGTCACTATAATAGATGAATTGTCACAGCAAGATCCTTCAATAGGACTTTCAGTAGCAGCACACAATTCCTTGTGTACCAATCATATTTACGAATTCGGTAACGAAGAACAACGTATGCGTTGGCTGCCCAAATTGGCATCGGGCAAATGGATTGGCGCTTGGGGGCTGACCGAACACAATACCGGATCGGATGCCGGTAGTATGAGCACCACGGCTATTGAAGATGGGGATTATTATGTGTTAAACGGTGCTAAAAATTTTATCACCCACGGTAAAACCGGTGATGTAGCTGTCGTATTGGCACGGACCGGCGAGAAGGGAGCGCGGCGCAACGCCACGGCATTTGTGGTGGAACGGGGAACGCCTGGATTTTCAGCCGGAAAAAAAGAAAACAAGCTGGGGATGCGCGCCAGCGAGACGGCCGAAATGGTTTTTGACAACTGTCGCGTCCCAAAAGAAAATATTTTGGGAGAAATAGGCGATGGTTTTGTCCAAGCCTTGAAAATACTGGACGGTGGACGGATTTCCATAGGTTCTAATGCGTTGGGAACAGCCAAGGGGGCTTACAATGCCGCGCTAAAATATGCCCAAGAAAGGGAGCAATTTGGCCGGCCGATTAGCCAATTCCAAGCCATTGCCTTCAAATTAGCGGATATGGCTACCGAAATAGAAGCGGCAGAATTATTGATCCGAAAAGCGGCATACTTAAAAGATATTAAACAGAATTTGACCAAACTCGGTGCTATGGCCAAGATGTACGCTTCTGAAGTGAGTGTCAAAGTATCGACCGAAGCGGTACAAATACACGGTGGTTATGGTTACACAAAAGACTTTCCAGTTGAGAAATTTTATCGAGACAGCAAGTTAACAACCATTGGCGAAGGAACAACAGAAATACAAAAATTGGTTATATCCAGACAAATTTTAAAGTAAATGACGTATTACCACATACGACCGGCAACAGAGCAAGATTTTGAAGCTATTTTGGGCTTGATTAAAGAGCTGGCATTATTTGAAAAAGCCCCTGAAAAAGTTACCAATACCGTCGAACAAATGAAAGCTGAACAAGATTATTTTCAGGCTTTGGTTGCCGAAAAACCGGATGGTGAAATTATTGGTTTTGCTTTGTTTTATTTTGTGTATTACACTTGGGTCGGCAAGTCCTTATATCTGGATGATTTGTATGTCAAAGAGGCTTATCGTGGCCAAAAAATCGGGTCAAAGCTACTCGATAAAGTGATAGAAACAGGTCGTGAAAATAACTGTAAACGTATCCGTTGGCAGGTTTTAAATTGGAACAAACCCGCCATAGATTTTTATAAAAAACTCGGTGCCGATTTAGACGACGAATGGCTAAACTGTGACTTGGAATAAATCTTGTATCAAAAGTATTAATTTAAAAACAATATCAAATGAAATTCAAATTTTTACTATTTATTTTAATTATTTGGCAAACAGGAATAAGCCAGGTTGGGGTAGGAACCGGTTTTGTTGGTAAACAAAAAAGATTAGGTAAAAAACAAAAAGCTAAGATAAAAGATAAATTAGAAAATTTTAAAAAAACCAAAACCATTTTTGTGTTATCCGATATTTATGATAAACCAACTTATGACAGTATCTTAAAAGCCAGTTGGCATGTCACGCCATTTGAGGTTGTAAAACAAAAAGATTTTAATTTTAACGATTATGCCGGTAATCAATATTCTTATGCGTTTATAGATTGGGAACAAGTAGAATTCATTAAAAATAATATGCCTACCGGTAATGCCATCGTGCGTGTTTTTATGGATATATTTATGTATGATTTTGATACTATTAAAAAGCAATTATCAAAATGACTAGTCCTAAATAACCGTTACAGGTTTTTAGCAAAATTAATTAAATTATTAACTAAAACCGCAGAAAGAAATTTCTTTCTGTGGTTTTTTTGATTTATATGTTCTTATTTTAATATCACT
>JALWTX010000016.1 GCA_026993355.1 Flavobacteriales bacterium | reverse complement strand
CAAAGTGATATTAAAATAAGAACATATAAATCAAAAAAACCACAGAAAGAAATTTCTTTCTGCGGTTTTAGTTAATAATTTAATTAATTTTGCTAAAAACCTGTAACGGTTATTTAGGACTAGTCAGAGTTAATTCTATTATTTTACGGGAATTTTGTTTATTCTGCGTTGATGCCGCCCGCCTTCAAAAGGTGTACGCAAAAAAGTTTCAACATATTCTAAAGCCTGATATTTGGAAATAAAACGAGCCGGTAAACTCAAAATATTGGCATCATTATGTTGACGCGCCAGTTCAACCAACTCTTTACTCCAACACAGGGCAGCACGGACCCCTTGATGCTTGTTTGCTGTAATAGCAGCCCCATTGCCACTGCCGCATAATATCACCCCAAAATCTACTTCTTTATTTTCGACAGCAATTGCTACCGGATGAATATAATCCGGATAATCAACACTTTTATCCGTATCAGTACCAAAATTAATAACTGTGTGGCCCAATTTTTCTAATAAATCTAATATGGCAAATTTATATTCAGTGCCTGCATGATCGTTTCCTATTGCGATGGTCATAATTTTATTTTTTTACAAAGATATATTTTTTATAAAAAAAGCTGCCTCAATAAAGACAGCTTTTACTAAAAAAAACAAAAAGACTTATTTTTTAATAATTTTAATCATTTGCGTTTTACCGCCGGTCGAAACTTTCATAAAATACACACCATTTTCCAAGCCGTTTAAATTCAATTTAACCTGTGTTTTTTGTGGTTTCAAATTTTTCACTTCTTGACCTAGCAAATTGGTTAAACTTATAGCGTTTATTTCATCTTTAGATTGCAAATAAATAACTTCTTTTGCCGGATTTGGATAATAGGTGAAGTTCAAAGCAGCATAATCTTCTACGGATTGCGAAGCCGCTTCAATGACATAAAATTGAACTTCGCCGATATTGTTATTTTGATCGTCAAAAGCACGCATATAATAGACTTGACCGGCCGTTAAGTTATCATAATGGACAGAAGAAGGAATATTATTTACATCATTCACATTGGCATTAATTTGATGTTGCAGCGGCGTAGTAGAAGCAGCCGAATCATACAGATAATGAACAAAAGAAGACCAATCGCCCTGTACCGGAACGACCACATCAACACTTCCCGATGCTGGTGCTGTAAATTTAAACCACACATCACCACCATTAAAATGTGCATCAGGGTCGGTAATTGTACCATTGATTGCCGAAGAATCTGTTGCACCTACATTGCTGGCTGTGGTATAGACTGATGGCGTCGAATTTTGAGGCGCTACATTGACATTAAAAGCCCCGCTTGCTTCATCATTTAACACCACATATTCTACTTGAATCACCATTTGACCCTTTTCTTCATGGTCTGTAGAACTGGACCAATAACCAATATTTATTAAATATTCTTCTCCGGCAACTGCATCAAACTCTACGGTTTCGGGTGCGCCAGCAGACCAACCATCATCCGCATTACCCACACAACTTAAATTGTCACACGTGCCACTATAAATCCCTAATTCGGAGTCAAACCCATAACAATTTTCAGTAACCATTACATGACCACTATAAACAGGGGTAAATTTATACCAAACGCCATCATTCATACCATATCCACATCCACTAACTTCAATAAAACCATCATTATTGGTAGTCCCATCAAGCAATTGAGTGTTAGTATAAGGCAAGTTGCTAAAACTTATCGCATCGCTACAAGCATCGTTTACAGGCACGCCGGTTATTTTAACATTATCTACACCGGCACCCCATGAGTTCACTTCATTTTCATCATCCCATGCAAAGCCAAAAATAAAGTTAGCGGCATCTACTGTAGTATGAGCTGCCAAAAAAGCATCTACATCAAAACTAAAATTAGTTGGATTGGTATCTGTATCAAATACTTGTGCAGCTATATAATTATCATTGGCATTGTCATAAATATAAAAAATTAATTGCCCTTTGTCGACAAAAGCTTGTATGGCATAATCAAAACTCAATGTAATATTTTTGTGCTGAGAAAGATCGAGTCCTTGACTATAATATAATAGTTTAAAATCATGCACATCACTCCCATCATTAAAAATGGCGGCATTGGTATCAAAATTATCGCCCGCAGGCATATTACCACTACCAAATGTCCAATCGTGCGGGCCATTTCCTCCTGGCATGTCGATGGTTGCCCATCCGGACGGAATTGTCGCATCTTCAAAATCTTCTGTGTAAATAACACCTTGTGAATAACTAAACAAACTTATCAAAAGCATGCTTAAAACAGTAATTTTTCTTATCATATTTTCATCTTTTTAAAATACACCTTGCTTAAATGAGGATTAACAAAATTATTAATTAAAACATCGCCAACAATGAATATTAATCGCAAAGATATAAAAATAAACAAAAAACATGAGTTAAATTAATAAAGAAATGAATTTATCGCAAAGATATAATGCATAAAGTTTCTTTTTGCAAAAAATTAACCTTAAAAGTTAAAGAAATTACAAAATTCCCATCTATTTTAATTCACCATAGACTACGAACTATAGTTACCTTCAAAGATTTTGTTTTGAATATTTTAACATATCCGTAAACAGTGAAGATACATTGAAAAAATGTTTACGTGAAACATTTTATTGAACATTGAACTTTGGTATTGAGTAACAGAGTTGTTAATTATTTTAAAAGGTTGTCAAAAAAAATCTATTCATCAATCATACTTACAGTTCTACACAGCAGCATTGACGTAGCAAAAATAACAATTTTATGGCATGTTGCTTAATATTTTGGCATTTTTCCTGATATTTGTTTCATAAGATTATAACCGGTTTTTAACTCTTCTTCCGTCATTTGCCGAAAAGTTTCCGGGTCATTTTTTTTCAAAATTTGCTTATATTGCTTGAATGTCATTTCGGGCTTTATCTTAGCATTTATTTTATAGTCTCTATGATTTGACATAACATCACCTGTATAACCGGACAGTTTTTCCACAGGATAATCCGGCAAAACAAAATATTTATCTGCTACTGGAATATTAAATTTTGCTGATGTAGCCGTTTGTTCAGTTGTCATCCCCATAATAGTCATCTTTATTTTTAACGGCACCCCTTTATAAATCCATTGCTTTCCTCCGGGGATTTGCCAAACATCACAAGCATAACCCAGAACATTAGCCGTTCCAATTTTTCTGCCGCCCATGGCTTCCAACATATTTCGACCTGCTTTTTCAGCATTTGTTCGTGTATTATTTTTCATCATAGACATAAACGGATCATCGCGCATATAAATAACTTTATTTTTCAAATCAACCTTATAGCTTTTACCGTTATCAAGCTTATCTATGCTCCGAATTTTATCGACCTTTGTTTTCTGATGTCCGAAAATATTAATATGTGTTATTTTCTTTTCAGTGTTCTTTTTCAATTCTAAAGCCCCCCAATTTCTAAAAAAGAGGTCTTTTTGCCCCGAACCGGTTATAGTAGACCCCATTACTTTTCCTTTAATATTTGTTTGGTAATGAACGATACCAGATTTTACATTATACCGTTTTAAAATCTTATTGCTAACCTTATTTAAATTTGTGCTGACTGCAGATTGTGTAGTGTCGTTCGCAAAATTGCAAGCATCAAAAAGAAATATCAAGATCAGATAGCCTGTTAAAAAATATATTTGTTTCATCATCGTATAATTTAATAGCGTAAAATTACAAGACAAGAACAAAATATCACTTACCCCCTTTAATGAAAAAATCTCACCCAATAGGGTGAATTTGATGAAAATTGGACGAAAAAAACTACATTTTAAAATACATATAAAAAAAAGCGCCCTTAGCGCTTTTAAATTTATCATTGTTCAGAAAAATTACTTTTTGAGCAAATCTCTAATTTCGGTTAACAACAATTCTTCTTTAGAAGGTGCAGGGGGTGCAGCAGGCGCTGCTTCTTCCTTTTTTCTCAATTTGTTGTAAATATTCACTATCAGAAACATGACCAATCCTACTGTCAACAAATTTATAATAGTATCGATCCATTGACCATACATAATGGCATTTTCAGGCCGAACAATTTTATCTCCTTCTTTTACAGCTTCATCCAAAACAATTTTCCAGTCTTTAAAACTTACACCATTGGAAAAATGACTGACAAAAGGCATGACTATCATACTGACAAAACCCTTCACAACCAAACCTATCGCTCCCCCCATAATTACAGCAACTGCAAATTCTACTACATTACCGGTTAATACAAATTTTTTAAATTCTTTAATAAAACTCATAATCTTATTTTTTTTAGGTTAATTTTTGCCAAATATATAAAAAATTAAAGTTTCAAGAATTTAATTCGACCATTTTACCAGTCTAAAAAAGTTTTTATAATAGATAATTTGGAATCAAAAAAATATATATATTTGCAATTCAGAAAAAATTAATTTAACCGGGGTCGGGAACCCCACAAAATCAAACAGTTATGCCTGTAAAAATCAGATTACAAAGACACGGAAAAAAAGGAAAACCTTTTTATTGGATTGTCGCTGCCGATTCTCGTGCTAAAAGAGACGGTAAATTTTTAGAAAAATTAGGAACTTATAATCCGACTAAAGTTCCTGCAGAAATCAATTTGGACATTGACAAATCCGTTGAGTGGTTATTCAATGGTGCCCAACCTACCAATACGGCCAGAGCCATCTTAAAATACAAAGGTGCTTTGCTCAAAAAACACTTAATGGTCGGTGTCAAAAAAGGCGCTTTCAGTGAAGAAGAAGCTGAAAAACGTTTCCAAGCGTGGTTAGCTGAAAAAGAAGCTAAAATTCAAGCCCATCAAAATGAAGTAGATGAAGCACGCGCTAAAGATAAAGCTGAAAGACTTGAAAAAGAAAAAGCGATAAACCAAGCAAGAGCTGCTGCTCAAAAAGCTGCTAATGCTGAAATTATAGCAGAAGCTGAAAAAGCCGCTGCTGCCAATGCACCTGTTGATGCAGTAGAGGAGGCTTTACAATCTGACCAAACGATTGAAGAAGCAGCAGGCACCGCAAAACCTGCCGACAAAACAGAAGAATAAGTTTTTTCTAATGAAAAAAGAAAACACTTATTACTTAGGAAAAATCGTCAAAAAATATGGTCTAAAAGGCGAATTGCTTGCCAAAATAGACACCGACGAACCTGAAAGTTATAATAAATTGGAATCAGTTTTTCTCGAAACAAGAGGAAAACTGGTTCCATTTTTTTTAAATAAAGCCTCATTGCATAAATCCAACACCTTACGTCTCGATTTTGAAGATGTCAACAATATGGAGGAGGCCGAAGCGCTCATCGGGAAATCAATTTACCTACCCTTAGAAGATCTGCCTCAGTTGGATGGCAATAAATTTTACTACCATGAAATTAAAGGCTACGAAGCAGTAGATAAGAATAAGGAACCAATAGGAATCATTACCGGTATCAACGACCAAGCGCCACAAGCTTTTTTCATTATAAAAGACAAACAAGATAATGAAATACTCATTCCGGTTGCAGATCAGTTTATTGTTAATGTGGACAGGGAAAATAAAAAAATTGTACTGGACCCGCCAGAGGGGCTGATCGACATTTATACCAAGAAATAATAATGCGCCATTCAGGTTATTTCAAATTCAAACAATTTGAAGTAAAACAGACCAAGTCTGCTATGAAAATAGGCACAGACGGTGTTTTATTGGGTGCTTGGGCAGACATTGAAAAAGCAAAACAAATATTAGATGTCGGTACCGGCACCGGATTAATAGCATTAATGTGTGCTCAACGTAACCCTAAGGCGCAAATTACAGCCATCGAAATTGAGCCCTTTGCAGCCGAAGAAGCAGCATTTAATTTCCGGAATTCACCTTGGGCTGACCGGTTGAATCTTATTCAAAAGGATTTCAAGCAAATTGTTTTTGATCAAAAATTTGATGTGATTATTTCCAATCCGCCTTATTTTAGCCAAGCAGTCCAACCCAATAAAAAACAACGTATTTTGGCCCGTCACACAAGCGGTTTAAATTTGGAAGAACTGATCAATAAGGCTGAAACACATCTCTCGGAAGACGGGACTGTTTTTTTGATATTGCCTACCAGCCAACAAGAGGAAATTCACAAGATAGCCGAAAAAACCGGTTTATATATACAAAAAAAATGTTTGGTAAAAGGGCACGCTCAGGCACAACCTAAAAGAATCTTGTTAAAATTGGGACGATCCAAGCAGCAAGTTCAAACAGGGGAAATAATTATAGAAGAAAAAAGACATTTATACACCCCTAAATACAAAAATTTAACCAAAAATTTTTACCTGAATTTATAAAAAAGTCTTCATTTTTATAAATTATATACAATAAATATGTATATTTGCAAACTTAAAAAATAAAAATAACAGAATTATGTATGCAATTGTAGAGATAGCAGGGCAGCAATTCAAAGTTGCAAAAGACCAAAAAGTTTTTGTGCATCGTTTACCAGGAGCAGAAGGAGATGTTGTCAAATTTGACAATGTTTTACTTTTAGACAATGATGGACAAGTAACTGTTGGCGCCCCGGTTATAGAAGGAGCAGCTGTAGCTGGTAAAATCCTTAGTCACTTAAAAGGTGATAAAGTAATCGTTTTCAAGAAAAAAAGAAGAAAAGGTTACAAAAAGAAAAATGGCCACCGTCAATATTTAACCGAAATTTTGATTGAAGACGTGGTCGCTTCAGGCAATAAACCGGCCAAAAAAGGCGCTAAAAAAGCGGAAAAAGGCGATGATTTGAAAAAAATTGAGGGTGTAGGTCCCAAAATTGCAAGTATCTTAGCTGAAGGTGGCTATGACAGTTTTGCAAAATTAGCCAAAGCAGATCCTGAAAAATTACGCGAATTGTTACTTGAAAAAGGTGGCAAACGTTATGCAATGCACAACCCTGAAACCTGGCCTAAGCAAGCCGAATTGGCTGCTGAAGGAAAATGGGAAGAATTGAAAAAATGGCAAGACGAACTCAATGGAGGACGTTCTTAATTATTACTTTAAAGAAAAATTAAAACTATAATATTATGGCTCATAAGAAAGGTGTAGGTAGTTCTAAAAACGGTAGAGAGTCCGAAAGTAAACGACTCGGTGTCAAAATCTTTGGTGGTCAAACGGCTGTTGCCGGTAACATCATCGTAAGACAAAGAGGCACAAAGCATCACCCAGGAAAGAACACTTTCATGGGAAAAGATCACACCATTCACGCTGCTATTGACGGTATCGTGAAATTTGAAAAACGCAGAGGCGGTAAATCTTATATTTCAATTGTCCCAATTGAAGCTTAAGACAAATAAAATTTTAAAACTAAAAACCATCCATTCCGGATGGTTTTTTTAATTAGAAATAGATAAAGTTTGATTATTCTGTGCTATATGGTATGGCTTTAAACTATATTGTCCGGTTCCTTTGGTCAATTGACCGGTGTATAAACTGTAAGTATTGTCCTCACAAGAACAACTGCAGGTAAACTGATTAGGCTGCATGGTAGAGCAACTGGATGGGTAATGATTCGGATCACTTGCTTCATAAGCCAAAAAGCCATTGCCCGAATTGAAAACCAAAACGCCTTTAATACCGGCATTGCGAACCAAGACTGAATTGTTGGCAAATTTTAAAGCGGAATATTCCGGCAAATCCAAATTAATTTGGATTGAAAACTTAACATTTTCTAAATAAGGGTTCTGATAAGCTGTTTTCTTATGGCAAGCAGATAGTAAGACGATTAAAAAAAGAATAATTAGTTTTTTCATGATGATGGGGTGTTGATAAATTTGGAAACAATATTATAAGCTTCATCCTTTGCCTTTTCTAAATCATCATTTACCAGGATAACGTCAAAATCCTTGGCATATTTCATTTCTTCATGTGCTTTTTCCAAACGCATTTTTATTTTTTCCTCCGTTTCGGTCTGGCGCGTACGCAAACGCTTTTCCAACTCTTTAACGGAAGGCGGCTGTACAAAAATAGCGAGGCTATTGTCCGGGAATTGTTTTTTTATATTTAAGCCACCTTTTACATCAATATCAAAAATGACATTTTTACCTGCTTTTAGTAAACGTTCGACTTCCGTACGTAAGGTTCCATAAAAATTATCTTTATAAACCTCCTCCCATTCTATAAACTCCCCCCGCGTAATTTTCTCTTTAAAGGCTTCCGGTGTGATAAAATAATAATCTTTCCCATCAATCTCATTTGGGCGTCTTTGTCTGGATGCTGCCGAAATGGAAAAAGCAAGATTAAGCTCAGGCCGGCTCAATAGATAATGTACCAAAGTTGTTTTGCCACTACCTGAAGGCGCTGAAAATATAATAAGTTTGCCTTTTTTCATATAATAAAATTTCAACCAAAGATAAATTATTTTTTGCGGAAATAAAATTGTACGGACAACAAACAAGAAGCTATTTATGTTTAAATTTGGGAAAATATTTAATATAACATGCCCGAACTTAATTTGGTTAGTATTGCATTTTATAATCTTGAAAACTTTTTTGATACAGTTGATGATCCAAATACCGATGATGATGCTTTTACGCCAAAAGGGATAATGCATTGGGTACGCAAACGTTTTGAAAATAAAGCTAAGAAAATAGCCAAAAGCATTAGTAAAATTGGTTTTAAAGAAACACATACTCCGCCTGCTTTAATTGGCCTTGCAGAGGTCGAAAACAAAAGGGTCATCCAAGCCATTGTTAAACAAAGGTATTTGCGAAAATATCATTATGGCTATATCCATTTTGAATCGGCAGATAAAAGAGGGATGGATGTGGCCTTGCTTTACCAAAAAACTTTGGTGGACATTAAGGAACATAAAGTTTATCCGGTTGTTTTATATAATAACCAAGGTGAAGCTTATAAAACAAGAGACATATTATATGTAAAAGCAAAGTTAGCCGGTCAGATCATTCATTTGTACATCAACCATTGGCCATCGAGACGCGAAGGGGGGTTCGAATCGAATATTAAGCGTTATCAAGCGGTTATGACACTTGAAAAAATTATCGATTATACATACTATGAAGAGCCGGAATCCATTATAATTGTTATGGGCGACTTTAATACAGATCCGGATGATCCGCTTTTAAAAAATTTATATAAACATTTGTTTAATCCTGCCCAAGATATTTACAAACACCATATAGGAAGCTTAAATCATCGCCATCATTGGCATTTATTTGATCAAATTATGTTTAGTCATAATTTGTTTAATAGTGCACATTTAAAGTTTAGGAAATTTGAAGTATTTGCCCCTGATTTTTTAAAAAATAAGGCAAATACAAAAAATTTACCCTACAGGACTTATCAAGGGCGACATTATACAGGTGGTTATAGCGACCATTTTCCTGTATATGTCTTGTTAGCATTAAATTAACTAAACTTTCTTTTTACGGCTTTTAATTTTTGTTTTATTTTTTTCCAAAGTCCCGGTTTTTTTTCAAAATAAGGACCATAACCATATTCGTAATTGTTACCGTAAGCATATTTCTTAACGGCATTGACTTTAAGGTCATTGTAAATAATGCCAAGGTTTTTCAGTGCTTTTTTTCTTTCATCTATGTCTTTAATGTATGACTTTAAAGTATAATCTTCGCGTACAATAAAGATAACCATATCAGCAAATTTTTGTAACTCTAAAGCATCAGATACCAGTCCCATAGGTGGGGTGTCAATAATAATATAATCATACTTTTGGGACAATTGCTCAAAAAGTTTTTGCGTGTTGTCGGACAAGATTAACTCGGAAGGATTTGGAGGAATTGGACCTACTAAAATCAAATCCAGATTGTCAATATCGGTAGGGACAATAATTTCATCGACTGTGGTTATCATCCCACTTAAAAAATTTGACAAGCCCAAACGGTTATTTTCTGCCTCTTTAAAATATTCCTTAAATTTTGGCTTGCGTAAATCAAATTCTAAAACCACGGTTTTTTTATTGGCAATGGCCTGAACTATTGCTAAATTAGAGGAAATAAATGTTTTGCCTTCACCGGAAATACTGGACGTTATCAAAAGTGTATGACTTTTTTTATTAGGCGGCAGCATAAAACGTAACGCAGAGCGGAGTGTACGGAACGATTCGGAAACGATATCATCTTTGTATTGTATTACAGGCAAAAATTCTTTCTTATCTAAATGAAATATTTGTCCGATGATGGGCAAATCCGTTAAATTTTCGACATCAGAAATATCATGTATTTTGTTGTCTAAGAAAAACAGGGTGGCAATGATCAATGCCGGGAGCAGAAAAGCAACCACTAAAGCTATTAAATAATTGATACGCCTGTTTGGCGCAACCGGGCCTTGGCCAATGTCCTTCGCATTGTCAATTATTTTAAGGTCCGAAACATTGGAAGCTTTAACAATGCCGGCTTCGTTTCTCTTTTGTAGTAAAGTATTATAAACTTCTTGTTTTAATTCGTATTTTCGTTTTAACCCCAATAGTATTTGTTTTTCTTCGGGAAGTTTATTGATTTTATTTTCGATAAGGGCTATTTTATCATTGAAAATTTTTAATTCGTTATCTAAGCTTTGTAAAGCAAATTGGACCGTTTGCAGTAAAGACTGACGCAAGGATTCAATCTCCAGATTTAATTTTTTTATTACCGGCGAATTTGGTTGGAAATGCGCTAATGCATTTTTACGTTGAATGGCTAATTGCGTAATTTTAGCTATTTTTTCAACTATTGTCGGATCATCAATCCCTACGACCGACGGGGCCGGCAGGTTTTCGTAATTGGTCTTATTCTTTAAATACTTTTGTAAGCGTTGATAATAAAGTTTCTTAAGCGAAATTTGGCTTCTGTTTTGATCCAATACACTTACTTGTTCAAAAAGACGGGCTGTCGGATCATCCAAATTTAATACGGTTTTATTTTTTACAAATTTCTTTAAGTCTTGCGCTGCCAAAGAAAGATCTGTTTGAATATGCTGTAGCGTCGAGTCAATAAATTTAATCGTATTGAGTGCAAATTTATTTTTGTCCTCTAAAATTTGCTTTTGCAATAGTTGCGTGGTCGTATTCAAATAATCGGCCAACTCTGCTTTGTTACTACCGCGCATTTTAAGAACCAATATCGAAGAATTCTTATTTTTTGTTTTGACTTTTAACCGGTTCCGGTAATCGGTTACCACTTTATTAAAATCCCTTAAAATTAAATAATAAGTTTTATTAACCTCATAATTAACATTTTTATGGCGCTTAAAAACGCCATTTAAAAAAGCTAATTTTACCGGTTGGTTAAATGAGAATATACCTTCAAAATCACTTGTTTTTTTAATTACGGATTTTTGTTTTAGATAATCGTATAATTGAACACGATCATGCTTGGGATGGAAAATCAATTTAAAATGCCCATCATCAATTATTTGTATTTGAACAGGTTGGTCAATAACTTGCAGTGATGTTGAATCAGGTTCAAAAATAAAAGGTGATTTTTGGTACAAATTAAGTTTAAAATAAGGACCTTTTTGTCGATATTGTATATAGCTTTTTAATTTTTTGACCACTTTTTCATTGTGACTACGTGACTGTAAAGTGGTGACCACCAAGTTGACCTTATCACTAACCCCTCCCCAATTAAAAACCAAACTCATATTAGAGGTGAAAAAAGGATTACTTTCATCTTTTATGGTAATATAATTATCGAGTTCATAAATATTTTCCTTGCGCAAGTTGACATAATATGCTGTTAAAAGACCGATAATTAAAGTCAACACAAACCACTTCCAATGAGATAATAGTTTGAACCATAATAATTTAAAATCGAAATTGACAGAATCCTCAAATGAAAACTGATTTTCCATAATGCTTAGAATTAATTAGCGTATTTACTCAACAATATAATTGTCGTAATAAGAGAAAGAGCTGTGATAGTCGTAGAAATGGTTTGCTGCAAAGTAGTCCCGGTCCCCCAAACTTTTTGTTTTAAGGGCTTAACATAGATGATATCGTTGGGTCTGATATGAAAATAAGGGGAATAGACAATATCCGCTTTGGTTAAATCCAAAATGTGTTTATGCGGACGATTTAATTCCTTTCGAAGCAAAACTACTGATCGGCGGTTGCCTACAGCAGTAATATCTTTGGCATTAGCCAACACGTCAAAAATTGTAGGATTTTCTTTATACAAGACACCCGTTTGAGGCGCGCCTACTTCTCCTACAACAGTATAAGGAATACCTGCCAATTTAACTTTTATATATAAATCTGCCGACCCGGTAAATTGCGTCGCCAAAAATTTTTGTTTTATTAAACTTTCTGCTTCCTTAAATGTTTTGCCTTCAAGCTTTATTTTATGTATGATCGGCAAGTCAACAAACCCATTTGGATCAACCGTATAACCTTTAAAAAATAAGGCTTCTGCAGTCATTAAATTGGCCGAATTTGCGCCTTCTTGCACGGCAAACAATCGGTTGATACTTTCATCTGCCGATTTTAAATTAATATATAAAATATCACCTTTCTGTATTTTATAAGACGTGGACGAAAGCGTCTGATTGGTTATATTACCCTGCATATACACAATATCTTTGTAGGGAACACATGATTGCAAAAAAAGCAAGAAAATAAGCCCGGTAAAAAATTTTAATTTCATAAATTTAATAAAATCATTATTTACAAATGTACATTATTTTTGGCATTAAAAGTATTAAAATGGAAACCTTCCTGAGTAATAAAGAATAAAATTTTATTTAATTTTCATATATTTTTTAAAAATCTAAATCGGGATATAAAAAATCATTGTAAGGAAAACGCTTGATATGTATCTTACGCACCTCTTTATACAGCATATTCTTCAAATCATCAATGTTTATTTTGTTGGCAGCCGAAATAAATACAATTGGAGACTGGGTTTTGGCCAACCAGGTTTTCTTTAAGTTTTCTAAACGGTTTTGTTCGTTCTCTGGCAACAAATCTATTTTATTAAAAACAATCATCACCGGTTTATCCGCAGCCTTTATTTCACCTAAAATTTGTTGCACCGTTTGCATATGCTCTTCAAAATTAGGATGTGAAATATCGACCACATGAATGAGTAAATCGGCCTCAGTTACTTCATTAAGCGTAGATTTAAAGGATTCGATTAATTGAGTCGGCAACTTTCTGATAAAACCAACCGTATCGGTCAGCAAAAAAGGAATATTATGCACGACTATTTTTCTGACTGTTGTATCCAAGGTTGCAAAAAGTTTATTTTCTGCAAAAACATCCGATTTGCTCAAAACATTCATCAGCGTACTTTTGCCTACATTAGTATAGCCTACCAAAGCAGCCCGCACCATTTTGCCCCGGTTACTTCTTTGTGTCGCCATTTGTTTATCGATAGCCACCAGTTTCTTTTTTAGCAATGCTATCTTATCTCTGATAATACGCCGGTCAGTCTCTATTTCTGTTTCCCCCGGGCCGCGCATACCGATTCCTCCACGTTGCCGTTCCAAGTGTGTCCACATACCGGTCAGTCGTGGCAGCAAATACTCGTATTGTGCCAACTCAACCTGTGTACGTGCATACGACGTTTGTGCCCGTTGGGCAAAAATATCCAAGATTAAACGGGTCCTGTCCATTATTTTAACCGGCAAAAGTTTTTCTAAATTCTTTTGCTGTGCCGGCGATAATTCGTCATCAAAAATCAGGATATCCACTTCATTTTCATCGATATAAGCTTTGATTTCATCTAATTTTCCACTTCCTAAAAAGGTTTTAGGATTGGGTTTATCCAACTTTTGAACGAATTTTTTGACTACTTTACCACCGGCTGTTTCTGCCAAAAAGGCCAATTCTTTCAGATACTCCTCTACTTTCTCAGCTGACTGTTGCTGATTTATAATCCCGATCAAAACTATTTTTTCGTAATTATTTTCAATTTTATTAAATATTTTATTGCTTTTCATTAAATGTTTAATATTTTATTAAATGTTTTATAGTTTATGCTGAAAATTAAATATTATTTTTTTATTTTTGGTGCCAAATATCAAATAACAAAATTATGAAAAGAAATAATTACTTTGTTAATGTCCTCTTAATATTTCTACTTTGGTCGGTCAATTCCTTCGGCCAACATATTGATGCAGGGCCTAATCAATATCTTTGTTTAAATGAAACACAAGCCCATTTACAAGCAAAATTGGGCGCAGCATACACGCAGCATTATGCTGTCAGTGCCATCCCTTTTGAATGGGACAACGATTTTTCTACGGCGCACGATATAATGTATTCCGGTAACGGTCAACCAGAACCCATGCGAGAAGACGATCACTACAGTGATGCTATTGATCTGCCCTTTGATTTTTACTTTTTTGGCAAAAAATATACCAAATTAGTTGTCGGTTCTAACGGAGACTTGGTTTTTAAAGCTGAAGTGGCCGATAGCCGGGATGAATGGGAAATTCAGCCCTATCAGGAAATTCCCAACCAAGAATTACCCTATTGGGATGATGCCAATCAAATTTCTTATGCCTCAATTATGGGTGCTTATCACGATATTGATATCAGTGAACCCAGTCAAAATTTGGCATTTAAGTATAAAATAACAGGTACTGCCCCTAATCGTAAAGTCATCGTTATTTATCAGGAAATTCCGCAATATAGTTGTACAAACTTATTAACCAGCCAAGAAATTGTATTAAATGAAGCAGACTACAGTATAGAAGTCCATATTAAAGAAAAACCCATATGTAATGATTGGCCACCTACTTTCTTTGGTGATGTGCCGGGTTCTGCCGTATTAGGTATTCAAAACGATGCTTTAGCACCGGACACTTGTGGTTTTTATCCCGGCGATGGCACCAGCCCATCATTACCATATAGAAACACCGGTGTATGGGAGGTTACTCCTGCCAATCCGGAAGCCTACAAGTTTACCCCCGATGGTCTTATCGGCGTAGAATGGTATGACAGTAATAATCAACTGGTAGGAACAACGCCAGATATAGATGTTGATTTGCCGGCTGATAACAGTTCTGCAACTTACACCTTAAAAGCGACACTTCAAGATTGTCAAGGAAACAACTATCAGGAAACCGATAATGTGACCATTTTTAAACTGCCCGATTTACAATTAGATTTACCAACACAAGCTTTTCTTTGTGAAAATCAATCGATCACCTTAAATGGCCGTCCTGCCAATGAAAATGACTACCGGCTTATTGCCTATACTTGGACAGACAGTAATGGTCAAGTAATTAGTCATGACCCGCAACTCGAGGTAAACCAACCCGGCCAATATACGTTAGAAGTCAATGCAATGGAATGTGTTCATGATTTTGTGGTAGATGTTCAAAATTACCCCGGTCAATGCAAAATTCCGGAAGGTATTTCTCCCAATGGCGATGGTAAAAATGATCGTTGGGTCTTAGATTTTTTGGCTGACCAAGTTGGCATTCAAAAAGTGGAAATTTTTGATCGTAGAGGTGTTAAAGTTTATGAAAAAGATGACTACGTCGATCAGTTTGCCGGAAAAAATAAAAACGGCACCGACTTACCGGCAGCCGGATACTTTTATGTCATTCATTTAAAAGATAATAGAACATTAACAGGTTGGTTATTAATAGCAAGATAAAAATATATACTATGAAAAAAATACTACTCATTTTAACTGCTTTGCTATTTCTATCGATAGGGAACAGTTTTGCACAACAAGTGCCACATTATACCCAATATATGTACAATATGAATATATTGAATCCGGCCTATGCCGGGTCTAAAGGAACAGATGTGATCTCATTTGGCACCCTATACCGTAATCAATGGGCTGGTGCCGATGGGGCCCCAAAAACTTTAACTGCCAATATACATGCTGCTTTCAATCCAAACAATGGCGTGGGGCTATCCTTTATTAATGACAATTACACGGCTATTAAACAAAATGTTATTACAGCAGATTATTCGCATACCTTACACCTGGGCAATGCCAATTTAGCTTTTGGCCTTAAAGCTGGTATCCACTCTTATAATGTAAACAATGATGTTTATGTACGCGATCCTAACGATCCTTTTTTCTTAAATGGTGAAAAAGGAACCTGTTTGAACTTAGGTGCCGGTCTTTTTTATTACACCGACAAATATTACCTCTCTGTATCGGTTCCTAATTTTGTAGGCGGTCATGGGAGTCAAAACAGGTACAATACACTAGATAAACCCAATTTATTTGTAGCAGGTGGTTATGTCTTTGATTTAAGTAAAGATTTTAAATTAAAACCGCATTTTTTGCTATTTAATGTTATTAATCAACCCATTCAAACAGACATAAATTTGAATATGCTTTATTTAAACACTTTTGAATTGGGTATATCTTACCGCACCAATGATGCTGTTAGCGGTATGGCCAATGTCCGGCTGTTCAAAAGCTTACACGTGGGCATGGCTTATGATGTCCATATATCGGATATTTCTGCCTACAGTCCGGTATCGTATGAGTTTTTCCTAAATTACGATTGGAGTCTTAATCCCAAAGTCATGTTATCACCGCGCTATTTTTAAAAAATTATTATTATGAAAAATATACTCATTATTATATTATTATTTGGTTTACAAAACACCTTTGCACAAAGCTCTTTGGTCAAACAAGCCGACAAGTATTACAAACGCTTGCAATATGTTAAAGCGGCTGAAACCTATGAAAAAGCTATAAAAAAAGGGGATGCTGATGAACATGTTTATAAAAACCTGGCTGATGCCTATTACCAAATATTTGACACCAAAAATGCCGAAAAATACTACGCTTTATTAGCGCCTAAATCTGACGATCCGGAAGTATTTTACCGTTATGCTCAAGTCTTGAAGGCCAATGGTAAATATGAAGAAAGCATCCCGTGGATGGCAAAGTTTGCCAAAATGAAACCAGCCGACCACCGCGCTATCAAATTTAGAGAAAAGCCCGACTATTTGCCTAAAATTTTAGATCGGGATAAAGATAAATTTGTCGTCAATGAAATGCCTAATATTAATACTGAGTATGCCGATTTTGGCGCCAAACCATTAAACAATAAATTATATTTTGTATCGGCCAGAGATACCAAAGGCAAAACTTACAGTTGGGATAAACAACCTTTTTTAGACATTTATCAAGCTGATTATGTAGATGGTATTGTCAGTAATATTGAAAAGGTTCCCGGTGATGTCAACACCAAATATCATGATGGCACTTTCTGTTTTTCACCTGATGGCAAAACCATGTATTTTACCCGTGATAACTACTATGATCGTTCGTATAAAACAGACACAACCGGTATTAGCCGTCTTAAACTCTTTTCGGCTAAATTGGTGAATGACGAATGGACTAATGTGCAAGAATTACCATTTAACAATGACAATTATTCAGTAGGACATCCGGCCGTAAGTCCTGATGGTAAAAAACTTTATTTTTCTTCTGATATGCCGGGCGGTATGGGGCAATCAGATTTGTATTATGTAGATATCAAAGGAGATAATGATTATGGCAAACCTGTAAATCTTGGCCCTAACATCAACACCGAAGGCCGTGAAAACTTTCCTTTTATCAGTAAAAAAGGCGATTTATATTTTTCATCTGACGGTCATCTTGGGCTGGGCGGACTGGATGTTTTTGCTTGCAAAAATGTTGATGGCAAATTTTCACGTCCGCGCAATTTAGGCGTACCTCTTAATAGTGGAAAGGATGATTTTGCCATCTACATCAACGACGACACCAAAAATGGTTTTATCTCAAGTAACAGAGATGCAACCAGAATTGGCGATGATAACATTTATACCATCAAAAATGTTAAACCGGTTTGTGATGTACTAATTTCGACCACTGTTGTCAATGCCAAAACCGGAAAAATTTTAAAACAGGCCTCTGTAACACTTACTGACGAGGAAGGCAATCCGGTCAAAACTAAATTGACAGATGATGAAGGACATGCCGACTTTTTGATAGAATGCAATCAAAATGTAACTGTTGAAGGACGCGCTGAAGAATTTGAGAACAATAAAGTGAAGATTCCTGCAACGGATGAGGAAGAAGTCGCTGTTAAAATAGCCTTAAATCCTATCGAAAAGATAATCACGGTAAAAGAACTGGATATCAATCCCATTTACTTTGACTTTGACAAATGGAATATACGGCGCGATGCTGCTTTTGAACTGGATAAAGTCGTTGCAGCCATGAAAAAATATCCTGAGTTAAAAATCCATATTGTTGCGCACACCGATACGCATGGACCTGCAGAATACAATCAAAAATTATCAGAAAAAAGGGCGAATGCTACCATGCAATATATTATTTCTAAAGGTATTGATGCTAGCCGCTTGTCTGCTGAAGGTAAAGGTGAAAGTGAACCGGCTGTTAAATGTCAGCCTTGTACCAAAAAACAAGATCAGCTAAACAGACGTTCCGAATTTTTAATAAAACAAGAAAAGGAAGCTAAATAAACCAATCTTTTGACATATCAAAAATGCCGGCTTTATTAGGCCGGCATTTTTGGTATTGCTTTATTAACTTTATTCTTCAATAAAATTAATTTCATAGGTTACTTCAGCAAAGCTTCTGAACATTTTATATACCCCACAATAACGGCTTTCGGACAAAGTAACACATTTTGTTAATTTTTCACGATTTAAATTCTGCCCTTTAAAAGTATAAATAACATGTACTTTATCAAAGTATTTAGGATGTTCTTCCGTCATGTGAGCTTCAACATTTACCGTGAAATCTTTTACATCTTCGTCTATGCGCATTTTTTTCATTAAAGATGCAACATCAAGGCCTGTACAACCCGCCAAAGCAACCAACATCAAAGGTTTAGGCTGATAACCTTCACCTGTTCCGCCAAATTTGGCTTCTGCTTCAATAGGAATGGGAACGTCTTTCCCGGCTGTATAGGCATCAAATTGCATGCCTCCTTTCCAAACTAATTTAGTTTTTGCCATGATTATATGTTTTATATTATAAATACAAATTTAAGTAATTAAACGCAAGTACACCAAATTAAAATAAACCCTCAGATGTTTGTGAACTTGGTTTATAACCCTTATCGGTGTGGATAGCCGCTTCTTTGGCGGCCTTTACGGCAAGCTGGTCACATTGTTCATTTTCAGGATGATTATTGTGTCCTTTTACCCAATGAATAGTATAATTGAGACCTTGTGTTACCCGGATAAACTCTTTCCATAAATCCGGATTTTTGGTTTTAGTAAACTTTTGACGCAACCATTTATTTAACCAAGCTTTATTAACCGCATCTGATACATATTTCGAATCGGTATATATTTCTACCGGCCAGTCCTTTAGTTTAATTTTTTTTAAGGCGTCAATGACTGCCATAAGTTCCATACGGTTATTGGTTGTTTTCTTAAAACCCTTTGAAAAGGTTTTTTCTAACCTGCCATCAGAAGTTTTCATAACAATCCCATAACCACCGGGGCCGGGATTGCCCAATGACGATCCATCCGTGTAAATTAATATTTTAGGCATTGGTTTCATCAATAAGAACGTGGAAAATCGGCAGGAACAACAATAATAAAATCTGCTTTACCAATATGTTTAGGATTTAATTTTTTCAAATTCTTTTGCGTCTCCACATCTATCGTAATAATTTTAAGGTCCGGATTTTTTTGTTTAATATACCATACAATTCCTTGATGAAAATTTGAATGGTAACTTCCGTTATAATGAATAAAGTGTTTTCCTTTTTGATAATGTCGCAAAATGTTATAAGCCATTGTTGCGTCTTTTAGAGCTTGCGCTTTTGGGAGATTTTCGCCACCGTGTCCCCCCATCATATTTAACATTTTCTTATATTGTGATAAATCACTTTTATATTTGATGGGCAAAGGGGCCATCCATTGTTTATCAGATTTTTTTAAGGTATCGACGGCTATGAATCCGCCATGATATACTTTGCTGGCATAGCGACGAGGCACATTTGTTGCAATAAAAGGCAAATGGTGTTTTTTTGCAAATTCAACCAATGGCTTATAATCGGTTTTGTAATTATTCCATAGTCTGGTTTGTTTTTTAAAAGTCTTATAGTCAATTTTGTCATTTAAATACTCATCTAAAGCAGTTTGGTTGTCTGCTTCAAGCATTTCTGCACCCAATATTAAATCTTTACCCGATTTTTGAAATAAATCCTTAGTTAAACATAATTCTAACCAATGTGCCACCGGATTATCATGCTCTTCACCAAAAAAAACCATATCTGCTTTAGCAGCTTTTTTTAATAGTTTTTTGTAGGTTGTCTTCCTGCCGTTCGACTTAAAAATTTGAAAAGCTTTTGGCTCTTGTGCCCGGCCATTGAGGTGTATTAATAAAATAAAAATAAAAGTAATATGTTTCATTATATAAAATTTTTAATGCTTTGCATGCTTAATTTTGGTCAGGATTAACTTTTAAAATCCCGGCGATTTTACTTAATCTAACATTTTTAAAGTCTAAACTGGAATCGAAACCATAGCCTGTTATTTGTTCATCATTTTGCTTTAAAACCGTTTTGTCATCACCAAAAATATGACGATTAAAACCATCCCAAAACAAATGTCCGGTTTTTAAACTGCTTCCATCGGCGCTTGTAATTTTTACATTACTGATTAATTCAGCCATATCCGGATTTTTATAAATAATAGCTTTGTTGGCTGTGATTAAAGTTTTTTCATTGGTATCATGGTTTATGAGAACAATTTTAATGTGTTTGGGAAAATATTGAAAAGGGAAATCCTTTTGATTACTGTAATCTATCATTACTGGCGCGGTTAATACCAATGATTTATGTCCCAAAAGGGTATAAGTTAATTTAAAATTTGTGGTTTCGGATGCAGGAATATTTTCATTTTCTTGATAGAACCGATGAATTTCTTCTATTTTTTTAGAACAAGAAAAAAGCATTGCCAGGCTCAAAGCCAAGGCAATGCTTTTAAAATTTATGTGTCTTAAAAAGAACATTTTATTTTTTTGGTACAGTGACACTTCCACCAATCCAACATTTTAAAGTAATTTTTTTACCACCCATATTTTTCATAAAAATATCCGTTTTACTTGGGGCTTTTGAACGGTATGCAGCGGCTACTTTTCGCGCAGATTTAGCAATTGAAGGATCCACTCTGGCTGCTTTGTCAGCCATACTGGCAGCCAACCAATAGGTTGCACGTTTACTAAACTCATCTTTTCCACAACTATTGGCACTGTGTGCATACAAGCGAGCAATTAATAAATAAGCTGACCCCATAGACGGTTTATTTTCTAAAGCCTTATAAGCATAAGTTCGTGCTTGTGATTTTTGACCTCTTTTTTCAGCCAAACGGGCTAATTTGTAATAAATTTTAGCTTTATCATAAGCATTATTGGATAAATTAATGGCTTTTTTATAGTAATTGACAGCTGTATTTATTTGCCCTTGTTTTTCATTCAAAATACCTAAATAGTAAGCAGAATTATAAGAGGGTTCTATTTTGTCTAACTGTACAACCAATTTTTTGAAAATAGGATCGTTAGAACAATCCTTTTTACTTAGATTGTGCGCAGCTTTTCTTAACCATGCCGGATTATTCTTATTCAAATCAAAGGTTCTCTTGTATAAAGGCACTAAATGCTTACAGTCTCCTAACTCTCCTAAGATGTTGTCCATATTTTTGGCTACAATATTATATACCGGCAAATTTCTTCGGATGGCTTTAAGCTTATGGGCTTCACGGCTCATCAACTCACCTGCATCTTCTTTCTTTTGAAGGTCTTCCATCATTTTGGTATATTTGTCGGTTGCCTTGTCAATAGACCCCATTAAATTGTCATAAAGATTAATCAAATCTTCAAAACTTATTTTTTTATTTTTATACATAGCTACTCCTGCATCAAAATAGCCATAAATAGCCTTCGGATTGGTAAATTTGGTTTTATCCAAATTGTAGCCTTTAGAAAAAACCTTGTACAACTCTTCTTTGGTACCGGTTTTACTGTTAAGCATCATTAAACCTTTGTCATGATAAATTCGCGCCAAATTTTTCGAATTCGGAAAATTAGCTATCCATTGATCATACAATGACAAAATTTTGTTAGTATATGTTTTGACTTTCTCTTTGTCGCCTGCTTTTTTGGCTGCTTTCAATTTAACTTTAAAAATTTTAATTCCGTCAGCATAAACGGCTTCACTATGTTTAGGACAGTCTTGAATAAGTTTATTCCAATAAGTTAAAGCCTCATCATATTTGCGGCTGTTAAGATAGTCCCGTTCTAAACTTAAGTTGACATCACACTTATTAGCTTCTTGTGCATATGTTCCCCAAAAGCTGAATAAAATAATTCCTAATAATGTGTAAACACTTTTCATAATATCTATTATTTAATTAATTTTTCGTTTCATAAACCAGCGGTCATTTAAAGAAATACCAATATGTAAATTGATGTATTGTTCTTTGACCAAATGGGTAGTAACTTTACCGCGTTGGCCAAGTTCAAAACCTAGATTAAGGTTAGAAATACCTCTGATAGCCGGCAAACCTAATCCAAAAGTTATGCCAAAGTCCGTTATATCTTCATTATAAATGTTCATTCCGGTATTTTTAAAATAAGCCCCGGCTCTATAAGTTATTCGTTTCCAATAGCTTCTAATAGAATTATATTCCGGAATATATAAACCACCCAACTTAAATCCGGTTCCTGTCTTGTATGACACATAAGCCGGATCGTAAAACGGATTTCTAAAATTTTTCAAATCTTTGTAAGTAAATTCTGTCCCTAAAAACCATTTATTTGTTTGGCCATAGCCGAAACCTATATCTATTTGCATTGGAAAGTTGATTTTTCCGGTTTCGTCGGCATTGGTAGTATATTCTACCGTTTCTTCGCCACCGGGCAAAGGCGTTATTACTCTTGTGCCACTTCTATATTGGGCTGACAAACGTGTTGCCAAGCGGTAATTGGCAAAAGCATTAACATAATATTTTTTAGCAAGTTTATATTTATAAAGTGCAGACAGTTTAAGCGTGCTGCCGGTAAAGTCCAAGAAATCGTTCTCTTTTGTATAATTTAAAGTAGAATTGGGAATCCAATAATTTTCCCGGTTTAGATAACCGAAATAATATTGATATTCGGCACCCAATGAGATATGACCGGTTAATTTATAGGCAACAGCTAAAAATAAACAGGTATTTCCACCATCACCCTTATAGGATTCGGTTCCTAAATTGGTTTTTTTATAAACCATATAGCCACTTGAATTAACAGGAAGTAACCCGAAACCAGCACCCATTTTTTTTCCAACAGGAAAAGCTAAAGAAAAATAAGAAACATTATGAGCCGAGAACCATTGCTGATTAGTTTTGTCAATTATTTTGATAAAGTTATTGGATAATCCGAGGTTCAAATTAACCAATTTCAACTCAGTTAAAGATGCCGGCATGTTTATATTATAATGTACTTGATCGACATATGTGTTGATGCCTCCCATAGAAACATTTTCGGCCGTTCCTTTAAAAGACACATCACCCAAACCAAAAAATGAATAAGGCGATGGGGAGCCATCTTGTGCTTGTAGGCTTACGACCGAAAATAATAAAACCGTCCAAAAAAGTAAGCGAGATATTTTCATAAACTATTTGTTCAAATTTAAAATATGATTCATTCCTTCTAACAAAAGAAATTTTGAGTTCACAAATATCTTATTTTTTATGTAGCTATCCAAAAGTTTCTCATCACCGCCTGTTAAATAAACTGTTAAAGGCGCATATTTTAAGTTATATTTAACAATAAATCCTTCAATTTCATTTACCAAGCCTTGTATAACCCCACTTTGAATGGATGTTTTGGTATCAGTGCCAATAAGTGGCACCTGATTTTCAGGCATTGACAGTAAGGGTAAATTGGCGGTATAATTATTTAAAGCTTTGTACCGCAATTGTAAGCCCGGAGAAATGGCTCCACCCATATAAATATTATCTTTGTTGACAAAATCATATGTGACACAAGTGCCGGCATCAATAATTAATTGATAGGCATTTTGCTTATAAAGTAAAGCGCCGGCAACTAATCCTAAACGATCTGCCCCAATTGTGACTGGCGTTTTATAAGCAATTTTAAACGGCAATTTAAGTTTGTAAGACAAATGAAAAAACCGGATGTTTTTTTTATTCAAATACTCATCTAATGGATTAACGGGTTCGCCAACACAAGAAATCAGAGCATAAGCGGGCTTTAAATCATGAATAATATGATCTAACTTGTCAAAAATACAAGAGCGCTCGACAGTTGTAAAATAGATAAGTTTATTTTTCTCATTAAAAACGGCCAATTTAATGCCTGTATTGCCTATATCAACGATTAAATTCATTTTTTATAAATCTTTAAGTATCTTGCAGGCTTAAAATTTAACTTAAAAAGCATGCAAATAAACGGATTTTCAAAGTTATCAAAAAAAGAGAAAATCAATTGGTTACTAAAAACATACTTTCAGCAACAACCCGAAGCAGAAAAAATATTAACTCAATATTGGCATAGGGATGAGGAATTGCAAAAATTGCATGATGGTTTTATCGAAAATACTTTAAGTAATTTTTACTTACCTTATGGTATTGCTCCCAATTTTAAAATCAACAATCGTCTTTATGCCATCCCTATGGTTATTGAAGAAAGTTCTGTAGTGGCGGCGGCGGCCAAAGCGGCTAAATTTTGGTTAGACAGAGGCGGTTTTACAACCGAAATTTTGGGCCTGACCAAAACAGGACACATCCATTTTTTGTACAATGGTCATACCCAAGAACTCATACAATTTTTTAGAGAAAACCGTTCCAAATTATTATCGGCCATAGCCCCTCTTGAAGAAAACATGAAAAAAAGAGGTGGTGGTGTAAAAGACATAGATTTAATAGATAAAACTGACCAAATAGAACATTATTATCAAATAGAATTTAAGTTTGAAACAGCCGATGCCATGGGGGCAAACTTTATCAATTCTGTATTGGAGGAAGCTGCCGAAAAATTAGAAAAATTAGCCCAATCGCAATTAACCGGCCAACTAACAATATTGATGAGTATTTTATCGAATTTCACGCCCGATTGCCGGGTAAAAGCCATGGTAAAATGTCCGGTTGAAGCTTTAGAAACGACCGCCATGCCGGGAAAGCTATATGCCGTAAAATTTATCACCGCCATTAAAGTTGCCGAAAAAGAACCTTATAGAGCCGTTACCCATAACAAAGGCATCATGAATGGTGTTGATGCAGTAGTATTGGCAACAGGCAATGATTTTAGAGCTGTCGAAGCTAATGCCCATGCTTATGCCGCAATTTCGGGGTCATATACTTCACTTAGTCATGCAAAAATTGAGGACAATCATTTTTATTTTTGGTTAGAAATGCCTTTAGCTGTCGGAACTATTGGCGGTATCGCCGGATTGCATCCTTTGGTAAAATTTTCGCTTCAATTGTTGCAAAACCCATCGGCAAAAGAGTTAATGCAAATAATAGCCGCTGCCGGTTTGGCTCAAAATTTTGCAGCTGTAAATTCATTGATTACCGATGGTATTCAAAAAGGACATATGAAAATGCACTTGAATAATTTATTAAACTTTATCAAAGCAGATGAGAAAGAAAGACAAGTGGCTTATGCATATTTCCAAAATAATAAGGTAAGTTTTGCCGCCTTAAAAAAACTTTTAAATCGTCAATAAATGTATTTTAATGAGGTACTTGCGCAGGTGCTACTAATTTTTCCAACACTTTAACAGGCGCGGTTTTTTTCTGTTTTTTTGAGGATGACACGAGTTTATTCAGGCTATCAGCCTTTTTCTTCAATTCATTATAAATTTGTTCATAAATTTTGATTAAGTCTTTTGGATGTTCAGCATAATACGCTGTGTTTTGCTTTAGTTGAAGACTATCGACATGATATTTCTTATACACCTGATTTTGTAAATTAAATGAAATAGAATCCTTAAGACTTAAATCATCGTGGAGTAAATTTATTAAAATCAATTCTTTAAGAATATTTTTATAAGTTTTTGGTGCAATAGCAGGTTTAGGCTGTCGTTGACAAGCCATTAGCAAAAACAAACCAGTAATAAGCAGCACCTTGATTTTCATCATCTTATATTTTTTTAAAACGCATTTTTAAAACACCCCATATGGCTTCTGAAATAATTCCACCATTCATTTTTGATTTGCCTTTGACACGGTCGGTAAAAACAATCGGTACTTCTTTAAGCTGAAATCCCTTTTTCCAAGCTCTGTATTTCATTTCAATTTGAAAGGCATACCCCACAAAATCGATTTTATCAAAATCAAAAGCTTTTAGTACATCCCTTTTGTAGCCAACAAAACCGGCAGTCGTATCCTTTACCGGCAAGCCCGTTATTAAACGGACATAAAGAGAAGCAAAATAAGAAAGTAAAATTCGTTTCAAATCCCAATTAACGACATTTATTTTTCCTTTTAAATAACGTGAACCAATGGCCACATCAGCTTCATTTTTCTTCAAAACTTTCAATAAGTCAATTAGTTTTTGTGGCGGATGAGAAAAATCGGCATCCATTTCAAAAATATAATCATATGAACGGGCCAAAGCCCATCTAAATCCGGCTATATAGGCTTTGCCTAAACCCTCTTTGCCGGGACGGCTTAATAAATGTAATTTAGCAGGAAATTGTTTCTTTAATTTTTTTACCACCTCAGCAGTCCCATCCGGTGAGTTATCATCAACAATTAAAATATCAAATGGCTCGGCTAATTGCATAACATAGGGGACAATATCCGGTATATTTTCCTTTTCATTATAGGTTGGTATGATCACTAAATTTTTTGACATAAATTTATCATTTAATAAGCTTTGTCTTCGCCTCTCAATAAATTAAAAATAGTAAACAAAATTATTTTTATATCCAACCAAAAAGTCCAATTTTCGATATAAAAAAGATCATATTTAACCCGGTTAATAATATCTCTATCGGTTTTTACCTCTCCTCTGTATCCCTTTACTTGTGCTAATCCGGTAATGCCAGGTTTAACATAATGACGGCTCATAAATTTATCGACGCGCTTTAAAAAACGTTCATTCTCTTTAACCATATGAGGACGTGGCCCGACAACAGACATATCACCTTTAAAAACATTTAAAAATTGTGGCAATTCATCTAAACTGGTACGTCTTAAGAAATAGCCAAATTTGGTAACTCTTGGGTCATTTTTACTCACTTGCTTAAAATCTGCCAACTTATTCGGACGCATCGACCGGAATTTGTAACAATAAAAGGGTTGATAGTTAATGCCATTCCGAATTTGTTTAAATAAGATTGGCCCCTTAGATTCCAATTTAATAATCAATCCAAAAAGAGGAATTAACCACCACAAAATAGTGACAATGACCAAACCGGAAAAAATAATATCAAAAGTCCTTTTTATCAGTCGGTTAACCGGCTTGGTTAAAGGGGATTTATTCACTGACAAAACAGGAAAATAATCGAAATAATCGACTTTTAAATTTTTGCCCAAGATCTCTTTATTATCAGGAATAAATTTTACGGACATAAAATGATTATCGGCAAAAATAATAAGCTCCCTAATCTGCTCATCTGTACATTCTTTTAAGGAACAGAAAATAACATCAACAGGATTAGTTGACAAATACGTTTTCAGTTGTTCAAAATCGCCTTGTGCTTTTGGATCCTTACCAAAAAAATTATCGAACTTATAGCCAAAATCTTTTCGCTGCTCTAAAAGTTCTTTAAATTTTTTAGTTTCATCATTATAACCGACTATCAAATACGTCCGTACATTCCCCCCTTTGGAACGATAATATTTTAAAATAATGTAGATGGTAATTTTGATCAATAAAAGTAAAACATCAAATAAAAGTAAATTTTTAAGTAAAAGATGATCTGAATAGGAAAACTTTAAAAAGTGAAAAAACGTCACAATGGCCAAATTGAAAATGATGACCTGATTTAAGGTTTTACTAATTATTTCAGTTGGCTTAGTATGGCGGTAAACTTCATAAAATTTGGTAAAAAAGGAAATAACAAACCAAACAAATAAGAGAATAATCCATGAAAAAATAAAATAGTTAGATAATTTAAAATTATACAAAAACCAAGCTATTAAAACTGTATCCAATAAATAAATAATTGGCAAAAGCAAAAAAGAAAACCGGTGTGATTGTTTGTAATGCATTATTTTTTTATAAAGTTATCAAAGTTTTTATAATTCGTTTGATATAATTCCTCTTGGGTTAAAGATTTAAAATAATCAAAAGTTTTTTTCATACCTGTTTGACGATCTACCTTGGGGGACCAATTTAAAATAGTTTTTGCTTTAGTGATATCCGGACAACGCTGTAAAGGGTCATTGACCGGTAAATCTTTAAATACTATTTTTGATTGACCATTGGTCAACTCAATAATTTCCTTAGCAAAATCCAAAATAGAAATCTCTTCAGGGTTACCAATGTTAACCGGTAAGTTATAATCGGAAAAAAGCAACTTGAAAATACCCTCAATTTGATCGTCAACATAACAAAAGGAACGGGTCTGACTACCATCACCAAAAACCGTTAAATCTTCCCCCCGCAAAATTTGCCCCATAAATGCCGGAATAACACGCCCGTCATTCAGGCGCATACGTGGCCCGTAGGTGTTAAAAATTCGCACAATACGGGTACTAATGCCATGAAAATTATGATAGGCCATAGTCATGGCTTCTTGAAAACGCTTGGCTTCGTCATATACGCCACGAGGCCCTATAGGATTAACATTGCCATAATATTCTTCGGTTTGCGGATGCACCAACGGATCGCCATATACTTCTGAAGTTGAAGCTATTAAAACACGGGCTTTTTTTGCCTTTGCCAAGCCTAAAACATTATGGACTCCCAAAGAACCTACTTTCAATGTTTGGATAGGAATACGCAGATAATCTATAGGACTTGCCGGCGAAGCAAAATGTAAAATATAATCTAACGGACCGTCGATATCGATAAAATTAGTGACATCATGTTCTATAAAACTAAAACCGGAATGCTGCTTTAAATGCTGAATGTTTTTAGGAGATCCGGTTAAAAAATTATCCATACCGATTACCTCAAAACCTTCGTTTAAAAATTTATCGCACAAATGTGACCCCAAAAAACCGGCTGCACCGGTTATTAAAACTCTTTCCATAATTTTCGCGGAATTTTCACCGGTTTTCGACCGATGGATATATAATCAAACCCCAAATCTTGCATTCGTTCGGGCTTATAAAGATTACGCCCATCAAATATAACCGGTCTGTTCAAACGTTTTTTCATTTCTTCAAAATCCGGCGTTCTAAAAACATTCCATTCGGTACTGATTATTAAAGCATCAGCCTCATTTAGAGCCTCGTACAAACCGGTTGCATAATTCAAACGGTTGCCATATTTTTGACGGACATTGTCCATAGCTTCCGGGTCAAAAACAGTTAACTCAGCGCCTTCTTTCAACAGTTCGTCAATCATATACAAAGCCGGTGCTTCACGAATATCATCAGTCTCGGGTTTAAAAGAGAGTCCCCAAATAGCAATTTTTTTCCCTTTTAAATCACCCAAATAAGCTTTCATCTTTGGTATTAAAACGGTTTTTTGACGGTCATTAACTTCAATTACAGATTTGAGCAATTTGAATTCGTGTTGATGTTCCAAGCCTGTTTTATACAAGGCTTTGACATCCTTGGGGAAACAAGAACCTCCATAGCCTATGCCGGGGAACAAAAAGCGTTTGCCAATGCGTGAGTCTGACCCCATACCTATACGAATTTTGTCTACATCGGCCCCAACTTTCTCGGCAAAATTGGCTATTTCATTCATAAAGGTTATTTTTAAAGCCAAAAATGAATTAGCTGCGTACTTGGTGATTTCTGCCGAGCGTGGATCCATCATAATAATAGGATTACCCGAACGGACAAAAGGCTCATACAATTCGGTCATTTTTTCTCCGGCACGTTTGCTTTCAGTACCAATAATAATGCGTTCAGGTTTCATAAAATCATCTACCGCAAAACCCTCTCTTAAAAATTCGGGATTGGATACCACATCAAAATCTTTACCAGTTCGTTCTTTTAGAATATTGGTAACTATTTCAGCCGTCCCTACCGGAACTGTACTTTTGTTTACAATAATCTTATATTCCGATTCGGGATTTTGTTCCATTATTTCTCCTATTCTGGCAGCCACATCTTTTACATAAGACAAGTCGGCAGAGCCATCTTCATCTTCGGGTGTTGGCAAAGCCAAAAAAATAATTTCACCAAAATTCACGCCTTCTTGCAAATCAGTGGCAAACTTTAAACGACCTGCCTTTATATTGCGTTTAAAAAGTGTCTCTAAGCCGGGCTCGTATATAGGAATTTGCCCAGCCTTCATCTTTTTAACTTTTTCTTCGTTAATATCAATGCAAGTTACTTCATTACCTGATTCGGCAAAACAAGTCCCCGACACCAAACCAACATAGCCGGTTCCTACCACGGTTATTTTCATACTAATTATTTAATAAATTCATTATTTCATCTAAACGAGGCGTCAAAATTACCTCAATCCGTCTGTTTTTGGCTCTGCCTTCCGGTGTGCTATTATCCGCAACCGGGACATATTTACTGCGACCTGCCGGAATTAAACGTTTGGGGTCTATATTTTTGTTATTCATCAATTGGCGAACCACCGATGTCGCCCGCTTCACAGACAAGTCCCAATTATCTTGAATGGCGCCTTTACCATGGTATGGCACGTTGTCGGTATGGCCTTCTATCATGATTTCCACATCCGGATTAATAGACAAAATATTGGAAATGGTTTTGATCGCATCGCGTCCGTTTTGTTTGACATGCCAACTACCCGAATCAAACAGCAGTTTGTTCTCCATAGAAATATAGATTTTGCCGTTTTTTTGGGTTACTTTCAGGCCTTGACCCTTAAATTTGTTTAAGGCTCTATTTAAAGATCCTTTCAAATTATTGAGCTTGGCATCCTTTTGAGCAATCAAGCTTTCAAGACTTTGGATTTTTTTTATTTGTTTATCCAAAGCAGCACGTTCTTTGGCCAATTCTTGCTGTTTTTTTTCTAATTCTTTTAACAATCGTTGACTTTTCTCAGCTTCATAAGCCAATGTCTGACTACTACTTTTTGACAAAGCATCGTAGCTTGCTTGCAATTTTTTATAGGCATTGTCTTTAACGGTATAAAGTTTGTCAAGTGTTTCGTATTTACTTTTCAAATTATTATAGCGTATCGTCAATCTATCCAAAGCGGATTGACATTTTAAGGATTTGTTTGCCAAAGTATCTAACTGATCTTTCAGTTCAACATTTTCACTGCGAAGTTTAATATACTTATCATCCAGTTCCTGATATTTTTTAGAACTCACACACGATGATAATACAAATAAAACAACTAAACTTAAAACTATTTTTTTCATGGAATTTAATTTTCTTCTTTAAATATTATTTATCAATTAAAACGTTTAATCAACAAAATATTGTAAAGTTCAAAGATAAAACAAATTAAAGAAAAAAGTAAGCCTCTTAGACAGGAAAAACAGGAAAAACCGTCGCACATTTATAAACATCTATTTCTATAAAACGACAAGTATAGGGCACTTTAAAATTTTGCTGAATAAATTGATAATCAACTTCTTCATCCTTGTATAACATTAAGAGATAATTCAAACCTGGTAAATCGGGAAATAAATAGAAGGCTTCATCTGTATCAAATAAGGTATTGGGATGCGAAACCGGAATCAAAACTTCATTTTGAAGCAAGCGCATTTTTTGACCGATATTATTTTCGGGGGTAATATAATTTTGAAAAGCTATAGTCTTATGGCGTCTTTCCAAGATCAAGTCTTCATTGAGATAAAAATCAAAGCCGAAAATCTTATTAAAATCAAAAACCAGTTTATACAACTTTTGGGTTGTTTGAATCCCAACCAATTCGACATTATGTGCCAACAAATGACTGTCAGGTTTTAAAATATACTTTTTAGGTTTGGTTTGTTTTTTTAGGCCCATTTTTTTCCGGTTGTATAATATAATAAGCCCTCCTGGCAGCTATTTCTTCTGCCTTTTTTTTACTGCTAGAGCGGCCTTGGCTTATTTTTTTATTGTTTAAAACAAAGTTAACTTTAAAATAATTATTTTTCCCTTTCTGCGTGTCTTCAGTTGCTAAAAATTGGAAATCTTGATGATTTTTTTGCGCCCATTCTATCATATGACTTTTATAACTGCTGATTTTCTTTTCCAATTTTTCCAAGTCGATATGCGAATCAATCATACTGCTATAGATAAATTTTTTGACACCCTCATAACCTTTGTCTAAAAAAATAGCCCCAACCAAGGCTTCATACAAATTGCCCGAAATATCATTGCCCATTTGTTTCGGGGTCAATTTAACATCGAGTAGTTTTATCAAGTTCAATGATTTTCCCAATTCATTGAGGTGTTTACGGTTAACTATTTTGGCACGCATAATAGTTAATTCACCCTCAGAGGCATAAGGCAATTCTTTAAATAAAAAAGCTGATACAATCGCTTCTATGATAGCATCACCCAAAAATTCTAAGCGTTCAAAATTGACTTTTTGCCCGTTTTTATCTTTTATATTTTTAGCCTTGTGTGTTAAGGCTTCTTTATAAAGCGACAAATTGTTAGGCTTAAAAGGCAAAATATCTTCTAATTTATTTGCCAAATCTTTGTAGTCAGATGATTTTCTAAACCGTAAGATTTTTGAAAGTAATTTCAAAATAAAAGTTTAAAAATTACCGAAAATAATCGAGGCATTATGACCGCCAAACCCAAAAGTGTTGCTAATAGCTGTATTTATTTCTCTTTCTTGTGCTTTATTAAAGGTTAAATTAAGCTTCGGATCGATGGCCGGATCATCGGTAAAATGATTAATCGTGGGAGGCACAATATTATTATTGATAGCCAAAATAGACGCAATGGCTTCTATGGCGCCGGCTGCGCCCAACAAATGGCCGGTCATAGATTTGGTGCTGCTGATGTTTAATTTGTAAGCATCCTCACCAAAAACTTCTTTTATGGCTTTAATTTCAGAGATGTCCCCCAACGGTGTAGAAGTGCCATGAACATTAACATAGTCAATAGCTTGGGGTTGCAGGTTGGCATCTTTTAAAGCATTTTTCATCACCAATGCAGCGCCTTTCCCTTCCGGATGCGGTGCCGTCATATGATAAGCATCGGCAGACATACCGGCACCGAGAATTTCGGCATAAATTTTGGCACCACGCGCTTGGGCATGCTCCAATGTTTCCAACACTAAAGCCCCTCCGCCTTCACCTATGACAAAACCATCGCGGTCTTTGTCAAAAGGCCGTGAAGCTGTTTTATAATCGTCATTGCGCGTTGATAACGCACGTAAAGCATTAAAGCCGCCTACACCGGCATTGGTAATAGCTGCTTCGGCGCCACCGGTTACCATAACATCAGCCATACCCAAACGCAAAATGTTATAAGCATCAATGATCGCATTAGACGAAGTGGCACAAGCCGAAACAGTGGCATAATTTGGGCCGTAAAATTTATTTTCGATCGAAATAAGTCCGGCTGCCATATCCGAAATCATTTTCGGAATAAAAAAGGGGTTGAAACGGGGCGTACCGTTTCCTTGGACAAAGTTTCGCACCTCGTCCTCATATGTTTGTAAACCACCAATACCCGAACCAAAAATAACGCCCACACGGTCGCGGTTGAGTTTCTCATCGTCAAAATTGGCATCTGCAATCGCTTCTTTAGAAGCCACTAAAGCAAATTGGGCGTATAAGTCCATTTTACGCACTTCCTTTCGATCAAAATAGTCGGTAGGTTGGTAGTTTTTCACTTCACAAGCAAAACGAGTTTTGAATTTAGAAGCATCAATCCGGGTAATAGGTGCAGCACCACTGACACCGTTAATTAAACCTTGCCAATATTCTTGCACGTTATTACCTATTGGTGTTAATGCTCCTAAACCCGTTACAACAACTCGTTTTAATTCCATAATCTTAATTTAATGCTTCTTCAATGTATTTGATTGCTTGACCAACAGTTTGGATTTGTTCAGCTTGATCATCAGGGATTTGAATGTCAAATTCTTTTTCAAACTCCATAATTAATTCAACTGTGTCAAGTGAATCAGCCCCTAGGTCAGTTGTAAAGTTAGCTTCGGGGGTTACATCATTTTCGTCAACGCCTAATTTGTCAACGATAATTGCTTTTACTCTTGATGCAATGTCAGACATAATATTTATTTTTAATTGATTAATGTTCGGCAAAAATAAAAAACTTTGTAAATATACAAGTTTTTTTAATCATTTTTTTATTGATCTCTCTAAATATATCTTTTAAATTATTGTTAATTCTTTACTTTTGAATTGTTTTTCCATGCAAAAGTTTCTAAAAGATGATTAATATCTTTTTCGAGATACTTAACTGCCGGCATAATTGAATCATAATTTGGAAGAGCATAAAAATACAAAGAGCCATCGACAAAATGATGCAGACTATCGGTAATGTGAAATTGCACTTGTGAGGCTGCATTGCCGGTTACATAGTTAAGCGTGGCATAAACATGTTTCTGTGGGTTGACAAAATCGCGCGTAATAATTTCATCTGCCTTAACTGTGTGTTCATACGTAAACTTTTCGGCATCACGCAATAATGCGATCAAGTTATGCTTTACCGGCTTGTAAGTCATATATACTTTGGCTTTCATCTGCGGGTAATTTAAATTGACTTTCTGGTCAGAGATTCGTTCTGTTTGGGCCCAAACAGATTTTTCGAAAATAAAATGAGGAAATGTATCGAGTTGATATGTATGTGTTGGGTATTCCAAAGACAACAAAGCCTTTGGCTTGGGAATGACATTGTTTTGATGACAGGCAAAAAATACAGGAAGTATAAATAGGTATAAAATCTTTTTCATAAAATAAATTTGCTCAACAAAATTACAAAATTATCTGGTGTAAATACCTTAAATTATAGGCGGGTTTAAAACCCGGAATGTGGATTTTTATGTATTTTTACACAAATTTCTAAAATGCACCTACAACAAAACGATTTAGTAGCTTTGGTTAGTCCGGCCGGACAATTGTCTGATCCGCAAATAATTGTATCGGCACAGAAATTGCTTAAAAAATGGGGGTTGCGGTCTTATGTAGGCCGGCATGCTTTAAACAGAAACGGGCATTTTGCCGGCAATGATCAACAAAGGCTTGAGGATTTTCAAGCCGCTTTAGACCATCCCGAAGTTAAACTTATTTGGGCTTTGCGTGGTGGCTACGGGAGTATCCGCATTGTGGATGAACTCGATTTTACAAAATTTAAAAAACAGCCCAAATTAGTTACCGGCTTTTCTGACATTACGATTATACATCAAAAAATACAAAAATTAGGTTTTGAAAGTTTGCATGCTTTTATGCCGGTCCAACTAAAAAATAAAATTCCGCAAATGGTGGTCAAACAAACCAAAAATGCTTTGTTTGGACGCCCTGTAAGCTATTCCTTTAACAAACATCCTCAAAACACTTCATTTAATGTGGTTAAAGGAACTGTAACGGGGGGAAATTTGGCTACTTTATATAGTTTACTGGGAACCGGTTTAGCCCCTGACACCCACCATAAAATCTTGTTTATTGAAGATGTCAGTGAGCCATTGTATGCCATTGACCGGATGATGATTGCCTTAAAAAAAGCGGGCAAACTTCAAGATTTAAAGGCTTTGTTAGTCGGTCAGTTTACACAAATCCCTCCTAACACGCCCGGCTTTGGGCAGTCACTTTATGAAATAATGTTGACGCATACCCAAGGGAAGTATCCTATTATCTTCGATGCTCCTATTGGTCATGTCACTCAAAATTATCCTTTGATCCTTGGAAGAGAATTGATTTTGACCCAAGATAATTCTAATGTTTATTTACACCAACCAGCTTCAAATCATCATGAAAAATAAAGAATTGTTAGTACAAGATATTGGTTTAAAGCCTTACAAAGAAGCCTTTGTTATACAAACCGGCTTATTTGATCAACTAAAACAAATAAAAATTGATAACAAACACCGTGATGATCCCAAACCGACTGCTAATTATTTGTTATTTACTGAACATCCACATGTTTATACCTTGGGTAAGAGCGGGAAGGAAAATCATTTACTCATAGGACCTGATGAACGAAAAAAATACCAAGTAGATTTCATCAAAACCAACAGGGGTGGAGATATTACCTATCACGGGCCCGGACAAATTGTCGGTTATCCTATCATAGATTTAGATAACTTTGACTTGGATATATTGGCTTATATGCGTTTATTGGAAACTGTCATCATCGATGTTTTGTCAGAATATGGTATTAAAGGTGAACGCAGTGAAGGAGAAACCGGCGTATGGTTAGATGCAGACCAAGCCACTGCTCGCAAAATATGTGCGATGGGCGTCAAAACCAGCCGATGGATTACGATGCATGGTTTTGCTTTAAATGTCGATGTCGATTTGTCTTATTTTAAGCATATTATACCTTGTGGCATCAGGCAAAAAGGTGTGACTTCCATGCAAAAAGAATTGGGCTACATACCAGACAAAAACCGGTTAAAACAAACTATTGTTGACAAATTTGCTAAACATTTTGGTGCAAAAATCAAAAAGTCGCCTATCGTCAAATAAATGCTTTATTTTAAGTGTTTTATAAAATCTACCAAAACAGGTGTTAATTCCCGATGTAAAGCCCTATGGGGTTGATGATAAGTTTTTAAATTTTCCTGCCTGTCAGCGCCGGCTTTTTTCAATACATGATTCATGTCTTTTATGATCACTAATTTGGCTTTTGGGTTCATTTTTTTTAAGCGTTTCGCATCTTTGACAGGTATTTGCAAATCCGTTGTACCATGAACAATAAGTATGGGGATAGACAATTTTGAAAGTTCTATGGCCGGATCATATTTCATCCAGGTTGATAAAAATTTTTGAACAGAAGGCCTGAATAGCATAAATAAAGGTCCCGAAATATGAGGGACGGTATATCCCTGAGACAAACTGTCAATAATCTGATAAGCCTTTTGTTTTACCTGCGGCACAAGTCCTTGCAGTTGTTGTTTCAAAACCTCATTGATGGGGCGGCCGGCACCCGAAATAGAAATATAAGCTGCGACAGGTATTTTTTGCGCTGCTAATAAGCCGGTTAAAGCACCTTGGCTATGTCCGGCAACAATTATTTTGGAAAAACGTTTGTCATTTTTTAATTTTTGAAGCCATAAAATAACATCTTGCACATAACGATCAAAAGTTAAATCCTTTTCGGTTAAATCTTTAAACCGACTCTGCCCCACCATACGTTTATCAATACGCAAACTGCTGATATGATGTTGTTTCAAACTATCGGCTAATAATTTTAGCGCATTATTTTTATGAGAGATGCTATTCCCGTTTCGATCTGTTGGTCCCGAACCGGGAATAAGCAAAACAACCGGCGTTTTTTGGGTCGAATCGGCAAGAAGTAAAGTGCCTGCTAAACGGCCTTTAGACAAGGTTATTTGCCAGGGCTCAGTTTGTTGCCCATACAAGACCTGCGTCAATAGAATAAGCAATATTTTCAAAAAAGGTCTAAACAGGTTCATAAAATTAATGGTCGTTAAATTGCTTTTGATAAAGTCTGTATGAATAATAAACTGAACCGACGCTGATTATTGAAACAATAGCTAAAAAAATAATGAAATTTATAGACGACGGACATAAAAAACTACTCAAAACAATGAATACCCCACCGGCAAACCATAGTTTGCTGGCAAATCGATGCGTTGCCTGCCAGATTGCCGGATATTCCAAAGTCCATGGTGTCCGAATACCGATAAAATAATTGGGAGGCAAGTTAGGAAACAAACGACTCAAAACAATAAACAATAAGCCTAATAGCAAGGTCAAAAAGTTAGGGTATGTCATATGACCGGCTTTAATACTATATAAAATGTAAATGGTCAACATAGACATAAAACCTATTAAAATAAATTTAAAAAAAAGAAAAGTTTTTGAATTTACATCTAAAGTTTTTTTAGGATCATATTTAGGCAAAAAATTAAGAAGCACATAAGGAAATAAAACCAAAATTACCGGAAGTAACCAGACAAACATTTTAGGACCAAACCTGTCTATCTTGCCCGAAGCATTCCAATGCAAGGGAATGGTTCCGGGCAAATGCGGCCAAATAGATGCTGTATAAACAAAAGGTAATAAAACTATAAACGCCTCAAACCACCACTTTCTATTTTGCATAAGTCTAATTTTTAGCTGTAAACCCTGTAATGGAGTTTATTCTTTGGTACTCCTTCCTCTTCTAAAGTTTTTGCAGCCATTTTCTTTAAATCGTCGGGGCCAATAATATAAACAGCATCAAAACCGGCACCTTCTTTTGCCAAAATTTCTTTTAAAACCTTAGGGTTAATACGTTCTTGAAAATCGCCTTCTGCAGATTGACTAAAGGCATCATAAATCTTTAATTGTTGCGGATAAGTTTTAGCCAAGGTATGCAATTCTTTGTAAAACATTGTTTTGACGGGATTCTCATTACCGTAAACCAACACTAATTCGGTATTTGGTTGTGTTTTAAGCATATGCTGAATATAGCTGTAAAAAGGGGTAATGCCACTGCCTATGGTAATGGCCAATAACTTTTGCGGTTTTTGCGTTTCCGTATCAAAGTTCACATCATCCATTGGTGCAGATACTTCCAATACTTCGCCGGGCTGAATATGGTGCATGGCATAATTGGCAAAACCATCTTCGCCTTTTACTTTTATGCCTAATTGCAACTTACCTTCTCCCGGCAAATTGTATATAGAATAGTAACGCCGTAACTTTTGACCATCTATTTCTTTTTGGACCATTACAAACTGCCCCGGTTTAAAATCGAATATCTTTTTTAATTCACCGGGAATGGCTAAACTTAAAGAAACGCTTTCGGGCGTTAATTGTTTTTTTTCGATAACTTTTAAGGGATAAAATTGACTCATTATTTTTTATTTTTTAGACCTTGTAATACCAATACAAATTCACCTTTGATGGCTGGTTTTTCTTCAAAAGTTTTCAATACATCAGCCACTGTTCCACGAATTGTTTCCTCATAGAGTTTGCTTATTTCACGTGAGACCGATATGGGTCTGTCCGGACCAAAATATTTTTCAAAATCTTTCAATGTTCTAATTAATTTATGGGGCGACTCATAAAAAATCATGGTGCGTGGTTCATGTTCCAATTCTTTAAACCGCGTTTGCCGTCCTTTTTTTACCGGCAAAAAGCCTTCAAAAACAAAGCGTTCTGAGGGCAAACCCGAATTAACCAAAGCAGGTACAAAAGCAGTGGCGCCGGGCAAGGTTTCTACGGGAATATCTTTTTCTATTGCTTTGTGAACCAACAGATAACCCGGATCAGAAATAGCAGGTGTGCCGGCATCCGAAATCAAAGCAAATTGAGCCCCATTTTGTAATTGTTCAACTAAATGATCCACAATTTTGTGTTCGTTAAACTTATGATATGACCGTTGTGGCGTTTCAATATCAAAATGCTTCAATAGTTTGCCGGAGGTACGCGTGTCTTCGGCCAATATCAAATCTGCATTTTTTAATACCTCAACTGCTCTAAATGTCATATCTTTCAAATTACCGACCGGTGTCGGGACTATGTAAAGTTTCCCGCTCATTGGGCAAATTTTAATTCAAGCAATTGTAATAACCGGAATTCATACTCGTCCTGACCTTCCCAACCATTATATTGGGGTTTTATTTGCTGATTGATAAATGCTAATGCCGCTTCATAAGATTCAAATGCATTTAAGGCATCAATAAAAGTTTGGTAAGCCGCTGTATCCCCTTTAAAAAGATGCTTAATAAAAGCGATTCGATCATTTAAACCAATATTAATTTTTTTCTGTTTTTTGACCACAGACACCTCGTTTAGCGGATTTATTTCCTTTGATGTTTTTTCTGTTTTGTGTTTAGGCACAAAAGCCATTTTATTAACTGATTTATACGGGTTAGATACCTGCTTTTCAGGTTTTTGTTCTGCCGGATTAACAGGCGGCATGTCTTGCTCTAAATCCTTTGGTGGGATTGAAAAGAGCGCTGAAAGTTCCTCTATCGGCATTTGTTCTTGCAGAACTTTTACCGCTGCCATTTTTTCATACAAACGTTGCGTTGCTTGGTATAAATCATCAATATCTTTCTGATGAATATTCTGCAAAATATTTTTACTAAGCAGTGTCAACTCAGCTTTTAAAATATTAATTATTTCCTTACGGGCATCCATAAATATACTTTTTGGAAGTGTTAAATCAAATTGTTAATAAAAATTAAACCAGTTTTAAACAAACAGGCAAAAAATAAATTAATTTCGTTATTACAAAATTAAGTATTTTATTACAACGAAAAACACACGTATTATGTTTTTAGAAATACCTGTTAATCATAAGCAAAATTTGGGTTGGATAGAAGTGATCACCGGTAGTATGTTTTCGGGCAAAACTGAAGAACTCATTCGTCGCTTAAAAAGAGCTCAATTTGCCAAACAAAAAGTAGAAATTTTCAAACCCAAGATTGATACCCGCTATCATGATACCAATATAGTTTCGCATGATAAAAATGAAATTCATTCAACCAGTGTGTCATCGCCACAAGAAATTTTATTACTGGCACAAGATGTGGATGTTGTCGGTATAGACGAAGCGCAATTTTTTTCTGACGAAATTGTTGAGGTCTGTAATACCTTGGCCAATAATGGTGTGCGCGTGGTGGTTGCCGGACTTGATATGGATTTTATGGGGAAACCTTTCGGGCCCATGCCTTTTTTAATGGCTATTGCAGAATATGTAACCAAAGTGCATGCAATTTGTACACGCACAGGAAATCTTGCCCATTATAGTTACCGCCTTACCGATGATGATAAATTGGTTTTACTGGGAGAAAAACAAGAATATGAACCCTTAAGCCGTGCGGCTTTTGTGGCTGCCATGAAAGACCGACAAAAGCATAAAAAGGACTGACCATGCGCGAAAGCTACATCGACATAAACCGGTCAAGACTATTACATAACTTACAAACTTTTCAGAACCTGACCCATCCTCATGTCCGGATATTGGCTAATTTAAAAGCCAATGCTTATGGCTTAGGCGCTGTTAAAATTGGCCAAGCTTTAGAGTCGCAAGGTGTTGATTATTTTTCAGTTGCTTTTATCAATGAAGGAATAAGACTTCGAAAAGCCGGCATTCATACTAATTTGCTGGTTTTTAACCCTTCTACTGAGCATTTTTTGCCTTTGCTTGATTATCGCTTAGAACCCGAAGTCAGTTCTATCTTTTATTTAAAAAAACTGATCTATTTTTTAGATAAAAAAGGAATTCAAGGTTTTCCCATTCATCTCAAACTCGACACTGGCATGCACCGGGCAGGCATTACCAAAGCAGAAATACCTCATCTTATGGGTCTTTTAAAAAGTCAAAAGGCCGTTCACTTAAAAAGTGTTTTTTCGCATTTGGCGGCTGCCGAAGACCCTGCCGAAGATGCATTCACATTAAACCAAATAGCAAACTTTGAGCACATGAGCCAAATTTTGGCCAACCAACTCAATAGCAATTTTTTCAGACATTTACTCAACACCGCCGGTGCTTTTAGATTTCCGCAAGCCCAATATGATATGATCAGACCCGGATTAGGTTTATTCGGATACAATTTAGTTAATGAAAAAAAATCAATCCTCCAACCAATTTCCCAAGTAAAATCTAAAATTACCCAAGTAAAAACCTTGGCTCCGGGCGAAAGTGTGGGTTACAATCGCAGCTTCACAACCAAACAAGACAGCCGTATCGGGCTTATTCCGTTAGGTTACGCCGATGGTTTAGACAGACGTATGCGCCATGTGGGACATACCATAAAATGCCGTGGCTATAAACTGCCTATTGTGGGGAGCATAAGCATGGATACCTTGAGTATCGACTTAAGTGGAACACCTTGCCGGGAAGGCGATGAAGTAATTATATTCGATTATGATGATGTTGCCTATTTGGCAAATAAATTGCAAACCATTCCCTACGAAATAATTGCTAAACTGCCCGAGAGACTTCCTAAAAAAATCAGATAGGAAACTTTATTCGCTTATATCTGTTAAAATATTAATGTATATTTGTCATAAAATTGAAGTGTTATGGAAGTGATTTGGTATGGTATTTTGTCTATTTTATTAGGTACTTATGTACTTTTGGATGGCTATGATATAGGTGCCGGTGTTGCTTTTTTGTTTTTTGCCGATAATGATGAAGAAAAAAATAAAATAATCAAAAGTATTAGTTCCGTTTGGGACGCTAATGAAGTCTGGCTATTGGCTTTTATAGGTCTGGCCATGGTATTTTTTCCTCATTATGCCCAAATCTTATTTAACAACTTTGGCGGATACATTTTATTGTTTTTGTTATTTCTACTTCTCAAAACCTTAGCTTTTAATCTGCTGTATTTATATAGAAAAAATCCGTTTTACAAAAGTGTTTTTGGCTATTTATACGGCTTTCTAAATTTAATGCTATTGATTTTTATTAGCTTAATATTTTCCAACATATTAAGAGGCTTGTATTTTGAACAAGAGGAACGGATAAGATTTGTCAGTCAAAGCTTTTCACCCTTAGCCCAAAAAATAGGTTTTTTCGATTGGTTTACCCTTTTAACTACCGGCATGATTTTTATCGCGATTTTAATTCATGGTCTTGGTTGGATTGTTTTAAAAAATTCCGGCGCTTTTAACCGGAAATTAAAAAAATTAATACAAGCATTGGCTTTTATCGAGTTGATTTTGGTTGGTTTGTTCTTGATAAGCTGGTACATTATTCATCCCGGTGTTTTCCATAATTATTGGACTTATCCATTCTTGTTTATATTACCCGTTTTGGCTTTTATCGCTTTAATAGGACTGATGGGAATCAGAACCTATCCCGGCGAGAACAAGGCTTCAATCCTATCAACTAATTTCATTATATTCTCCTGGATAAGTATAATGGTGGCCATATATCCTAATTTTATTTTACCACTTGGCCATAAAAAACTTACGGCTTTCAATGCCGGTTTTGACAATCCTGATCGTTTTTATATAGAATGGTGGATTTTAGTATTAGGCATTTTATTACTGATCTATTCTATCATAGTCCATAAGTTTATGAAAGGAGAGAAAAATACATAAAAAAACGGCTAAAAATTTTCAGCCGTTTTTATAATGATCAGAATTTTATTGTTTTTTATAGATCCATGCTTGCGGATTTTGCTGACGCAACTCATTTAATTTCTGCTTGGCTGCCTCAATATCAGAAAAACCTTGATAGGCCACAATATATAAACCGGCTTGATTAGGCCCTGTAATGACTGCTTCATAACCTTCATCTTTTAAAGCTTTTAATTTGTTTTGGGCATTATTTTCATCTTTAAAAGCACCACTAACAATAAAATAAGTATAATCAGGACTTGTTGTATTTTCATTATCATTAGAGACTGGGGCTGAAGTGTCGTCAGTACGCTCATCGGACGTAGTAGCGGCAGATGCTTCAACATTTTCCTCATTATCAGTCGTAACATTTTCCTCATTAGTAGATGTTTCATCACTGCTCACTTCATTATTTTGATAAGACGTAGAATCAATTACTTGTTCTGAAGCCTCATCAGTTGATTGACTTTCAGTCGAAACGGTTTCTTCAGTCTCGATTGTATCAGAAGCATCATCCTTGGTAAAAAACCAATAAGCTGCACCACCAATTAATAATATACCTATAATTAAACCTATAATTAAAGGATAATTTAACGTCGATTGTTCGTCTTCGTTCTTTTGGATGTCAAGATCAAAATCTTCCATGGGATTGTTTTATGTGTTATATACAAAAATATACATTTTTATTAATTAAAAAAATTTTATTTAAAAAAATACAACAATAAAATAAGCGCAACCTAAAGATTGCGCTTAAGAAAGATTAAAATATAATAATATGGCTATTCGGCCAACAGAATTACCTGATTGTTTTTCATTTCGACGGTTCCGGAATTTATGGGCAAAACCAATTCATTTTTATCGATTTTAAATTTATCAACCACTTCATCATCCACCCGCAAATTCTGTCCCTTGATACGCACATCGCCTTTGGTTAAAATTGCCACAATAGGGGCGTGATTATTAAGCATTTCGAATGTTCCGTTAACACCGGGTACCACAATGGCCTCAATTTCACCGGAAAATAATGCACCTTCAGGTGTTACTATATCTAATTTCATATAAATTTTATTAATGATTACGTCTAAAATAGTTATCTTTAACCACTTTAAAAATCAAACCGGTTTCGACCGGTTTGATTTTTGATTTTATTTTGCTTCGGCTAGCATTTTTTCACCGGCTTCGATAGCATCCTCAATACTTCCCTTTAAGTTAAAAGCAGCTTCGGGCAAGTGGTCTAATTCACCATCCAAAATCATATTAAAGCCTTTAATCGTATCTTTGATATCGACTAAAACACCCGGAATACCTGTAAATTGTTCGGCTACATGGAAAGGTTGTGACAAGAAACGTTGCACACGACGGGCACGGTGTACGACTAATTTGTCTTCTTCACTTAACTCTTCCATACCCAAGATAGCAATGATATCTTGCAATTCTTTATAACGTTGCAAAATTTCGATCACACGTTGAGCAGTTTCATAGTGGTCTTTACCCACAATTTCAGGTGTTAAAATACGCGATGTAGAATCTAATGGATCAACAGCGGGATAAATACCCAATTCGGCAATTTTACGTGACAAAACTGTGGTGGCATCCAAGTGGGCAAAAGTCGTCGCAGGTGCCGGGTCTGTCAAGTCATCCGCCGGTACGTAAACGGCTTGAACAGAAGTAATAGAGCCATTTTTAGTAGAAGTAATACGCTCTTGCAAAGCCCCCATTTCACTGGCCAAAGTCGGTTGGTACCCCACAGCAGAAGGCATACGGCCTAACAGCGCAGATACCTCAGAACCAGCTTGTGTAAAACGGAAAATATTATCGATAAAGAATAAAACATCTTTACCTTCACCCGTACCGGCACCATCCCGGAAATATTCGGCGATGGTCAAACCGGACAAAGCTACACGGGCACGTGCACCGGGAGGCTCATTCATTTGTCCGAATACAAAGGTTGCTTTAGATTCTTCAAGTGCTTTACGGTCTATCTTACTGATATCCCAATCGCCTTTTTCCATCGATTCCATAAATTCATCGCCGTACTTGATAATTCCGGATTCCAACATTTCACGTAATAAATCGTTCCCTTCACGTGTACGTTCACCAACACCGGCAAATACGGACAAACCACCGTGTCCTTTCGCAATATTATTAATCAACTCCTGAATCAAAACGGTTTTACCAACTCCGGCACCACCAAATAAACCGATTTTACCCCCTTTTGAATAGGGTTCAATCAAATCGATTACTTTTATACCGGTATATAAAGGTTCAGTAGAAGTTGACAACTCATCAAATTTAGGCGCAGGTTTGTGAATAGGACTCCCTTTTTCACCTTCCGTTGGCAAAGGTTCCATACCATCAATCGGCTCACCGATTACATTAAATAAACGGCCGAAAACTTTTCCTTTGGGCATTTTTATAGGTGCGCCCAATAATTCCACCTCTTTACCACGTTGTAATCCGTCGGTTGAATCCATGGCAATGGTTCGGACGGTATTTTCACCGGTATGTTGTTGTACTTCCAATACGACTTCTTGACCATCAGGACGGGTCACTTTCATGGCGTCATAAATTTTTGGAAGACTAATATTCTCACCTTCAAAAACTACATCGATAACCGGACCGATGATTTGAGATATTTTTCCTTTTTGTTGTGACATTATATTATATTTTAATCTGTTTTTAAGTTAAATTAATTTTTTAAGGCTTCAGCCCCACTGACAATTTCTAATATTTCCCCTGTAATAACCGCCTGTCTGGCTTTATTGTATTGCAGGGTTAGTTCGTCTTTCATTTCTTTGGCATTATCCGTAGCTTTATGCATAGAGGTCATCCGTGCGCCATGCTCTGATGCCCATGCATCTCTGATTGCTTTATAAAATTGGGTACGCAAAGATTTAGGGATTAATTCTAAAACTATTTCTGCTTGTGAAGGCTCATAAATATAGTCTAAAACGACCTTATTACCAACCGCAATATCTGTCTTTATAGGCAAAAACTGTTCAGTTTTAACAATCTGTGTCGCAGCATTTTTAAAACTATTATAAATCAGGACGACTTTATCATATTTTTTGTCGACAAAATCATTCATGATTTCTTGAGCAATTTCAGCAACATGTTCATAAGTTAAATTATCAAACAAATCACTTTTGTTTGCAATGACCTTATATTTTTTGGACAATTGATCATAGGCTTTTTTACCAATAGTCAAAATTTCGACCTCTTTACCGGCATATTCATTGTCAATTAAGCGCATCGTTTGCTTGATAATATTGGTGTTGAGCGCCCCACACAAGCCACGGTTAGAGGTAATAGGGACTAAAAGCACCTTCTTTACTTCTCGTAGGGCAGCATAATCGCCTCCCAAGTCTGCATCGAGATTTGCACTCAGTCCGGATAAAAGCTCAGTTAGCTTTTCGGCATATGGGCGCATTTTCTCAATGGCATCTTGTGCTTTTTTTAGTTTTGCTGCCGATACCATTTTCATCGCGTTGGTAATCTGCATAGTACTACCAACGGATTGAATTCTGGTACGTATATCTTTTAAATTGGCCATATTAATTAATTTTTAAAAAACCAATGGTTTTTACTGTTTATATTTGGCTGCAATTTCTAAAGCGGCTGCTGTTAATACATCGGCTATTTCATCATTCCATTTTCCCGAACGTATCGCATCTAATGTGTCGCGGTGTTTGGCGTTCAAATAGTCTAAGTAATCACGCTCAAATTCTTTTACTTTTTCTACCGGAACATCTTTTAAAAGATTTTTAGTACCGGCAAAGATGATAGCAACTTGCTCTTCAACCGGCATAGGCTGATGTTGACCTTGTTTTAAGATCTCCACATTGCGACGACCTTTTTCGATAACACCTAAAGTAACAGGATCCAAGTCAGAACCAAACTTGGCAAAAGCTTCCAATTCACGGAATTGTGCTTGGTCCAATTTTAAAGTTCCGGCAACCTTTTTCATGGGTTTAATTTGTGCCGAACCACCAACACGTGACACCGAAATACCCACGTTAATAGCCGGACGCACACCGGAGTTAAACAAGTCAGATTCTAAGAAAATTTGTCCATCGGTAATAGAAATGACGTTGGTCGGAATATAAGCCGAAACGTCACCGGCTTGTGTTTCAATAATAGGTAAGGCCGTTAGTGAACCGCCACCTTTTAACATCGGTTTTAAAGGTTCGGGAACATCGTTCATTTTTTTGGCTACCTCATCATTCTCAATAACTTTAGCCGCACGTTCTAACAAACGCGAATGCAAATAGAAAACATCGCCAGGATAGGCTTCACGTCCCGGCGGACGACGTAATAACAAAGAAATTTCACGATACGCAACAGCTTGTTTAGATAAATCATCATAAACAATTAAGGCATGACGGCCGGTATCTCTAAAATATTCACCAATAGCTGCACCGGCATAAGGAGCATAAACTTGCATAGGTGTAGGATCGGAGGCATTGGCTGCAACAATAGTAGTATAGGCCATAGCACCGGCATCTTCTAAGGTTTTGTGTATTTGTGCAACGGTCGAGGCTTTTTGTCCGATAGCGACATAGATCGCATAGACCGGCTCGCCTTTGTCGTAAAATTCTTTTTGATTGATGATGGTATCAATGGCTACGGTTGTTTTTCCGGTTTGACGGTCCCCAATAATCAATTCCCGTTGGCCACGGCCAATTGGAATCATGGCGTCAATAGCTTTGATACCGGTTTGTAAAGGTTCGGTTACCGGCTGACGGTATATGACTCCGGGCGCCTTACGCTCTAAAGGCAAGGTAATTTTGTCGCCCTGAATGGGTCCTTTTCCATCAATAGGTTCGCCCAAGGTGTTAACCACCCTGCCTATAATACCTTCACCTACCGGAATGGACAAAATGCGGTTTAAACGTTTAACGCCAGAACCTTCTTTAATATCGGTATAGGGACCTAAAATTACAACCCCTACATTATCTTCTTCTAAATTTAGCACAACACCTTCCGAGCCGTTATCAAATTCGACCAATTCACCGTATTGTGCATTATTTAAGCCATATACTAAGGCAATCCCGTCACCAACTTGCAAGACGGATCCGGTCTCTTCGATAGAAGCTTTTGAATCGACGCCGGCAAGTTGTTCTTTAATGATTGCCGAAATTTCTGATGGTTTTATTTCTGCCATAATATATATTAATTTTTATGCTTCTAATTTTGATTTAATTTTTGCCAATTTTCCGGACACGCTGGCATCATAACGCAAATCGTCCAAATTTAAAATAAACCCGCCAATCAAACTGGGGTCGACGGTGTTAATTAAATGGATTTGATTACTTCCGGTAATGTCTTTAACTTTCGCTAAAATTTTACTTTTTAAGTCATCTGTTAAAGGGATAGCTGAGGTAAGCTTTGCTTCTTTAATTCCTTTATGCGCTTTGTATAACCGGTCAAAAGCTACAGCAATATCTTGCAACAAGCTTAAACGGTCCTTTTGCCCTAAGAGTTGCAATAATTTGCGGGTTGCGGCTGATACCTTTTGTCCAAAAATTTGCTCGACAATGGCCATTTTTTTTGAGGCTGGGACTGTTGGATTCTTCAAAACTTTGATTAATACCGGATTTTCTTCAAAAGTCCGCTTGATCAACTGCATATCATTTTGAACGGTTTCAAGTTGGTCCGCAGACAATTCAAAAAGGGCTTTGGCATAGCGTTTGGCTACTTTCATATTAGTTTAATTTTATTTCTGAAACTAATTTCTCAGCTTGTTTCAACTGCTTGTCTTTATCTTTAAGTTCTTCACCAAGAATTTTTTCGGCTATGGTAACAGATAATTCAGAAACTTGATTTTTAAGCTCATTAATAGCCGCTTGCTTTTCACTTTCAATAACTTGTTTGGCTTTCAAAATTTCTTTGTTAGCCTCTGCTTTGGCTTCTTCTCTTGCCTTATTGATAATTTGTTCTTTGAGCACTTTGGCTTCTTTTAACATTTGATCTCTTTCGGCACGTGCTTCATTTAAGATTTTTTGATTATCTGCTTGTAAACGTGCCATTTCTTCACGTGCTTTGTCTGCTTCAAGTAAAGCATTTTCTATAGATTGCTCACGTTCTTTGACAGCATTTAAAATGGGTTTCCAAGCAAATTTTTTGAGTAACCAGAAAAAGATCAAGAAAAATACGGTCATCCAAAAAATTAGCGTTTCGGGTGATGTTAAATTCATATTTCAGTTTTTTTTAAGTTTTAATTTTTTTTAGCTATAAGAAAGAAAATCTTAAACCAACCGTTTAAGATTTTCTTTCAGCAATTCGGATTACTTAATCATCGCTACAACTACCGCAAATAAAGCAACACCTTCTACAAGTGCTGCAGCAATAAGCATAGCTGTTTGAATTTTGTTAGCGAATTCAGGTTGACGTGCCATAGCTTCTGTGGCAGACCCCCCGATTCTTCCGATTCCGATTCCTGCGCCGATTGCTGCCAATCCTGCGCCGATTCCTGCTAATGATCCCATAATTTATAGTTTTTAGGGTTAATACTGATTTAAAATTTATTATGCTGTTTGTTTGTTCGTTTCGATTTCGTGTTCATGCTCATGTCCATGGTCTTCAATAGCCAGCCCGATAAATAAAGCGGACAAAATGGTGAAAATATAAGCTTGTATAAATGCCACCATCAATTCGATAAAACTCATAAAGATGACAAAAAAGCCCGATACTGGTGACACCATTAAAGTCCCGCCGATAAAAATTAGTGCTACCAAACTAATCATAATGGTATGACCTGCCAAAATATTGGCAAACAAACGCACCATTAAGGCAAAAGGCTTGGTAAACATACTTAATATTTCAATCGGTATCATAATGGGCCATAATAGCTTAGGAACATCAGGTGTTAGTATGTGTTTCCAATAATGCTTATTACCGCTTAAAGTGGTAATAATAAAGGTAAATACCGCCAAGACAAATGTCACATAAATATTGCCGGTTAAATTATACCCAAAAGGCGAAAATGGAATTAATCCGATAAGGTTACTAAACAAAATAAAAAAGAAAACCGTCAATAAATAGGGCATATATTTTTCATATTTATCTTTGCCAATGTTTGGAATAGCCACATCATCGCGGATGAAAATGATGATAGGTTCAACAAATCCGGCAATCCCTTTGGGCAGTTTCTTCGGATTTTGATAAATTTTGGCCGAAAAATACATGACAATAAATAACAAAGTGAAAGCAAGCAGGATCCCTGTTACATTTTTTGTTATGGAAAAGTTCAAAGGACGCATGTTAAAATCAAAAGCCGAAGGATGTTCGGCATTTTTTAGCTTGTCAGCATAATATATAACCTCGTGCAGTCGGACAAATCGATTGCCTTTGGCGTCTGTCACCACTACCTTTCCTTCGTTATCACCTTTAAATTTTGCCGAAGAGAAAATGCTTAAACCTTTATCTGTCCAAAGAATAACCGGCAAATGAATAGTTTTATGAAAAAAAGGTATTTCAAATTTAAAATCATGCGAGTCGGACAAATGATGAGCAACCAATTCGCCTACGTCAAATTGCTCTTTTCCGTTTGTTTCGCCGGAATGATGTTCAGAAATTTTATGATCTGCCTCAGATACCTCATGCGCTTGGGCAAAAAGGCCAAAATTACTTAAAAATAAAGCTAAGAATAAGTATCTTAATATTTTATGCATCATGTCTTGTCTAAGATTTTTGCAAAAGTACTATTTTTTTTTATTATGACAATTTTTTTTTAAATCCAGACATCATTTCTTGATGGGAGAACTGAGCAATTAAAGCAAGCCCTCTAATCAGACCATTTATCCCTAGCTTTGAACCTATTTTCCTTAAACTTTTACTACCTCTTGACTTTTGAATTATATTTGCGCTGTAATTGTTGGGAATAAGCCGAAAAACCAACTAAAAAAAGGAGTAGGTAAAACGAAAACACAAAAAAATTACTATTATGAAAAAATTATTATTTTTAGCACTTGTCGCTTTAACCACATTTAATTTAACTGCGCAAGAAACACATTTTGGCGCCAAACTTACCGGAAGTTTTACCAGTTTCAAAGCCTCAGGCAATTTTGCTTCTACATGGAATGATAACTCCAAAGGCAAAATTAACCTTGAAATTGGCTTAGTCGGCGAATTTATGTTATCAGACCAATTTGCCTTAGCCACCGAATTAAACTATGCCGGTGAAGGCGATGTTTTTGAAACATCCGGTTTAAAAACGACTATTTTCACCTCATATGTGCAAGTGCCAGTTATGGCCAAATATTATGTTAATGATAATATCAGTTTAAATTTTGGTCCCCAAATAGGCTTTTTAATGTCTGCGGACTCAGAATCAGAACTAACACTTAACGGCAACACATCAACGGATTCTGAAGATATTAAAGACCAATTCAATTCTACTGAATTCGGATTAAATGTTGGTGCCGGTTATAAATTTGACAACGGTCTGTTTTTAGACCTTAGATACACCGCTGGCCTAAGCAAGTTATTAAAAGATGACTCTACAGGCAATCTTAAATCAAGTGGTATAAAATTCGGAATAGGATACTTCTTTAAATAAAATTTAAAGCCCTATCATTATTTTAACAGCCGTCCTTAGGGGCGGTTTTTTTTATGATGCCCAATCCGGTAGATGATGCCAATGGATATTAAATAACCATGTCATATAAAAATAAGCCACCAACGTCAATATGACAGTGCCTATAATATTCAACCAAAAACCCGATTTTACCATATCACTTATTTTTAAACGATTACTCCCAAATATTATGGCATTGGGCGGTGTGGCAACCGGCAACATAAAAGCAAATGATGCAGCAATGGTAGCCGGAATCATTAAAAACAACGGATTGATTTTTACCGCAACAGACAAGGCGGCCAATATGGGTAAAAAGGTTTCCACTGTGGCGGTATTTGATGTAAATTCAGTTAAAAAAGTAATGGTTGCGATGACTATCAGTAATAAGACAATGGGTGATAAATTTTGTAAAGCTGTCAAGCGCTGCCCAATAAAAGTTGATAACCCTGACTCCTTGAATCCGCTCGCCAAAGCAAAACCACCACCAAATAATAAAATAATATGCCAAGGAATACGTCCTGCTGTTTGCCAATCCATCAAAAAATGAGATTTCTTTTTATTTTTGGCTGGTATCAAAAAAAGCAAAATAGCGACAAATATCGCTACACTGCCATCGGTGATCCATTGACTATGTGAAAATAAAACAGACCAGCCAGGAATTTTAATCGAACCAACACGAACCGGATTTCTAAAAAGCCACAATAGAGCTAAGCCTATAAATAAACTCAACACCCATTTTTCTTCATATGACATAACTCCCAAATCTTTAAGCTCTTTACTAATGACGCCTTTTCCTATTTTCAATTTAGTTGTTGTTTTACTAAAAAACAAAAAGTACAAATACCCATAGGTTACCAACAATAAAATAGCAGCGAGTGGAAAGGCAAAAGTAAACCAATGTGCAAATGAAATTTCGGGTGCATCAGGGAAATATATTTTATATATTCTGACAAAAGATAAATTAGGAGGCGTACCTATTAAAGTGGCAATCCCTCCTATGGATGCCGCATAAGCAATTCCCAGCAACAAGGCTTTTTCAATATTTTTTATTGCCTTAGGCGTATTTAATTCTTCCATTTTGGCAACAATAGATAAAAGAATAGGCACCATCATCATGGTGGTGGCAGTATTAGAGACCCACATAGACAAAAAAGCCGTTGTTAGCATAAAACCTAATAATAATCGCGCCGGACTAATCCCGATCAACAATAATAAATGGAGAGCAATACGCTTGTGTAAGGTCCATTTTTCCATGGCCAAAGCCATCAAAAATCCGCCGATAAATAAAAAAATTACATGGTTAAAATAAGTAGAAGCAACTGCTTTGCCACTCATTATTCCTAAAAATGGGTATAATGCTACCGGCAACAATGCTGTGACGGCCAAAGGTACCATTTCGGTGATCCACCAAATGGCCATCAAAAGGCCCAATCCGGCCATGTAAGCAATTTGCGGATGTTGTTGATCTAAACTATCAGGGAAAATCAAAAAAAATACAAAAACAACAAGCGAAACGATAAAAGCTCCTTTTTTAACATCGGCTATTTGATCCATAATGATTTTTTTAATAAAGTTATGGTTTTTTATTAAAAAATTACGACAATAAAGTCCTTAAATAACAAAAATTCCAGCCAAAGCCGGAATTTTTAATAAAAAACCTGAAAGTTTTATTGTTTTTTGTTAGGATTATCTACTTGTATTTTGTCCCCCGGTTTTAAACGTTTACTAACCAAATTATAAGGACCGACAATAATTTCTTCGCCCTCTTTAAGTCCTTTTTTTATTTCGATATTACGGTCATCTTGAATCCCGGTTTCAACCACTTTTATTTTGGCTTTGCCATGGTCGTTAACAAAAACAACTTCAAATTTAGCGTCATCTTCCATTTTGGGTTGTTTCTTCCTCATACTTTTGGCTAGGGTGTCAGAGCGTACAGTCACCGCACTTATTGGCACAGCCAAAACATTATGTTTGACATTACTGATAATATCTACCGAAGCTGTCATACCCGGACGAAAAGGGAACGTGTTTTTAGGTTTTCCTTTGAGTAGATCTTTGTATGAATTTTCTAAAATTCGAATTTTTACCTTAAAGTTAGTAATTTGATCACCACTACCCAGAGTGTTATCAGCCGAATTGGCTATTTCGGTAATAATCCCTTTAAATCGCTTTTTTAAGTAAGCATCGACATCAACATTAGCCGAATCGCCTATTTTTATTTTAACAATATCATTTTCGTTAATATCAACCACGGCTTCCATATTGTTCAAATTGGCCAAGCGCATTATTTCAGTTCCGGTCATTTGCTTAGTTCCGACCACCCGCTCGCCCATTTCGACATTGAGCTTGGAAACTGTCCCGCTTATTGGAGCATAAATGGTGGTGCGAGATAAATTATCTTTGGCTTCGTTCAAATTGGCCAATGCCGAATTGACAGAAAAACGCGCTGCATTTTTATTGGCCAATGCGACTTTGTAATTGGTCTGAGCTTTATCAAAATCGGCTTTGGATATAATGCCTTTTGCAAATAATTGTTTATTGCGTTCATAATCTTGCTCGGCACTTACTAAGCGGGCTTGAGCTTGTGCCAAGTTAGCACGTGCATTGTCAACCGCTGCTCTGGCTCTTTTTAGTCCGGATTGGTATAAGTCAGGGTTAATCTTAACCAATAAATCACCTTTTTTGACTTCTTGGCCTTCTTTTACAGGCAAAGCAATAATTTCACCGGACACATCCGAAGAAATTTTAACTTCTTTTTCAGGCTGTATTTTGCCGGAACCGGTTACCGTTTCCATAATATCTGTTCGACTGACTTTTTGGGTAAAAACTTTTTTGCCGGTTTCAGACTTCCCTAATTTTCCGGTAGCTGCCGCTACGGTTAAAGCGATAACTAATAAGACGCCTGCGATGATGATGTATTTTAATTTCATTTGTTTTTGGTTATTTGGTGATACTGATTTTTAATGTTTTGTCATTCCTATGGAATTGAATTGTAACAACAATTAATTAAATTACGAGATTTCTCACTACGTTCGAAATGACAGAATTTGTTTGTTATTCCGATAGAGCCCCAGAGGAATAGAGGGGCGGTGGACGAGGAGAAGTCTTTAACTTTTACTTCCATAGCACATTCTTATTTGGTCTTAATAACAGGATTTATCGTAAATTCCAAAATTTTAGATTTTAAAAAATATTGGTATTTTGCATTGATAAATTGCGCTTCGGCTCGTTGATATTTGGTTTTTAAATTGTTTAAATCAAATATATTTAAAAGACCGACTTTAAATTTTTCGACAGCATAATCATAGGCTTTGCGCTGCGCTTTTAGGTTTGCTTCGGCCGCTTTCATGCTTTGAAAAGCTGCCTGTAAATCTTTTTGCATTTTATAAATGTCGCTGCGCAATTTCTTTTCGGTGTTCAAAACATTAATCTTTATTTTATCATATGTCAAGCGGGCTCTGTTTACTTGAGAACGGACATTTAAGCCATTTAAAACAGGAATACGCAAACTTAAACCATAAGTGGTTCCTTGGTTGTTTTTAACCTGATCCCAAAACGGGTCAGCCGGCAAAGTATTTCCACCAAAACCGATACGGGCCCGGTCGGAATAACGCGTATTAACATTGGCAAAAGCCGATAACGAGGGTAAATAATTAGCCCGCACCGCTTGTATTTGAAGATGCGCAATTTTGGCTTGGGTTTGGGTTTGCTTCAATTTTAAATTGGTTTCACGGGCTTTCTCAAATAATTCTTCGGGTGAAGTCTTGAGCAAACCGGTATCAATTTTTAAACCGGACAACTGCTCATCGATACTGAAATTCTTAAAGTCATTGAGCTCTAATAATTGTGCCAAATTAAGTTTGGCCAGTTCATAAGCATTTTCGGCCTGTACAACTTGTAAATGGTCATTAGTAATTTGCGCTTCGGCATCGGCTAAGTCTCCTTTTGGCAAAACGCCGGTTTTGATCATTTCAAGGGTCCTCTCTTTTTGTTTAATACTATTTTCGAGCTGCGCTTTGGCCGACTCATAATTTTCTTTATTAAGCAAAATTTGAATATATGCCGAAGCAATTTGCATATCTATATTTGTTTTTAAATCGGCGTATTGGTATTGTGCCGATAAAATATCGAGCAGCGATTTCTTGTAATAGTAATGATTTTTTAAGCCGTTAAATAAGTTCAGATTAGTACTTACAGAACCATTTCCTCCGAAAGTGGTTTGATTTTCGAGAATGCCGGTGGTAAAGTTTTGGGTCAATCCACTGTTCCACGAGGCGGAAGCATTAGCATTGATATTGGGCAAAAAAGCCGCTTGCGCTGCTGTTTTATTAATTTTGGCTTGCTCGATGTCGAGCCGGCTTTGTTTGAGTTGCAGATTGTGTTGGTGAGCATAATCAATACTTTTTTGCAAAGACCATTTTTGTTGGCCAAAGCCGGATATAGAGAGTATTAAGAAAGCCAGATGAAAATATTTTTTCATTGTATGTTTATATTTTGGATAAAGTTAGCGGTTATAATTGAATCGCATTTATCTCTTAACGAAAATTTAAGTTTTTTGTTACAAACCTGCTCTCAAAGATTTTATTCTTCTACATCCCCCATAGGCAATTGCTTTTTGGCTTTGGCACCTAATTCTTTTAGTTTTTCGACACTTCTAACCAAATTACCTTTTCCGGTATGCAATTTATTAACGGCTTTGCCTAAGCTATCTTGTGCTTGGTTTAATTTTGTTTCAACTAATTTTAAATCGGATACAAAGCCATGAAACTTATCGTACAAAGCGCCGGCTTTGGTGGCTATTTCCAAGGCATTTTTACGCTGTTTTTCGTTACGCCACATGTTATCGACTATTTTTAAAGTAGCCAACAAAGTGGAAGGCGTTACCATTACAATGTTTTTTTCGAATGCATAATTATAGAGTTCGGGGTCTGACTTGAGCGCCAATGAAAAAGCGGGCTCTACCGCTATAAACATCAAAATAAATTCGGGTGATTGCCCCTGTAGCAAGGTGTCGTAAGATTTTTTGGCCAAGCCGTCAATATGCGCTTTTAACGAGGCTAAATGCTGTTTGATATATATTTTTTGTTCTGTCTCATCATCGGTATTGACATAGCGTTCGTATGCGGTTAAAGAGACTTTGGCATCAACAATTATTTTTTTTTGGTCGGGCAACTGTATCACCACATCGGGTTGCACCCGCATACGGTTGGTTCCTTCGGTTGCTTTAAAACTTTGTTGCACAAAATATTCCCGGTCTTTTTCCAAGCCGGATTTTTCTAATAAACGGTTCAATATAGTTTCGCCCCAGATACCCTGCGTTTTACTTTCTCCTTTTAAGGCTTTGGTTAAGTTTAACGCATCTTGACTGAGCCGCTGATTGAGTTTTTGCAATTCGGTCAATTGTTCTTTTAAGGCAAAATGACGGCCTATGCTTTCCTTTTCATTTTTTTCTACCTTTTCTTTAAAAGCTTTCATGGCTTCTTGAAAAGGGGTTAAGATTTGCGACATATTTGTCCGGTTAAGTTCGGTAAATTTTTTCGATTTCTCGTCCAATATACTTTGGGCCAAATTTTTAAATTCTTTGCGCAAAGTTTCCTCTTTTTGTTTAAAATTGTCTTTAGCCGACTGCCACTTTTCTTCCCATGTTTTTATTTGACCCTGAAGAACCGTGATCTCCTGTTCTTTATCATTGAGCTGTTGCAAAAAGTTTTTTTCCTTTAAAAATAATGCTTGCTGATGTTGCGCTTGCAGTTGGGCTTTTTCCTTTTCAAAATCTACTTGCATCCGGTTCATTTGTTCTTTCATTCCAGCCAAAACATCTTCTAAATCTTTTTTTTCTGCTTCAAAAACCTGCTCATGGCGGGCTAACAGTTTCTGTTGTTGGATTTTAAACCAAATAAAGGACAATAAAAAGCCGGTTAAAAAAGTCAGCAAAGCTATCAGAATAAACATAGTTGTGTTCATGTTATAACAAGTTATTTAATATTTCAAAGATAAGCTTTTTAGGGTTTTTAGTTTTATATTTTTTAATAAATGCGGAAAAAAGCGAAAGTTCAAATAATTTAATTAATTTTGGACACATATATCCGGCAAATTTCATTCAAATGAAACACTTTTGGTTTATCTTTTCTTTTTTAACAATTTTGGGGGCTTACGGGCAAAATCAACTTAGTGTCGATTCGTTATATCAACCGGACCCACATTATTTAGAAGACCAAATTTATTTTGGCATCTCTTATATGGTGCTCAAAAACTTACCCGAAGGCATGCAACAAAACGGATTTTCTAATGCTGTCAAGTTAGGTTTTATCCGGGATATTCCGGTTAATGAACGCCGTAACTTCGGCTTTGGCATTGGACTTGGTTTATCATGGAAAGCATTTTATCAAAATTTGCGCGTCAGTGTGGATGAACAAACAGGCGCTATAAATTATTATTTGCTTACGCAAGAGAAATATATTAGTAACTCTTTTCATTTCAGACAATTAGATATACCATTAGAAATCAGGTTACGCGGAAGCACTCCCCAAAAGTATAAATTTTGGCGCATTTACGGTGGCTTAACCGTTTCGTATGTCTATGGCAACTCGGCAAATTATGTAACCAATAAAATAAATGTCAGTTACCAAGATATTCATATTATCGAGCCCTGGCAATTTAACCTGCATTTATCTGCCGGTTATGGCACATGGAATTTTTCATTTTCTTATGGGTTAAGTCCATTGCTCAAAAGAGACTTACAGCTCAATGGTCAGAATTTTAATATTAAAAGTATGGATTTTGGCATTATGTATTATTTCTTATAAAAATGCACGGCTTTAAATCAAACATTCCTCGACATTTTAACAAAGTCTTTGCAAAGCTTTATTTAATAAAACCTTAACTTTGTATTTTTCGTTTGTGGCATAATTTTTTCACAATAATTTTTTAAGTAGAATGAATAAAATATTAAGATTTATGAAAAAGAATTATAAAATAATTTTAATCGTTATTGGATTGGCCGGTATATTATGGTCTTTTAGACAGCAACAAGTCGTTAAAGATAAAAAAGCTGCTATTATTACCGGTGTAAACCGTGTCATTGAATACGCTCATTACCATCCGGCGTATGTCAATAACGATTTTTCGGAGAAAGTTTTTAAAGAGTTTATTGAAGATTTAGATCCTTCCAAAAGATATTTTTTACAGTCGGATATTGATGCCTTATCGGCCTACAAAGATTCAATAGATAATGAAATACGCGAAGGAAAAAGTGATTTTTATAAAAAAGCCTATGCCATTATTCAACAAAGACAAGCAGAAAGTGTCGATTATATCAATGACATTTTAGCCAAAGGTTTTGATTTTAACAAAGATGAAATACTCAATATTGATTATAAAAAAATAAAACCTGCCAAAACCAAAGCCGAATTAAAAGAACGGTGGCGAAAATATTTAAAGTTCAATACTTTATCACGTTTATACGACAAAATAAAAGCACAAGAAAAAAAACTGGAAAAGGACCATACTTTTAAGCCAAAATCCAGAAAAGAATTGGAAAAGGAAGCTCTGAAAGCGACCAAAAAATCCATAAAAACTTACATCGATGCCCTCAAAGATATGGAAGATATGGATTATTTTTCGATGTATATGAATGCCATTACCATGCAAAACGATCCGCATACCAATTACTTCAGTCCGCAAGGCAAAGAACGCTTTGACACCAGTATGTCCGGAAGTTTTGAAGGAATTGGCGCCCGTTTGCAAAAAGATGGTGATTATGTCAAAATAATAGAAATTATAGCCGGAGGTCCGGCATGGAAAGAAGGCAAATTAAAAGTAGGCGACCTTATCCAAAAAGTAGGACAAGGCGATGATGAACCGGTAGATATTATGGGCATGCGTCTTTCTAAAGTGGTAAAATTGATTAAAGGACCCAAAGGCACAGTGGTCAAATTAATCGTCAAACGTGTGGATGGCAGCATTGAAACCATTCCGATTGTTCGTGACAGAGTAGAGTTGGAAGATACCTTTGCCAAATCTTTGCTTATCAGTGATAAGGATAAACGCTTCGGCTATATTTATTTGCCTAAATTTTATATCAATTTCAAAAAACGTAATCAACGTTCGGCTGCAACTGATATCAAAAAAGAATTGGAAAAATTAAAGGCTAAAAATGTCAAAGGTATAATTTTAGACTTGCGCAATAATGGCGGAGGCTCTCTTTCGACGGTAATTGATATTGCCGGTTACTTTATTGACAAAGGTCCCGTGGTTCAAGTCAGAGACAAAAAGAATGATGTTGAAGTCTTAAAGGACAAGGATAAAGAAATTATTTATAATGGGCCTGTTGTCGTATTAATCAATGAGCTGTCTGCTTCTGCTTCAGAAATTTTGGCTGCTGCTTTACAAGACTATAACCGTGCCATAATTATAGGCGGTAAATCTTACGGTAAAGGAACCGTTCAAAATTTAATAGGACTAAACCGTGTTCAGGGAGACGCTTTTGGCGATTTAGGCGCTTTAAAGTGGACCACTAAAAAATTCTACCGCATAAATGGTGGTTCAACGCAGCGAAAAGGCGTTACCCCCGATATATTTTTGCCGGATAATTATATGTATTTAAAAATCCGCGAAGAAAATGAACCCACTGCTTTGGCTTGGGACAAAATTGATGCCGCTGATTATCATTTATATTCTATCCCGCAAAAACAGAAACTGATCCAAGAAGAACAAAAACGAATTAACCATACGCCTTTGTTTAAACACCTTAAAGAAAAAGCCAAATGGATAGCTGACAATAAAAAGGATCAAACCATTTATTTAAAATTGGATAAATATATTGCCGATTTGAAAAAATCTGAAAAAACAGGTAAAAAATTTGATAGTTTGACCAAATTTAAATCGGATTTTGATATCGAATCCTTACCGGAAGATATACAGGCTAAAGCCAAGGATACGGTTTTTAAACACAAACGCAAAAAATGGATAAACGCGATTAAAAAAGATCCTTATATCAATGAAGCGGTAAAAGTATTACGTAAAGAAACCACGCAATAAAAGCCATGAAAAAAACAGGGTTGTTTTTCGGCAGTTTTAATCCGGTACACATTGGGCATCTTATATTAGCCAACCACATGACAGAGCATACCGATTTGGATGAAGTGTGGTTGGTGGTCAGCCCGCATAATCCGCTTAAGAAAAAATCGACTTTGCTCAATGACAGGCAGCGATTAATGATGGTGCGGTTGGCAATCGAAAATTATCCGAAATTAAAGGCATCAAATATCGAATTTGATATGCCGCAACCCAATTATACCATTGACACACTGACCGTTTTGCAGGAAAAGTATCCCAAACATAAATTTGCATTGCTTATGGGAGAGGACAATTTGGCCGGTTTGCATAAATGGAAAAATTACGAAGCCATTTTAGCTTATTATCAAATATATGTTTACCCGCGTCTCAGTTCCAAAAAGGTGCCGGAAGAATTGGCAAGCCACCCTGCCGTCCATTATGTTAAGGCTCCCATTATTGAAATTTCAGCCACGCAAATCAGGAAAGACATCAAAGCCCGTAAAAATGTGCGACCGCTTTTGCCCCCCGAAGTTTATCAATATATTGAAGAAATGAATTTTTATAAATAGATTTTTTGTATTTTCGTAAACAAATAAATCCGTGTAAACATGAGCCTTGTAGAATTAAAAGTTGAAAGAATACAATACAGTGAAACACAAACCGGTGCTTATGTTTTGTTTTTAAGTGAACCTGTTACCAAAAAGAAATTACCTATAGTTATTGGCGGTATGGAAGCTCATTCCATCACCATGGGATTAGAAAAGGACATTATTCCGCAGCGACCGCTGACCCACGATTTGATGAAATCCTTAATGGAAACATACGGCATTAATTTACGCAAAGTCATTATTAATAAGTTTGACCAGGGTATTTTTTATGCCATGCTTATTACCGAAAAGGATGGTATTGAAAAAGCCATTGATTCGCGCACTTCCGATGCGGTAGCCATGGCTGTCCGGTTTAATGCCCCCATTTATTGCGAAACAAGTATTTTAGAAGAAGCCGGTATTTTTTTAAATGAAGAAAATATCCAACACCATTCATTTGAAGAATCTGATTCGATGGAAATGGAATTGGACAATTTATTGAATGAAATTGAGCAAATGAGCAAACCTGCTGATGAAAACGAACCGGCATTAAATCCGGAAGAACTATCTGAAAAAGAAAAATTGTCACAGGCTTTGTTTGGGAAGAAAAAAGTTTTTTATACCAAAAAAGACCTTCAAAAAATGCTGGACAAAGCCATAGAAGAAGAAGCCTATGAGCGGGCTGCCAAACTCAAACGCTTTCTTGAACTATTTTAATGACGGCTAAAAATTATAAGTAATATAACCCCTTTGTACTGCTGGAGCCGAATCATCACTGTTAAAAAAACTCTCTTTGGCAGCTTCCAAGGCATTTTCTATTAAACAAGTGGCATCAGTTGTAGACTTATCTTTATTAAACTTAGCCTCAATTACTTTTCCCGAAGGGTCTATTGCAATATCGATAACCACCAAACCACTCATGTATTCAGGACATGTGTATAAAGGATTGGCCATATAAATATCATAACGGTTCTTTAAAAAATAGCGGATATTGCTATCACCGGTAAACCGTACTTCCTTTTTGTTTTCTTTTTTAGGCGATTCCTGGTCCGTCGAAGATGACATATTTTGCTTTTGCTTACGCTTTTCATAAAATTTCTTCAATTCTTCTTCGTGATGCTGACGGTATTCTTCAAAAGATTTTTCTTCTTGCAAAGCATTGGAAGCCACATTGGTATTATATTTTTGATGGACATATTTTTTTATGTCCGGTAAAGTCAACTTTTCCTCAGGTTTTAGATCTTTAAAATCAAAATCATCATCGACAAAATCAACGGCATAAGTTACTTCTTTTGGTTTTTCTTTAAAACCAAGTTTAAACATCATGACGATTATCAGCAATTCTATCAAGAGAGCCAATACCAAGGCTTTTTCAGTATGTGATAAGTTAAGTTTCATTATTTAAATGCTTAATCCATGTTTGATGAGAAACTGCACGGTCAACATTAAAATTGCCTATTTTAGTTCGACGTAGTGACCACAAAAAACCACCCGAATTTAAAGCCTTGCCAAAATCATAGGCCAACGAACGGATGTAAGTACCTTTACTTACCTTAACGCGGAAGTCAACTTTAGGCAAATTAACCGCTAAAATTTCAAATTCTTTTATCTCTATCTCACGGGGTGCAATATCCACCGTTTCACCTTTGCGGGCATGTTCATAAAGCTTTTTACCATTTTTTTTAATAGCCGAAAACATCGGAGGGAATTGTTTTTGGCGACCTGTAAATTTTTTGGCAGTATCTATTATTAATTCCGGTGTAATATGGTCCGTTTCAAAGTGTTGGTCAATGTCCGTTTCTCTATCATAAGAAGGAGTGGTTGCCCCCAGCCAAAATGTACCGGTATATTCTTTATCCAGATTTTGAAAAGTATTGATTGTCTTGGTGGCTTTGCCGACACATATCAATAATAAACCCGTAGCTAAGGGGTCTAAAGTACCGGCATGACCCACTTTAAATTTTTTTAATTGATGTTTTTTTAAAATAGCATAACGCATTTTGTTGACAACATCAAAAGAAGTCCACGCCAAAGGTTTATCAATCAACACCACTTGTCCTTTCTTCAAACTCTCTAAATCATACATACATTATATACTTAACGGGTGAACAAAAAAATGAATGAATAATAGTAGCAAGCCAACTATGATACGATAATAGCCAAAAATTTTAAAACCTTTATGACTGACATAATTTATAAAACTTTTGATGGCTATCATGGCTACAACAAAAGCTACAATATTACCGATGAGCAAAAGTTGAAGTTGTGTTTGATCCAAATGCAAACCGTCTTGGTAATAATCCCACAACTTTTTTGCTGTGGCGCCTAACATAGTAGGAACAGCTAAGAAAAAAGAAAATTCAGTTGCAGTTTTTCTATTTAAACCTTCAATCATCCCTCCTACAATTGTAGCACCACTACGTGAGACGCCCGGAATCATAGCCAAGGTTTGATAGAATCCTATTTTCAGTGCTTTTAAGTAATCTATGTTGGTGTCCGTATTATGACCATACCAATCGTCAATTTTTATCAAAACAAAACCGCCTAAAACCAGCATGACTGCTACTGTCAGCGGGCTTTCGAGCAAACGGTCAATTTGTTTGTGCAGTAATAAACCTAAAAAAACCGCCGGTAAAAAGGCGACAAATAATTTTTTATAAAAATCCCATGACTGCAAAAAACGTTTCCAATATAGCACCACGACCGACAAAATAGCGCCTAATTGGATGACGATGGTAAAAAGTTTTGTAAAATCGTCATGGGCAATGCCCATAAAAGAAGAAGCCAAAATCATATGTCCCGTCGATGATACCGGTAAAAACTCCGTCACCCCTTCTATTACAGCTAAAACAATTGCTTGAAAATCAGTCATGGATTATTGCGGTTTGGTCATTATAGCATATATTTCGACTATTAAGCCCGACAAAATAATCATTGGGGCAAGGCGAATACGTCTGAAATTAAAGATGGCATCGTTCCACACTTGCGGATCTTTACTGCCTCCGCCTGCCATTAGAGCAAAGCCTAAACCTATTAAACCTAAGCCGATGAACATAAATTTATAATTTCTAGGACCAAAAAGCAGGTTTGTTCTAAGGGATTCTTCGGGTTTGTTCTTTTTATTTTTTTTTGTTGACATCTGTTAAAAATTTAAAAATGCATTTGATCGGAATTTAAATTCAACAAGCGCAAGCTTGCAAAATAGGTACTAATTAATGTAATAATTATTCCGGTTGCAAAAATACCTGAAAATAAGATAACCAGCAATTTGTAGTCTGTTAAAAATTGAAATTCCGGAAAATAACGATCTATATAATATAAAATGGATAAGAGAAAAAATGAGGCTAAAGATGCCCCTGCAAAACCTAACCAAAATGCTTTGATTAAAAAAGGTTTTCGTATAAAAGATTTTGTAGCACCAACCAGTTGCATTGTTTTTATAGAGAAACGTTGATTGTAAAGGGATAAACGAATAGCACTATTGATTAGCAGAAAAACCAAAAAGAGGAAAAAACCGGTGATCAGCATAATCCAAAAACTTAATTTTTGAATATTTTGGTTTAATCCTTTGATAAGCGGCTTGTAATATTCATAGTTGACTTCCGAAACAAAATTATTTTTTTGCCAGGCCTGTTTTAGGCTGTCCATTTTTTTGGCATTGACATAGGCACCGTTCAAATTAACTTCCAAATTATCTTGTAACGGATTAAAATCTAAAAATTTAATAAAATCCTCTCCAATATCTTTAGAAAGTTGTGCTGCTGCTTCTTTTTTAGTTACAAATCTGGTTTTTTTAACCTGTGGCGATAGCTTAATTTTTTTTTCAAACTGTTTTATGGCACTCAGCTTGGCATGCTCTTTAAAAAAAACAGTAATCGTTATTTTTTCCTTAAAATGATTGGTTATCTTTTTAGAATTTAAAATAAAAAAACCTAAACTACCCAGTAAAAATAAGACTATGGCAATACTTATCACTACTGAAATATTGGCCGTTATCAACCGGCGCTTCTGATATTTATCAAAAAAATCGTTCAAATCGGTTATTTTTCCGGTAAAATTAAAAAAAATAAACATACATTATCAATATTTTATATTTTTTTGTAACTTTGGCTGTTAAATAGTTTTTTTATGAAAAAAATAGTTTTCTTCGCCTTTTTACTACTTGGTATTCATTATTCTCAATCTCAATTAGTTGATGAATATGAAATCAATGTCGGCTATTCCATCTTTCAAGGAGATTATGGTGTACGTAGTGATTTTACCTCAACCATGGGTAATAGCGGTTTTTTGGTAGGCGGAAAAGCCTATTTTAATCTGCTGGATTATTACCGTGGTGGTTGTTATCCTTGTCAACATGTTAAATTTCCACTAAGTTTCACTATAGGTTATTCATTGTTAAACTTTGATCATGCAGATATAAACACCAGCTCACCGGAAGCCCTTAAGGTGAAAGCTTTTCGTGGCAAAATCTTTCAATCTTCTTTGAGTTTTGGTTTTGAATACCATATTGGGGATTTAAAAAAATATGCCTTTGATGTCGATAATTTTTTGCAAAATTTTGACCCCTATGTCGGCCTTAGTGCCGGTGCTGCAGTTTATGCTGTTAGTTTAAAATCTGATTTAGGTGATTTTAAACTTAATCCCAATGTATTACCCCAAGCCTTTCAAGGTCATGTTTATGACAAACCCAACATTGTTCCGGTCATAACCATGGAAGCTGGTCTTCGTTACAATTTATCCCCCAATATGAATTTGACCATAAACGGAAAATGGCTTTATTATCTCAGTGACCGTGTCGATGGCCTATCACCGGACCCTTCTTTGGTTGACAATGTTCATGACGATTGGCAATTTGCCCCTAGCATAGGCATTGTTATTATGCCCGGTGGGGGTGGTTTCTTTGCCCAGCGTTAATTGCAAACTATTTTTAAATAATTTAGAGCCGGACTTTCTATGTCCGGTTTTTTTATGCTGCACCTATTACCAAAAGCAAATAAGAACAATTTTTGCAAGTGTTTATGTGAATTGTAAAAATACATTATAAAATAAGCTATTGATTTTTAATATTTTAAGACATCTCAAAGTTTGCAAAAAAATGACTTATAGTCTTTTATTTGTTAGAAAAAAAAATTACATTTGTGCTATCAAACTCAAAAAAAATAAACTTAAACATGAGAACACTCAAAAATCTATTCTTATTTGCCATCTTCGGACTTATGGCGAGTAATGCTTTTGCACAAGGTACTGTTAGAGGTACACTCTTAGAAGCAAAAACAAACGAGCCGCTTCCCGGAGCTGATGTCGTTCTAGTTGGCACTACCAAAGGTGTTGCCTCAGATTTTGACGGCAATTTTGTTTTAGAGGTGCCTGTTGGGACCCAAAAAATCAAAATTAGTTTTGTCGGTTACGAACCCAAAATAATTACGGTTCAAGTAAAACAAGGCGAAACAAAGAACTTAGGTAAAATTATTTTGAAACCCACAGCTTCTGCTTTGGGCGAAGTTGTTATTGTCGGTGTGGCTGATATTGCCAAAGAAAGACAAACACCGGTAGCCGTTTCTACCATGAAGGCAGCCGAAATAGAAGAACGTATCGGCACCAAAGAATTACCGGAAGTCTTAAACTATACACCTTCAGTGTATGCAACCAAATCAGGTGGTGGTTTTGGTGATGCCCGTATCAATGTGCGAGGTTTTGACCAACGTAATACTGCTGTCATGATTAACGGTATGCCTGTTAACGATATGGAAAACGGTTGGGTTTATTGGTCTAACTGGGCTGGTTTGGCCGATGTCACTTCTGCCATGCAAGTACAAAGAGGTTTAGGATCTTCTATGTTACCTATACCTTCTGTCGGTGGTACGATTAACATTTTAACCAATTCTGCCAATAAGAAAAAAGGTGGTGTTGTTGCCGCTACTTTTGGCAATGATAATTACAAGAAATTTTCAGCTGCCTATAATACCGGTTTATTGGAAAATGGCCTTTCTGCTTCTGTTTTATTAAGCCGCTTTAGTGGTGACGGTTATGTGGATGGTACACAAGGACAAGGATATACTTGGTTCTTAAGTATTGGTTATAAAATTAATGATAAACATGACTTAATGTTTACTGCGACCGGAGCGCCTCAATGGCACCATCAAAGATATTATGCACCCCGCATTGAAGATTATTTACAATTTGGTGGAAATGGCGATGATCCTAATATCCGATATAACGCAGATTGGGGATATTTAAATGGTGAAGTTTATTCTATGAGAAGAAACTTCTATCATAAACCGATTGCCTCTTTAAACTGGGATTGGCAAATTAATGATAACTCTAAATTAAATACCGTATTATATGGCTCTTGGGGCCGCGGTGGTGGTACCGGAGATTTAGGAAACATCAATCATAATTATGTTTATCCTTATCATGGTACAAGTGCCATCTCATCTTTACCCATTAGAGATAGAAATGGGTTAATTCGTTTTGATGATATCTATACCTGGAATTCAGGTGGTCACGTTGCTGACTTTGGTCCTGACAGAAGTCCGGATAGCGATGGTTATTACACAAATGATAGTAGACATGGGATTACCCGTCGTGCCTCTATGAACTCTCATGACTGGTATGGATTGATTATGAAATATGATAGAGATTTCAATGAAAACTGGAACTTGATCGGTGGAATTGATTTAAGAACTTATTCAGGCTACCATTATAGAGTTGTAAATAGTGTCTTAGGTGCTGATCGCTATTTCGATAACAGTGATAAAAACCACCCTAATAGATATATTTACCCCAAAGATTTTGTTGAAGCTAATCCATCTTGGAATCCTTTTATTGATATCAAAGGACAAGAAAAAATTGCTTACTTCACACAAGGTAATGTTAGATGGGCCGGTACTTTTGCGCAATTAGAATACAAAAAAGATGACTTATCTGCATTTGTACAAGGTGGTTACTCTAACCAACAATTCCAAAAAATTGATTACTTCTACTATCTAGATTCAGATCCTAATCAAAAAACAGATTGGATTTCAATGGATGGGTACAACATTAAAGGTGGTGCTAACTACAATTTAAATGAACACCACAATGTCTTTGTTAATGCCGGTTATTACAGCAAACAACCTTTGTTTAATGGCGTATTCCCTACTTATCACACTGACGTAAATAAAAATCTTCACAATGAAGATGTAACAGCTTTTGAAGCGGGTTATGGATTTAAAAATGAGCATTGGCGAGTTAATTTGAACGCTTATAATACCAAATGGGCTAACCGTTATAAAGTAATTAGCGACAGAGCAACAAGATCAACCGGCCAAATGGATGGTATTACTGAAATTCATAAAGGTATTGAACTGGAATCTTCAGCTAAATACGGTCAAGTTAAAATAAGCGGTATGGTCTCAGTGGGAGACTGGTATTATCAAGGAGACGTTAAAGATGTAAAAATGTACGATCAAAATCATAACGTTGTTGCAACAAAAGATTTTTACTTAGATGGAGTAAAAGTGGGTGATGCTGCCCAGTTTACGGCCAGATATGGTGTTGATTACAATCCAATTAAAGGACTTTATTTCAACGTAAACCAATTCTTTGTCGATAAACTTTATGCACGCATAGATGCTGCAAGCTTTGATAGACCAAATAATCATGGCTCTTTAAGATTGCCTAAGTATAGCTTGGTTGACGCTGGTGTAACTTATAAATTCCCTGTTAAAAACGTGGGTAAAGTTACCACCCGTTTCACAGTTAACAATGTTTTTGATAAGCATTATATTTCTGACTCATATACTAACCGATTCGCTGGTGACAGTGGTTCTACAGGAACATTATGGAATGGTGTTGATACCGGAAACCAAGTATACTTCGGTTGGGGACGTTCTTGGAACTTTAGCGTGAAGTTAAAATTCTAAGAATTGCTTCACAGAATTTAAATTTTTAACAAAAAGCCCTGCAAATGCAGGGCTTTTTTAATATTCCTTCAATTATACTTTAACACTTTTTATAACAAAATATAAATTAAGGTGTCTTATTTTTGCATCGATAAAACAATTTAAAAATAAAATGAAAAAATACACCTTTTTATTAATGGCTATATTCTTAATAATGGCAAGTAAAAGTATAGCACAAACTATGGTCACAGGCAAAGTATATGATGCTGTGGAAAATATACCAATTCAGGGTGCCCGTGTGCACATTGCGGAAAAGAAACGCGAGAGTATAACGGATGAAAATGGTTTGTTTAGTTTTAAAGTCCCCAAGGGGAAATACAAATTAATCATCACCAAGCTGGGTTATGAAACAAAAATAATTTGGCTAAAGATATTAGAACAAGAAAAGATAGACTTAGGTGTCATATACTTAGCACCGAAAACTGAAACTTTAAATCCTGTGATAATAGCAGGTATGGCAGATTTTATCACGACGGATAAAAAACCTGTTGCCAAAACAACCTTAAATAAAATGACAATCAAAAATATGGCTGCCGATAAAGATTTGCCGGAAATGCTAAACCAGCTACCGTCAGTCTATGCCACCAAAACCGGCGGCGGTATAGGCGACAGCCGAATAAATATACGGGGCTTTAGCCAACGAAATGTCGCTGTATTAATCAATGGTGTGCCGGTTAATGATATGCAAACCGGTTGGGTTTATTGGAGTAATTGGCTAAATTTGCCGCAAATCAGTAATGCAGCACAAGTTCAACCCGGCATGGGGGCATCTAAATTGGCTATCCCATCTGTCGGTGGTACCATTAACATCTTAACACAGTCGGCCGCCAAACAAAAAGGCGGAGAAGTAGATTATACTTTTACAAACTACGGGCTGCACAAAATAACAGCCGTATACAATACAGGCCTTCTGGATAACGGTATTTCTGGTTCCATCCAAATAGGCCGTATTAAAGGGAAAGGCTATGTCGATATGACCGATGTTGACGGTTATACCTATTATCTTAACTTAGGCTATATAACACCCAATCAAAAGCACCAAATTATGTTTAATATCATAGGTGGACCCCAAGAACATTATCAACGAAATTATGCCTCAAAATTGTCAGATTATATAAAATATAGTGATGATTCAGATCCAAACATTAAGTACAATAGTGAATGGGGTTACTTAAATGGTAAAGCTTATTCTTGGTCAAAAAACTATTTTCATAAGCCAATTCTTTCCTTAAATTGGGACTGGACCGTAAACAACCACCTGCAATTAAACACGGCATTATATGGCATGTTTGGCCGAGGTGGCGGCACCGGAGCCATTGGGGCCATAAATTATCATTACCCCAATGACCCAGTTTACACGGGTCGCGATGGGCAAGTTCGTTTTAACGATATATACAACTGGAACAAAGGAGGACACGTCGCCGATTTTGGTCCTGACAGAGTCCCCGATAGTAATGGTCAATATATTAACAGGATTAATGAGGGCATGACCCGCTATGCTTTTATGAATAATCATGCTTGGCTGGGTGGAATATTTAATTTAAAATACCAATATAATGATGCTATAACCTCAACAATTGGATTAGATTTGCGAAGCACTAAGGGGAAAAATACACTGACAGTTAATGATGTTTTGGGGGCAGATGGATATTTGGATAATTTTGATATTAATCATCCAAACCGCCTGATTGAACCAAAAGATTTTGTGCCGGCAACATATGATTGGAATCCTTTTAAAAGCATAGACCCATTGAAAAAAATAGTCTTCTACAACCAGGCTAATATTAATTGGTTAGGTGTTTACAGCCAAATTAATTATAGTAAAAATAAAGTAGATGCATTTGTACAAGCCGGTATTTCGAATCAAGGCTTTCAACGTATCGATTATTTTAATTTGCCCGAAGGTCAACAAAAATCCAAATGGGTCTATGTGCCCGGTGGCAATGTTAAAATGGGCATGGGGTATGCCATTAATGACCGGCAATATGCTTTTATAAATGCAGGATATTTTAGCAAACAACCCTTATATAATGCCGTTTTTCCCAACTGGGGCAGTAATCAGGTGGCTGATAATTTGAAAAATGAAAAAATATATACGACAGAGACCGGCTATAAAATTAAAAAAGGACCTTGGCAAAGTAATATAAATTCATATTATACAATATGGAAAGACCGTTACGAAACCGTCAGTGATTATATCAACAACCAACAAGTGACGGGAACCCTTAAAAACATTGAAGAAATCCACAAAGGAATAGAATGGGTGAACCGGTTAAAATTTAACAAATTAAGCCTATATCAAATGTTGTCGGTCGGTAATTGGTATTATAAAGGCAATGTAAATAATGTACCACTATATAACTTTCAACAACAACAGGTAGCTGTTAAAAATTATTACTTAGATGGGGTTAAAGTGGGCGATGCGGCCCAATTTACTTCTGCCGTAAAAATCGACTATCGTGCGAACCGGCATGTAAAAGTATACGTATCGCAGCAATATTTTGATAAATTATATGCCAAAATAGATGTCGGCAGTTTTTCAAATCCACAGCATAAAGGCTCATTAAAATTACCGGCCTACAGTTTGGTTAATGCCGGTATAAATTATCGATATAATCTAAAAAAAATCGGTAAAATAAGTTTGGCTTTTAACATAGAAAACCTGTTTGATAAAAAATATATTTCAGAATCCGCCACCAATATTTTTGCACAAAGCGGTTACCCCACATGGCATGGTGTCGATGTAAGAAACCGTGTCTATTTCGGTTGGGGTAGAACCTGTAATTTTTCTGTTAATTTAAAATTCTGATAAAGAATAATTACCAAAAAAAGAGGCTGTCACATTTTCTTGTGACAGCCCTTTTTTAAACAAATAAATATTTACTAAGAAGATGTGTCCATGGTATGATAAACGTTTTGAACGTCGTCATCCTCCTCCATTTTTTCTAATAATTTTTCGACATCGGCTTGCTGTTCGGGTGTTAATTTTTTAGTCACCTGAGGAATATATTCAAAACCGGAAGACAAAATTTCAAGATTGTTTTCTTCCAAATATTTTTGAATTTTTCCATACTCTTCGAAAGGGGCATAAATTAAAATTCCGTCTTCATCTTCAAAAATCTCTTCGACATTAAAGTCAATCAATTCAAGCTCCAGTTCTTCTAAATCCATCGGTAAGTTATCTTTGTTAATTCTGAAATTACAGACATGATCAAACATAAAAATGACAGAACCTGAAGTCCCCAAAGTGCCATTATGCTTATTGAAATAACTACGGACATTCCCAACGGTTCTATTATTATTGTCCGTAGCCGTTTCTACCAATAAAGCGATTCCATGCGGAGCATAGCCCTCAAATAAAACCGTTTTGTAACCTGCCGTGTCTTTTTCAGAGGCTTTTTTTATGGCCCGTTCGACATTATCTTTGGGCATATTAGCCGATTTGGCATTTTGTATGGCTGCCCGCAACCGGGCATTTGTTTCGGGATTGGGTCCACCCTCTTTGACGGCCATGGATATTTCCCTGCCAATTTTGGTAAATGTTTTGGCCATGGTTGCCCATCGTTTAAACTTACGGGCCTTTCTAAATTCAAATGCTCTTCCCATATTTCTCTATCTTTTGTTTAAGCCTTAAAAGGTCATTAAAAATTTTTCTATTAGTGTTTTATTGTGGTTATTTTATCAGGATTGTGTTTATATTTAAATAAAATAGCAAACAGAATAGCAATAACCAAAGCATAAATGGCAAAGGTAAACCAAATGGCTTGCCAATCCCTGACCCCGTTTTTGGTAAATAAATCGATAATGTAGCCACTGCCATATGCACCAATCATTGCGCCTAAGCCATTGGTCATTATCATAAATAGCCCTTGTGCCGATGCCCGGATTTTTGGGTTCGTTTCTTGTTCGACAAACAATGAACCGGAAATATTAAAGAAATCGAAAGCCATGCCATAGACAATCATTGAAAGTATAATGGCGACCGCACCAATACCAACCGGACTGCCGATGCCGAATAAACCAAAACGTAATAACCAAGCCAGCATACTCATAATCATCACCTTTTTAATACCGAAACGTTTCAGGAAGAAAGGAATGGTCAAAATGAAAATGGTTTCGGATATTTGTGAAAGGGACATGACAAAGCCGTTATACTTTACAATAATAGTATCTTTAAACAATGGGTTATTACCAAAATCATGCAAAAATGCTTCGCCCCACATATTAGTTATTTGCAAGGCTGCGCCTAACAGCATGGAAAAAATAAAGAAAATAGCCATTTTTTTGTCCTTAAAAAGCACCAAAGCATCTAAACCCAAAGCTTGTGCCAATGATTTTTTTTCGCTGTTTTTTTCGACCGGACAATCAGGCAATAAGAATGTGTATAAACCTAAAATTAAAGAAGCTGCCGCTGCAAAATAAAATTGATATTGATTAATACCCCATCCAAAATAATCGGTTATCCATGTGGCCAGAATAAAACCGATAGTACCCCAAACTCTGATAGGAGGAAAAGTTTTGACGACATCGAGGTTGTTACGCTCTAAAATACAATAAGAAATGGTATTGTCTAATGCAATGGTAGGCATGTACAGCATTAGATATAGTAAGGTAAACAGATAGACACCGTCAAACGTCTGTTGTTGAGCCAAAAAGTAAAGCAAAACGGCGCCCAAAATATGTAAAATAGCAAAAAGCTTATTGGGACCTAACCATTTGTCGGCAATAATCCCCATGATACCGGGCATAATAAGTGAGGCGAGACCTAAAGTCATAAACACAGCACCGATTTGTGTGCCGGTAAAATGCAAAGTGGCAAACATATATTTACCAAATGACAATAGCCAAGCACCAAATACAAAAAATTCTAAGAAATTAAGAATAGTAAGTTTTAATTTTATGTTATTCATAATTGATTTTATTTTGGTGAACAAACTTACTATTTTCAGGTCGATTAGCCAAATATTTAGGTCATAATGTCTAGTTTACCATAGTGCCAATAGCTTCGCCTTTAATTATTTTAACAAGATTATCCGCCTTATCCATATTAAATACGATGATAGGCAATTTATTTTCTTTGGCTAAGGCAAATGCCGTGGCATCCATTATTTTTAATTCGTTTTGTAAGGTTTCATCGTAGCTAATTTGATCAAATTTAACGGCATCAGAAAATTTTTCGGGGTCTTTATCATAAATACCATCAACACGTGTGCCTTTTAAAATAGCGTCAGCATCAATTTCAAGTGCACGTAATACGGCACCGGTATCGGTAGTGAAAAACGGATTGCCTGTTCCGCCTGCAAAAATCACGGGTTGTCCTGCAGATAAAGCTTGTTTGGCTTTCAACGGCCGGACTTCTTCAGCCACCTTTTCAACTTTTAGACCACTCATTAAAAGGGCATTTAGGCCATGTTGCATCAAACTATTTTGGATCGCCATTGCATTAATAATAGTAGCCATCATTCCCATGAAATCAGCTTGTGTCCGTTCCATTTGCTTGCCGGCTTGTGATAAGCCTCTGAAAATGTTGCCCCCACCGACAACCAGGCCAATTTCGACACCAAGATCAAAAATAGCTTTAATTTGCCAGGCAAAATCGTCTACTTTATCCGGGTCAATACCAAAAGTTTGTTCGCCCATCAAAGACTCGCCACTTATTTTGAGAAGAATTCTATTATATTTCATATCGCTTCTATCAGATTCGGTTATTATAATTAAACTTAAAAAGATGCATTGCCGGGGAAACGCGGATAAGGGATAACATCTCGAATGTTGCCCATTCCGGTAACAAATTGCACCATACGTTCAAAGCCCAAACCAAATCCGCTGTGAACTGCCGTCCCAAAGCGGCGTGTATCTACATACCAGTATAATTCTTCCGGATCGACACCTAAATCGGCCATTTTTTTCAAAAGCACATCCAAGCGTTCCTCTCTTTGTGATCCACCAATGATTTCGCCTATGCCCGGAAATAAAACATCCATGGCTCGTACGGTTTTGCCGTCATCATTTAAACGCATATAAAAAGCTTTAATTTTGGCGGGGTAATCATAAATTATAACCGGACTTTTAAAATGTTTTTCGACCAAATAGCGTTCATGCTCACTTTGTAAGTCGACACCCCACTCAACCGGATATTTAAATTTTTTCTTTTTATAGGGTTTGGAGTTTTTTAATATTTCAATGGCTTCAGTGTAGCTAAGACGAATAAAATTATTGTCTAAAACAAACTGTAATTTTTCTATTAAAGCTAATTCGCTCCGCTCATTTTGGGGTTTTTGTTTTTCCTCGTTTTTAAGACGTTGTTCTAAAAACTGAAGATCATCATAATTTTTATCCAAAACTTCTTTGATAATAAACTTGACAAAACTTTCAGCCAAATCCATATCCCCATGCAAATCCATAAAAGCTACTTCCGGCTCAATCATCCAAAATTCGGCTAAATGACGGGTTGTATTTGAATTTTCAGCTCTAAAAGTCGGCCCAAAGGTATAAACTTTGCCCAATGCCATCGCATATGTTTCGGCTTCCAGTTGTCCCGAAACCGTCAAATTGGTTTTATGATGAAAAAAATCTTGTTTATAATCCACCTCTCCGGCTTCATTACGAGGCGGGTTATTGAGGTCTAAGGTCGTTACTTGAAACATTTCGCCGGCCCCTTCGGCATCAGCACCGGTAATAATAGGCGTATTGACATAAAGAAAATCATTTTCTTGAAAATATTTGTGTACCGCAAAAGCTGTTGTATTACGGATGCGCATAATAGCGCCAAATAATGTGGTACGTGGGCGCAAATGCGCTTTTTCTCTTAAAAATTCCAAACTATGCCGCTTGGGTTGAATGGGAAATTTTTCCGGGTCCGATTCACCTAATATTTCCAAATCATCCACTAAAACTTCAACTTTTTGGCCTTTACCCAAGCTTTCGACCAAGTTCCCTTTGGCATGAATGGCAGCACCGGTATTAATTTTTTTCCGGATTTTTTCATCAAATTTCTCCGGATCGATGACTAATTGTAAGTTTTGAATGGTAGAGCCGTCATTTACCGCAATAAAACGGTCATTTCTAAAGGTTTTGACCCATGCATTAACCTCTACCGGTTGATTTAATTGATGGGAATTTATTATTTGTTTGATTGTTTTCATAAATACATATTTTAAAAATAAAGCAAGCCAAACTGCTTGCTTGTACTTCTCATTTTTGCAAATTTAATAAAAATAGCTTATTCGTGTAGTTTAAAAAATTGACTTAATTTCTGTATTTGATCCGGTTGTCCCAAAACTATAATGGCAGAACCTTTTTCTAATTTCGTGTCAGCCGAAGGATTAATAATATATTGGTTATCAGGTGTTTTATACCCAATTACATTACAACCTGTTTTGCGACGCAGCGATAATTCGGCAATACTTTTACCCTGATATTCCGTTGGCAGGTCTTGAAACAAAACTTCCTCCAAATTGGTTTTATGATTAACATCCTCTAAAGATAGAGCATTTAGAAACTCAACTAAATTAGGCGTAACAACCAAGGAAGCCATAAATTCGCCACCGATAACTTCGGGCATAATAACTTTGTTAGCACCGGCCAATTTCATTTTATTGGCGGTTGTTTCATTGGCAGCACGTGTTATAATTTTCAATTTCGGATTTAATTGGCGAGCCGATAGTACCACAAATAAATTGTCGGCATCGGTAGGAAGGGTCGTAATAAGACTACCGGCTTTTTTGATGCCCGCCTTTAACAAAGTTTCATCATCGGTGGCGTCGCCTTCTAAACAAAAAACATTTTCATCATCAATTAAATGCTCATCATCAATTTTTTTCAAATCGATAATGACCATTTTCTTATTATAATCCTTCAGTTTTTTGGCTGCTTGTTGTCCAGTGCGTCCATAGCCGGCAATAATGACATGATCTGTCAATTTTTTAATTCTGTTTTCCATACGTTTTTTAATCAGTTTGATAAAAATATTTTCTCCAATGACATATTCCGTAACCACTGTAATAGTGTAGGCATATATCACAATTGAAGCCAAAATAAGAATAATAGTGAGTATTTTCCCGGTTGCATTTAAGGGATGTACTTCGCCAAAACCTACCGTTGTAGCGGTAATAACAGTCATATATAAGGCATCAATCCAATTGTAATTTTGCGACCAATGATAACCTAAAGTGCCCAAGCTAATCAGACTGACAAACAATAAAGCGGCTAAAATGAGTTCGTTTCTAAAATGTTTCATCATAAGTCAAAAACCGAAGGTCTTTTTTGATGAAAAAAATCTTTGACCTTTAAAGCAAAAGCCAATATAAGATAAATCAAAAAAGAAGCACCAAGCGTTAAAAATGAAGCGTAAATAAAAAATAACCTGACATGCTGCACCCTAAAACCAAATTTGTCGGCCAAGCGTGTAGAAACGTCAAAACCGTTTTTGGCCAAAAAATATCTTATTTCTTCAATTGTCATTGAGTAAACGTTTAAAAATTTAAGTTTAAATATATTTGGTAAAAATACATATTTTAAAATTAATGTCTAAAGCCAATCTCCTTTGCTTAAGCCAAGCCTTTTTTGATGATTTTATGTCCAATATCACACGATAAGCAATTAAATGGATGACAATAATGTTGATATAGCTGAATAACGGCTTGTGTATCCAAAGCATTATTCACCGGAAATTTTAAACGTTGGAATGTATTGATGATTTTATTTTTTTCGGGAGGAATTTTTTCCATTAAAGACAATATGTTATCATGATTAATTTTTCCTTTATATTTTTGATAAGCAAATTTTAGGGGTATAACAACATTAATTAACAATATATCGATAAAACTTGTACCAATGGCTTTCTTTCTTGCTTTAGTTATTTTATCAAAATTGTAATGGGTGTCCCAATATGTTGAAGCAGTAGAATGTAACAAAGTATAAGCCTCTCCGACCGCTTCAATTTGCATTAATTTTTCAAACAAATGATCGGTTTGATAAAAAAGACGAGCAACTTGCGCCAAGCGTAGCGTAGGAAAATTGGGCGGACGTAAGCGGTGAAATTTAACGGCACCTGCAGGCAATGTTTCCAGATTGTGTTTGTTCTTTAAAAACAAAAATTCATGTTGCAAGCGTTGGTAATAATGATCGTATTTGGGTTCATGTAGTAAACCGGCTACCCCGAAAAGTAAGGCTTCTAAACTTAAAAGCCGGTCTTGATACTTAGCAAATATCCCAAAAGGCAGCAACCGGCCTATTAAAGCAAAACTTTCTTTATTGACCGGTCCACCCATATAAGTGAGTAAAGTCTGATAGAAAATCTGCTCCCAATTGTTTTGGCTTTCCAGCAGTTGTTTTTTAATTTGTTCGTTTTTGTTATATAAACGTTCTAAAAACAAACGGTATTTATAATGAAACAAGACATATGCATCAACTTGTGCCAATTCATTTTGACAGCGAATAAAAGTCTTATTTTTAATCAACTTATTATAATTCTTAACAATATCTTTTAAAATATAACGCGAGATGTCTAAGGTCGGAATTTGACGGTTTTGTATATCATAAACAGGCATATCATCGTCATAAACTATGTGTAAAATAACATTGTCATAAGCCGGATCTTTTTCATGACCATGTGCATACCAGTCCGAAGCATTTTTGTGTATTTCTACATGACCGGCCCACAAAACATCCCCTATTTTAATTTGAGCTTGTAAAAAATCAGGTCCGGCATCCGGATTATGAAAACCGCTTCGGATTATTTTTAACGGTTCATTGGAGGTTGTTTGCAATTTTAAATGATCAAAAAAACCGTTTTGCCAAATGTAATGTAAGAAGTCTTCTTTCATAAAAAATATAATAGACCAAAGATTTTTGCGCAAAAAAACATATCTTTGTAATCCTTTTTTTAAAAGATTAACACAAAACAAATTTATGAAAAAATTACTGATATTGAGCTTTTTATTTCTTACTTTGTCAGCTTGCGATAAAATTGATCAAGAGGTACAATTTAGTACGGATTATACCGCGACTTTCAAAATACCCGCCGACCAACCGGCTGAAATACCATTATCATTAGAGGAAGTGGAATTAAATGTAGATGACCGGATATTTGAAAATAATCATGCGTCTAAAGATTTATTAGAAGAGGTCCGTCTAAAAAAAATAAAACTTGAAATTAACCCGCAACTAAACAATAACGTCTCACAGCTAAATTTAGATTTTTTAACAGATACCGCATTATATATTGAAGCTGACAATTTGCCCAAAGTCCGTATTGCCTGGATCAATGATTTAACAGATCAGCAAAGCCAATCGATTGAATTAAACTTTTTATCTGACAACTTGAGTGACTATTTTAAAAAAGAGGCATTTAAATTGTTTTTAATTGTTAGTACCGATCAAGTCCTAAATCAAAAGGTTTTTATCGATGTACAAATTACCGCTGATTTTAATACTAAAATTTTAGGACGGTAATAAAACTCAATCTTTAAAAGGTTTATATTGGCTACGGTCACCTTTCAATATTTTAAGCGTAACAACACAATGGTCTTCATTTTCGAAAGTTTCACCCAAATGTTCAGTCAACCATTGCATAATTTCGACATAATCACCATATATTTGGGTACTTAAAGGTGTTTCTATCAGCTCAAAAGGCGTTTTTCTGAGTGCCCGGATAAAATCCTTAATAGGTTTTTCAAAATCTTTATGTAGGGGATAAATACTGAGATCAAAAGAGGCTTTCATAGTTTTTTGTACAAAGTTAAATCAAAAACTGCTTCAGGGCAACTCATTGGTCAAAAATAACTTTATTCTTCCCGGCTTTTAAACGGGCTTTACGACCAAAAATAAGAACGCGATTATCGACAATATGACCTGCCGGAAAATTAAAAATAACCGGATAAGATTTGCCTTTGACATGTTTTAAAATCATTTGACGAATATTCTCGCCAATAAATTCATCATCATCTTTTGTGCCTGTGCCGCCTATTATCAAAGCTTTTAAATGTTCAAAATAGCCGGCATTTTTCAAAGCATACAACATTTTGTCATATGAATACGAGTATTCACCGACATCTTCTAAAAATAAAATTTTACCCTTAGGATTTAATTGATAAGACGAACCTAATAAACTTACCAATAATGATAAATTGCCGCCTACAACGACCCCCGTTGCTTTTCCGCCCCTGTTTAAACTATCAGCTTTAAATTCATAATGTAAATGCTCTCCTTCCAAAAACTTTTTAAAGCTATTGATAGCCGCCTTTCTGTTGGGACGATGATGGGTTAAACTAATTGGCATGAATGCATGTACCGACTGAAAACCATATTTATGTAATAATACATGTAAGACCGTAATATCTGAATAACCAATCAACCATTTAGGATGTTTTTTAAATTTTTTAAAATCCAGCTTATTAATGATTCTAACACTGCCATAACCACCTCTAGCACACCAAATAGCTTTAATATCCGGACGGTCCAAAGCAGATTGCAACTCTTCTAAACGTTCTTGATCAGTTCCGGCAAAAATAAAATGTTTACGGAATAAGTTTTTGGGATAGACAGGCACATAACCCCAGCTTTTTAAGAGTGAATCCGACCGTTCCATGTATTTTTTACCGGCATCAACATAGCCTGCCGGGGCCACATATAAAATAGAATCTCCCTTATGAAGCGATGGCGGAGCCATCCATTCTTTAGGTATAGCGAAATAAGCCGGTTTTGAAGTACTACGACATGCCATAAATAAAAACAGTAAACTTAAAAACCACAGTTTTTGCATAAAAACTAATTATTTTCAGCAAGTTATAAAAACTCTTTAAAATAAAAAAATCCCGTTACACAGGTAGTAACGGGACGAGATAACTATGAATATATACTTAAGCGATATCCATTGCCGATTCGGGTTTTTCTTCGGTAATTCTTATATTTTGAGCCGTTTCTGGCACCGGCACAATTTTCTTTTTGGTTACCCAGCGTTCGGGTAGTTGTATTTCACGTCCGTGTACATGAATCACCGTCGGCTTGATGGAAGTTTGGTAGGTAATCAACAAACCGTAAACCGGATTACCAAAACGGTTATAATATTCAGCCGGTCCTTCTATATGCAAATTGCGATAAGTCCCCGGCAAATAGATGCGTTTGGCATATTCGCGTTTTCTGGAAGGTAAATAGTAAACCAACCAAAGAACTTTTGCCGGCCCTTTATACTTGGCTTCTGTCGGAATATAAGTATCGGCTTTGCTTTCTTCGTCCATAACTTTATCAATAACCGCACGGGCAGCTGTTTCATCACCGACATCTGCCAAGCCGTATTGAACATCATAATTGTGAACTTGCGCAATAATATTAAATAATTCAATGGAACGTTCTTTTTCAACATTGATCAACTCATCTATTTGAGTCAACACCTCCTCAGAAAAATGTTGGGTAAAACTCTCTAAATGCGGCAGTGCGGAAACCACATCAACCGAACGTTTGATTTTGTTTAAACAATCGACATCTTCACAAACCAAAGCCGCAGCCCGCAATTCACAGAACAATTGACGCAATTTTTCCAATATTTCTGTTGACAACTCCATTTCAATAATGGTTTCAGTCAGCTCACTTACCACTTGTTTGGGGATGGCTTTTACCGCTGCTTCTATATCATCCTTAGGTTCGCCCCAAGGTTTATACGTTTTTTCCCAACCATGATATTTAGCCATATCATTGGCTTCCATCACCGTTACATAATTCTCGGCCATAGCCCGTTCACGCACCTTTTCTATTTCCTCACCAAATTTCTTTTTCCAAAAAGGTGAATACGTCAATGTGCAAAGGTAATCACTGCGTTTTTTTAATTCAGTCAACTCGGCTTCTGAGTCTACATGAAGCATTTCATCTCTAATGATACAGTTAATACGACTGATGTCATCAATGGTATTAACTTTTCCATAAATGTGAGCCATAATTTTAAGTTTTAGGGGTTCTGTTTTGCAAAATTCAAAAAATATTCCAAAGCGCAAAACCTTGACAAATCGGCTGATTTTGAGCCAATTTGACACCGGATGTTTAAATAAAATTGCCAATATTTCCACTTCTACATCTCAAAACTTATTGTATTTTTGTAGTTCAAAACAAAAAGCATGTCTCAAAAACAACGTTATACCATTACAGCAGCCTTGCCTTATACCAACGGACCGGTACATATCGGCCATTTGGCAGGCGTTTATATTCCGGCAGATATTTTTACCCGTTATCAAAAAGCCAAAGGTAACGATGCCATATACATTTGCGGCTCGGACGAACACGGTGTGCCTATTACCATCCGTGCCAAAAAAGAAGGGGTTACACCGCAACAAGTAGTCGATAAATACAACGCAATAATCAAAAAATCTTTTGAAGACTTCGGTATTGCTTTTGACAATTACAGCCGGACATCATTGCCCTTGCACCACGAAACAGCCGCCGGTTTTTTTAAAAAACTTTACGAAGATGGCAAGTTTATTGAGCAAACCACCCAACAACTTTACGACGAACAAGAACAGCAGTTTTTAGCCGACCGTTTTGTAACCGGCACTTGCCCTAAATGTGGTTACGAACACGCCTACGGCGACCAATGCGAAAAATGCGGCTCGTCTTTAAGTCCTATGGAATTGATCAATCCGGTTTCGACCATATCGGGTAATAAGCCGGTGGTTAAAGAGACCAAACATTGGTATTTGCCGCTGGATCGCTACGAAAATTGGCTGCGCGAGTGGATACTCGAAGGGCATAAAGAGGACTGGAAACCCAATGTTTTGGGGCAAGTCAAATCATGGCTGGACGACGGCTTACGTCCGCGTGCCGTAACCCGCGATTTGGATTGGGGCGTGCCGGTACCCGTCGAAGGTGCCGAAGGCAAAGTCTTATATGTTTGGTTTGATGCGCCTATCGGGTATATTTCATCGACTAAAGAGTGGAGTGAAAAAACCGGCAAAGATTGGCAGCCTTATTGGAAAGATGAAAACACCAAACTCATACATTTTATAGGTAAAGACAATATCGTTTTTCATACCATTATTTTTCCGGCAATGCTCAAAGCACATGGCGATTATATTCTGCCCGAAAATGTGCCGGCTAACGAATTTCTCAATTTGGAAGGCGACAAAATTTCGACCTCGCGAAATTGGGCAGTTTGGCTGCACGAATATCTGGAAGAATTTCCCGGGAAGCAAGATGTTTTGCGGTATGTTTTGACTGCCAATGCGCCCGAAACGAAGGATAATGATTTTACTTGGAAAGATTTTCAAACCCGTAACAATAGCGAATTAGTCGGCAATCTCGGTAATTTTATCAACCGCGTTATGGTACTGACCAAAAAATATTATGATGGGGTTATTCCGCAACCCGAAACCATGACCGAAACGGATAAAGAAGTCTTAGCGCAAATTAAAACGCACCCCGAAAAAATAGGACAACTCATCGAGCGTTACCGTTTTAGAGAAGCACTTTCCGAATATATGAATTTGGCTCGTTTGGGCAACAAATATTTGGCTGACGAAGAACCTTGGAAACAAGTAAAAACCAACCCCGAACGTGTAAAAACCATTATGTTTGTCGCCAATCAAATAGCCGCGGCATTGGCGGTTTTGGGCGATGTATTTCTGCCTTTTACGGCGCAAAAACTCAAAGCCATGTTACAACTGCCCGGTGAGTTAAGCTGGGACGATGCGGCTGACAAAGACATTTTGTTGCCGGCCGGGCATCAACTTGGCGAACCGCAATTGTTGTTTGAAAAAATTGATGACGAAACCGTGCAAAAACAAGTGCAAAAACTTTTAGATACCAAAAAACAAAACGAACTGGATAACCGTGAAGTCGCGCCGCAAAAAGACGAAATCAGTTTTGATGATTTTATGAAAATGGACATTCGTACGGCGACTATTTTAGAAGCCGAAAAAATGCCCAAAGCCAAAAAATTGCTGGTGCTGAAAGTCGATACCGGCATAGACCAACGCACCATTGTGTCCGGTATAGCCGAACATTTTAAACCCGAAGAGATTGTTGGTAAAAAAGTTTTGGTTTTGGTCAATCTCAAACCTCGTAAATTACGTGGTGTCGAAAGTCAAGGGATGATATTGATGACTGAAAATGCCCAAGGTAAATTGGTCTTTGTCAATCCGGATGAAGACGTGCCAAACGGTCAAAGTATTTCATAAGTTATTTTGCGCGATAAAATCGCCTGTCTTTTCAAGCGAGCGTAGCGACAGCTTGTCCCGATTTATCGGGGAGGAATCTCTTCTTGATAAGAACTTGAGATTTCTTGGCGTTCTGACTTGTGGTCGGAACTTTGTCGAAAGGACAAGAGATTTCTCAGTCGTTCTTCCTTTGAAATGACAGGGGTGCTTAGATGCCGTGTGTTATTTCGAACGTAGTGAGAAATCTCATATATAGCTATGTTAGCAGATTTCTCCTCCCCGACAAAAGCCGGGGTGTTCGAAATGACAAATAGCATCAAACAAACCATATGAAATATGAAGTAGTCAGGCATTTCAAAGAAATAATGACTGAGAAATATCAGGTAAAGAAATCAAGATTTCTCACTACGTTCGAAATGACCGTTTGGCGTTTGAAATAATACCGGATTCCTCATTAAACCAGCTATTGTGGATCTCTGTCGGAATTACATCAATAAAAGCATCTTTACATTTTAAATTTGTAAAGTATCCCGAAAATTTTACAAAAATTATAGTCGCTAAAAACTTAAAAAAGCGTAATTTTATCCATAATTTTAAAATATTCGATTATGAGATACGAACCCCTTCCCGCAAGTTTATATAAAAAAAATCGCCAAAAATTTATGGCGCAAATGAAACCCAAATCTATTGCGGTTTTTAATTCAAATGACATATATCCTATCAGTGCAGACAGCACCTTGCCCTTTGCCCAACATCGAGATATTTTTTATCTGACAGGTGTTGATCAAGAGGAAAGCATCTTACTTTTGTTTCCGGATGCGCCGGATCCTAATAATCGTGAAATTCTTTTTTTAAAAGAAACTAACGACCATATTAAAGTTTGGGAAGGCGAAAAGTTGACCAAAGAAAAAGCCACCGAACTTACCGGCATCCAAAATGTCCATTGGTTGCAAGACTTTGATTCTTTATTAAAAAAATTAGCTTTTCAGGCGGAACGGATCTACATTAATACCAATGAACATTACCGCGCCGATACTGAAGTTGAAACGCGTGAAGATCGTTTTATAAAGAAAGCAAAAAAAATGTTTCCCGGGCACAAATTTGAGAGAAGCAATCCTATTTTGCAACGCTTACGCAGCGTTAAAGAACCGGAAGAAATAGCGCAAATTCAGAAAGCATGTAACATCACTGAAGCCGGTTTTAGACGGGTTTTGGACAAAGTCCGCCCCGGCATGAAAGAGTACGAATTGGAAGCCGAATTTGCCCATGAATTTTTGCGTCAGGGTTCTAAGGGTTTTGCCTACACGCCCATTATTGCCAGCGGTCCCAATGCCAATGTGTTACATTACATTCAAAATGATGCCGAAATTAAAGATGGCGATTTAATATTGATGGATGTCGGAGCGGAATATGGCAACTGGGCATCGGATATGACCCGCTGCGTACCGGCTAACGGCAAATTTTCGCCCCGTCAAAAAGAAGTATATGAAGCCGTTTTGCGCGTTAAAGATGCCGCCGCTAAAATGTTAAAGCCGGGGGTTATTTGGGCTGAATATCAAGATAAAGTGGGCAGAATTATGGAAAAGGAATTGATAAAATTAGGCTTACTGACCGAAGAAGATATCAAAAATGAAAATCCGGAATGGCCTGCTTATAAAAAATATTTTATGCACGGCACATCGCACCACATGGGATTAGATACGCATGATTACGGCATACTCGAAGAACCCATGCAAGCCGGTATGGTTTTTACTGTTGAACCCGGAATTTATATTCCCGAAGAAGGTATCGGGGTCCGCATCGAGGACGATTATGTTATTCAAGAAGAAGGCGAACCCATTAACTTAATGAAAAACATTCCGATTACGGTGGAAGAAATTGAAGCATTGATGGCGAAATAGCCTAATTATTGAAGCAAAAAAACCGGAAACAGCCTGTCGTTTGGACAAAGGACCTAACAAGAAAAAGCGCAATAGAAAAAGTGATTTGTTATTGCAAGGGGTACACCAAATGACAGGCTGCTTCATAGGATACCAGGTTTTTGATGTCCGGTGTCATTTCGAACGTAGTGAGAAATCTCAAAATTCAATTAAGATTTTTCTTTTGTAGTCTTATGTGTCTTTATGTGGTTTTAATTGAGAAATTGAAAACATAGCTCACTAAGTGTCCCGATGATAATCGGGATGTACCGAAGTGACCGGTTCTGTTGTTGAACTTAATAATGTCAATTAAAAATTTACCATCTTAAACCCTTAATTTCTTAATAGTTTAACAAAAATCGGCTGTTTTTTATAAAAAATTGAGATAAAAGAGACTTAAACTCCCCCCCTGACTCAATAATTCCGTTAAAATATTACGAATAACGCAATTTATATTAAACTTTCCCTTGCCCTATTGCGAATTTTACAATACTTATAAAAAACTTAAAAAAATTATATTAAATTGACAGTTAATCATTTACAAATTTAACACAAGGATAAACACCTTGTTTTCAAAATAAAATACCCGTAAAAAATAACAACACACTTGACAAGCCTTGTTTTTTTATGTACGTTTGTTAGCGTAAAAATGTTAATAAAAACCTAAACCTTATGCAAGAAATATAACCAACAACACAAAAAAAGGGAAAGCAATCGACTCACGGGAATGATACGATTTTGCTTTCCCACAGAACACTAAACTTTGGTTTAGCAAGACAAAGATACATTTTTTTAGTAAATCTGTCAAGCAGACCAAAGTTTAGATTACCGAGAAACTTCCATTAAACCGGAAATGAAGTAAAACTATCCGGTGTATCTAAACTAAATATTAACTAAAAAACGTAGTATTATGAAAAATTTAAAACACACAATTACATTGATAGCTTTATTGGCTTTTTTGTTTAATTACGGGCAAAAGAATAATCCGTATAATTATGTAGGCGTAAAACATAATCAAGTGCTATCTGATGCTTATTCTCAACTTTCTGCCATGATTTCTAAATTAAAAAATGACAAATCCAATGGTTATAAAAAAATAAACTATAAACAATTTGTAACTAATCTAATTTCGGAAAATTTCAATAAAAGTAAAAATAATGTTGATATATCTTGGGTAGAACAACATATTGGAATTCCACCTAGAACAAATCCACCATTTCCAATCGGAACATTACCAACATTTCCAGAATTTAAAAAAAGCAATAAAAGTTCTATTTATCAAAATTATTTAAAAGATATTTATAGATATGGAACTACATTAAAGCTAAATAATCTTTCTAAAATGGTAAATGATATTAGCAAAACAAGTAAACTCACAAAAAAAGATAAAGAAGAATTGCTTAAAATACTTGCAATAGCATATAATTCAGCTATATATTGGATGAATAATGAAAGTAAATGGGAATCATTAGGAGGAGCTTCATCTAAAAGTCCTATTGGAGGGATAATCGGGGCAGACATTGCCGGAGCAGTAGTCGGAGCACTTACTACCGGACCTGGTGCAGGTGTAGTTGCGGCTGGGTCTTCTGCTGTTGCAGCTGGAACCTATTTAGGAGATTGGATTTTTTAAAAATAACATATTATATTATGACTTATTTATTAATTTTTAATGGAGATTTTTGGACAGATTTTGTAAAAGGACTTATTTTTGGTTTATTTATAGCCTTAATGTTATCTTATTTTTATAAAAAAAATAGAAAAAAATAAGACTAATGTCTTTTAATAGTTTCCTAATCTACCTTATACTAGGTTGGCAGTTACTAACATACGCCCAAGTGAAAGCGCCGCAAACGGCGGCGCATATCACTTTCGGGTCGGGACCGGCTTGTGAGGTAAGTGCTGACGTGTGCAGTATGGATACGGCAAACAAAGCCCCCAAAGATACCCAACTAAGCTACCAACCTAAAACCCGGGAATTGTTAATCAGACTTGATAAACAAAAACTCGGAAAGGGAAATACAGATAAACTCTTGTCGGAACAACGACACAAAGGCAAGATGCAATACCGCTTTACCTATGACAATCCCTTGCCACCCGATGTGGTGCAACAACTGGGACTCAAAGGTAAAGTCTATATCAAAAAAGGCGTCTATCCCATCATCGTAACCAAAGAGGCTTATCTGTTGCGCGTTACACTTGTTTTTAAGTGATTTTTTGAACCTATATCGGTTAAGGTTAATAATTTTTTTCCAGAAATACTATAAGTTTCAAACAACGAAAACCTATTAGCTTTAAGATAAAAGGTCACAAGTCAAACAAATATCACCTGGCCGTACGAAGCTTTTCTATAAATTTCAAGTTTCACGGACGTTAAAAACAATCTGCTGTTTGAGCATAACAAAGTCTTAAACAAAGTTTAAATTTATATTTATTTCAAAACATGATTAAAGCATAAAGCATAAATACTCGTGCGAGTTCAGATTGTTTAGGTAGAGAAACCTAAGAAATTTGGAAAAGTTTCGTCTTGATAGATTTTTTTGTTACTTTTTTCATCGATGGAAAAAAGTAATCAGACAAACACCAAAACAACCAAACTATGAAACCCAAGATATATCTGTTTGTCCTGTTGCTATGGGCAATGCAAACCGCTATGGCAGCCCCGCCGGACAAAGACCCTATCAACCATAAAGTTGATGAGATGATCAGCGCCATTCGCAGGGTCAAAGCAACTTATCAAATACGAAAACAAGATATTTATAAACGTCTGCAACAAACCCGGCAAGCTTTATCCAAAACCACCAACTTGGAAGAAAAAGTCAACTTGTTGATACAAAAAGATGCCCTACAACAACAACTCAAGGCACTTGCAGACAGCGAACGGTCTAATATTCAAAAAATCCGGTATATCAAAGGGCTGTCCATTATCAAACTCTTGTATGAAAAAGTTTTGAGTTTGGACCATCATTTTTCGTCTTTGGTCACCTTTAACGAAATCAACAAAATATCCAACCCCAATAACTATCCGGAATTTGAAAAGGTTAAAGAACTCATCAAAAATAAAACCGATAAAAGGGAACGTCTAAAATTAACTAATCTGTTGGGACAAAATATGTACACTTCTACCATTGACCTATTTATAGGTTTGTTTAGTGCCGATGCCAAACCCGAAGAAAAACAAGCCGAACTAGAAAATATCCAATGCATCTTGGATTTTACGCTTCGCATGAACAACGACCTGAAAACCATTTATTTTGAAACCAGCTTTTTGCAAAAAACCAACCAAAAAATAATAGAGGACATTGAGCGTTTGTTTGTGGCTTATACCAAGCCGGTGGGGTATCAAACGCCTTTAAAACAATGTCGTGAAAATGATGATTGGGAAAGTATTCGTGAAAAATTAGATGCGTATCTCGACAAAATGCAAACTTTACAGCAAGACAGCAGCAAAGTCATTGCTTACCAGCGCATGCTTATCAATTTGAACTTTCCTATTGATAAGCTTTTGCAATTTATCAATGAATACAATAGCTTTATAGACCAAGGCGTGCAATACTACCAAAAGTTTAAAATCATTTTAAACAGCTACGAAAACGAACGCCAATGCCGTAGCAGTCTGCCGCCGGCATACACCAAACTCAAAGCGGATATAGATGTGTCCATTCAAAAATTCAATTTGGCTTATCGCCCTGTAGAAATCAACGGCAGTAAAATGAAAGAACTTTTATACGGCATTAATGAATATGAATAATAGATATATAAATTTGAATTTATTCTTTTAAAAGCGCCAAGCTTAATAAAACTTCGTATATAAGATATAGAAAATAAAGGATTATAATATCAAAAATGACATTATTGTCCAATTTTAAATGGGGTATGAGCACAAAAATGATAAAAAATCCCATCACCAACATCACTTTAAGCATAGACCAAATTAGGAAAGTGTAGCCTATAAACCTGCTTTTAAAGATGGCAATAACCAACACATTAATAAGCATGACAGCCGAAATAAGGGTTATAAAGCTATAAAAGCGCTTTACAAAAGCATTTGTACTTACCCCAAATAAGGTGCTCAACAAGTGGTGTAAGAAATAAATCAACCCAAAGGCTAAGAAGCTCACAAAGGTCCAAACCAAGGCTTTATGTCTCATTTTGTCAGCTTTTGTATACGACGAATAATATAAACCATAGCCAATACTACCGCTAACAATGTCATGGCCAAACTGTACCAATTATTTTTATTGGGATACATCCCGTCCAGCCAAGCGCCAAACTTATAACCACCATAAATAATGAGAAACATCTCAAAGGGCATGGAAGTTAACTGCAATAGTTTGGTCGTTTTATTTGGTTTTGGTTTGGGCATTTTGGTTGGCTTGTGCCCCTTTCATTTGGCAAGTGGCATTAAATACAGCACCGGGTTCAATAGCCAATTTATTGGTAACAACATTTCCATCAATATTGGCGGTTGATTTGATGCTTAATAAGTTATCGACAACAAAATCGCCTGAAATGCTGCCTTGTATTTCTGCATTACCACATTTAATGTTGCCTTTCAAACGTCCTTTTTCGCCTAAGACAATTTTGCCTGTGGTCGATAGGTTTCCTTCAAAATAACCATCTATTCTAAAATCTTCTTGCGAGGTAATATCCCCTTTTATTTTGGTAGTCGCACCTATATGATTCGGAAGCTTCGAAAATTCACTGGCATTTTTTTTCTTTTCTGCAAACATAATTTTTAATGTTTTAAAGCTTGTTAGTTTGTGTCAAGCGATTGTTTTTGAATAAATTTTTTATATGCGTTCAATTTTTTAGTCAATTGAAGCGTTTTGTAATTTTCTGACGAAATTACAAAATAATTTTTTGGCGCACAAGCGCTTTTCTTGAGTAAATCGATAAAAAAACGGGCAGATTGCGCACTATAAAAATTATGAACGACCACGAAAGATTGTGTGGCATTAAATGGATCTTTAGAAATTGTCAATTGTGTACTTTTGTTTTTAGCAATGATTTGATTGAGACATGCGATCAACTTTTCTACTTTAGGCGAATAAATATCGGCCGGTATGACAAGCTTGTATGACTTGTCCGGTTTATGGGTAAATTGTAATTTTTTATACCGGTTTACTAATTTAAGACGTTCTTTAGCCTCAACTTCATAAGGACTTTTCGGATATTTTAGAATGATGTTCTTTAAGGCTTTTTCATAAGCTGCCAAACCTTGACTTCTTGCGATGGCAGTGGCGCGGAGCAATTCCATCTTGCCTAATTCGGGATGAAATCCAAATTTTACAAGTAAAGGTTTTGACTGTTTAACAAGACTGTCATATTGTTGAGCTTTAAATAAAGTGTAAAGTTTATTATAGCTTTGTCGAAAAGCTTTGTCTGATCGAGCAGATATTTTTCCAGGGTTTTTAATTAGTTCGGCATAAATAGACTTCGGATATTTTTGAACTATCTCTTGCGCCAAATGTTCTGCCAAAAGTTTGTCGCCTAACAAATTATAAATTTTATATAGATTGAATTTTGCCGGCAAAATTAATTCCGGTTTTGGGTGACTATTGAGCATTTCTTTCAAATGCTCTTTTGCTTTCTCTAATTCTTTAAATTTTTCAAAATAAATCATTCCGGCTTGGTAATGCGCATAATTTAATTCATCCGATATACTATCAATTTTTTTGGGCTCGACAGGAATTTGCTTATAATAATATCCCACTTGATATTTTTTGGGCACATTTTCATCTTCTACCTTGCTGCTGGCTGTTTCGGAATTATCCGGATTGTTTTCGCCACTTTGATCGTCAAAAGACTGTTTACTTTTTAAACGCCATAAATCATTTAGGGCAATTTTTCCCCATGTCTTATTAAAATGCGCTTTCCCCTTCTCAACCAAAGACCGGTTATAAAAATAAAAACTGGCATATTTGGGTTTAACAACTGCATAATCTTTGCCGGTTTGACTATTTTTTTCAGCTTCAGCTTCTTTTTTGCGCAATTGGTCAATATAATTATTAATCATTTTTACACGGGTTAAGCTATCGGCATTGACCAGTTTCATAATGCTGTCATTGCGTTTAATTATTTTTTCCAACACAATAATATCATCGATATTGCTACGTTTATGCCGGGTTTTAAGGTATTTTAAAGTTTCTTTCGGCATTACCTGCAAAAGGCTATCTAAATAGGTGCCTGCCAACACATAATTCTTTTGTTTAAAACCTATATGCGACATATTTTCATATGCTTTTTCTTTGAGAAATCTATCGGAAGAATGAGCGGCTTTGGTATAATAATTAACTGCCAACTTTAGACTATCTTCCTTCTGGTAAATTTCGCCTATTTCATAATTTATATAAGGATATAGTTTATGATATTCATAACGTTTAAGCTTAGCAAACAAATTTTGTAACATTTGCGGATGCCATTGCGTGCTATCCAATGACAAATGGTAACGCAACAATTCGGCTTGCAGACTATATTTTCTTGGGCGCTTTTGCATTTCAATTTGTCGTAAATATTGAATAGCCGAATCTTTTAAATTCTGACGCTGCAAGAGTTGTGCGGTTATAAAAGCATATCGGGCTTTTTTTTCTTTATTTTGGGCCAATACTACGGCTTTTTCCATATTGACAGCAGCGCGTTTTAAACTATCTAAGTTAATAAAGGCTTGCGCAGCATAGGCATAAGCCTCTGAACGGACAGTCTTCGGCAGATGTTTTTGCCGGCCTAAAAAAGATAAGTTTCTGGCCGCCTGCACATTGTTTTCCATGCGGATGTTGGTTTTTTCTTTCCAAAGTTTAAACCATGGACGCAAATCGGAATTAAAATCGTTATCCAGTTCATAGTTAAAAGCATCTAAAGCCGGCATAAACCGTTTTTGATAATAGCGGCTTTTGCCTAACAATAAATAGGCTTTATCAATTTGATTGTTTTCTTGTACACCATGGATTTCCATGGAATGCTTTTGTATAGCTTTAACGGCTTTTTCTTCTGCCCGTTCAAGCCCGGCATTATTGGGGTTTTGCCCCGGTAAACTAATGACATATTCAGCCTTAAATTGTTCAACAGGCAATATATCGAAAAAATTATCTTGATAAGATTCCTTAATCTTTGCCACCGACTCATTTAAAGCTTCTTCACCGTTAAAAAGCACATTGTATTTGGTCGACAATTCATGCAAATTTCGATTGACCACATTATTGCGTTGGGTAGAACAATGGGTTAAAAACAAAAGAACCAATAAAGATAAAATAAAATATTTTGCAGAGGTCGTTTTAATCATTTTACAATTTTTACTTAAATCCGGTAGCCGGCTAAATGCTAATATAATAAAACGCTAATTTAAGCAAAATAGTATAACTAGAAAGATTCGATTTTAAGCCTTACCGGCTAAAGTAGAGAAAATCCGGCATTTAGGCTGTGCCATAATGCAATCCAAAATGGCATAGCGATTAAACAAAAAACATAAGCTATGAGCATTATAGAGGCCACTTTCTGTTGTTGTCCGCCATAAGCTCTCACCTGAATAATCAGACCGGTAGCTGGTGCTGCTGCCGACTGTATGACTAAAAAATCTGCCAACAAAGGATAAGATATCCCTATTTTAAAATACCATAACGACACAACTACCACCAAAGGAATCAATATATACTTAACGCTCAAGACCTTTACTATTGCTACCCAAGAGGCCATTTCTTTAAAAACAATGGCACCCAAGGTTGCGCCCAACACAAAGGTGGCCATAGGCACTGCTGCTTCACCTAAAAAATGAATGGAATCTATAAGAGGTTTAGGAAAAATAGATTGCCAGCCCAACATAACTAAAACCAGAGAAATAATATTAGCGGCAGCCGGCGGTGTAATTATTTTTCGCCAATCTATTTGAACAGTTGATGTATTGGTGGACGTAATTAAATATTTACCTAATGTCCATAATACAGGATTGTAACCCAATATAAACAGAAACGTCAGTAATGAAAAGGTCTTAAATTGAGTAGGATAAATAATTTGTCCAATGGGCAAAACCAAATAACCGGCATTTTGCATGGCAGCTATTGCCAGCAAATTTTTCTGTTGTAGAGGCCGGGGCAAAAAAATAACATAAGCCGATATAAGCCCCAGTAAACTCAAAGCAACACCTAACAGGGGTAAAATCCACCAATAAGATAATTTAGCAGGATCAAAAAATTGTAAAGTATTGCCAAAAACCAGCGCCGGTAATAGGACTAACACCGTGACACGGGATAAAGCGTCAATTTGGTTTTTGTGAATGATATTTTTTCGCACTAAAATCCCTGCCAACAAAATAATAAAAAAGACGCGAAACAAAGCCAATAGCATTTGATCAAACGCCGCTGAAAAAATACCGGTCATGGCGTTAACTTTTAAAGCAAAGTTAAAATTTATAAACCAAGTTTTAACTGACAAAAATTTCTTTTATAAAGTTGCAAACTGGTAACCTTTAGCTAAGAGGGTATTAATGACGGGTTCTAAAACTTGCTTAAGTCGGGGGAAGCTATGCGCATTATCATGAAAAACCAATATATCCCCTGCTTTTATATGATGACTCAGATATGAGATCGCATAATCCGGGACAAAAAAACGACTAAAATCTCCCATTAAAATGGACCACATCACAATTTCTATTTCTTTATTTAAAGATTGAATCTTTTTTATTAATCCCGGCGTAAGACGTCCATAAGGCGGTCTAAATAATTTTGACGATATTCCGGCGGTTTGCAATAGACGATCTGTCTCTGATATTTCGTGTATATACTTTTTATGACTTGTTCTCCATGCATCGACATGACTGAAAGTGTGATTACCTATTTGATGACCTTGCGCTATTATTTCCTTAACTATGTGCGGATAGGCTTGTATATTTGCACCGGTACAAAAAAAATTGGCTTTAATATGATATTTTTTTAAAACCATTAAAATCCAAGGGGTAATTTCCGGGTGCGGACCATCATCAAAAGTAAGATAAATTTTGGTATTACTATCCGGTTTAGCATAGGTTAAAGATGGAAATATAAATGGGACAAAAAACGGCATTTTAGCCGGATAAAGCTTAAGCATTTGGGAACTTTTTGTATTGTGCAATAATATTACTGATACTTGCCTGGAGAGGAATAAAATTAAAATTTAAAGTAGATTGCAATTTTTGTGATGAATAATGCGGATGTTTATAAAAACTCTGCAAAATAGGTTTTGGCAATAAACCTAATAGATTTAGGCCATAGGCTAAAGATTTAGGCAAAGCTTTTTTAGGTGGCTGCACTCCCAATACATTGGCTATTTTATTAAATAGTTGTCGAAATGACAAATCATAAGCACCCACAATAAATGCCTCATTGGTAATAGAACTATGGGTTAAATCATACATAACCTTTACCACATCCCAAACATCAACAAAACTATTACCCCCCGGCGGATAAAATTTCAGGCCTTTCTGTATTCTTTTTATGGTTTGACCGGTCCCTTTTTCCCAAAAACCGGCACCCAGTATTACTCCCGGGTTAATGACAACAACCGGCAAGCCTTCCTGACCCGCACGCCAGACTTCCATTTCGGCCAAATATTTGGTCAAGGCGTAAGGATTATGTTTGTCTTTCCAGTTCCAATGCGTTTGTTCGGTAATGGGATTTTCGTATTGGCCTAAACTTGCAACTGAACTCACATGAAGAAATTTCTTAACAGGATAAGATTGGGCTGTATTCAAAAGATTTTTAGTTCCTTCCACATTGGTTTCGTGCAATAAAGCTTTATCTTTCTTTTTAAAAGAAATTAAAGCAGCTGTATGATAAACATACGCAATATCTTCAAAAATATTATCTAAAGTAGTCAGATCGGTTATGTCTGCTTTTACCCATTCAATTTGCTTAAACAAGTTGTCCGGATGATGGCTATAAAGTTTAAAGAGCTGAAAGGTTTTATCAATTTGCTTTTTATGCCTGAATGTGGCGCGCGGGTATTCGCCTTTACGGGTCAAATAAAGGAGAAGATGACTACCGGTAAGGCCGGTACCACCAGTGACAAGACTTTTGTTTAAGGCTTTGCTTGAATTCATAATTCAAAGTAACGCAAAAAAAAAATTGAAAAAAAATAAAATTTTATTTGGTAATTAAAATAAATGCCTTATATTTGCACTCGCAAAACGCAACCAACAGGTCCGGTAGTTCAGTTGGTTAGAATACATGCCTGTCACGCATGGGGTCGCGAGTTCGAGTCTCGTCCGGACCGCCAACAATAAGAAAGCCAGTTCATTATGAGCTGGCTTTCTTATTTATAAATCCCATTAGACCAATCATTGTCTATTAAAAAAGCCGGCTTATACCGGCTTTCTAAAATTTTTCCCGTTTTTATTTAAAAATTTGCTGTTTCATAAATATAATTAGCAACGGCTTTGATTTGCGCTTCTTTAAAGGGCATTTTAGGCATATCCGTGAAATTATCTATACCGGCTTTATAAATGGCATTTTTTTTATCCGGATTTTCAACAAACTTAGTAACCGCCTTGACAAAAGCTTCTTTGGTCTTATATTTTTTTAAATAAGCTGCTTTAATTTTATTCATATCCGGCGCAATTAATTCTTCTTTGGTATGACAAAAAGCACATTGGGTTTTATAAATCTTTTCACCGGATAACGCCTGACCGGCTTTGTTACCGACAATAGAAATATAATTTTCATTTCTTAATGTTGCCGGTGCTTTACTTAGAGTTAAAAGCAAAAAAGCCAACATGAACATTTTACCAAATTGTTTAATTTGTGAAGTCATATGCAAATAATTAAAGTTTGTGTTTGATGCAAATGTAATAAAATATAAAAGACTCCAAATTAAAAAATGAATTTTAACATTTATTAACCTGAATTTTAACATTTTACAATACAATCAGCCGGAGAAACCCGGCTGCTTATATTATAAACTTAGCATAATAGTTATATGATGACGATCTCCGTCCTTCTGTTTTGGCTATGTTGCTTTTCCGTGCATTTAACACCATCTTTACAATGGTTTAATAATCTGGTTTCACCATAACCTTTGGCCCGGACACGGGTAGATAAAATCCCTTTTTTTAATAAATAGGTCCTAATGGCTTGCGCCCGTTTGTTGGATAATTCAAGATTGTGCTTAGCGGTCCCACGGGCATCTGTGTAATTTCTGATTTCTATTTTTATCTCGGGGTTTGCTTTTAAAAAGACCACTAACATATCTAATTGTTTTGCCATTTTGGCATTTACTTTAGATTGGGCATAATCAAAATCAACGGCATGCAAATTCATAATTTTACAAATATCCGCCCCTTTGGCCAGCCCAATATTGACATTATAAATTTTGGCCTTGCCCTTGTTTTTATTTTTTGGCAACAAACTTTTATCAGGTTCGGTTTTTAAGGAATAAACCGGCACTTCTACATGATCATAGATATATTCAGCTACTTTTTGAATCTTTTTTTTGTCAAAAAACATCCCTTCGGGCATTACTTTATATTTCCCTTTGTTATTGACAATAAGTCTGTTTTCATCAATAGGCTTCAGGACAAAAAGGGTCATTTTTTCCACGAAATCCTTTTTATTAGGATAAATTTTAATATAAGCCTCTTTTATTTTTCCCATTGGGGGACCCATTCTGCCCTTATCATTATGACAAAAAGTACATTGTTTATTATAAAATTTTTGTGGATTAAAATATACACCATCAGCGATTGATGTCGTGCTAACTTTTTTCAATAATTTATAATTGGTCTGGTTGGCAGGTTTAGCCGAGGTAAGCAGCAATATAAGCACAAAGCCTATAAAGCTAAGATATGCTATAGCTTTCATTATAATGTGATTTTAAAGGTTAACATCACAAATATAACAAAAAAACCTTAAAAATCAAACACTTACAATTTTATTTTCAAAGATAATCATTTATTTAATTCTTTTTTTATAATATCGGCAACCCTAAAACTATTGGCATAAATAGTCCAAGTATAGGTAACACTGCCTCCTGTAGGCATAAAACTACCATCGGTTATATATAAATTTGGCACCTCGTGTGCACGACATTGGGCATTTAACACAGAACTGTCAGGGTTATGACCAAAGCGGCATCCACCCGCTTGCAAATTGTTGGGCGGCGCCCCACTGATGCCGGCATAAATGTTATGTGCGCCCATTTCTACTAATACTTGTTTAGATTTTTCGGCTATAATCTCAGCCACTTTTAAATCATGTGGATGATAACCTACTCTAATTTTAGCTACAGGATCGCCCCATTTATCTTTTACTTTTTCACTTAAAGTCACAAAACAATTATCAGTAGGAAGCCAATCGACAAAAATTTCAAATTTTAATTTCCGCACATTGGTAAAATACCGGTATAGATGTTTTTTTAGTTTTATGCCCGTTCGCAAATCTCCATCATCATCCCATTTTTCACGAATAGCTTTTGAAACCGGATTGGCGTGTTCAAATAAAAAATCGACCGTACCGCCTTTCATCGGTTGCCCGGTGTCAGGATTTTTTAATTCATAAAATTCTTGTATGGTCCGATTGACAAATACCCCCGGTTTGGCCAATTCTTTCGCAATATCCGGTGATAATTGCGAATAATAAAAATCGCCGCCGCCAACGCCACCGGCAGAGAATAAAAGATTTTTACCTACTTGGCCGTGATTGTTAGCCAAACCCTGTGGAAATTCTTTATTTTTACTCATCAACAAAAGACGTGACGTTTCTATAGCTTGCGCTGCAACCACAAATATTTTAGCTTTTACCACTTGTTCTTGTCCATTGACATCATAATACCAAGCTTGTTTAAGTCTGTAATTGCCATCTGTCTCTAAATGAAAAACTTTGGCATTGGGTATGATGGTACAATTGCCGGTGCGTAATGCGTCATGAATAAGGGCCACGCGTGCACTGCCTTTGGCATCGGATGCACAACCATAACTGCCACAAAAATTAGAGTAATAACAGGCATTGCGATCAGCTTTTTTTTGAGATAAAATAGCCCGTGGTAGTGGTATCGTCTGTATATTTAGCTTATCCGCGGCTTGGTCTATCCATTGCGAAACAATATTTTCTTGAAGTGGCGGATAAGGAAAGTCGGGCGTAGAACGTGGTTCTAAAAATTTATGCGGTACCACTTTGCCGGAGATGCCGACAATTTGCTCTACTTTGGTATAATAAGGTTCTAAATCATCATAAGAAATAGGCCAATCGGCTATATTAGCGCCTTCCATGGGACCATAGGTGGATAATAATTTAAAATCGACCGGCTTTAAACGTGAAAAATAACCACTCATAAAGTTGGATGAGCCACCAATACAATTGCCATTCCAAAAATCACGGCCAGTTTCAAAGGTCGATTTTGCTTCCCATTTTCCTTCTTCGTTTAAATCTTCAATGACCTGCGGTTCATCTTTTAAATTGGGCGTATAAACACTACGACGTGTGGCTACCATTTCATCTTTAGCAAAATCTTTGGTGCGATACCATGGTCCTTTTTCTAAGACCAAGACTTGATAACCGGCCTTGGAAAGTTCGTAAATGACAGGTCCTGCCCCGGCACCACTGCCTACTACACAGATGTCATATATTTTGTTTTGCATCTTTTTATAATTGGTCAAGTTGTGTAATAATAATGTTTTCCTTTTTTCTATTTAAAATAAGTGGATATTTATTATGATGCTTAGGTCGTGGTAACCCCGGATGATGATGCAACCATTTCCAGCCGGTTTCATCAATATTAACATGGTATAACGGATCGAGGAGTAAGGACTCGAAAGTTAAGGTTAGTAATTTGGACAGCCATGCTTCGCCCCAGTTTTCTTGTTTTATTTGAGAAATTATTTTTTGTTGACTATTTTTATCTAATGCAGTAAAATTTTTTTGTTGGTTTTCCTGTGCTGTTTCATTGAGCCAATTAATACCATCTATGACAAATTTTTGTTCATCAGGATCAATATTTGGGTCGGATAAATAAAAAAGAATATGCTGCACCGTATTTAAATCCTCTATCAGCGGGGTCTGTTTATAAGGCGGGAACAAAATATGAAGGCTTTGTTTTAAAATAAGCAACTGTTGCTCGTTTAAAACAGGCGCTGGTGACACTTCGTTACAGGACTGCCATACGGGCATTTGTGCCATAAGCCATGTTGCCCCTAAGCCTTTTAAGAAAGTTCGTCTGTTAGGTTTTGTTTTCATTAGATGACTATATAAAAAAACTGTCCGGAGAAGCCATTATTTTATGAATAATTGGAACATTTCCGGACAGCCCTTATATTAAGAGTCGGTAATTTTTATTTACCACATTTGCCTTCACCGCATTTGCCTTCGCCACATTTTTTGGCTGCTTTGGCTTCTTTTTTCATGCTTTCGCCACATTTTCCTTCACCACATTTGCCGGATTTTTGCATTGATTTTTTGAAGGCAGTTAATTCTTCTTTAGAAACACTACCGTTTTTGTCGGTGTCTATAATAATAAAAATAGCTTCTGCTCCTTTTGTAAATTCATCTTTAGATACACCATCGTCTCCGTCTTTGTTAAATTTATCGAACATTTTACATTCGTCTTTGCTTAATTTACCATCCTTATTTTTGTCTTTTTCGGCAAATTTAGCAGCATGCATATTTACGAATTCTTCTTTGGAAATTTCACCGTTTTTATCAGCATCCATTTGTGAGAACATGTCCACTTTGTTTTCAAAAGTACCTTTTTCGGCAGCTTCTTCTTTTTTGGCGGCTTCTTTTTCAGCAGCAGGTTCTTGTTCTACTTTTTGTTCAGTAGTAGCTTCTTTTTTGGCATTGTCATTTCCACAAGAAGTGAAAAATACAAATCCGGTCATTAAAAAGGCTAAAAGCATTAATTTTTTCATAGTTTATGATTTTAATTGTTTATGATAGGTCAAATATATTAAATATTCTTGTGAATAATGCAATAATTGATAAAATTTATTTATACTGATTATAAATAAAATTAACTTACTTATTTTTAGGGATTTGATTCTTAATTTTGTCCTTAATTCCGGGTTCTAATTGATAGGTTTCATTAAAATTTTCAGCTAATTTTTCTGGCGTCATTTTAAGTATTTCATCAATTTTTGTGCTTTGAACTTTAAAATTGTAACAAAAATTGCAATTTAATAAATGCAATTTTAACCGGGCTTTTTCAAACAAATTTAATCGGTCATCCAATTGTTTGGTTATCAAACGGGTAGCTTGTGCACAATCAAGCATTGTCCGGTCCATTAATTTTATAAAAGTTTTTTTATACGTCATTTTAATTTATTTATAACCATTTTTTCTCAACACATTCCCTGACTTGCAACCTTGCCCGGTGCATAATGGTCCACAAATTGGCCACACTGATAGACACTTCTTCACAGACCTCTTCATTGGTACATTCATCCAATATTTTCATTATAAAAACCACTTTATGTTTAGGTGGTAATAACGAAAGACAATATTGTAAAATTTGATGAAACTCATCAAATTGCAAGCCTTCATCGGCTGACCAACTTTTGGGGGCACGTTGTTCTATCCAATGATTTTGATAATCGCCATTGTCATAAAAAGGTAATTGATAAGATGTCATATTGCGTTCATGCTTACGGGCCTCTTTTCGATAATAATCGATAATACGTCTTTTTAAAATGCTCACCAGCCAGGTTTTCTCACTGCTGTTGCCTTTAAAATTACCGGCAGATTTAAAAGCAGACAAAAAAGTTTCTTGTACCACATCTTCAGCCGCTTCTTTAGATGGCAATTTTAAGCGGGCATAAGTATAAAGATAATCTGCATAATTTTCCAGCCATTTTTCGGGCGCAAGTCTATTTTGGTGTGCCATAATTATCGTGTTGTGAAAAATTAGTCGTTCAAAGTTAAAGAACCTTTCAATAAAAAAATTTTTTTTTGAAAAAATCCTTAATTTACCCACCAATGGCTGTCATACTTCTATTATTGGTATGCCGGTTAGGATCTTTAAGTTTATCAAAATTGTCCATGCCGGCGCGCACGGCTTTTTTGTGGTATATAGCTTGATAAATAAGCGGTTCGAGAGGTTCCCCAGCCCTGAATTTGGCCAGCAAATCGGTTTCGATATTAGAAAACAAACAATTTTTGATTTTGCCATCAGCCGTCAACCGGATTCTGTCACAAACATCGCAAAAAGGATTGCTAACCGAACTTATAATCCCGAATTGCCCTTTATAAGCTTCAATTTTAAAATGGCGTGCTATGTAATTTGGACCATCTGATAATTTAATTAATTTATTGCCAAATCGCTCAGTGGCGATATTTATAATTTCTTGTTGGCTGACCAATTGCTTTTGATTCCATTTATTGCCATCAAAAGGCATAAATTCGATAAAACGAACATTTATATCTAAATCTTTGGTTAAATTTATAAAATCTAATATTTCATCATCATTCACCCCTTTCATTAAGACGGTATTTATTTTGACTTCAAATCCGTTATTTAATAATAGCAAAATATTGTCGTATGTTTTTTGAAATTGATTTCGTCGTGTAATTTGCGCAAATTTACCGGCTTTTAATGAGTCTAAACTTACATTTATTTTGTTTAAATGATACTTTTTAAAATCGTCAATATATTGGTCCACTAACAGAGCATTGGTCGTTAAGGCCAGGGTTACATTTAAATGGGACAATTGGGCTAAAATTTGCGTAAAATCTTTTCTGACTAAAGGTTCGCCCCCTGTTAAACGAATTTTGTTCACCCCGTTTTGCACAAATATTTTGGCTATTTGATACACTTCTTCATGACTCATCAAATGACTTTTGGGGGACAGTTGTATGCCGCCGGCGGGCATGCAATAGGTACAACGCAAGTTGCATTTCTCGGTCAATGAAATACGTAAATATTTGTGAACTCTATCAAATTGGTCGGTTAATATTTTGGCGGAATTAAACATTCAAGTTATGTTGATGACCTTTTAAAATTTTAAAAATATGTAAAACATGCGGAAAAACAGCCTCCATTGATTCTTGTGCTCCTTTGGTTGATCCGGGAAGCGCCAAAACTAAACAGTTTCCAATGGTGCCGGCTAAGCTTCTTGACAACATGGAATAAGGAATCCGGTTTTGACCGTAACTGCGAATGGCTTCTTCAATACCCGGGATGCGCCGCTCCAAAATGGGTTCTAATGCTTCGGGGGTGACATCCCTTTTTGATAATCCCGTTCCACCGGTAAATATAATGAGGTTATGGTCTGCGGCATATTCTAAGGTTTTTTTACGGATAATTTCCAACTCATCAGGAATAATTTCGTAATGCTTAATGTTTACTTGACTCTCCTTTAGTTTTTTTATGATAGCTTTACCCGCTTTGTCTTCTTTTTTGCCGGCATAAATAGAATCGGAACAGACAATGACACTGGCCGTCAATTGGTCGGTATTGGTTTCTCTAAAACTGCTTTTACCACCTTTTTTATTTATGAGTTTGATGCTTTCTATTTCAATCTGTTTATCGATAGGTTTCAGCATATCATACATGGTTAAAGCAGTAATGGCTGCCCCGTGCATGGCTTCTACCTCAACACCGGTTTTGTAAATGGTTTTGACTGTTATTTGTATGCTAATGATCAAATCATCTATTCTGTAATCTATCGCAGTATATTCTACCGGCAGCGGGTGACAATCGGGAATGACACCGGCGGTATTTTTAACAGCCAATAAACCGGCGGCTTTGGCCATTTCAAATACATTCCCTTTTGGTACGTGATTAGTTTTGATGGCATCAATAGTGTCAGGTGAACTTACCTTGACACGGGCTTCGGCTATAGCCGTTCGTAAAGTGTTTGTTTTGGCGGTGATATCTACCATAATACGTGTTTTAATGATTAATTTTCCATTGATGTGTGTAGTCTTCTAAAATTTCCTTACCGAAAATGGGCACCTTTTCTTTAACTTGGTTGACGATATATTCAGTCGCTTCAAAAACTTCTTTGCGTCTTTTGGCTGACACAAATACGACAAAGCCTATTTCGCCAGCCTTGACGATTCCTATACTGTGGTATATATGCATGCAAGACAGCGTATATTTTGCAAAGGCATTTTCACGGATTTCGTGCAGTTTTTTTTCTGCCATTTCTTCATAGCATGAATAATTTATAGCCGTTACTTTCTTACCGTTTATTTGATCGGCCCTTACTTGACCCAAAAAAATATTGTGTGCGCCAATAGAATGTTTGATGTGGTGTTTGGCAATTTTTTCGGTTATAAAAGCCGGTGTTATTGCCCCCTTAATAAATACTTTTTTCTTTTTCATGTTGCCATAAATTTAAAATCCGATCTGCATTATCGGTTATGTAATAAAGATTTAAGTTATAATTGCTTAATTGTTGAACAGCCTGTTGGCTTATTATTCCTTTTTGACAAAAAAGGGCATAATTTTTATTTTCATCTAAGCGGCTTACTGCTTGGTTTAATTGTGAAAATGGGATATGCAATAAATGAGAGCCATGTTCTTGTGGTTGTTTTTCCCTAATGTCAATTAAGATAAAGTTTTCTTTAATGGCTTTTTCAGCTGAAATCCCTTTATTGGCAGTAGCATAATCTTGTTGATGAAAATGACAATTTATATTTGCGTGTTCATTTTTCTTAAAATGAATAAGCGTTTGTTGGTTGTTTAAAAAATTATAAAGAAGCAGTTTGCCCGAAAGAACCTGACCGGTCTCTAATATTATTTTTAAGACTTCATTGGCTTGGAGCGTTCCTATTATACCAACATTTGGACCTAAAATGCCAAGCTCTTCACAACTACCGGCAGCTTGCTTATTTTCCGGAAATAAACAACGATAAGTTGGGCCGTTTTTATAATTAAACACCGAAATTTGTCCTTCAAATTTATGTACCGCCCCATATACAAAAGCTTTATGCGTCATTACACAGATATCATTGATCAGATAGCGGACATTTATATTATCGGTAGCATCAACAACCAAATCATATTTATTAATAATCATGAAAGCATTTTGCGCCGTTAAATAAGCTTTTATGGCTTCCACTTTTATTTGACTGTTCAATTTTTGGATATATTTAGCAGCTTCCTCTACTTTAAATTGACCGACCGATTTTTCCGTATAAATAATTTGTCTGTGCAAATTGGTCTCATCGACACAATCGCCATCAATCAGCCCTATTTTTCCTATTCCGGCACTTGCCAGATAGGGTAAAATAGCAGCTCCTAAACCACCGGCACCAACAATCAATACTTTGGCATCGGCTAATTTCTTTTGGCCATCCTGTCCTACTTGTTTCAATTTTATTTGTTTGTCGTATCGTTTCATAACTTATCCACCGGCAAAAGGTGGCAACAGGGCCACTTCGTCGTTATTTTTTAGGGTTACATTTGTCGTCACTTGGGCCCGGTTTACGGCCACACTAAAATTAAGCTTGGTTAAATCATATTTTTGACTAAGGTCCTTTATTAAAGTATTTAAATTTGGCGAGACTAATGTTAATTGCTCTTCATCTATACCAGCTTTTTCGGCTATTTGACCGAAATATTTCAGTTTAACAGTTATCATAATAAAAATAGTTTTACGGATGCCATTAAAAGCACGACCGACAGAATAACATTAAGTGTGCGATTTGAAAATTTAGAACTGCCATATTTTGCGCCCAAAATTCCACCCAATAAGGCAAATGGTACTAACCAAAAAGATTGGGCAGGCCAAATGTTTTGATGCAACAAATAGCCCGTTATACCGGCCGCAGAATTAACTAAAATAAATAAGGCGGAAACAGCAGCCGCTTCTTTCATATTGCCCCAAGCCAATAGGAGAATAACCGGACTTAAAATGATGCCACCGCCAATACCAATCATTCCTGAAAATAAACCTATGACAAAGCCGATGAGCAAAGCCCAAAGAACATGAACAGGTTTTGTATTCTTTTTCTTTCTGTCTGAAGAAACCAACATCTTAAGCACGGCAATCAAAAGAAAGAAAGCTAATAAATACTTATACAGTTGTGCATTCATCCGTAAATATCCACCTATGAAAGCTGCCGGTATCGATGTAATGGCAAATGGATAAAAAAGCTGCCAACTGAAATATTTATTTTTTTTAAAAAACCAAAAAGCGGTTCCTGCCACAAAAAGATTGAGCAATAAAGCTGCCGGTTTTATAAAACCCGGGTGAAAAGAAAATAAAGCCATCAAAGCCATATAACCACTTGCACCACCATGCCCTATACTGGCATATAAAAAGGCAATTGCTATTAGCAGGAACGTAAAAACAATTATTGACACCGGCAACTCTAAGCTCATAAATCCATTTTTTTAAGTTCTTTTTGGAGAAAAATTTCACAATTTTTATTTATTTCCTCAAAAACCGTAATTAAGTTTCTGCCATAAGATGTTAATTCCGTACCACCGCCATTTTTGCCGCCTATATTTTTGATAATAACTGGTTCTTTTACATATTTATTGATATCACGGACTAACTTCCACGCCTTACTGTACGACATATTCAGTTCTTTGGCCGCCGCATTGATTGACTTGGTTTCATCTATTTTTTTTAATAATTTGATGCGACCAAAACCCAATACCGGATGCCCATCTTTTTCTAACCAAATTCTACTTTTTATTTTCATTCTGGCAATTTTATACAGGTAATTATATCACCTTTTTTTATCATATTCCTATTCGCAGGAATATAAGCCAAGACATTACTCTTGGCAAATGACCGCAACATGGATGATTGTTGTCCTGTTAATATTTCCAATTTTTGATCAGGATTTAAGTAAGCTTTTAAAAACAAAGCTTTTCCTTTTTTATTCGGAAAATCATGCAGACTAACGCCTTTTACCCGGGGCAAATGTCCACTTATATAGCCTTTCATTTTATGTAACAATGGCCATACATAAACATAAAAACTTGTCAGAGCAGAAGCCGGATTGCCCGGTAAGGCAAATACATATTTATTTCCCTTTTTGCCAAACCATAATGGTTTACCGGGTTTTTGCCAAACTTTATAAAAAATTTCTTCTACGCCATTTTCTTTTAAAGCTTGCTTTACAAAATCATAATCACCGACAGATATACCACCTGAAACAAGCATTAGATCACTTCCATCCATAGCTTTATTTAATGTGTCCTTGGTCGCTGTAAAATTGTCTTTTACACTAAATTTATTGATAGATGTAACATCCATATTTTGCAAAGCCATGGCCAACATAAGGCCGTTACTTTCATAAATTTTTCCTTTTTGCAGCTCTGTCCCCGGCTTTTGTAATTCGTTGCCCGTTACAACAACGGACACTTTAGGCGTCTTAAAAACCGAAACTTCGGTTATGCCCAATCCGGCTAAAAAGCCGATAGTGGCAGGCGTCAATTTTTGCCCGGTGGTTAAAACCCTGTCGCCTTCTTGTACCTGTTCACCTAACGGACGTATATTAGCTTGTTTTGGTATCTTTTTGGTCAGTTTTATAACGGTATTTTCTTTTTCTATATCCTCTTGAGGCACTATCGTATCAGCACCTTCCGGCACCATGGCGCCGGTAAAAATACGCATGGCTTCACCACTATTCAAAGACCGGCTAATGGCATCGCCGGCCTTGGCTTCTGCCATCAGCCGGTAGGTTAATGAACCGTTGAAACAGACAGCATAACCGTCAACTGCCGACTGACGAAAAGGCGGCATATTTATAGGAGAAATAACATCTGCTGCTAAAATTTTATTTAAACTCGCCGACAAAGGAATTTTTCCGGTCTCTAAATTTACTTTTGCCGCATCTATGTAATTTAAAGCTTCCTCAACAGAAATCATAGCCATATTTTTATCGTTATGTGTAAGCAAACATAACGACTAGCCTTTAAATTTTAATTGATAAAAATCATTAAATTTAATAATTGGTCAAAAAGTTATTTAAACTGCTTTCTGAAGATGACCTTTTGCGCTTCACGTTTTAAAATAAGATAGCAAGTTTGTTCTACGACTTGATCAAATGAAGTCTCAATAATTTTGACCATTTCTCTTTCAGGAACATCGATGCGATACATCAGCTTATTAAAATCTTCGGAATGATAGCTGATAAGATCCATTATTAAACTTTTAAATAAGGTGAGAAAGGCTTCAGGGGTTTCTACTTTAAGAAAGGCTTCGTGATCAATTCCCGACATATTCAAATCTTTTGAAAATTGCCGGTTAATTTCTTTCCAGCTTACAGCCGGTATATTAATTACATTGTGAAGCCGTTCCATAAAAAGATTTTAAACAAAGATACAAATTATCCCAACAATAATATTAACGGCAACTAAAGCGTTTTTTTATAACTTTACCCTAAATTTTTTTTATGAATAAATACCGTGTTTTTCCGTTCATTTTGATAATGATTACCGCTTGTGCCAGAGTAGGACGACCAACCGGCGGCCCTAAAGACACCGAGCCACCTAAGTTAATAAAGAGCATACCCGAAAACAATGCCACAAATTTTAAGGGACGGCAAATAGAATTGCATTTTAATGAATATGTAACCTTAAAAGAACCACAAAAAAATATTTTAATTTCACCACCTTTAGTACATCAACCACTTATAAAACCTGCCGGCATTGCCTCAAAAACCATAAAAATTATTTTTCACGATAGTTTACAACCTGACACGACCTATTTAATAAACTTTGGTGAAAGCATTGCTGATTATAATGAAGGGAACATCTTGCCAAATTTTCAATTGGTTTTTTCGACAGGTCAACAGATTGATAGTCTAAGTTTGTCGGGGCATGCTACAGCCTTGCATTTTGCTAAACCACCCAAAAAAATCATGCTCGGTTTATATCCCGATGCCCATTTCAAAGATTCAATGGTTTACACCCAAAAGCCGTACTATATTGCCATGGCAAACGATAAAGGCCAATTCAAATTTACGCATTTAAAAAAGGGTCGTTATAGACTCATTGCACTGGCAGATCAAAATAGCGATTATAAATACCAACCGGGGAAAGAAGGCATCGGTTTTTGGCCACAAGCCATAAATGTCCCCTCAGATTCTATTTATAATATCATGGTTTTTAAAGAATATCCGCGTTTTAGCATTGACAAGATTGAACAGCTTAGCCGGAATCATTTTTATATAAAATATGAAGGTGCACCGGATAGTTTACAAATAAAATGGGACATGCCTGTCCAAAACTTTTTTATGTCTAACAAAAACAAGAAAGCTGACATCTGGTACCTCTCCCCATCAGACAGTTTAAAGTTTCATGTAAAAAATGGTCGCAGATTCAAATTTTACCGGCGTAAACGTTCCGAAAAAGAAGATTCGTTAATGGTATCAATGCCAACCCAAACCAAGTTTAGTCCCATAGACAGCATTTACATAAAAGCCAATGAACCGCTTATAAAAATGGATATCAGCAAAGCACATTTATTGACTGACAGCATCTCTATTCCTTTTAAATCATATGTACATCAAGGAAAAATATTTCTTTCTTTTGCCCCACAACCCGGCAAAACTTACCATTTAGACTTATTACCCGCTGCCGTTACAGGTTTGTTAAAGACCAAAAATAAGGATAGCATCAAATCCAGTTTTAAAATTTTGTCATTAGATAAATTCGGCACTTTAAAAGTTCATTTAAAAACAAACCAAGAATTACCTGTTTTTATAGAGGTATTGAAGAATGGCAAAGTAATAAAACGAACGGAAACCCAAACCAAACCGGATTTTGAGATACCTTATTTATTACCGGGAAAATATGATTTACGGATTATCAGCGATTTGAATAAAAACAAGCGTTGGGATAGTGGTAATTATCTAAAGCATCTATTGCCCGAACCCATTTTTAGCCCTTCTCAACCAATTGAAATACGGGCCAATTGGGAAATAAATCAAACTTATAATTTGAAATAAATATTAATATAGGCTGCCCTTTTGAGACAGCCTATATAATAAAACTAATATTGTTATGCTTCTTTGTATTTATACTTTATTAACCTTTTTTATTTCTTTTATAAAATCATCCAATTCTACCTCATCGACAATCAAGCCAACGGCTGTTTCATAAATTTTATCCACATTTTGTGGCGGAAATCCCAAAGCAACAATGGCATTTTTTAAAATCTTCAATTCATTTTTATCTATATGTCCATCGGCATAGATTATTTTGGTTAAGTAATATAATTGTTCAATACGTTCATCGTAATTATAGGTTGGTTCTAAGCTATATTTTTCGTAATTTTTTAAAATATAGGTCAGATCATCCGGGTCTAACAAGCCGTATTGACGAGCCACTTTGGCTATAATTTTCATTTCGTTTTTATCTAAAACGCCATCAACCAAAGATAATTTTATCAAAGTGGCTAAAACAGAAATTCTGTTTTTAAATTCGGCGTTTTCGTAAGCGTCTATAATTCCCATGTTTATTTATTTTTTTGCTGGTTATAAAAATTGTAAAAATAAGTAATCGTTTCTATTCCTTTTAGATAATTAAAAACTCCAAAATGTTCATTTGGCGAATGAATGGCATCCGAATTAAGACCAAAACCCATCAAAATTGATTTTGAGCCTAATTCTTTCTCAAACAAAGGGACAATCGGAATACTGCCTCCCGAATAAATAGGCAACGGCTCTTTACCAAAGGCACGTTTCATGGCTTTGGCTGCAGCCTTATATCCCGGACTGTCTGTCGGCGTAACATAAGGATGACCACCATGTAAATTTTTCACCTTAACTTTAACCCCTTTAGGGGCTAATTTTTTGAAATAATCGGTGAACAGTTGCGGGATTTCATCCGGATCTTGGTCCGGCACTAATCGCATACTGATTTTGGCAAAGGCTTTTGAAGGAATAATCGTTTTGGCCCCCTCACCGGTATAGCCCCCCCAAATACCATTGACATCTAAGGTAGGCCGGATACTTTGGCGTTCCAAAGTGGTATAACCGGCTTCGCCGTACACATCTTCTATGCCTAAATCTTTTTTAAATTCTTCCAAATCAAAAGGCGTTTTGGCAATGGCAGCCCTTTCCTCAGGTGATAATTCGCGGACTTTATCATAAAAACCGGGTATAGTTATTCGATTTTGCTCGTCAGTTAATTGGGCAATCATTTTGGCCAAAATATTGATCGGATTGGCTACTGCACCGCCATACAATCCGGAGTGCAAATCGCGGTTGGGGCCGGTTACTTCGACCTCGACATAAGCCAGCCCACGCAAGCCTGTGGTAATGGCCGGCACATCATTAGCCACCATGCCTGTATCCGAAATAATAATCACATCATTTTTTAACTTATCGTGATTGCGGGCAACATACCAAGCCAAACTGGGCGAACCGACTTCCTCTTCCCCTTCAATCATAAATTTTACATTGACCGGCAGGGCTTTTTTATTTAATAAATATTCTACGGCTTTTAAATGCATAAACATTTGGCCTTTGTCGTCTGAAGCCCCCCGGGCAAATATGGCGCCATCAGGATGAATAGGAGTTTTTTTTATCACCGGCTCAAAAGGATCCGATTCCCACAGTTCGAGCGGATCTGCCGGCTGCACATCATAATGTCCATAAACCAAAACCGTCGGCAATGCCGGATCTATTATCTTTTCGCCATATACAATTGGGTAACCCGGCGTTTCTTCGATAGAAACATTATCCAAACCCATTTGGGTCATTTTGTCCCTTATAAATTCGGCTGCCGATTCAACATCAGTTGCATAAGCCGGATCAGCACTAACAGAAGGAATACGCAACAAATCGAAAAGTTCGTCCAAAAGACGTTGTTTATTTTGTATCAAATAACTGTTTATATCTTCCATGTTTTATTTTTATGATAAAATTACAAAAAATTGCTGATACCATATTAAAAAATTGCGGGTGACTGATGAAAAATGAAACGAGGCCATCAGGCTTTGGCCTTTAGCCAAAGAGAGCATTAAAAAAACTTATTATTATTGAATAAATATTCAATGAATGAAGTATAGCCTTTTAGAATATCTTGAAGTCCTTCTTATCCATCGTAATCATTAGGAAGAGATGAAAATTTTGGGTATTTGTTTTTTAATTGTACAAGACTTATTTTATTATAAATAACATCAAATCCGGGGTTATAAATAATCTTAATTTTATTGGTTTTAAGTAATTTTCGCTTACTAAAGACCAAATAATCGCCATCTCTTCCATCAAATTCAATTTCAAACAAAGTGATATTAAAATAAGAACATATAAATCAAAAAAACCACAGAAAGAAATTTCTTTCTGCGGTTTTAGTTAATAATTTAATTAATTTTGCTAAAAACCTGTAACGGTTATTTAGGACTAGTCATTATGATATACTACTGATGGCAAATCTCTTCCTGCGATTGTTATTTCTTTCTCATAATATCCTTCTTGCCTTAAAAAATTAAAATTTTTATTAGTAAAGTATTATACCCCGATTCTATGATTTAACTAAATACATTGAGAGCTTAAGTTCGATGAAAGAAAAATCAACTTATAAAAGAATAATCATTTTACAAAATGAATGCATAAAGATCAATAATATTAAAGGTAAATTGGAAATTATATCAAGAAATTAGTTTTAAAAATTAGTTGCAATGGCTCTTTTTTTATAAATTGCACCAGATTGAACTGTCTAATGTTTTGAATAAACATAATGTTGATTAAAAGAAACTATTCATTTATAATTTATTAAAACTTTAAGAATTCAAATTATATGCAAGACCTAACCTATATTTTACTTGAAAAATTAAACATTAAAAATATTGACAAAGAAGAATTTATTTTTCAAATCAAAAGCCACCCATCATTTCCAAGTTTACATGCAATAACCGGTGTATTAAATCATTTCAATATCGAAAATATTGCTCTAAATATTCCCGTAAACAAGGAAAATCTTACGCAATTACCAAAACACTTTTTAGCTCAAATAAATCATGAAAAAATAAAAAAAATTGTTTTGGTGTCGAAAGATAATATGGTTTATGATGTAACATTTCCAGATAATAAAAAATTGAAATATGGAATTGACGAATTTCAAAAAATTTTCACAGGAATTATAGTTGCAGCCGAAAAAGATGAAAATTTAATGCCTGTCGAATCTAGCAAATCTAAAATGCATATTATTCTATGGATTTCTATACTCACTATATTTATAGTTGCATGGATAGCTTTTAAACCAGATATATTAAGTTCAATTTTATTAATCACATCACTAATTGGAATTATCATTAGTATAGCAATTCTAAAAAAAGAACTGGGATTACAAACAACACTTGGAAATGCTTTTTGTTCAGGAGAGAATAAAAAAAATGATTGTGATACAGTTATAAATTCTAAAGAAGCTAAAATTTTTAACTTTATAAAATTAAGTGATGCAAGTTTTATTTATTTTACAGGGTTAAGTTTGTTGATATTTTTGACAGGTATAACAACGAAAAATTTAAGCATCCCATATAGTATTATTTTATTAGCAATTCTTATCACATTTTATTCAATATACTATCAATATTATGTGATAAAAGCATGGTGTGGATTGTGTTTAAGTATTTTGGGTGTTTTGTGGCTGCAGGCAATACTTGTATTAACTAACTCAAGTATTACATCATTTTCTTTTAGAAGCCAAGAGGTCATGCTTGCAGCAGTTTCTTTTGCAGGTATTATTTCATTATGGTATTACTTAAGACCAATGTTAGAATCTATTTTTGAATTAAAAAATGAAAAAATTAAATTTTTCAAATTTAAAAAGAATTTTAATTTATTTAATAACTTATTGAAAAACCAAAATAAGATAAATATAGATTTACCTAATAATAATCAATCAGAGATAATTTTTGGAAATAAAAAGGGTTTACCTATAACAATAATTACAAATCCATTTTGTGGACATTGTAAAGAGGTTCACAAAATGATGGATGATATACTTAAATCTAAATTTAAAAACCTAGTTAAAATAATTATTCGTTTTAATATTAATACAAGAGATACCAATACCGGTATTGTGAAAATTACAAGCCGATTGCTAGAGGTTATTGAAACACAAGGAGAAGATTCAGCACATGAAGCAATGAATGATATTTATGGTAGAAAAAATCCAAAAGATTGGTTTGAAAAATGGGGTGAACCGATTGAGCCAAACAAATATATTGAAATTCTAAAAGAGGAAAGTGAATGGTGTCAGAGTTACAATATCAATTTTACACCTGAAATATTAATAAATGGTAGGGCATTTCCTAAAGAATATGAAAGAAATGATTTGAAGTTTTTCTTAGAAGATCTATATGATGATTTTATGGGAAATAAAATATTATAAAAAAATAATAATATATTTGATATTAATAATATATTTTATAACTTTGTTATGTATTAGATGTGAGTTATGTTTAATTATTATTAAAATGATATTTCATTTTTTTAATCTGCCAAAGATAGAAAAATGAAAAAATTATTATACATCAAGTTATTTAAAACATTATGATGATAAAATTTTGCTGCTTCAATCTTTAATATGATAAAATAATTAAAATATTCTCTCGCGAGGAATAGACACAAACTGTACGTGTCATATAAAGTGTACAGTAATTATTCATTTTTAAATTTTTTACTATGAAAAAATTATCAAACTTAAAAGGTGCTAAAGCACTTAGCAAAAAAGAACAACAAAGTATAAATGGTGGATTTGCCATTTTAGAGGCTTGTAAAGGATCTGCGCCTGGCGATCCGTGTATAATACCTGGTGATCCTTATGGCAGAAGTGGAACTTGTGTTGGACTTCCTGGAGGAGATGACTTAATTTGTGCATTAGGATAAATGAATTTGGAGTTCCCTTTTTGAGAAGTTTTAAACTAAAAATATTTATTATTAAAAAATATTTTAACTAAACCTATATGTTTCTTATAAAGTATACAGTAATTATTCATTTTTAAATTTTTTACTATGAAAAAATTATCAAACTTAAAAGGTGCTAAAGCACTTAGCAAAAAAGAACAACAAAGTATAAATGGTGGATTTATACCAGATTGGACAAAGGAGTGTGGTATTGTAACTTTTACAAGTACTGAACAACAATGTTATTCTCAACCTGTAGAACTTCGACCTAAATGGACATCATATGGTAGTGGTTTTGGTGGTTTAGTTTATGGCGAGTGTTCAATTATTGTTGAATGTTGATGAGTGAGTATATTAATTTTCCATAGAGGGGTTTTAAAACCCCTCTAATTAATTTCATAAGTATAAAGATTAATATTTATTATTTAAATATATATTTTATTATGTTTTTAAGGATAACGCTAAAGCTTTATACTTATAATTAATACAGATTTATTACAAATAGTGATAAGATTAAAATTTCCAACTTACAAGCAAACAGAAGCCAAAGATTGTGGACCTACGTGTATAAAAATTATTGCCAAACACTATGGTAAAATAATAAATACACAACAACTACGCATACTAAGTGAAACTACACGTGAAGGAAGTAGCCTGTTAGGAATAAGCGAAGCTGTTGAAAAAATAGGTTTTCGTTCTTTAGGTGTAAAACTATCATATGAGAAGCTTAAAGAAGCACCTTTACCTTGTATAGTACATTGGAACAAAAATCATTACGTAGTTGTCTACAAAATAAAGAAGAACAGAGTATATATATCTGACCCAGCCATAGGGCTAATAAACTATTCAAAAAAAGAATTTATTCAACATTGGATTGGTAATAATGCAAATGAAATGACAGAAGAAGGAATTGCCCTATTACTTGAACCTACACCTAATTTTTATAAAGAAGATTTTGAAGAAGATGAAAAATTTGGTTTTAACTTTATATTTAAATACTTATTTAAATATAAAAAATTTATAATACAAATAGGGATTGGACTATTAGCCGGTAGTCTATTACAACTTATTTTGCCTTTTTTAACGCAAAGCATTGTTGATGTAGGAATTAAGAATCAAGATATTAATTTTATTTATCTAATTTTAATAGCTCAACTATTATTATTTGTAGGAAAAGCATCCCTTGAAATTATTAGGAGTTGGATATTATTGCATTTAAGCACAAGAATCAATATATCACTAATCTCCGATTTCTTTATAAAACTGATGAAACTACCTATCTCATATTTTGATGTACGAATGACGGGAGATTTATTACAACGTATTAATGATCATAAACGTATTGAAAAAATACTTACCACTTCATCATTAACAATTTTATTCTCATTTATCAACCTTATTATTTTTAGTTTGGTTTTAGCCCATTACAGTATACAAATTTTTGGTGTTTTTATTATTGGAAGTATAGTATACTTAATTTGGGTACTATTTTTCTTTAAAAAAAGAAAGGAATTGGATTATAAACATTTTTCTCAAATTAGCCAAGAACAAAGCAAAGTAATTGAATTAATTAATGGTATGCAAGAAATTAAACTACACAATGCTGAACGTCGTATGCGTTGGAATTGGGAGTTTATACAAGCAAGATTATTTAAAATTGCTACCAAAAGCTTAGCATTAGAACAAACTCAAAGTGTAGGATCTAATTTTATCAATGAAAGTAAAAATATGTTGATTACTGTATTATCTGCTAAATTAGTAATAGACGGTAATATTACACTGGGGATGATGATGGCAATTAGTTATATTGTTGGTCAACTAAATGGACCAATTTTGCAACTTATTAGTTTTATGCGTGACGTCCAAGATGCTAAGATTTCTATTGACCGTTTGGGTGAAATACATAATATGGAAAATGAAGAAGAAGAAACAGTTGATAAAATTAAAACAATTCCGGAGAATGCTGATATTCATATCAAAAATATTTCTTTTCGTTATACAGGTGGTTTGAAACCTGTTATCAAAGATTTGTCATTGGATATTCCTGCAAATAAGATTACAGCAATTGTTGGAACTAGTGGAAGTGGAAAAACTACATTAATGAAACTTTTACTTAGATTTTATGATATAGATAAAGGTGAAATATTTATAAATAAGTTTCCTCTTTCTAATGTTTCTCAAAGAGTTTGGCGTGACCATTGTGGGGTAGTAATGCAAGAAGGATATATTTTTAATGATACAATAGCAAATAACATTGCTGTGGGGGTAGATTTTATAGACACAAAAAAACTTATGCATGCCATAAAAATTGCAAATATAAGTGATTTTATAAATGAGTTACCTTTAGGAGTAAATACTAAAATCGGGAATGAGGGAATTGGATTAAGTACCGGACAAAAGCAAAGATTATTAATTGCTAGAGCAGTATATAAAAATCCTAAACTATTATTTTTCGATGAAGCAACATCTGCTTTAGATGCAAATAATGAAAAAATAATTATGGAAAATTTAAATACATTTTTTAAAGATAAAACTGCTGTAATTATTGCACATAGACTAAGTACAGTTAAAAATGCTTACCAAATTGTCGTATTGGATCAAGGTAAAATCGTAGAATTAGGGAATCATAAGGAATTAGTTGCTCTAAAAGGAAAATATTATAATTTAGTTAAAAATCAATTGGAATTAGGAAAATAAATGCCAAATAATCAAAATAACATAGAAATCCGTAGCGAAGAAGTTCAAGAAATTTTAACTGCAGTTCCAAATTGGATGATACGGTGGGGTAATACTTTTATTTTAGTAATTTTATTAGCACTAATATTAATTTCTTGGTTTATAAAATACCCTGATATAATTACTGCCAATGCGGTAGTTACAACTCAAACGCCACCGGAAAAAATTGTAGCAAGAAAGACAGGAAAAATTTCACACTTATTAATCAAAGATGGTGAATTAGTAAAAAAAAATACGCCAATTGCAATAATTGAAAACACAGCCAATTATAAAGATGTTTATTTGTTGAAATCAATTATAGATACTATACAGTTAAACAAAAATAATTTTTCATTCCCAATTGACAAGTTGCCAATTCTTTTTTTGGGCCCTATTGAATCAGATTATGCCGCATTTGAAAATGCATATTCATTGTATATATTAAACCATAAACTAAAACCTTTTGAAGTTAAAAAGAAAGCTGATCGATTTTCGTTATCAAAAATGCAAGTGAGGTTGAAAAGATTATATTCTCAAAAGAGGTTACTAAAAAAAGAAATCGATATAAAACAGAAAGATTTAAAACGTTATGAAGTTCTTTACAATAAAGGTATAATATCTGCACAAAATTTGGAAAGCAAACAAAGTGATTTTTTGAGAAGTCAACGGAATTATTCAGAGTTTAATCTTTCAATTTCACAATTAGAAGAAGCAATTAGTAATGGTAAGAAGACAGTTGATAATACTATTTATAATAAAACTAAAGAAGAATTAAGATTACTGAAAGATGTATTGCAATATTTTAGCAAATTAAAATCATCTATTAAAAATTGGGAAAAAATCAATGTTTTAAAGTCAAATATAGATGGTAAAGTTACTTATTTAAATTTTTGGCATGTTAATAAGAATATAAATGCCGGAGATGTTCTCTATACAATTTTACCTAATAATAATGAAAAATATATAGCCAAAATCAAAGCTCCTACCAAAAATGCTGGAAAAATAAAATTAGGACAAAAAGTTTATATAGAATTAGAAAATTATCCCAGTGATGAATTTGGAGTTCTTAATGGTCAAATTGTTTCAATATCTTCAGTTCCAAATGACAAAGGTTTTTATTTGATAGAAGTATCACTTCCTAATAAAATGAGAACTTCATATAATAAAATGATTGTGTTTAAACAAGAGATGAAGGGACAAGCTGAAATAATCACTGAAGATCTTAGATTAATTGACAGGTTTTTTAATAAATTAAAGTCAAAAATTAAAAATTAGAAAAGAAAGTTTATAATAACTCACAGAGAAAGATTACAATTTATTGTAAAATTTAAAGAAATAATGACAAATGGACAAGAGTCTACATGGCAATCATACAAAGTCATTTCCTCGTTTACTATGTCTTGACCAAATAAATTTTCTTTTTTCAAAAAATTTTATTTAGTTTTTAGAATAAAAATTCCGCTACCGCACAAGTCCTATCGTCTGGTACATTTTTAAGATAAACAAAAATCTGCTTTTATACGGCAGGGTAATGATTGTTTGACTTATACTTTATATGCCCCAACTCCTCAATGTATCCTATATCTAATCCGCACTATCCACATTACCGCTGGGCACTTCGCACTATTGCATTCCTCAATTCATAGGCTTTTATTTTGGGGGTTTTCAAAGATGTGTAAAACCTTATTATCATCTCGCAAATATAATTTACCTTTATGACAAACCGGTTTGTCAAATTGTCCGTCCTTTTCTAACGGAAAATCTTGTAAAAAATCTAGTTTGTGAGTTTTAAGATCTATTGAGCCAAACTTTGCATTATCTCCTCTACCACTTACAAACCACAATTTATGATCATAAATAGCATTTCTGTAAATATCCGGGTCTATGCCTTGTTTGTAGTAACTACTCATATCTTTATCAATCAAAATTTTTCCTGTAATAGGATTAAACACTTGGTAATGATTACCGCCATAACCATAACAAAGATTATCGTGCGGGTTTATGTTGAATGCTACAATAGCCTTATCTTTAGGATAATTACTTTCCCATAATATTTTTCCGGTTTTAATATCTAAACCATAGGTATTTTGATAATCAAAAAATTCCCCTTTTGTTGCTTTAAAGAATAAAATATTCTGCACTGGTTGTATTTTACTAAATATTTTAAATCCTTCCGGAAGTTGGAAGTGCCACATTTTTTTATTAAAATTATTTAATTTAAAGCAAGTAAGTTTATTTTGTGGTTCCAAAATAAATGGTGTTTCAATTATATAATCATCATAAAAAATAAACCCGACTCCTTCTTTATGAAAAGTATAAGTGTTATAAAGTTCAAAATTGATATAATGATCTATTTTTCGACTGTTCATATGAGGAGCTAAAAAATTATTCTCAATTTTAAGATTCTCTTTAATCCAATGTGAATTGATTATTTTAATGTCAAATTTTTTTGTTTTGTTATTAAACATTTCCAGAAAGTTATTTTTTTCTATAAATCGCCACAACAAGCTTTTATCCTTAAAAATATGATATCGTATTGACTAGTCCTAAATAACCGTTACAGGTTTTTAGCAAAATTAATTAAATTATTAACTAAAACCGCAGAAAGAAATTTCTTTCTGTGGTTTTTTTGATTTATATGTTCTTATTTTAATATCACTTTG
>JALWTX010000015.1 GCA_026993355.1 Flavobacteriales bacterium | reverse complement strand
GCATGAATCCCTTTATAACCACCATAAAAAGCACCGCCAATGCCGTAATAATCACTCACACTTACATCACCAACCACACCGGTATTGTCCGTATTGGCTTCACCACTTTGAAAATAGCCAACAACTGAGCGTGTTGTATCATAAGCATAAAATTTGATATTAGCATCTGGCGCGGCCCCTAACCCAAATTCTCCATTGCTATTTATAGTCACTTGGGTAAGATTATTGGTTTTTATTATTAAATCTGCTGCATCAGTCGTACCTAAAAATTGGGTAGCTGTTACCCCGCTATTACCACCAAGTAACCAAGCTTTACCGGCTTGCTGTAATGCTTGCCAAGCAGCACCGTCATAATAATAAAAATTGTTATCATCGGTAACATAAACCGTTAAACCTGTCGCCGGTGTGACTATATTATCTCTGTCTGCTGCTGTCATACGTGGAATAAGCATACCACCAACAGTCGATTTCACATCTAACATCGCTGAAGCATCGGGCGCACTCCCATCCGTATTAATGCCTACTTGAGAAACAGTAATATAAGTACTAAAAAAATAAACGAAAATTAACAGAATTGTTTTCATATGGATAGGATTTAATGATTAATACAACAAATATATAAATAATAATGAATTAATAAAAAAAATTAATAAACTTTAACATTATGTAAGAGTAAGTATGTTATTTTTAAATCATTTTTAAAATTAAGTTATTTTATTTAAAAAAAAATATTGTTCATATTAAAAAATAAATAAATAACAGCATATAATCATAAATTAAAACAATTTATAAAAAAACAACAAAATCCAGACTTCACTTAACTTAATAAAAGTTATATTTACTACATAAAAAATATTGAATTAAAAGAGAGAAGCATTTTAATAGACCAAGCATTAAATAGACCAATATGGAAAAATATCCTATGCAACCTGAATCTGATCAAAATTTTTTAAATTATAAATTTTTGTTATTAAAATATTTGTCAAATTGGTATTGGTTTATTTTCAGTTTAATGTTTTTTTTGGCTATTGCTCATTATCTAAATATACGAAAACCAAATGTTTATGAACTTCATAGCTATATATCCATAAGAAACGAAAAAAATCCTTTTTTAAAAGCCGGAAACAGTTTGTTTTTTAATTGGGGAGAAGGAGAAAAGAAAGCCAATTTAATCAAAACCATGCTCAAGTTACATTCGCACAATGAAAAGGTTGTGAAGCAACTCAAAAGTTATATTAAATACCAAAAAGCAGGCCCCTATTATATTATTAACCTCTATCATAATACCCCTTTTATCTTTGATATGAAGCCAAATTCTTATCAACTTATAAATGAACCTGTTCATATAAAAATATTAGACAATCAACATTTTCAACTCAGTGTTAAACCAACTAAAAAAACTTTTACTTTATATAATTACAAAAATAATGACACAAAAAAAATACCGGCTGTCTTTTTTCAAAAAAACTTCAAATTTGAAGACAAAATAGAAATGCCATTATTGTCAGGCCGTATCAAACGTAACAAAACACAATCTTTTTCAACCAATGATAATTATATATTAAGGTTAGAAAATATTAATCATACAACAAACTACTATCAAAAAAGTTTATATGTAAAACCTTTGAGCAAAAATTCAAATATATTAATCCTTAAATTAAAAGGAAGCAATAAAAATGAATTGGCAGATTACTTAAATACAACAACTGAAATTTTAAAAAAACAAATACTCCTTGACAAAAATCAATTTGCCAACAACACCATTCATTTTATTGATTCGACTTTAAATATTGTCAAAAATGAATTGAAAGTAGCTACCGAACGCTTAAAAAGTTTTGTCAATAAAAAAATCTTCCTAAATATTGATGACCCTACGCAACAATTATTTTCACAAGTTTATGACATTGATAGCCAACTTAATAAAATCCAATTAAAAAAAATATATTACACACAACTCCTTCACTATTTGCAAACAAATTCTGATTTTGAAAAAATTCCTGCACCAAGTGTCATGGGCATTTCAGACCCGACCATCATTAACAAAGTAAACGACATTACCAATATTAGCTTAGAAAAGAAAAGTTTATTACAAAATTACAAAATCAAAACGAGTGTTATTGACAAAATAAATTTAAAATTAAGTAATTTAAAAAAATCATTAAAAGAAACAATTTTGTCAGCTATCGAAAATTTGAAAATAGAAAAAGAATTTTTTCTTCAAAAAAAACAATTATTAGAAAATCAAATTAGCAAATTACCCAACGACAAGCAAATATTGTTGAGCATCAAAAAACAATACGATCTGAAAATGAATATTTTTAACAATTTGCTCAAAAAAAGAAACGAAGCCGAAATTTTAAAAGCTTCCAATGTTTCTGATATTAAAATAATGGAAAAGGCGCAAGATATAGGGCAAACACCTATTGCCCCAAACAGAAAAATCAATTATTTTGCCGCTTTTGTCTTAGGTCTTTTATTACCCGCTGTCATTATTGGCCTAATTTATTTTTTTGAAAATAAAGTTTATCATATATCAGAAGTAGAAACGATAACGGATTATCCGGTTGTTGGTCAAATTTACCATTGGCACAAAAAAGAACCCTATAACTTTGTCAAGTTTCCTAATGAAGTTATTTCAGAATCATTTCGAACCATAAGAACCAACTTACGCTTTTTAGTTCCCAAAACAGACAAGGATAAAGATAATACAACTATCCTTATTACATCCACAATGCCCGATGAAGGAAAGACTTTTGTCAGTACCAATTTGGCACAAACATTGGCCTTAAGCAATGAAAAAACTATTTTATTGGAATTCGATTTACGAAAACCTAACTTCCTGTCAATTTTTACTGATTTAGACATGCAAAAACATAAAAGAATTTCTGAATTTTTATGCGGAACAGCTAAATTAGCGGAAATTATAGTGCCAAGCAAAATCAAAAATTTAGATATAATTTTCTCCGGTGGTTTTCCGCCCAATCCCTCCGAACTGATTTTGACAGGCCATACCAGCAAATTATTTGAAGAATTAAAAAAAAGATATGACTATATCATAATTGACAGCCCTCCATTGGGTTTACTTAATGATGCCAACGAATTGATAAAATATGCCGACTTATCATTGGTTATAATTCGCGAAAATTTCACTTACAAATCTGCACTTAAAGACCTGAAATTAATGGCAAACAATTCAAAACATCATATTGTTTACAATGATTATAAGGTTAATATTTTAAACAAATATCAATATAACAAATACAATGGTTATGAAGCTTATTTTCCACAAAATAAATCAAAGCTAAAGCATTTTATAAATTATTTAAAAAATAAAATTATTAAACGTACTCTCTAAATAACATTATATTATAAGGTGTATAAAAAAAATCTATGTAAAAAAAATAATTAAATGTCACTTTATGTTATTTTTGTTACAAAATTTAAACTTCAATTAAAATGAACACAACTGAACCCCAAATATTGTCCTTTAAATATATTGTAAAAGATGCGGTGACCAATGAAATTTATGAAAATACCTATGGACAAAAACCCATTGAAATACTAACTGGACAAAATCAAATTTTACCTGCCTTGGAAGAGCAAATTGCCCAAATTCCGGTCGGCGAAGAACAAAAAATTTATTTAGAACAACCTTACGGACCTTATGACGAAAATGCGATAAAACATATTCCCCGGAATCAATTGGGTGATATCCCTCTGGAAAAAAACATGACCTTATATGCCAAAGGCGCCCATGGCGAAACATTAGCCGTTACTGTCCTATCCTTTGATGATCAAATCGTTTCCATTGACCACAACCACCCGATGGCCGGTAAAAATCTGATTTTTAAAGTCAAACTGGTTAACAAACGCGAAGCCACACCCGAAGATTTAATGTACGGGCATAGTCATAGCAGTCAAGATAGTTGCGGATGCGGCTCCGGTTGCGGTTGCCACTAAATATTTATTATAAATGACTAAGCAAGGAGGTTAGCTCAAAAGAGCAGCCTCCTTTTTTAATATACAAGTAGCTAAATAAAACCTTATTTATAGTTAAAATTTGTAACTTTGCAAGCTATGGAATACCCATCAAAACTCTTAACGGAAGTTATCGAAGAAATAGCCAAGTTGCCCGGTATCGGTAAACGGACGGCCCTCCGGCTGGCCTTGCATTTGCTGAAACAGCCGGTAGAACAAAGTCAAAATTTAGGACAGGCCATACAAAAATTTCGTACCGGCATTAAACATTGCCGGATATGCCATAACATTTCGGATAAAGAAGTGTGCGATATTTGCAGCAATCCGGTGCGCAATCATCAATTAATCTGTGTAGTCGAAGACATCCGGGATGTCATGGCCATTGAAAGTACCGGCGAATTTAAAGGCGTTTACCATGTGTTGGGCGGACTAATATCGCCCTTGGAAGGAGTAGGTCCTTCAGATTTAACGATTGACAAACTAATTCAGCGGCTACAGAATGAAAATGTTGACGAAATAGTTTTGGCCTTAAGTTCGACGGTAGATGGCGATACTACTAATTTCTATTTGTATCGCAAAATTTCAAATTTGCCGGTTCATCAACCCAAAATTTCAATTATTGCACGGGGCATTAGTATAGGCGAAGAACTCGAATATGCTGATGAAGTAACATTGGCAAGAAGTATTTTAAATAGAATTCCTTTCGAAAAATCTATTAAACAAAAATAAGCAAAAACATAAACCTTAGGTCTGATTTTTGTTTAAAAAAATAAAATTATAAAAAATGGCAAAAAACATAAAAACCATAAATGAACAAGTTTTTTTTGACATGCTTAACGAGGAAGCAGAATTGATTCCATTGCTCAGTCCTGAAGACGAAAAAAAATTGCAAAACACAGACATTCCCGGACAATTACCTATTTTAACCCTGCGTAACAACATTTTGTTGCCGGGAGTCGTCATTCCCATCTCGGTGGGTCGCGACCAGTCTATCAAACTCATTGAAGAAGTCAATAAAAAAGATAAAATTCTTGGCGTGGTTGCCCAAAAAAATCCCGGTATCGAAATCCCGAAAGCGCAAGATATTTATCAAACAGGCACGGTTGCCAAGATACAACGCATCATCAAAATGCCCGATGGTAATCTGACGGTAATCATACAAGGCATTAAACGATTCCATATCGAAAAAATTATACAAGAATCACCATATATTGTAGCCAAAATTAAACCACTGCCTGATCAATATCCTGAGCACAACAAAGAAATTGAAGCAATCGTTGAGTCCATAAAAGAATTGGCCATTAAAGCCATAAAACTCAATCAAAATATACCTTCAGAAGCTACTTTTGCCATCGAAAATATTACCAGTCCTGTATTTTTAGTCAACTTCATCACCTCTAATTTAGAAACAGATGTAGCCAAAAAACAAGTTTTACTCGAAACTGACAATTTTACCGAAAGGGCACTGGGGCTTATCAAAATGTTGGATGAAGAGGTGCAACGCCTCGAACTCAAAAACGACATTAAAAATAAAACCCGTCAGGTTTTAGACAAACAAAGCCGTGAATATTTTTTGCATCAAGAAATGCGCACCATTCAAGAAGAATTGGGCGATATCGGTCCCTTACAAGAAATTGAAGAGCTCAAAAAGAAAGCGGAAACCAAAAATTGGAAACCCGAAGTAAAAGCCCATTTTGATAAAGAATTGCAACGGCTAAAACGTATGAATCCGCAAGCGCCAGATTTCAGCATTCAACGCAATTATCTGGAATTAATGCTCGATTTGCCTTGGGAAGATATTACCCGCGATAAACTTGACCTTAAATATGCTCAAGAAATCTTAGATCGCGATCATTTCGGGCTGGAAGATGTTAAAAAACGTATCATTGAATATCTGGCTGTCCTTAAAATTAAAAATGACATGAAATCACCTATTTTATGCCTTTACGGACCGCCGGGAGTGGGCAAAACCTCTCTGGGAAAATCCATAGCCGAAGCAGTGGGCCGCAAATATGTAAGGATGTCTTTAGGTGGCTTAAAAGACGAATCTGAAATTCGCGGTCACCGGAAAACTTACATTGGCGCCATGCCCGGCCGCATTATTCAATCTATTAAAAAAGCCGGGGCATCTAACCCTGTTTTTATCCTCGACGAAATAGACAAATTAGGCAGCAGTCACCGTGGCGACCCCTCATCGGCTATGCTCGAAGTCTTGGATCCGGAACAAAACAAGGCATTTTATGATAACTTTTTAGAAATTGGTTACGATTTGTCTAAAGTTATGTTTATAGCAACGGCCAATTATCTTTACGATATTCCATGGGCACTTAGAGACCGTATGGAAATTATTCCGGTTAGTGGTTATACCGTTGAAGAAAAAATTGAAATAGCCAAACGGCACCTTCTCCCCAAACAACTGAACGAACATGGCTTAACGGATAAAGATTTGAAATTGGGCAAGAAACAACTCAAAAAAATTATTGAATCTTATACACGCGAATCCGGTGTGCGCGGTTTAAACAAAATGATTGCCAAAGTGGTCCGTCATATTGCCAAACATATCGCTATGGATGAAACATATGACAAAAAACCCTCTTTAAAAGAAATCGAAAAAATACTGGGAAAGCCAAAATTTAATATTGCGGAATACGAGAATAACAAGGTGCCCGGCGTTGTCACCGGTTTGGCTTGGACACGTGTAGGCGGAGATATTCTTTTTATTGAAGCCATTTTAGCAAAAGGTAAAGGGCAACTAAACCTCACGGGCAATTTGGGACAAGTAATGAAAGAATCGGCGCAAATTGCCTTGGCATATATCAAAGCCAAAAGTGAAAAATTTGGCATATCCCCTAGCCTGTTCGAGCAATACCAAATCCATATTCATGTTCCCGAAGGGGCGACCCCAAAAGATGGACCATCGGCCGGTATTACCATGCTTACTGCTATGGTTTCGGCACTGACAGGGCGTAAAGTAAAACCACATTTGGCCATGACCGGCGAAATAACCTTGCGGGGTAAAGTATTGCCTGTCGGGGGCATTAAAGAAAAAATACTGGCAGCCAAAAGGGCTAAAATTAAAGAAATTATTTTATCAGAACAAAACCGGAAAGACGTGGCCGAAATCAATCCGCAATACATCAAAGGCTTGACATTTCATTATGTCAAAAAAATGGAAGAAGTCATCGATTTGGCACTTTTAAAAGCTGAAACACATGAAAGAAATAGAGCGTAAATTTTTAGTCAAAAATGATGATTACAAATTAGAAGCCGATCGCATCTATCACATTATTCAGGCTTATTTAAATCGTGACCCTGCCCGTACAGTACGTATCCGTATACAAAACGGGCAAGGGTTTCTTACCATAAAAGGGCGCAGCAATACCTCAGGCACTACCCGTTTTGAATGGGAAAAAGAAATTCCCCTTGAGGAAGCGCAAGTATTGTTAGATTTAGCAGAGCCGGGGGTGATAGAAAAAGTACGATACATTATTCCACTCCCTAACGGATTAAAATTTGAAGTAGATGAATTTTTAGGCGAACACACAGGTTTAACTTTAGCAGAAATTGAATTGCCCACTGAAAACACGCCTTTTCCTAAACCTGATTGGTTGGGAAAAGAAGTGACCGGACAAAAAGAATATTATAATGCTTGGCTTAGTCAAGCCAAATAAACTTAAATTTGTGCCAAAGCCTGTGACAAATCCGCTATGATATCTTCTACATCTTCTATACCGGTAGAAAATCGTACTAAATCATCCGTGATACCGGCTTGCAATCGTTCTTCAGCACTCATCCCGGCATGAGTCATAGAGGCAGGATGCTGTATTAGGGTTTCTACGCCGCCCAATGACACGGCCAATAGCGCCAATTGAACCTGATCCATAAGTTTCTTGCCGGCGGCTAAACCACCTTTTACGCCAAAACTAATCATAGCACCGGGCAATTTCATTTGTTGACGGGCCAAGTCATATTGCGGAAAAGATGGGAGCCCCGGATATTTTACCCAAGCTATTTTGGGATGTTTTTCTAAATATTCTGCCACTTTTTGCGCATTTTCAGAGGCTTTTTCAATTCGTAACGCTAAGGTTTTAACGCCACGGATAACCATATAGGCTTGATGTGGATCCATATTGGCACCAAAGTAAGCCATGGTTTTTCTTAAACGTTTTACTGTTTCAGGATCTTTCGCTATCAAAGCACCACCGACAATATCGGCATGTCCATTGATAAATTTAGTTAAGGAATGTAAAACAATATCTGCACCTAAATCCAAAGGCTTTTGAATATACGGACTGGAAAAAGTATTGTCAACAGCCAATAAAATACCCTTTTTGTGGGCCAATTCCGCTATTTTTTTCAAATCGGTCAATACCATAGTCGGATTGGTAGGCGACTCCACATAAATCAATTTGGTACGGGGACGTATCGACTTTTCTACCATTGTCAAGTCTGATGTATCGACAAAAGTTGACGCAATCCCAAAATCATGAAAATAGGTGGACATCAATGAACGTGATGGGCCATAAAGTGCTGAAGAGCCAATCATGTGATCGCCTGATTTTAGCAAAGCAGCATACAAAGAACTAACCGCCCCCATGCCGGAAGCAAATGCCACGGCACCTGCACCATTTTCCAATTCGGATAATTTTTGTTCTAATGATTTTATGGTCGGATTGCCCAGGCGGGTATAAATAAAGCCGTCTTGTTGTCCGGCAAACCTTGCGGCTCCTTCATCGGCATTTTTAAAAGCAAAAGTCGATGTTTGGTAAATGGGTGGTACGGCAGCGCCAAAAGCATCATCAAAGTCACCTGAATGAACAAGCTTGGTATTAAATCCTTTATTTTTTGTATCCATTGTGTTTATTTTTAAACGTTTTATGCGGAATTTCGACTGGCATTTATATTGCCGAGCAAAGATCTGATAATCAATTTTTCATAAACCTTAATTTCTTCGTCGTTAACTATTTCTTTTTGAGATAAACGGCGTATTTGATGTAAGGCAAATTGTTGAATAGTCAAAAGCGGCAAAACTATCTGTTCGCGCGTTTCGATTGATTTTTCACGGATTAAATCAGTCCCCATCAGCCGGTCGTATCCGGTCAGCTTAAGCAACAGACGCTTGGCCAGCTGGTATTCTTGATAAATCATTTCCCAAAATGGACCAAAAACCGGATCTTTAGCCATATATTTAGTCAAATTAAAAAATGATTTGGCCAAAGACATCATGCTGTTTTCGACCAAGGTTTGAAAAAAAGCCGAATCGGCATAAACTTGTTTGACTTTGTCAAATTCTCCACGGTCTTCATAAACTTTTAAGGCTGTCCCAAGACCATAAAAACCGGGAACATTTTGTTTAAGCATACTCCAGGAAGCTACAAATGGAATAGCACGCAAATCTTCAAATTTTAATTCAGTGGACTGTCCCCGTTTACTTGGCCGGCTTCCGACATTCATTTTTGAAAAATATTTTAACGGACTTATTTGCGTCAAATAAGGCACAAATAAAGGATGTTTTTTAAATGCTTGATAAGCCTCATAACTTATTTGAGCCAAGTCGTCCAAAACGACACGGTCTGCCGGTTGTAGTCTCTTTTGTTGCTTATGTCGATTATAAAAAACTGAGGTAACCAATTGCTCCAAATTGTACTTGGCTGCCGGAACTGTACCGTAATTAGAACTAATGGTTTGTCCTTGTATGGTTAATTGCACTTCTTTGTCTGAAATATGCGGACCCAAAGAAGCATAAAATTTATGGGTTTTACCACCACCGCGTGCCGGCGGACCACCGCGTCCATCAAAAAAAATAACCGTAATACCATATTTTTCCGCCAATTGGGTCAAGCGTTCTTTGGCTTTATATATTGACCAATTGGCCATGAGATAACCGCCATCCTTGGTTCCGTCAGAAAATCCTAACATAATGGTCTGCTTATTACCCCGCTTATGCAAATGCTGCCGGTAAGCCGGCAATTCATATAATTTTTGCATGATGTCAGTTGCCTTTTCCAAATCCGGAATGGTTTCAAACAAAGGCACTATATCCATAGACATATCCTGTTGAAAAACACTGGTTTTCAAAAAAGCATAAACTTCCATCACATTTACAGCCGATTGGGTATTGCTGATAATATACCGGTGCACGGATTTTGGGCCGTTATTTTGTTGAATTTTATGAGCAACAGCCAAAGTTTGATAAATATCACCGGCGTTTTCATCTTTTAAATCATTAACATCTATAACATCGTTCAATTGACTTAACAGGGGCAATTGTTCATCTTCAGACAATAGTAAATAATCATCCGGCAAGCTTTTTTTAGCTTGTAACAGAGGAATAATGGCCTCAAATGCCTGGTGATGGATGCGACTGTCTTGACGAATATCCATAATGGCAAAATGGTAGCCGAACAAATGGACTTTATGAATAAAACGGTCTAATAAATCTAAAAATAGCGATTCGTTTTCTTGTATTAAAATTGCGCGGATTTGCCATAGTGTTTGTTTAAAATCTGTTAAAGGCACATAACTTTTAGCATCGCTGTCAACAGCGGTTTGATACATTAAATGTTCTAATTTTTTTATTTGGTCTTCAATACCTTTAAAAGTTAAACGCCTGCGCAAAGCTTTTAAATCTTTATAATAATTGCGTGCAATACTTTGTTTTAATTTTACCGCTACTTGCCATGTTATCTCAGGTGTGACAAAAGGATTGCCATCGCGGTCGCCACCGGGCCAAAAACCTATGTCTATCACCTCATTCTCAACCGCTTTTCCATCATAAATATTATTAACAATATAAGTATAAATATCTGCCGAAACGGTATAAAAAACATTCTCCAAATACCAAATAATACCCAAGGCTTCTTCATAAGGTGTAGGCTTTTTACGTTTAAATAAAGAGGTTTTACCTAATTGTGCCAATAAAGTATTGACGTCAAACAGATCATCTTTTTGCAAAGATTTGATTAAATCAGTAATAATAGCCAACACACTGCCGGGATAAAATTGGGTGGGATGAGCTGTTAAAACAGGCCGGACTTTAAAGTCTTTAAAATAGTCTTGCAAAGCCTCTATTTGATGTTTATCCAAAAGTTTTTCGGTCAAATTAACGAGTGTCCCGGGACCCTTTACAGGATGTGTTTTAGTAAAGGCAGCATCCTCTATGGCATCAAATAAAACGACTTCTCTCTCGATGTATTGTATAAATTTGAAAAGTAAATCGATACGCTGTTTTGTAGGGTAATGCGGTAAATATTGTTGAAAAAAACGCTCAATTATATCATCAGGAGACAGCTCTTGGGCATAACCTTGGTGACAAACCTCATTAAACAAAGGGAGTAACGAGCCACTTCTTTTGACACCCTTAAACGGAAGCGTTAAAAACATACCATCATAAATTCGGTATTTTAGACTGACATATTGCTCAAAGGCTTTTAAATAATTATTTTGCGGCATAAAACTGATATAAATTATTCCAGTAAAGATAAAAAACTATTTATGATTTATCTTTATTCTTACCGCTAAATATTATTGGGGCCAAAGTAAACTGTTTTACCCGGCTACAAAGGCTGTAAGATATGAATTTAGGAAAGACTGAATAATTACCATTTATCGCGGGTTAAATCTAAAATACCATTTATTATAGTTAATGGATGGGAAGGATTACCAGGAATATATAAATCGACTTTGATATTTTTTAATACAGACCTGTCTAAAGCTTTGCTATCGGCAAAAATACCACCACTTATGGCATCAATACCACACAAAACAAATATTTTAGGCTCGGGAATAGCATCATATGCAATGCGCAACGGGCCGGCCATATTTTCAGAAATGGGCCCTGTTACAATAATCCCGTCTGCATGACGCGGAGAAGCAGTAAATGAAATACCATAACGTCCAATATCGAAATTTGGATTACCGGTTGCGCTTAATTCCATTTCACATGAATTGTCGCCTCCTGCTGATACTTGCCTCAGTTTTAAAGATTTATTAAAAATAGATTTTATGCTTTTTCTTATTTTCGATTTGTCAATCTTAACAGGTTTATAATCACCTTCTTTTATAATTAAATTTTCGCGGGTATTAGTAGCAATTTTATAATCCTGTGTAAACTTGATTTTCTCAGGAAAGGCCAATGCACATTCTCCGCAAAAAGCACATTTTCCCATATCCAAACTTACCGGATTAGTTTTAATGGCTCCTAATGGACACAAATCTGCCAGTGCCTGCTCATCCACTTTTGCAGTCGTTATTATGGGGCGTCCTCTAAATGGGGCTTTTAATTGTACATTTTTTAAATCAGGAATATATTGTTTGCCATTTTGCCAAATAATTTTTGCTTCATTAATCATAATTATAGTATTTTATAAATCATGTCCGCAATAACTTAAATTATAACTTTTATTATTGATAGGAAAATCAGAAATCTCAACATTTCTGAGTGAGAGTTCTAAAGCCTTCCAATTATGCATAGAAGGATCTTTAATTTTATAATATTGCAAGTTTCCATCCTCATTTGTTAAGGCACAATGACAGATTTCGCCACGCCATCCTTCGACTAATGAAATGGAGAGTGAATTGGCTTTAAAATTCAAATTATAATTAGGTTTTTGTTTTTTTTTGCTATTAAAATCAAATGATGACAACACATTTCTAATCCAAGCTATGGAATGTCTAATTTCTTTTTTCTTTAACAAAAAACGGGCAAAGACATCCCCTTTTTTTACCGTCACAGTCTCATATGGAAATTTTTTGTAAGCAATATTAGGGTGCGTCATGCGAATATCACGTTTAATATCAGACATCCGTGCCGATAAACCGACAGTCCCAATTAATTTAGCTTGTTTTTTTGTGACTGTTCCCACAAAATCGAAACGGTTTTGAATACTGGGCAAACGATAGACTATGTAAGCGATCTCTTCAAACTTTTGTTCAAAATTATCTAATATTTGCCATAATTCTTGTTTCAAATCGTCAGTAAAAGGATAATTTGTACCACCTGGCCTTATTAAAGATTTGCCAAACCGGTTACCACTCCATAATTGTAAAAAATTAATAATGGGGGTTCTTAAAACCCCAAATAAATTAGCCCCTAAATAATAAGCTGCATCAACACATAAGGCACTAATATCACCAATATGAATGGCTATTCGTTCTAATTCTAATGCCAAAGATCGTTCTATATGTATTTGCTCATCAACCTTTTTGTTAGATAATGATTCCATTATTTGCACAAAAGCTAATGTATGGCCAATAACGGTATCTCCTGCGATACTTTCAGCCAAGATCGTTCGCTGAAGGAGGTTTTCCTTATCTAAAATAAGCTTTTCAATGCCACGGTGTTGCCAACCTAGTTGAATTTCGAGATGCAAAACATTTTCACCATTACATATAAACCTGAAATGTCCTGGCTCTATAATCCCAGCATGAATTGGTCCTACCCCCACTTCGTGCAACTCTTCACTCTTGATTTTATAAAAAGGATAATCATTAATCTGTATTTCTTTTAGCGCCCTGTCATGGGCAAATCTTAATGGTTTTAACCAAGGATGTCCGGTAAAATAGACGCCATAATTTTCATATATTTCCCTTTCAAAAATATGGAGCGCAAAGTTTTCTTTGGTTAGCGCTTTAAGCTCTTGTTTATCTGTGCCTTTTAAAATATGTGATAAAATGATTATATCTTGATGAACATCATCGGCAATTGCCATTATAAATTGCAAACCATCCTTATAAGGATAGGCAAAATAATTTGTGCAATGTTTATCATCGTCTTTTAACAAATCAATAGCTAAGGCATAAAAATCTGCATATGTCAAATTTTCAATTTTTCCTAAATCAATTGATTGGTTATTTTTTATTCGTAATAAATTAGGTAATCTACTCATAAAAATTAGTTAAGATTTGCGATCGCCGCCTTGATTAAATCAATAAAAATAGGGGGGGGATTAAGTCCTAAATAAAGGGCCAATCCAAATAAAATATATGACGAAACATTTTCGTAATAAACAGATTTTACGGGTTTAATTTTTATTTTTTTAGAGGATTGACCATATAAAAGAAAAAGCATATTATTGCTGAGAGAATAAATAATTAAGGTCAACATTATTAATAAAAAAACAGCTATGTAATAATAATGAGTTATAAACAGTCCTTTAAAAATTAAAAATTCGCTTATAAACATACCCGAGGGAGGAATAGCCAAAATAGAAATAAAACCTACAATTAGGGCTAATCCTCCAATGGGATTTAAATTGAAATAATCGCTGGTATCTTTTATCCAATAAGATTTATAATAGTGATAAATTTGACCGATTTGAAAAAATAAACCGGCTTTAATAAGTGAATGTAAAACTAAATGTAAAATAGCGGCATAATAACCTATTCCTCCTATACCAAGTCCTATTGCCATAATTCCGGCATGTTCAAGGCTTGAATAGGCCAACATTCGCTTATAATGTTTTATCTTAAGCAACTGAATAGCTGATAAAAAAATAGAAATTAAACCAACAAATAATAAAACATGCTTAGCCCAAGGCAAAATATTTGTATGGGCAATGATGGTATATATTCTAAAGATACTAACAAAACCCACGTTCATTAAGGCGGTTGATAATAAAACATTTACAGGAGGTAAAACAACTGTATGCGCACCGATAGAAACTGTATATAATGGAAATAATTCCATTTTAACACTAAAACCGATCAAAACCAATAGAAAGGCCATTTTTAACCATATCGGATTCATGACATGTGCTGTTTTAATTAAATGTGATAAACTCAAATCTGTCATTCCATTGCTACTGGCTGTAATACTTAAAAATAAGATCCCTATAAAAGCTAAAGCAATACCCACAGATGAAATAAACAGATATTTCCAAGCCGCTTCGAGTGCTTCTTTGGTCTTCTCAAAGAAAATCAGAATGGCTGCAAATAAAGTGGTGGTTTCAACACTAATCCATAAAACAGCAATATTTTGAGAAAAATAAGCACTAACCATGGCTGTAAGCAGCATAATTAAAGCAGCATAATAGCCAGCCTCTTGCTTTATAGTATATTTCTGTCTTTTAAAATACAAATAACTATGATAAAAAGCGATGATGGCTAATAAATTTAAAACAGAATATAAAAGAATACCCAGACTATCAAATTTAAAATATTTAGAATCTATTTGGTTTTTATGCGCAAATATATAAAAATTAAAACCTGTAAGCAGGCATAAATAAAGAAAGAAAAATAAACGCTTTAAAATTTTATTATTGACAAAATAAACGCTTAAGCTCAATATAATAGATATAATAAAAAATAATACTAACATGGGTTATTCTTTAAGATTTGATAAATTGTCAATTTCAATACTATTAAAAGTATTGCCAATATGGTTGATAAAAATGCCCAGAACCAAAACCCCCATCAATACATCTAACAATATAGCCAAATTAACCATTAAAGGCATAACACTCCCCACAGCCAATGAAAATAAAAAGATACCGTTTTCAATAATTAAGTAGCCTACAACATGCGAAAAAATATTCTTGTGTACAATTATAAAATAAAAACCAAATAAAACTGAAGCAAAGGCTGCCGTAAAATATTTGGTATAGATTTGATCATCATTGAGTTGTGAACTAATGGCAAAACTTAAAATTAAACTAATTACCACAACAATAATTGAATAAAAAACCGGCACCGATGGTTCATGCTCGCGTTTTAAATGATTATGCTTGCGTATTTTATTTAAAAACCAAGGAACCAAGATAGATTTCACCAAAACAGTTTCGGTCAAAATAAAAATAAAATCAAGTATTTCGATTTTGCTTAAGCTAAAAAAAACAATCCCGAACAATAAAATACCTTGGATAACCAAAAGCCAAATATATTTCTTCACCCGTTCAGAAAGAGCAAAATAAATTAATGTAATAGAATATAAAATAATAAATAAATAAGTCATATTATTAATGCAAAATAATTTTATTAGTAATAATTAAAGTGGTTAAAAATACCACTATAGCAATGGCAGAAAGCATTATTAACCATTGAGGGTTTTTAGCCATTTTGTTTCTGGCTCTAAAAGTTTCCAAAAATCCAATAATGATGGCAAATAAAATCTGAATACCAAAAAAGAAAAGTATTTGATAAGGGATAGCCCAATCTGTTGGGATAATAAAATCAGAAATTAAAGCCCCAAAAACTGCAAATTTTAGCCAAGTAGCTATATGTATCAAGGCTAAATCAAAACCGCTGTTGTCTAAAACCATTACTTCATGAACCATGGTCAATTCTAAATGTGTTTCAGGATCATCAATAGGCATTCTGGAATTTTCAACCATAGCCATAAAAATTAAAAGATAAATTGAAACAATACTAATAGTATAAGTTAAATTATTATGTAGGTGCAGATGAGTAAATAATTCATAAAATGAAATATGATCAGTAAAAAGGGCCAATGAACCCATAAGAATAAAAAATGCCGGCTCAACCAATAGCGAATACAAAGCTTCTCTGTTCGCACCCATCCCTTCAAAACTACTTCCGGTATCCATTGCCCCAATAATCATCATAAATTTACCCAAGCCTAATAAATAAACAAAATAAATAAAATCGCCTTCAAAAGATAATAACCCACTGAGTTTACCTACCGGGATAAAAAAAACAGACAAAAAAACCGTTGAAAAATAAATAATAGGTGCCAGTTTAAAAATAATACTGGTCGTTGTGCTATAAACAGCACCTTTTTTAAAGAGCCGTAAGACTGCGTATAAAGGTTGTAAAATAGAAGGTCTCTTTCTACCTCTTATCATAGCTTTGGTTTGGGAAATAATTCCCACAAAAAAAATAGAACTGAATATAAGAATAATGAAACTTATCATTTTAAATCCAATTTAAATAGGTAAGAACTGAAATAATTATTAAAAAAATTAAAGCATAAAGTAAATAATGCTGTATTTTGCCGGTTTGAAAAATAGCAATTTTCCTAAACATTCTAATCATTTTATGTAGGGGAAGCCGAAATAAAATATTTTCAAAAACATCTAAAGAATGGGTTTTAAAACTGCGCTCTTCAGGAAAAATTTCTTCTTCTTCAAAATGTTTAAATCCCCTTTTGACTTGAACCAATTGGGCCGACAATTGTATAAAATTATCTGCAAAAGAAGTCGCTGTATATTGATGTGTAGCCGGATTAGCACCTGTGTAAGCACATCCCCAAGTTGATTTTTCTGACAGCTTATGCTGCTTCTGTTGCCAAATTCTTAATATCATAAATATCCCTGCAAAAACAATTAAAATACCTGAAGATAGACTAATATGATTCATAACCGGCACCAAATGTTTAAATGGAAAAGTGTTTCCTGTAAATAAATGAACTATTTGAGCCAGTGGTGACATAAAAATTCCAGAGAAAAAACCAATTAATAAAATCATCGTCCCTATCATAAAAGCCGGTAAAAGCATAACAAAATCAACTTCAACAGCTTTTTTAGCCTTATTACTTCTAGGGGTACCTAAAAAAGTAATACTAAAAACTTTTGTAAAACAAAAAACAGCCAAACCGCCTATAATGGCTAAACCGGAAAATGTGAATAAAATGATAAAATTTGTATTTAAATTTCCCAGATGGAGCGATTTAAACATGCCAAAATAAATTAAAAATTCAGAAATAAAACCATTAAAGGGTGGTAAACCACTAATAGCCAAGGCCCCTAAAAGAAAAAATAAAGCTGTTTTAGGCATTTTCTTAATTAATCCACCCAATTGCTCAATATTACGGGTATGCGTTTGTTTGTAAACTGAACCTGCTGTATAAAATAATAATGATTTAAATAAAGAATGATTTAGAATATGCAAAATACCACCACCAAAACCCAAAACTGATAAAAATGGGATATTTTCTGCCAGTCCTATAATGCCTAATCCAATGCCAATGCCTATAATACCAATATTTTCAATACTGTGATAGGCGAGTAATTTTTTTATATCATGCTGTACTATCGCCATTGACACCCCGATTATACCCGAAAGTAATGAAATGAATAATACCAAAAAACCTATGTCAAACAAATCATGATGTATGTACATCAAAACACGAAGAATGCCATAAATACCCATTTTTATCATAACACCACTCATAACGCCCGATACATGTGATGGTGCTGCCGGGTGTGCTTGTGGCAACCAAGTATGTAAGGGAATAAAACCGGCTTTTATACCAAACCCCAAAAAGAAAAGCATAAATAAGTATAAAGGTGGATGAGTGGCAAAATAAACACCGAGCCAATCAAAACTAAAATCACCCCCAGTTTGAACATTGACCCAAATAAAGCCCACCATTAAAAGGACAACACCAATATGCATTTGAATCAAATAATTAACCCCTATTTTTAAGGTTGCTTTCTTTTCATGGTCAAAAATGACCAAAAAGAATGATGATAAAGACATAATTTCCCATATGATAAGAAAAGCCAAAGCATCATGAAGCATCACAACCAATAGCATAGAAATATGCAACCATATAAAATTAAAATAATGCCAAGCCAAATCTATCTTGTTTTTGGTCTTAATATAAGGTACTAAATAGCCTTTTGCGTAAATAAGACCTGTCAAAACCGTAAAATTTATGACCAATATAAAAAAAGCAGATAAACTGTCAATATTGACATTGACATTATGTCCTAAAAGAGAAATAAAAGGATGTGTTATTTTTTTATCCAATAAAAAAATACTTGTTGCCCAATAACTTGTAATTACAATAAGTACAGACTGAATAAATAACGAGAAATAAAATAGAGACTTCTTAGGCAAAAGAAAAATAGCCAAACTTAAACCAATAAATAGTTTAAACAAAATAATTTCCATGTGCATTTATATCCAAATTAAAAAACCGTGCAAAGATATTGATATTTCAAAGCAATCACCTCTCTTTTAAAAAAATTATTAAAAAAACTAAATACATTCATTAAAACTTTTTCCATTCTAAGAACTATGTTTTTTATAATCTAAACTTGTAAAAACTAAATAATCATATATGACATTTATCAATTTTTCGGCAATATTAAATCGTATCTTTGTCTTAAACTAAAAAATAATCAATTATGACTCTTTTAAAAACTTCAGTAGCTAAAAAGGTAGCGATGGCACTATCGGGTTTGTTCCTGGTACTCTTTGTGTTATTGCACCTTGCTATTAATTTGACCTTAATTTATCCGGGTAAAGAAGCTTTTGATGCGGCTGTCGAATTTATGGCAACCAATCCATTTATTCAAATTATGCAACCCATCTTGTTTCTGACATTTCTTTTTCATATCGGGATGGGTATTTATTTGGAATGGACCAACAAAAGCAAACGTTCGGTTAAATATGTAAACAATAATCCGGGTGCCGCTTCTTCTTGGGCATCACGCAACATGATTTGGACCGGCTTCTTTGTCTTCCTGTTTTTAATCATTCACTTGTTTAACTATTTTGTGCCATTTAAAACACAAGACGTCCCCGACCATTACGAATTGGTTATCCGTTTGTTTAAAAATCCTTACTATACCATATTATATGTAATGGCTTTTATTGCTTTGGGCGTCCATTTAAGCCACGGATTCCAATCGGCTTTTCAAACCTTGGGAACACCGCGTGAAAAATGCAACAGAGCTTTAGATATTACCGGCAAAATCGTGGCCGTAATCGTTGCTGTCGGTTTTTCGGCCATTGCTATTTATTTCTACTTCAATTAAAAAAATAATTAATTATGTCAACAATCAATATAAAAGAAGGGGCACCTTTAAAATCGCATATTCCACAAGGCGATTTGCCCGACAAATGGACCACTTACAAAAATAAAATTCGTTTAGTTAGTCCTGCCAACAAAAGAAATTTAGACATTATTGTGGTAGGAACCGGTTTAGCCGGTGCATCAGCTGCGGCTTCATTGGCCGAATTAGGCTATAATGTCAAAGCTTTCGCTTTTCAAGATTCGCCACGCCGTGCCCACTCTATTGCAGCACAAGGCGGTATTAATGCCTCAAAAAACTATCAAAATGACGGCGATAGCGATTGGCGTTTATTTTATGATACCATTAAAGGAGGCGACTATCGCGGTCGCGAAGCCAATACTTACCGCTTGGCCGAAGTCTCCGGCTCTATTATAGACCAAGCCGTTATGCAAGGGGTGCCATTTGCACGCGATTATGGCGGACTTTTAGACAACCGTTCTTTTGGGGGTGTTCAGGTATCCAGAACTTTTTATGCTAAAGGACAAACCGGCCAACAGTTATTGTTAGGCGCTTATGCTGCCTTAAACAGACAAATTGCACGGGGAAAAGTGACCATGTACAACCGTCACGAAATGATTGATTTGGTCGTCGTAGATGGACATGCCCGCGGTATTATTGCCCGAAATTTAATTACAGGCGAACTCGAAAGACATTCGGCACATGCCGTAGTCCTTGCTTCCGGTGGTTATAGCAACGTCTATTTCTTATCGACCAATGCCATGGGGTCTAATGCCACAGCTGCTTGGCGGGCACACCGCAAAGGCGCTTATTTTGCCAATCCGGCTTTTGTACAAATTCACCCGACCTGTATCCCGCGAAGCAGTGAACACCAATCTAAATTGACCTTAATGTCCGAATCCTTAAGAAATGACGGACGTATTTGGGTGCCTAAAAAACTGGAAGACGCCGTTGCCTTACGCGAAGGCAAATTAAAACCCAATGACATACCCGAAGAAGATCGTGACTATTACTTAGAAAGACGTTATCCTGCGTTTGGGAACTTGGTACCGCGTGATGTCGCTTCAAGAGCTGCTAAAGAACGTTGCGATGCCGGATACGGTGTTAACAAAACCGGCGAAGCGGTCTTTTTAGATTTTGCCACAGCTATTGAACGTTATGGCAAAGAACAAGCCCATTTAAAAGGAATTAAAAATCCGTCGAAAGAGGTAATTCGTGAATTGGGCAAAAAAATTATTGAAGACAAATACGGTAACTTATTCCAAATGTATGAAAAAATTACCGATGATAACCCGTACGAAACACCTATGATGATTTATCCGGCCAACCACTATGCTATGGGAGGCTTATGGGTCGACTATGATTTACAATCTAACCTGCCCGGCTTGTTTGTCATTGGCGAAGCCAACTTCTCCGACCATGGTGCCAACCGTTTGGGTGCTTCTGCACTGATGCAAGGCTTGGCCGACGGTTACTTCATCCTCCCCTACACCATTGGCGATTATTTGGCAGACTATATACGCGAAGGAAAAGTACCGACCAATACCCCCGAATTTGATGAAGCAGAAGAAAAAGTAATGGAAGAAATCAACTTCTTCCTTACCAATAAAGGGACCCATTCGGTTGATTATTTCCATAAAAAATTAGGAAAAATCATGTGGGACAAAGTCGGATTAGCCCGTAATGCCCAAGGCTTGCAAGAAGCCATTAAAGAAATACAAGAATTACGCAAAGAATTTTGGAAAGACGTACGCGTTCCCGGAAAAGCCAACGATTATAACCCCGAATTGGAAAAAGCCGGTTATGTCGCCGATTATTTAGAATTAGGCGAACTTTTAGCACTCGATGCGTTAAACAGAAACGAATCTTGCGGTGGCCATTTCCGTGAAGAATACCAAACCCCTGATGGCGAAGCCCTCAGAGATGACGAACACTATGCTTATGTGGCTGCCTGGGAATACCCGGCCAAACCTTACGAAAGATATCATAAGCATGTCAATATGAGCGACGAAATTTTACATAAAGAGCCGCTGATATTCGAATTTGTAAAACCAACAACCAGAAGTTATAAATAATATTATGAAACTAAATCTTAAAATTTGGAGACAAGCAGGGCCAAACGCCAAAGGGCGAATGGTCGATTATCAAATAGATGGTGTTGAATCTGATATGTCCTTCTTGGAAATGTTGGATTTACTCAATGAAAAATTAATTGCCAAAGGCGAAGAGCCGGTGGCATTCGATCATGATTGTCGCGAAGGTATTTGCGGTATGTGTTCATTATATATCAATGGCGAAGCACACGGACCGGACAGATTAACAACTACTTGTCAATTGCATATGCGCCGCTTTAAAGATGGCGACACAATAACCATAGAACCTTGGCGTGCCAATGCATTTCCGGTGATCAAAGACCTTATTGTGGACCGCAGTGCCTTAGACCGTATCCAACAAGCCGGTGGCTATATTTCGGTGAATACCTCTGGCCGCACAGTCGATGCCAATACCATTCCCATTCCTAAAAAAGATGCCGACAATGCTTTTGATGCAGCTACTTGTATTGGTTGCGGGGCTTGTGTGGCAACTTGTAAAAACGCCTCGGCAATGTTGTTTGTTTCAGCCAAAGTGGCCCAATTTGCCCAATTGCCGCAAGGCCGGGTCGAAGCCGCAAAGCGTGTGCAAGATATGGTGGCAGTCATGGACGCCGAAGGTTTTGGTAGCTGTACCAATACCGGTGCTTGCGAAGTAGAATGCCCTAAAGGAATTTCTTTAAGCAATATTGCTATCTTAAACAAAGAATTTATTTTAGCGCAAACCAAATAGCACTTTATTTTTATATCTTTACTAAAAGCCTTGCATATTTGCAGGGCTTTTGTTTTTCTGGCAAAAAGTTTTAATTTTTCACAACAAAAACTTGTTATTATAATTTTTTTCTTTATTTTAGCCTTGTAAAACCAAAACCATTTTTGCCTATAAGCGCATATTTACATTTTTAAATTAACAAAATTCATCCAAGGTGATTTGTTCACCTTCAAAAAAAATGTAAATATGTCAAAAAAAATTTACTCGGATTCCGAATTGGTAGCCAGCTACATCCAAGGCAATGAACAAGTTTTAGAAACACTTTTAAATCGACATCGCGACAAAATTTTCGGTTTTATTTATTCCAAAGTTCATGACCGCGAACTCACCGAAGATTTGTTTCAAGACACCCTTTTTAAAGTTGTCAGAACCCTCAAAAAAGGCAAATACATTGAGGAGGGAAAATTTTTATCTTGGGTTATTCGTATTGCCCATAACTTAATTATTGACTATTACCGCAAGAAAAATAAAATGAAAAATGTATATGGCACAGAAGATTTCTCTATGTTTGACATCCTGCATGATCAAGCTTTAGATGCCGAAAACCAAATGATCCATCAGCAAATGGTAAAAAAAATTAGACATCTTATAGAACAATTACCTCAAGACCAAAAAACAGTGCTAAAGATGCGGATCTATGACGAATTGTCTTTTATTGAGATTGCCGAAAAAACCAATGTCAGTATCAACACAGCCTTGGGACGCATGCGGTATGCTCTGATTAACTTACGAAAAATTATTCAAAAAAATAACGTGCAATTTATCTGACAAAATATACTAAAACAAAATTTGGGGCGTTAATATTAAAAAAATAAAAGCTTATGCCTCAAAACTATCCTATGCCCCCCCAACTTCAATGGCGTATTGCACTGGCCATTGCTTACAGCCAAGCCATGCAAGTGGTCCATTCTAAAATGTTAGATAAATTTATTCTGATTTATAACTAGTTAGAATAAGTGTCGCCAAAGAGGCTGCCCAATGTGGCAGCTTCTTTAGTTATTTAGTACTAGTCATCAGCTTACATATTTTATAAATACACCTAATATTTAAAAATACGTTAAGCTTTCTTTGCCGGTTTGAGTCGTCGCATGATATAATCTTTTTCCGGCCTGTAACCGCGGGCTGGCGCATATTCGCGCCCGTAATAAATCATTTGCAAATGCAAATCGTTCCATTTTTCTTTGGGAAATAAACGCTTGGCATCCTTTTCGGTTTGCTCAACACTTTTGCCATTGGTTAAGCCCCATTGGGTCATTAAGCGGTGTATATGGGTATCGACCGGAAAAGCAGGCTGTCCGAATGCCTGACTCATAATTACACTGGCAGTCTTATGGCCTACACCGGGCAAAGATTCCAAATCTTCAAAAGTATGTGGCACTTTACCTTGGTATTTTTCGACCAAAATTTCAGATAAGCCTTTAATAGCCTTGGCTTTTTGCGGTGACAAACCCACCGGCTTAATAATTTCCCGTATTTGTTCGACACTTAATTTTTGCATATCGTACGGATTATCTGCCAATCGAAACAGTTCGGGGGTCACTTTATTGACCATTTTATCGGTCGTCCGTGCCGAAAGTAAAACTGCAATCAAAAAGGTAAAAGTATTGGTATGATCTAACGGAATAGGCGGATTGGGATACAATTCTTGTAAAGTATCCATGATAATTTTTACTTTTTCTTTTTTCGTCATTTATTTTGTATCTTTGTATAAATACAAAAGTAAGACAATTATGACACACCTGAAAGTAGGCGATCCTGCCCCCTATTTTGAAGCTAAGAATTGTATGGGTGAAACCGTCAAATTAACCGATTTTAAAGGAAAAAAATTGATTTTATATTTTTTTCCCAAAGCTCTAACCCCCGGATGTACTGCCGAAACTGTTGACTTGGCAACGCATTACGATTTACTGACGGCCAAAGGTTTTGACGTACTAGGTGTTAGCCCCGATGACGAAAAAAGAGAACGGCGTTTTAAAGAAAAATACAACATTCCATTTTCACTTATTCCCGATGAAGAAAAAAAGATTATCAAATTATATGATGTGTGGGGACCTAAAAAAATGTATGGACGTGAATATGAAGGGGTACACCGGACAACTTTCATAATTGATGAAAATGGCATTATTGAACATATTATTAAAAAGGTAAAAACAAAAGAACATACCAATCAAATATTAGCATTATATGAATAATCAAGAACAAAATTACGAATGGATCAAAGTATGGAGCTGCGAAGACGGCATGGAAGCCCAGCTCATCAAAAATTTGTTGGAAGTCGAAAACATCCCGGTACAGCTAAGCAATGTTAACTCTAATAGCTTGTTTCCGGATACCCCTATTGCCGATGTCGATATCTTGGTACCAAAAGAATATGCTGACAAAGCCAAAGAATTGATTGAAAAAAACTTTGATTAAAAATCATTAGATTGTTTAGCAAAGAAGAATCAGCACGATTACGGAAAGAATTTTGGACCAGTTTTGGTAAATCCTTTCCGCGCAAGTGGTTACTGTATAACACCAAAATAAAGGATCTGTCGCTTAAATTTCATGCCGATCGCAAAAAAGCGGCTGTTATGATTGATATTGAAATGAAAGATCCCTTATTTCGCGAAGCTTATTTCGACAAATTTTTAGCCCTAAAACCGCTTCTCACCGAAGCGGTTCCGGGCTTAATTTTTGATCCTGAATACCGGCTCGAAAATGGCAAAGTCATCAGCCGAATTTACAAAGAACTACCCGGTGTAAGCATCCATAATAAGGACTCATGGCATGACATCTATCGTTTTTTTAACGAAAACATGCCCAAACTCGAAAAAGTATTCAAAGAACACCAAGATTTTATTAAAGATATATAATTTTAGATACAATGGCTTTTATAAAAATCATTTCTGAAAAAGAGGCAGAAGGTCGGCTTAAAGAAATTTATGAAGATATTTCAAAAAAAAGAGGAAAATTGGCTAATGTTCATATGGCACAAAGCCTTAACCCCGAATCTATTGTCCATCATATGGACTTATATATCCACCTGCTTTACGGCAAATCGCCACTTAAGCGATACCAACGTGAAATGATAGCCACTATTGTGTCAGTTGCAACCGGATGTAACTATTGTCAGGCACATCATGGTGCTGCTTTAAATCATTTTTGGAAAGACGAAAAAAAAATAGCCCAATTAAAAACAGATTATACCAAATTACCACTTTCGGAAGCGGATAGATTGCTATGTGATTATGCTTGGACTTTAACCAAATATCCGGAAAAAACTAAAAAAGAAAGTCTTTTTGTTGCGCCATTAAAAGAGCAAGGTTTTTCCGACTTGGCAATTTTAGATGCCACATTAATCATTAGTTATTTTAATTTTGTTAACCGAATTATGAATGGTTTGGGCGTCGAATTGGAAGAAGACCAAGGAAAAGGCTATAAGTATGATTAAGACTAACTATAGTCCATATTTCTTAACCATTAATTCGACCCTGGCTCACATGGGTGCCATCTCACTTATCGAACGAGTGACGAATAAACAAGCAGAAATCTCTTTTCTCATTTCGAACGAGGGATGAAGGAACGAGGAGGAATCTCTACCCCTGTCATTTCGACAGAGTGACGTTAGGAACGACGAGAAATCTAATTATACCACATATGATTTAATTGAGATTTCTCACTACGTTCGAAATGACAAGCAGCTATATAATTATATAAAACGCTGAGTTTACAACCATCTCCCCCATACAAAAGTTTTTAATGGAAATATCCCTTTTGTCATTTCGAACGAGTGACGAAGGAACGAGGAGAAATCTCTTTTGTCATTTCGAAAGAAGCACGACTGAGAAATCTCATTTAAGATTTAGAGATTCCTCATCGTGTTGCTTTCTATCGTCAGCAAAGCTCTGTCGGAATGACAAACCTTAAGAACCAAATGCAATTACTATAAAAAACGGAACATTTGTGGTTACCTGCCTATTTATTCTTTTACTAATTTAAAAACGGCCTGCTGACCGGATTGACTTTCAATACTTAAAAAATAAACACCGGCAGTCAAATTATTTAAATCAATAGACGGCAAAAATTCCGATTGATAAAGTCTTTGTCCCTGTATATTTTCAAGGCTAATAGTTTTTATCCGGGTTTTATCCGGAACTTCAATATTTAAATAATTCCTAAAGGGATTAGGATAAACTTTGATCAGCGCCTCAAAATTTTCATCCAAATGCAGAGCATCACATTCTGCTTGGGTCTCAACATAATGAGCACTACTATCAATCGCATTAGGCCAATGATTAGTCATATAAACCTTATCATCTACAAAAACACAGGTTAAATCTGGATTATTTTTTGCATCAAAATTTGTTAATGTTGTATTATGACCATTTCTCAAATCTAAATAGTTTAAGTGGTTGTTGAAACATAAAAAACCGATAAGCAAAGGATTATTTGTTATACTTAAAGTCGTTATTTGATTATTATAGCAATATAGATAATGCAAATTTGGATTATGACTTACATCGAGGTTGTTCAATTGGTTGTTTCTGCAATATAGTTCCCATAAATTTGCATTTTGACTTATGTCTAAATTTGAAATATGATTATCTTCAATATCCAAAGAAATTAAACCGGTATTAAAACTGATATTCAAATTATTAATTTGATTTAACTTACAATCCAATACTTTCAAATTGACATTATGACTAATATCTAAAGCAGTTAGTTGATTAAGTGAACAAGTCAATTCTTCTAAATTAACATTTTGCGAAATATCTAAATCGGCCAATTGATCTTCTGAACAATTTAATTTGACTAATGACGTATTATGTGTAATATTTAAAGTGCCTAAAGGATTGCTAAAACAATATAAATTTTCTAAAGCTGTATTCTGACTAATATTCAGACTATTTAATTGATTATAGCCACAAGCTAATTCTTTTAATGCTGTATTCTGACTCAAATCTAAATGGGTTAACTGATTGTGTCCACACCAAAGTTCTTGTAGTGCAACAAAATCTTCTATTCCGGTCAAATCCGCAATATTTAATCCCCTGACATCAATTATATTAACCTGATTTATCCGCGATGTCAAAACATAATCATCATAATCCACCCCGTTACCCATACTACTGGCATCACCTACAGCTACGGTATGGCCTACGGCATCGTGGGTTTCGAGGTAATGTTCAAAATTGTCATCCGGAACATAAGTTTGTTGAGCAGATATAAAACCGGATAATAAAAAGTTTAGTGTGAATAAAAAAGCAGCTGTTTTCATAATTAATATTTTTAAGCGTTTAAATACTAATTAATTAGTGTTTAAATTTAATAAAACTATACCTTAAAGAAAATGATTTTTTTAAGCTTTTATTAAATCTTACAAAAACAACTCCACATTTTTATCCCGCATCCGGCAAATCCATTTCCGACAAACGTTTCATCGTGTCAAAAAAGGCACGATAAAAACCTTCGTCTTTACTGTAAAGTTTGTATAAATCGGCATCTTGGCGGCGTTTTTTCAACATCACATCATCTAAAATTTTCTTAAAGGTCAAATCGCGGTTTTGGCGGTCTTTATTATCGGCAAATTTACTTTGATAGTCCGGGTGTTCCTTGATTTTCTGAATCAGTTGCAACAACACAATACGTTGGTCTTCCGGAGTCGCTTCCCAACCGCTGAACCACTGCTCGTTAAATTGTTCGATAATGGCATCCAAAGGATCTTTTACAACATTGCCATGTCCCGCTACCACACGAATCCTTTCGTGTGGTAGTCTAATATTTCTACTAGCTACCCCCGCTACCCCAGCTGGTGCGCGATTGTATAGCATTCCATCCTATGTGTGATAAAACAAAACTAAAAACCCAAAAAAGCTACTTATTTTGAGTGGATTTTTTTGTTTAAAATTTTTCTTTTCATCCAATAAATGTTTTTTGGTAAGCATTGAGTTTATGAATTAAGGGGTTAATTTCGTTTTCATCCGGTTGGTTGCTGAGCATTATCCGTTTTTAACGGTTAAAAACGGCCATACATCTTGCGCTACTTATTTTATTAAGATTTTGAAATGGTATTTTTAAGATTTTTTCAAAAAAAACATCCAAAATTGAGAAGTAATTGAAAAACCAAAATCTTACATCAAAAAGTGAGAAAAAAAATGCCGGAAGTTTGCGGTCATTACCCCTGCCATACGAAGGCTTTACGTATAATCTGAGTGGAACGGACGTAAAGGACAATCTACTGTTCGAGCTAAACCAAAGCATGCATTAAAAACAAAAATATTCAGAAATTACAATACATTATTAAAAGGTTTGTGCGAGTTCAGATTGTCTAGGGAGTGGAACGTAAAATTTAGGAAAAGTTTCGTAAGGCTAGACCTTTTTGTTACTTTTTTGGTCGATGCAAAAAAGTAATGATTTAATAAAAATTTCCTATTTTTACCATGTATTGTTTGAACAAATAAAGTTGTCGTAAAATGAGATTACTATCCACGCACTTTTCCGCTTGGCACTTTCCACTAGGCACTTTTGACAACTTTCAACTCAATTGCAAAGACCACCTAGGCAACAACCGGTTGAGCTACACCTTTGACCCCGAAACCCACAAAATAAAAATATTCGAAGAAAACCATTATTACCCGCTACCGCACGATTCCATCGTGTGGTAATTAGAAAAAACAAAACAATATGAAATATCAATTACAAAATAATTAAAAACCAAATATTAAGTACTTTTTTATATTTTTGCAATATAGATGTAGTAAATTATACAGATTTTCGCTCAAACTTAAAACATTGGCTGGATAAAGTTCTAGATGATGTAAATGGACTTATTATCAAAAGAAAAGGAAAAAAAATTTGATATTAATACCCTTCGAGGAATACAATTCTTTAAAAGAAACTGCCTATTTGCTTAAAGGACCAAACAGAGGCATTTTATTAAAATCAATTGCTGAGCTTGAACAAGGTGGGGGGATTAAGAAAGATCTTATTGAGGAATGAAATTGATTTGGTCGTCTTCATATTGGGAAGATTATTTATATTGGCAAAAAGTAGATAAAAATATCTTAAAGCGTATAAACAAATTACTTAAAAGTTGTATGCGAACTTCTTATTAAGGCATCGGGAAAACAGAAGCCTTAAAAGGTGAATTACAAGGTTATTGGTCCAGAAGAATTACCTCAGAACTTCGTTTGGTATATAAATATACAGATGATGAAATACGAATTGATTCCTGTAGCTATCATTATGATAAATAAGTCTCAATGTTTTTTTGAATACTTAGATGACTGAGTACATCTAAGCCACCGGACACTTCGATACATTTTTGCTCATACTTCACAAAAAACACTCAGTGTCCTATGGAAGTTAAAAATAACAAACTACTTTCAAAGTCAAAAAAAAATACTTATAGTTTGCGGTCATTACCCGCCTCCCCGTCCAGAATAGGTTGTCAAGAATTTTGAACCCAGGTGGTAAGTGTCATGTCCAGTATAATATTTTGGTACCAAGCACTCGTTCTTTTAGCCGATAACTGCATTAATAATTTTAACCATAGCTACGGCTATGCTGAAAATTATCTGCTTTGTTCTCAACAAAAATTACTTCGGCTTACACCAATTATCCTACTAAACATGACACTAGCAACGCAAAATTTTGACAACCGGTTTTGGTAGATTTAAAAACTAATGGAAATTGTTTTTGTTTTGGGTAGTTTTCTGTTTTTAAATCTGCAAAAAATTCCTACGGGGAGGGGTCTTTTTCTTTGGTTCTTTCTTTTGGACAAGCAAAAGAAAGGAACGCTTAAAAAAGTTAGTCACAGCTAAGCCGAGATTTTTCGGCAATGGAAAAAAGTAAGGATAAACTAAAATTTCATATTTTTACATGGTAACAAAAAGTTTTTAACAGAAAAATCCCTTTTGTCATTCCGAACGAACGAAAAGAGGAGGAATCTCATTTAGGTTTTTGAGATTATTTCCCGACGTTTCGGGACAAGCTGTTGTTTTGCTTCCAATCGTCAGGAAAGCTCATTCTGAATGACATGCTGTTTTGTATGCCGCCTGTCATTTCGAACGCAGTGAGAAATCTCACCTTGTGTCAATTGAGAGATTCCTCGTCGCTCGTGCCTTGCTCTGTCGGAATGACATCCCACTGTCATTTCGAACGTAGTGAGAGATCTCAATTGAATCATATTTGATATAATGAGATTTCTCATTGTTCCTTCGTCACTCAGTCGAAATGACAAAAGGGTATATGAAAGACCTTGTCATTCCGAACGAACGTAGTGATGGCTTGTCCCGATACATCGGGAAGGAATCTTTTTCTATCTTGAGATCTCTCACTGCGTTCAAAACGACAAACCTTACGTAACAAATACCCCTAAAATTCAAGCCGGGCAAAGTGCTATCAAAGTGCCACCAAAGTGGGTGTTAATTGGGTGTTAAAGTACACCTATTGTCTTCATAGCCTTTTCTGAATTTTAAAAGAAGCAGTTAATAAAGAAAAAAGTGGGCAAACAGACAAGAAAATGAACCAAACCGTACCATAGGTTTTATTTATGAAAACCATTTATTCCATTAAAATTTTTTGTTAAATATACTTTCATATTCCCCTGCTTCTTGTAATTTTGTGAACAAATTAGAATCATTATGAATAAATGGCTAAACAAAATATATCAACTGCTCATATCAACCAAAACTATGGCGGTACTTTTCATCCTTTTTGCCTTGGCAATGGCTATCGCCACCTTTGTCGAAAATGATTTTGGTACCCCTACCGCCCGGACCTTGATCTACAATAGTTTTTGGTTTGAACTAATCATGATCTTATTGGCCGTCAATTTAATTGGCAATATCATCCGTTTTAGAATGTACCAAAAGAAAAAGTGGCCGGTTTTCCTGTTTCATATCGCATTTTTATTGATTTTAATTGGGGCAGGTGTCACCCGTTATATCAGTTTTGAAGGAATGATGCCCATTAAAGAAGGCGAAACAACCGATACATTTTTATCCGATAAAGTTTATTTAAAAGCCCATATCGACGATGGCGTCCAACAAATAGACCCACCCTTGCTCAAAAATTTGAAATTATCAGCCATTGACGTGCCCTTTTTAACAGACAATCATTACCAAACCAAACTATATTTCAAAAATACACCGGTTAAAATAAGCGTTCTAAAATTTGTACCAAAAGCCAAAGAAAAATTGGTAAAGACACCTAAAGGAGAAGCCTACCTAAAATTTGTAGTCTCTACCGGACAAGGCCGGCAAGAAATACATTTGGCCGACGGACAACAAGTAGATATAGGCGGTCACCGTTTAGCTTTTAACAATACTTTTCCCGATGCTGTCAATGTGTTTATCAAAAATGACAGCCTGTTTCTCTTGTCACCTTTTAAAGGAACTTATATGCGTATGCGCGACCAAAAAAGATTTGATATACCCAAAGATTCTGTCGTACCTTTTCACCTGGCATCTTTATATCAAATAGACGGTCTTAATTTTGTTGTTCCCGAAGGACCGGCGAAAGGAAAGTTAGAATTTATAGCCGGACCAAAAAACAGCAACAACCGCGATTTATTACAAGTAGAAGTACAAGCCGGTGAGCAAACTAAGCAAGTCAATCTATATGGCGGAAAAGGCATGCCCGAAAATCCGAAAATCTTCCGCTTAAATGGTTTAAATTTCCGCATGAGCTATGGGTCTATCTATAGACACTTACCTTTTCAAATTAAATTGCGCGATTTCCAATTAGAAAAATATCCGGGCTCCAATATGCCCAAGTCTTATGCCAGCGAAGTCACGGTTATAGACAGAGATACCACCTTTAATTACCGTATTTTTATGAATCATGTACTCAATTATAAAGGCTATCGCTTTTACCAGTCTTCCTACACCATCACACCTACTTATGAGCAAAGCCAACTGTCTGTAAACCATGATTTTTGGGGGACATGGATCACTTATATCGGTTATGCCCTACTCTATTTCGGTCTGTTGATGATTTTTGTGGTCAAAGGCACCAGATTTCATAAGTTGCGCCAAATGTTGGCCAAACTTCAAAAGGAACGTCAAGCCGGATTGCTATTTTTATTTTTGATGACCGGTTGGAGTTTACAAGCACAAGAAAATCAAATTAAAGTTGATTCAATCATCATCAAAACGGTGGCACCCGCCAAAAAAGCAGAAAATTTCGGCCGGCTGATTATACAAGATTACGGCGGACGGATGAAACCGGTCAACACTTACAGCTCTGAACTATTACGTAAACTGACCAAACACGATACTTATACAACCAAAGACGGACAAAAATTTACCGCCGACCAAATTTTAACCGGTATGATTAGTTACCCCGAAGGCTGGTGGTATGTACCCATTATTTACTTAGAACGTGGCGATGAAAGTTTGCGAAATTTAATCGGGGTCCCTAAAAATCAAAAATACGCACGATTAATTGATTTTTTTGATCAACAAGGCAATTACAAATTGCAATCTTATCTAGAAAAAGCCCAGAAAAAACGAATAAAAGGAAAATTTGACAAAGATATTGTTAACGTCAGCGGACGGGTAAACCTGCTCTACAATACTTTATTAACCAATAATTTAAGGTTATTCCCCTTACCAAATGATCCACAGCATAAATGGTACTCGTGGAAACAAATCAAAAAATTTGATTTTAATGAAGATGATAAAAATTTTGCGGTCAATGCCATTCCACTATGGAGTAAAGAAATCTTTAAAGCCAAACAAACGGGTGATTATACTTTGGCAGACAAAATTTTAAAGGCAGTCGATCAATATCAACATAAATTCGGCAAAGCCGTCTATCCGGATGAAGCTAAAGTTAAATGGGAAATCTATTATAATAAACATGATGCCTTCCGCTCTTTGTTTTGGCAGTTTATGACTTTGTCACTGTTTATTTTCATTTTGGCCATTGCACAAATCTTTAGTCGCTCCAAAATAATTGATTATAGCTTAAAGCTTTTATATGTCCTAAGCATTTTGCTCTTTCTTTGGATGGTATTTTTTATGGCATTACGCTGGTATATCAGTGGACATGCCCCTTGGAGTAATGCATATGAGTCAATGATCTATGTTTCTTTGGCCATCATTCTGTTTACCCTAATATTAGGACGAAAGTCGCCTTTGGTATTAGCTTCGGGGTTATTTGTCGGCTCTATGACATTAATGATTGCCCATTGGAATTGGATGGACCCGCAAATTGAAAATCTCGTGCCTGTTTTAAATTCTTATTGGCTCGATATACATGTGTCCATCATTGTGGCAAGCTATGGACCTTTTGCCATTGGTATGATTTTGGGCTTAATCAATTTACTTTTGATGGCCTTAACCAATGAACACAACAAAGAAAAATTGGCACACTACATTCGCGAACTGACCATTGTAACCGAAATGGCCTTAACCATAGGTTTGGTAATGCTAACCATTGGGAACTTTTTAGGTGGCCAATGGGCCAATGAAAGTTGGGGACGTTACTGGGGCTGGGATCCCAAAGAAACTTGGGCACTCATCAGTATTATTGTTTATGCTTTAGTCTTACATGCCCGTTTTGTCCCCGGTTTGCGTGGTTTATTCACCTTTAATCTGTTGGCGGTTATTTCTTTTGCTTCTATAGCCATGACTTATTTCGGGGTCAATTATTATTTAGCAGGCTTACATTCATATGCCAAAGGCGAACCGCAACAAACACCGGCTTTTGTCTATTATTTTATCGGCGGGGTATTTATATTGGCTTTACTGGCGTATTATAAATACCGCAAATATTATTTAAAAAAACCTTGAAAAAAGCCTTTGATTCTTTAGCAATCAGAAAGCTTTTATGTTCAAAAAAATGTATCTTTGTTTGTTGAATTATTAATTATTAAACAATAAATTATATGAAATTTTTTATAGATACCGCCAATCTTGCGGACATTAAAGAAGCAAACGAATTGGGTATTTTAGATGGCGTTACAACCAATCCATCCCTGATGGCCAAAGAAGGCATCACCGGCAAGGAAAATATTATGAATCATTACCGGCAAATCTGCGAAATAGTCAGCGGCGATGTCAGTGCCGAAGTTATTTCTACCGATTTTGACGGCATGATAAAAGAAGCACAAGAATTGGTTAATATTGCCCCGAATATTGTGGTTAAAATTCCCATGATTAAAGAAGGCATTAAAGCCATCAAATACTTGAGCAACAAAGGGATTAAAACCAATTGCACTTTGGTGTTTTCAGTGGGACAGGCCTTGCTTGCCGCCAAAGCCGGCGCCACCTATGTCTCCCCTTTTATCGGCCGTTTAGATGATATTTCTGAAGATGGTTTAGGCTTGATAGCAGATATTCGTTTGGTCTATGATAATTATGCCTACCCGACACAAATATTGGCAGCTTCTGTGCGTCATACCATGCACATCAACGAATGTGCCAAAATTGGTGCCGACGTGGTTACGGCCCCTTTAAAACCGATTTTGGGCTTGTTAAAACATCCTTTAACAGATATAGGACTTGAAAAATTTTTAGCAGATTATAAAAAAGGCAATGCTTAATTTTATTATTTTCTTTAAATCATAAAAGCTATTCATTCCGGAATGAATAGCTTTTATTTTTATAACAAAAAAATATTAAATCAAATGGGCGCCGGTGCCACCGGTCGTGGGTAAAATAATCCGGCCGTTTTCAATTTTTACCCCCTGTGCAATATCTTTTTTTAAGAGAAGCGCCCCATCTAAATCGGCATAATCACATAAGGGCAACAATTGAGCTGCTGCCGAAATACCTACAGACGATTCCGTCATACAACCAATCATGGTTTTTAGACCTAAGTTGCGTGCTTCTATCAACATTCGTCTTGCTGGCGTAATGCCCCCGGCTTTAACCAATTTGACATTAACTCCATCAAAAGCATCCACACATTTGGCAATATCTTCTTCCGTTCTGACTGATTCATCGGCTATCACAGGCAAAGCCAATTTGGATTTTATTTTTTTCATCTCGGCATAAGCCTCATAAGGCAAGGGCTGTTCAATAAATTCAACCCCATAATCTTTAAAAGTCACCGCATTCTCAACCGTTTGCCGGGGCGTCCATGCAGTGTTGGCATCAACACGAAAAGGCTTGTCGGTCAAAGTTCTCAAGTATTGGATAATTGCCAAATCATTGGTCGTACCTAATTTAATTTTATAAACCGGCCAGGGTTTTTCCAATAATTTTTCGCCCATTACTTTTAGACTATCCAAAGCAATGGTATAAGTGCTCAAGGGTAAATGATCGGCCTGGTAACCCCATAATTGCCATAGCGGTTTGCCTTGCAGTTTGCCATACAAATCATTAGCCGCCTCATCAAGGGCAGCCATTAAAAAACGAAAATTTTTTAATTTTGGATGAAGAAAATGGTCATAAAAATCGTCAGGCGTCGTAAAAGGATAAGATTCGATTTCAACTTGTAAATCTTTCAAACCGGCTTCTAATTTTTCTGGGGTTACACCATAGTAGCGGTTTTGTGTTGCTTCGCCATAACCGGTCTTGCCATCTTGGGACAGGGCAACAATAAAAGTGGGTTGTACAGTATGCACTGACCGTGAAATCCCAAAGGGATGGGCCATTTGTAACTGATAATGTTTAAATTGAACTTCCATGAACAGCAGATTGGTCAGCCCACAAACGGGCTATTTTTTCTAAATAATTAACCGTATTTGGGCCTTCCATAAATAACAAATCCAAAATACTCAAATTTGGCATAAAAGGATGCCTGTCTTGAAACATTTGGGTGTAAAACGGCATTTTTTCCACAATAGAAGGTTCTTTTTTGGCATTTTTCAAGAAACGTAAATCTTCAACTTTATCGCCATAATCCGGTTGGTAGGTTTTTGTCAATTCAAAATCTTTAGGCAAATCCAACAACTGGTTGACAGTTTGAATACTATCTATATTTAAATCGACCAAATAAGTATATTTTTTTTCAAAAACGGGCCGCAAATCATCTTCATAAAACTCAAAATAAGGCGAGGTTCTGTATGCGGTTTCCAAACTGCGCCAATGCAATTTTTGCCAATCAAAATCATGTGAAATCAAGACATCCTTGTATAATTGTTTGCCATCGCTATGGGTGTGTTTTACTTGTACCGATAACATTTGTTTGGCATTGGCACTTTGTATATAAAGCCGGTTGCGGTAGGTTTGTTTTTCGTAAAAATCATTGACTTCAAATAAAATTTTATCAGCCGATTGCATCAGAGCATAAGTCAAAATGCTTGGAAAATATGTGGGATGTAGCAGACGCATAACTTACTTGTTTTTAGATTTTTTCCACCATTTCATACCGGCATAGTATAAAACAATCAAACCGATAAAAGGCCACAAATAAGAAACCCGTTTACCCGGACCGTTGACGGTGGTAAAGACACGATTCCAGCGAATTTTGTCTAAGAATTTTTTATGCGGATCATTATCAATGCTCATAAAAATAAAGACCGGTGTCCCCACCACGTGGTCAAAAGGGACATAGCCCCAAAAACGCGAATCTTCAGATTCACTGCGGTTGTCGCCCATCATCCAATAATAATCTTGTTTGACTTTATAGGTTTTGGCAAGTTTACCATCGATATAAACATCGTTTCCTTTTAACCGGACATCGTGCTGATTTAATTGGTGTTTGGCATTATGGTCATCATAACGGGCTATAATCCACTTATAAAAAGGATAGGTTTCTTTGTTCAACTTTAAAGTATCGCCTTTTTTAGGAATATAGATGGGACCAAAATTATTAATATCCCAGTCTTTGTGTCCACCGTACATTTCGCCTTTGCCGGTATTATATAAACTAATGGTATCGATATTGGACAGATTTTTAACCACCCGTAATTTATCATCGGTCAGATTCATCAAATAAGTCCCTTTCTTTTGGGTAGGGTAAATTTCTTTAATATGATAATTATTGATTAAGCGCAATAAAGTCGGACGGGTAAAATCCATACTGTCTTTGGTTTTTACTGTATAAAGATGTTGCAATTTGGCTCGGTCGGGATAGCGGACTTTTTTACCATTGACATATAAAATACCATTTTTTAGTTGTAAAGAATCACCGGCAACAGCAACACAACGTTTCACATAATGCGACTTTTTATCGATTGGCTTATATTGGGCCACATCTTTCTGAAAAAAGTATTTGACCGTATCGGCCGGCCAGTTAAACACTACAATATCATTACGCTGTATTTTTTTGAGTCCCGGAAAACGCATATAGGGCAATTGCGGAAGTTTAAAATAAGAACGTGTTTTCAATACCGGCAAGGTATCATGAACCATCGGAACAGCCAAAGTTGTCATAGGCGGACGTGCTCCATAATGATATTTGCTCACCAACAAATAATCGCCGATGAGTAAAGATTTTTCCAGCGAAGCCGTCGGGATGGTGTAGGGTTGCATAAAATAAGTATGGACAATAGTGGCAGCAATAATAGCAAACACCAAGGAGCCCAATAAAGTTTCTTTGTCATTTTTATGTATCGGATGATAGGTTAAGCGGTCTATCTCAAAATAATTAAGATAAGCTAAATATAAACCCAAGGTCAAAATAGCTAACCATAAATCTTTAGAACTGTTTTTGCCAAATACTTTTAGTAATTGCACCCATAAAACCGGTATCATTAATAAATTGACAATGGGAATATAAACAAAAACAGCCCACCATTTGGGCCGGTTAATAATATCCATTAATACATAAATATTGAGAAAAGGGACAAAAGCTTGCCAAGCTTTCTTCCCTGCTTTGACATAAAATTTATAAGTGGCCAAACCATGAACGATGTTCATGATAATAAAAAAGATGAGCCATTGCATGAGTGTCATATAATTAGATTTTTTTAAAATTATTCTTTACAAAGGTATTAAAACTTCAAGGTCATTTGCAAACCCAGTCCGCTTTGTCTTCCCACAGGCATTTGAACCGTTTTAAAACTTAAGTCATCATTAACATTCCATTGCTTTAAATGGGCACTGACATTTGCATCAATGATATTTAAAACATAAGTTAAAACTGTTAAAAGCAAAGCGGTATCCCGTTGACGGCGATAGTATTTTTGGGCTGTTATCAAAACATCATCTGTATATTGTGGGTACTGATCGGGCAAACCATTCAAACGCTTAAAGTAAGCCTGCCTGAAATCTTGATAATAACGGTTATTTTGTCTGTAAAAATAAACACCCGCACCAATAGCACCGTAAATAAGGGGAATTTTCCAATATTGCCGGTTATAAGCCTGACCCAAACCGGGTAAAACAGCCGAATAAAACGCTGCTTTAGCCGGTGCTAAAATATTTATTTCATTGGTTTTTAATTGCTCACGGACTCCGGTAGTCAAACTATCCTTAAGCTTGACCTTTAGCGTGTCCTGTTGACTTTGGGCAGCTATACTGACTAAAAAGAGCGTTAAAAATAGTATGAACGGTGTTGTTTTTATTGCAAACGTTTTTTAAGTTGTTCCAGTTCTTCTGCCGATGCAAATGGAATGGAAATCTTTCCATTGCCTTTGTCCGAAAAGCTTATTTTTACTCTTTTACCTAACAGTTGCGACAAATCCTGTTCTAAATGTCTGATTTGTTCAGGTATCACTTTTTTCCCGGGTTTGATACTCAAAATTTTTCCTTCCCTGAATTTTTTAACTAACTCTTCAGTTTGACGGACCGATAAATTGTCTTTTATAATTTTTTCATAAAATTCCAATTGCACTTTATTGTCTTCAATATTGATCAAAGCCCGTCCATGTCCCATACTGATAAAACCATCTCTAATACCGGTTTGGATAATAGGATCCAATTTGAGCAAACGCAAATAATTGGTAATGGTAGAGCGTTTTTTTCCGACGCGTTTACTCATTTCATCTTGGGTCAAATTGAGTTGATCGATCATGGCTTGAAAAGACAATGCCACTTCAATGGGGTCTAAATCTTCACGTTGGATATTTTCGACCAAAGCCATTTCTAACATCTCACGGTCATCGGCCAAACGGACGAAAGCCGGAATGGTTTCTAAACCGGCTAATTTAGAAGCACGCAACCGCCGTTCACCCGATATTAAATCAAATTTTTGTCCGTTTTTTCGAACGGTGATAGGTTGTATCACGCCCAATTGCTTGATAGACGCCGACAATTCTTCAATGGCTTCTTGGTCAAATTGGGTACGTGGTTGATGTGGATTGGTTGAGATTTGGTCCAGCGGTATTTCGATAATACTACCAACAACCGATTCTGCACCTTTATCGTCAGCCGACTTAATTTCTTCATTATTTAAAATGGCAGACAAACCTCTACCCAATCGTTTTTTCTTAACAGATTTTGCCATAACTATTCTACTTCTTCGTTTTGTTCACTATTTTTTTTGATCAATTCATCTGCCAAATTCAAATAATTAACCGCACCTTTACTGGTGGCATCATATTCCAAAATACTTTCACCAAAACTGGGCGCTTCACTCAAGCGGACATTTCGTTGTATAACGGTATCAAAAACCATATCACCAAAATGTTTCTTGACTTCGTCCACTACCTGATTAGACAATTTTAAACGCGCATCATACATGGTCAATAATAAGCCTTCAATCGTTAAGTCCGGATTGTGTATTTGTTGCACATTCTTGATGGTATTTAATAATTTACCTAATCCTTCCAAAGCAAAATACTCACATTGAATAGGCACAATAACCGAATCGGCAGCAGTTAAAGCATTTAAAGTAATCAAGCCTAAAGAAGGCGCACAGTCAATTAAAACATAATCATACTCATCTTTAATGTCTTTAATCGCCTCTTTTAGCATAAATTCACGTTTGGGTTTGTTAACCAATTCTACTTCTACCCCAACCAAATCAATGTGTGAAGGAATCAAATCCAAATTAGGTGTACCGGTTTTTATAATGGTTTCTTTGGCCTCGGCTTCATGTTCCAACAATTCATAAGTACCGGCAGGTGCTTCTTCTATATCAACACCTAAACCGGACGACGCATTGGCTTGCGGATCTGCATCAATTAATAAAACTTTCTTTTCTAATACCCCCAAAGCGGCTGCCAAATTGACAGCTGTCGTGGTTTTTCCCACTCCTCCTTTCTGATTGGCTATAGCGATAACTTTTCCCATTTAAAAACTTAATTTTTTGAAATGTAAAAATACAAAATAAATCTTTAAGTATAAATCGCAGCATTTTATTTAACACTATTTTTATATTGATAATATGACTATCAACAGGTTGCTAATTAAAATATGAATTTTTAAACACGCTGAAGGATAAAATTCAAAAAAAGAAATTTAAACACCTTTTTAACTAGCATGCTTTTTACACCCCTTATTAACAATAGACTACGGCACCATTTTTGCTTAAAGCATCGATACTGCTACGATAAATTTATATTTAGAAACTTTAAATATTTATTAACAGCAACTATTCAAAAATATTCTTATTTTTACAACTATAAATTTTTGATGCCTTATGGAAGAGAAATATTCAAACACCTTAAAAAAAATCATCCTGGACAGCCGGGATTTAGCATATAAAAACGGCAATAAATTTGTCGGAACCGAACATTTGGTTTATGCCTTATTAAAAGCTGAAGATAATAAAATTTTAAACATCTTAAAAGAAGAATACAATGCCCCGCTTGAACGTTTGTTGATGAAAATTCGTCAATTGATTCCTGCCAAATCGGAAACGAATCTGACCGTTCAAGACAAGTCGGTTATTACTTTGACACATCAAGCGTCTAATGCTTTAAAACGATCCAATTTGCTCTCAAAATCATTTAAAGAAGACGAAATAAACACTGCTCATTTGCTCATGAGTATATTATACAACGAAGACGATCCGGTAACCCGTATTTTTAACCGGTATGACATTGATTATGACGATTTAAAGGAAACCTACAAATTTATGTTTGGCAACCCCATAGATGAAAAACCGGAAACACCCGGAAATGATGATTTGTTTAACGGCATTCCTTTAAATGAATCTGACAATCCGTTTGGTGATGGCGAATCAGCGGAACAAAGTGGTCGCATGGGCATTCCTAAAAAAAGACAGCAAAAATCCAAAACGCCTGTTTTAGATAATTTTGGAAGGGATTTAACCCGTTTGGCAGCCGAAGGAAAATTGGATCCGGTAGTGGGACGCCAAAAAGAAATAGAACGCGTTTCGCAAATATTAAGCCGCCGTAAAAAGAACAATCCCATCTTAATAGGCGAACCGGGTGTGGGTAAATCAGCCATTGTCGAAGGCTTGGCTTTACGAATTGTTCAAAAAAAAGTTTCCCGTGTTTTGTTTAACAAACGCGTTATTGCCCTTGATTTGGCCAGTTTAGTGGCCGGCACTAAATACCGTGGCCAATTTGAAGAACGCATGAAAGCACTGATGAATGAATTAACCAAAAACAAAGATGTTATCTTGTTTATTGACGAAATTCATACTATAGTCGGTGCGGGAGGGGCACAAGGCTCGTTAGATGCCTCAAATATGTTTAAACCGGCCTTAGCACGCGGTGAAATACAAACAATTGGCGCCACGACCTTAGATGAATACCGTCAGTATATCGAAAAAGATGGTGCTTTGGCACGTCGTTTCCAAATGGTTTTAGTCGAACCGACCAGCGTCGATGAAACCATTCAGATTTTGCACAACATCAAAGATAAATACGAAAGTCATCACAATGTTAATTTTACGGATGAAGCCATAGAAGCCGCCGTCAAACTGACGAACCGTTATATGACGGATCGTAATTTGCCGGACAAAGCTATTGATGCCATGGACGAAGCCGGTTCGCGCGTACATATTACAAATATAGTCGTTCCGGAATATATTCTGTCCTTAGAAAATAAACTGGAAGAAGTTAAAAATAAAAAGCAAGAAGCCGTAAAAGCCCAACAATTTGAATTGGCGGCCAAGTATCGCGATGACGAAAAATATGTCGAAAGCGAATTACTTAAAGCGCAAGAAAAATGGCAAGACGAAATGAAAGAACTGCGCCATACCGTAGGCGAAGAAGAAGTGGCCGATGTGGTTTCGATGATGACCGGTATTCCGGTTAACCGTATTGCCCAAGCTGAAACATCCAAGCTCAAAAACTTAACAAACATTTTAAAAACCAAAGTGATTGGGCAAAATGAAGCGGTTAAAAAAGTGGTGAAAGCCATTCAACGGAATCGTTTGGGATTAAAGGATCCGAATAAACCTATTGGTTCGTTTATATTCTTAGGACAAACCGGTGTAGGCAAAACCCAATTGGCTAAAGTCTTAGCCAAAGAACTTTTTGATAATACCGATGCCCTGATCCGTATTGATATGAGTGAATACATGGAGAAATTTGCTCTGTCGCGCCTTATTGGGGCGCCTCCGGGATATGTCGGCTATGAAGAAGGTGGGCAATTAACCGAAAAAGTACGCCGTAAGCCTTATTCTGTCATTTTATTTGATGAAATCGAAAAAGCGCACCCCGACATCTTTAATATGCTGTTGCAAATTTTGGATGAGGGCTTTATCACCGATAGTTTGGGACGCAAAGTTGATTTTAGAAATACCGTTATTATTTTAACCTCAAATATTGGGGCGCGGCAGCTTAAAGATTTCGGACAAGGCGTTGGATTTGGTACCAGTGCGAAGTTGTCACAAGCAGAAGAACATGCCAAAGGGGTGATTGAAAAAGCCTTGAAAAAAACTTTTGCACCTGAATTTTTAAACCGTATTGATGATATTATCATCTTTAATGCCTTAAAAAAAGAAGACATTCATAAAATTATCGATATAGAACTTGAAAAGGTTTATAAACGCATCAAAGAACTGGGCTATGATTTTAAAATGACCGACAAAGCCAAAGATTTTATTGCCGAAAAAGGTTATGATAAACAATATGGTGCCCGTCCGCTAAATCGTGCCATTCAAAAATATGTAGAAGATGCTTTGGCGGAAGAAATATTAGAAGATCATGTCAACGAAGGCGATGTCGTTTTAATGGATTATAACCCTAAAGATGATAAATTGTTTTTTAAAGTCGAAAAACCGGCTAATAAACCGGATCAGCCAAAGAAAGACGAAAATGAAAGCGTTTAAAACTTTGACAATTAAAATTACATAAATACTTTTCTATAACTATTTAAAGACCTACTAGGTTTTCGAAAACCTAGTAGGTCTCTTATAAAATTAGGTTTTTTCTTATTTAAATCAAATTTAAATTAAGCCCCTGTAGTTCAATGGATAGAATAGCGGTTTCCTAAACCGTAGATCCAAGTTCGATTCTTGGCAGGGGCACAACCTCACAAAGCTAAATGATTGAATTTGGTTGTTTAGCTTTTTTTTAATATTCAAAATATCTCCATAATTTTTGTAAGTAAACTAATTACCAAGCTTATGCCAATAACCTTATAAATGAATATATTTTTTTGGACAATATGCTGCTTCTTATGTAGATAAATTAAAGGGCAGTTGAAAAATTTCAACCGCCCTTGAGTTACATTAAAAGCGATAAAAAACTAATGCTTTTTAAAATAAGTTAAATACATGCTTTCCATTTTACAAGCCAAACAATAATTAAAAAACAAATCTAAAGATATTGCAATAGCAAACATATCAATAAATATGTCACTGAGTAATTCAAAGCCCATTAAATGAAAAATAGAAACCGCCAAAGCAAAGATTAACCCTACTTTTGCCGCAATTTTTTTGCTGGCTGCATTGACCAAAACCGGTTTTAAAGGCGTTATTTTTAAACTGGCAGTTAAAAAATTACAAAGCGGACTGTATTTTATACCGGCAAAAACACGGATTAAAAAATCTAAACTGATCAAATACATCGCCCAATAATGTCCAGTAAATAAAGTATACATCAAGACAATCAAAACAATACTGCTATATGCCTTTATCAAGTTTTTATTTACATGGTCTAACGACGTTGGACAAACTTCAATGCGTTGGTGAGGAAGAGGTTGTTCTCTAAATGAAAATTTTTGTTTCATAATATCTTTAGTTTTGTTTGAATAGTCGTCAGGGTTCCTACAAACTGACACCATAAACGGTAATTTTTGTTACAAAAGTAAACAATTTTTCCATAAGACTTAATTAATTTTTATCTTTGCTCCAATATTTTTCTGTATGAAAGAAGAACAAGTTATTTTGGTGAATAAACAAGATGAAGTGATGGGTTATGCCCCTAAAATGGCAGCTCATGAACAAGCGCTTTTGCATAGGGCTTTTTCTGTTTTCATTTTTAATGATCGCGGCGAATTGCTTATGCAACAACGTGCTGCCCACAAATATCACTCTCCCGGATTGTGGACCAATACAGTTTGTAGTCATCAACGAAAAAACGAAACAAATATTGAGGCCGGCAAACGCCGTTTGCTAGAAGAAATGGGTTTAAAAGCTGATTTAACGGAAGTTTTTCATTTTATTTATAAAGCACCTTTTGACAACGGCCTGACAGAACACGAACTCGATCATGTAATGATTGGTTTCAGCAATGATAAGCCGGTTCTAAATTCTGATGAAGTGATGGCGTACAAATGGGAAAATTTAGGACAGATAAGGCGCGATATGCAAAAAAATCCGCAATCTTATACAGAATGGTTTAAAATTATTTTTAAAAATTCCTTAAATCGTTTGCAACAAGAATTAAATCATCATTTTTTAAAACACCCCCTTAAATTCAAACCTATTTTTAAGGAAAAACCTTGGGGTGGCCATAAGTTAAAAAGTATTTTAAACAAGGATATTCCTTCGGACAAAACCGGTGAAAGTTGGGAAATTTCAACTGTGTCCGGTAACTATTCCATCATTAATCAAGGCTATTTTAAAGGTGGCAATTTGCAAGAATTAATTCAAAAATTTCCCGAAGAAATTTTAGGGAAAAAAGTTTACCAAAAATATGGAAACAATTTTCCACTGCTTATTAAATACATTGATGCAGCAGATGATTTGTCCATACAAGTTCATCCAGATGATGCTATGGCCCAAAAAGAGCATCAATCTTTTGGTAAAAATGAATTATGGCATATTATTCAGGCGGATCACGGCAGCGTTATTTATGTAGGATTTAAGAAAGGGGTAGATAAAAAGAGCTATTTGGCAGCCTTAGAAGAAGGTAGATTAAACGAGTTAATGCAACAAATAGAAGTAAAAGCCGGTGATACCATTTATATTCCTGCCGGTACAGTCCATGCCATTGGAAAAGGCGTTCTGTTAGCCGAAGTGCAACAAACCTCAGATATTACCTACCGTATTTTTGATTGGAACCGGAAAGGTTTGGATGGTAAGCCGCGACAGCTTCATACCGAATTGGCCCTAAAAGCCATTGATTTTAATAAACAACCGCGTATAGAAACAAAAGAAAAAACCAAAACACCTTATTTTGAGATAGAGAAAATAAACTTGGATAAAAATTTAAATATAGATTTGAAACATCTGGATAGTTTTGTCATTTTAATGAACCCGGCAGGAAGATATCTCATAAATGGCCAAAATTTTGAAAAAGGTGAAACCATTTTATTACCAGCAGCAGTTGATGAGTTAAATATCAAAGTAACAGAACCGGGACATATCTTAAAAATAAATTTATAATGAGTAAAGGAAAAGTAGTAGTCGGTTTATCGGGTGGTGTAGACTCCAGTGTGGCCGCAAAATTATTATTGGATCAAGGCTATGACGTAATGGGCGCATTCATGCTTAACTGGGATGATACTCGCTACACGATTACAGATGAAATGCAATGGATTAAAGACAGTGAAGATGCCCGGAAGGTAGCCGAGGCACTCGGGATTCCTTTTAAAATATTCGATTTTAAGAAAAAATATTTTAAACGGGTGGTCGATTATATGTTTCGTGAATATGAACGGGGACGAACGCCCAATCCTGATATTTTATGCAATCGTGAAATAAAATTTGATTTGTTTTGGGAGGAAGCCCAAAAATACGGTGCCGATTTTGTGGCAACCGGCCATTATGCCCGTAAAGGTCAAATTGAAAAAGATGGTGAAACCTATTATCAATTACTGGCCGGTGTAGACCCTAAAAAAGACCAAAGTTACTTTTTGGCGCAACTCAATCAAGCGCAACTCAAACATGCCCTGTTCCCAATAGGCGAGTTAGATAAACCCGAAGTACGACGCTTAGCCAAAGAAGCCGGATTTGTAACAGCAGACAAACGGGACAGCCAAGGGCTTTGTTTTGTCGGTAAAGTCAATTTGCCCGACTTTTTACGTCAACAACTCGCTCCCAAAGAAGGCGACATTATTGTCATTCCACGAGAATATTATGACCAATTTGAAACACCTGAACGCTTTGAAAATGAACGCCAACGTTTAGAATACTTAGGACGCACATACAACTTTAAACCTGAAGACGGTAAAGTTGTCGGTAAACATCAAGGTGCACATTATTTTACCAAAGGCCAACGCAAAGGGCTTAATATAGGCGGTTTTAAACAACGTACCTTTGTCATTGACACCGATGTAGATAAAAATATTGTCTATATCGGCGAACATTATACGCACCCCGGCTTATATCGCAGTGCTTTAAAAATTAACAATGATGAATTGCATTGGGTACGGCCCGATTTGGCTTTAAAACCGGGTGAAACAATGGATGTCGAAGTGCGTTACCGGCATTTACAACCTTTACGAAAAGCACGTTTACATCAATTTGAGGATGTGCTTTGGATAGAATTTTTTGAACCGCAACAAGCCATTGCCGAAGGGCAATTTGCTGCGTGGTACCTTGATGATGAATTAATAGGTTCCGGGGTTATCAGCTAAACAAAGTGTCTAATAATTTATACCGCATCAAACTATTAAGCTTGATGCTTTTTTTGTTCATCTAACAATTGCCGTTTCAATAACTGCTCCCGTTCTAATGCATTGGCACGAAAAGTATTATATTCTTCTTCCAGCTTGGTTAAATTAAATTTAGCAGTCTTAGTTGTTTGCAAACTATTTTTGAACATAAAAATAAAGTAGCTTAAACCTAATATTAAAAAGACAATAATAGACCAAACCAACCATTGATAGCTATCTTTATCAATAGACATTCCAGCCAAAGAAATCTGGTTTTTCTCCTTTTGTAAATCTTCAATTTTTTTCTTACTTAAATTTAATTGGGCTTGTAATTGGTCAATTTTGTCTTGCAAATCTTGCGTTTTTTGCCGGACTTGTGTCAATGTAGATTTTTGCTTTTGAAGTGTATCCAAAACTTGTTTTTCCAATTGACGAAACAAATACTGCTTAATAACCTTGTAATCTTTATAACTACCGGACCGGGTGTAAAGAACCTCAAATTTATCTTTGATATTACCTTTAGTTAAATCAATATCCGTCCCTTTTTGTGCCCATGTAAAACCGGTCGACAACAAAAACAATAACCAAAATGTGTTTTTCATAAACCTTTTTTTGCAAATATAAGAATATAAACAGGTCATTATAACGAAAATTGTTTAAGAAAATTTTATATTTGTTCAATAATTTTTTTATGAAAAAATATCTTTTCTTGCTCTATTTCTTTTTCTTCTTGACCGGTTACAGTCAAACCATAGAAGATGCCTGGGTTTATTTTAGTGACAAACCACAAGCGACTGATTATTTGGATCATCCGTCAAACATGCTTTCACAACGAGCCTTAGACCGACGAGAACGTCTGCATATAAACTTGGATGAAAAAGATGTACCGGTAGACAATAATTATATTTCACAAATTGTCAATGCCAATGGCATCACTTATAAAGCTAAGTCTAAATGGCTTAATGCCATTCATGTACAAGGCACGGAACATGATATCCGGGCGTTAACCGGGTTTGATTTTGTAAACCGGATAGAGTTTGCCAATAAAAATTTTGGCATTGTCAACAGGCCTAATACTATGCCTCAAAAGCAAAAGCAACAACAACGCACTACATACGATTATGGCCAAGCTTCAACGCAAATAAACATGTTAAACGCTGCCTTATTGCATCAGCATAATTACACCGGACAAAATGTTTTATTAGCCGTTATTGATGCCGGCTTTAAACAGGTTGATACCAGTGCTTTTTTTCATCATCTTTTTGTTGAACATAAACTTATAGACACCTATAATTTTGTTGGTCATAACCCAAATGTCTATCAATATCATTATCATGGCACAGAAGTATTATCAACTATTGTAGCCAAAAGCAATGGTCTATTTGTCGGGACGGCGCCCGATGTTTCAGTGGCTCTTTATATTTCAGAAGATGTAACCCACGAAACCCCACTCGAAGAAAGTTATTGGGCAGAAGCAGCCGAAAGAGCTGACAGTATTGGCGTTGATGTTATTAATACCTCTTTAGGCTACAACTTATTTGACCGTCCCGAATATAATTACAGTCAGGCCGATTTGAATGGCCACTCAGCTTTTATCAGCCGGGCCGCAGAGATAGCTGTATCGCGAGGTATTAATGTAGTTGTATCGGCTGGCAACTCCGGGCAAAATAGCCAATGGCCTAAAATAGGTTTCCCTGCAGATGCCCAAGGGGTAATTACTGTCGGAGCTGTTGATAGCAATAAAATACGAACAGGATTCAGCTCTATAGGCCCAACAGCCGATGGACGTATTAAACCTGATGTTATGGCCATGGGGCAAGGTGCCACGGTTTATTATAACCATCAAATTTTGTCTAATAACGGGACTTCATTCTCATCACCCATTATAGCCGGAATCGTTGCTTGTATGGTTCAAGCTATGCCGGACAAACAACCCGCAGAGATAAAAGAGGCCTTAATAGCAATAGCTGACCGGTATCATAATCCGGATAATTATTATGGTTACGGCATTCCTGATTTCAGCCGGTTAGCCTTAATTAATCAAAATAGTTCCGTGCAAGTAGAGGTTTACCCTAATCCGGCTCATCATTTTATTTATTTAAAAAATAATAAGCCTTTCCAAACAGTTAAAATTTATGCTTCGGATGGCAAATTGGTTAAGCAAGTCCTTCCGGACCAAAACAAAATTGATATACGATACCTCGCCAAAGGTATTTATTTTATCCGTACAAAAGAGTTTATAAAACCTTTTATTGTAGAATGATATAAACCATTTTTTTATGCTTATTACAAAATTATTTGGTATTAAATATCCACTTATTCAAGGTGGTATGATTTGGGTTAGCGGTTGGCGGTTAGCCACAGCAGTTAGCAATGCCGGTGGCCTTGGCCTAATTGGTGCCGGTAGTATGTACCCGCATGTTTTAAGAGAACATATTCAAAAAGCAAAAAAGGCGACTACCAAGCCCTTTGGTGTAAATGTTCCTCTTTTGTATGCTGACATAGAAGAAATAATGCAAATCATAGTCGAAGAAAAGGTGCCTATTGTATTTACCTCGGCTGGTAATCCGAAAAAGTGGACCGGTTATTTAAAACAGCATGATATAAAGGTAGCACATGTCGTCAGCAGTGTCAAATTTGCACAAAAAGCAGCTGATGCCGGTGTAGATGCTATTGTAGCTGAAGGCTTTGAAGCCGGCGGACATAATGGCCGTGAAGAAACAACTACTTTGACTTTAATTCCTGCCGTAAAAAAAGCAGTGGACATTCCGGTTATTGCCGCCGGCGGCATTGCAACCGGCAGACAAATGTTAGCCGCCATGATAATTGGTGCCGATGGTGTCCAAATAGGGAGTCGTTTCGTTGCATCGGAAGAATCTTCCGCCCATCAAAATTTTAAAAAAGCGGTAATAAATACAGGCGATGGTGATACCGTTTTAACCCTGAAAGAATTGGCCCCTGTCCGTTTAATTAAAAATAAATTTTATCAAAAGCTGGCTGAACTATATAAAACTTGTCCAACGCCTGAACAATTAAAAGAATTGTTGGGACGCGCACGGGCAAAAAAAGGAATGTTTGAAGGAGATCTGGAGGAAGGCGAATTGGAAATAGGGCAAGTGGCCAGTCTAATCGAGGATATAAAACCAGCCGAAGAAATCGTCAAAGAAATTATTGCAGAATACCACCAAAGTATTAAAGAGATAGAGCGTAATCCTAAATATCATTTTTAATTGATATTCCATTGCCAATAAAAATATGGAAAAACAGGTATAAGAGATTGAATGTGAGCTTTTATATCCGGTAAAAAAATATTATAACCGATAAATTCTGCTCTAAATGTTTTAAAAAAACTTTTTCGGCTTTTGTAAAAGGGAGCCACTCTATAACCATAGGCTAACTGCTGTTTTCTCGGAATATTATCCAAATAGACAAATGTAGTGCCGTAGGACATAGTCATATTCAGACTGATCCAGGGTTTCCATCGAAAATCAAAGCTCAAACTGACATCAGGTGATAATAAATGATTGAAATCCCTACTTAAAACCGGAATTTTACGATAATTGATGAGTTTTAAATTTTGTGTATAAGTAACACCGGTAGAAAAGTGCAAGTAAAACTTACTTTTTATTAACCAACTAAAATTAGAATGTAAAAATCCACTGTTTCCTTTCCTTAAAACATTAGCTTGAGGTTGATCGGATTGTTTTGTCCAATGCCACAAATGTTGATACATAGTTTCAATAGCCATGGCAGGTAATATGCTTTTTTGATCTAAAACATGTACTCTAAAATTAAAACTGGAAACCGGTAAATAGGGTTTTTGAAAAAAACCACCAATTAAGGGCAAAAGATCAATTTCTGAAGTTATATTGTTGCTTATCCCCCACCAAGCCCAACTGGGAAAGGGCAAAGTAAAAGGAGATTGATTATAGATTAATTCATTTTTTTTTAAAGTATAAGCCGTAAAACCATCAGCCGGATGCAAAAAGATTTCTTTTTGCAAACCGCTTAAAGAATCTGTTTGTGCCCATACGTTAAACGAAACTACAAAAAACAATATTAACAAACTGATTTTCAAACTATAACAATTTTTTCCAAATATAATTATTTTTTATTTGAAATTTTAAACATTTAAAAGTAAAAAAGGCCATTTGGATAATTATCCAAATGACCTTAATTAATAAATTTTATGGCATGATTAGTATAATTCAACCAATTTTCCTACCAATTCTCTTACAATAGGTTCGGCTGCTTTAGCGGCTTTTAAAACCTCTTGATGATTAACTTCTTCGATAAATTCGGCTGTTCCTATATCTGTAATGACAGATATCCCAAAAACTTCCATATCCATATGACGCGCTACAATTACCTCAGGTACCGTAGACATACCAACGGCATCACCACCTACATTGCGAACCATAGTATATTCGGCTAAGGTTTCAAAAGTAGGCCCTTGTAAGCCCAAATAAGTCCCTTCTTTTATTTTAATCCCTTGTTTTGTGGCATAATTACGGACAACTTGCAACATTTTACGGCTATAAGGTTCACTCATATTAACAAAACGGGGGCCAAAACGTTCGTCATTAGGGCCTCTTAAAGGATTTTCCGGAAAAAAATTAATATGATCTGTTATTAGCATCACATCCCCAATGCTAAAATTTCTATTGACACCCCCCGAAGCATTTGAAACTACTAATTTTCTGATACCCATTTGCCAAAAAACACGTTCGGGAAATGTTACTTGTTTCATACTATAACCTTCATAGTAATGAAAACGGCCATTCATAGCCACAATCTTTTTACCATTCAACGTACCGAAAATCAAAGAACCTTTATGCCCCTTTACCGTCGAAACCGGAAAATTGGGAATATCTTTATAACTAATTTCGGTATCTATTTGAATATCATCTACTAAACTACCTAAGCCACTACCTAATACAATTGCATATTCCGGCGTGTAATCAATTTTTTCTTTTAAAAAATTGGCTGTTTCCAATGACATTTCAAACTCATTTATAATCTCTGACATAATCTAAAATTTTATGGTTAAACTTCTGTTCATTTTTAATTTCTGTCTGAATAGGCAAATAATACAATGGCAATTTTAATAAAGGCTGCAACCGTACATAATCTTTTTCAGTGGTCAATATTAATTTTTTGGGACTTTTCATTTGGTTAAAATGTCCGTTAATCCTTTTGATATCAACTTCAGAAAAATGATGATGATCGCCGAATTTCAAACTTTCAAAATTAATATTTTTTTCTGACAAAAAGGTATATAAAGGTTCCGGATTTGCTATTCCGGTAATCAATAATACCTCATAATTTTTAAGCTCTTCAAGCAACATGTGTTCTTTTTGGTTAAAAATTTTAGAATCATATTGGATAGTTGAAAAGAAAACGGGAAGATTTTTATACCTTGTTATTTTTTCTTTTATGGCATCTTCTTTATTGGTATTAAAGGGCTTTGGAGATTTTGTAACCATCACTATATCAGCGCGTTTTACATTTTTACGACATTCCCGCAAATTGCCTGCCGGCAACACAAAATCTTTAAAAAAAGGCCGGTAAAACGGCGTTAAAAGTATATTTAATCCGGCTTTTATACGCCGGTGTTGAAAAGCGTCATCAAGTAGAATAACTTGCGACGAAAAATTAGTCAAAACTTTACGTATGGCCTCTTCCCTGTTCTCTCCGACGGCCACAATTATTTTACCATCAAATTTTTGATAGATTTGATAAGGCTCATCACCTATTTGTTCGGGTGTTGATTGTTTACCTGCAATTTGAAAACCTTTGGTTTTACGTTTGTAACCGCGACTTATAACGGCAACTTTAAATTCCGGCATTAACAAACGAACCAGAAATTCAATTTGTGGCGTTTTACCGGTTCCGCCCACACTTAAATTACCCACATTTATGACCGGCAAATCAAACTTTGTTCCGGTAAAAATTTGCCAATCATATAATCTATTTCGCAATTCTGTTATAGTGGCATAAATCAGAGAAAAAGGCCATAATATTATTCTAAATTTATCTAAGTTCATAAGCGCCACTTAATCTGTCGGAAGTATTTTGAATTTTCCATTTAAAATTGAATAATTTTTTATCTTTGAGATATCAATAATACTCAAAAAAATGATGTTTCCCAAATATCCTTTGGCTTTTTTGCCGACGCCATTACATTTCTTACCCAATTTATCGCAGAAAGTACCTTATCAAGTTTATATCAAAAGAGATGACCAAACCGGATTGGCAAGTGGTGGCAATAAAACCCGGAAGCTTGAATTTTTAATCCAAGAAGCCATCAATTTAGATTTTGATACCATTATTACTGCCGGTGCACAACAATCAAACCATTGCCGTCAAACCGCTGCTGCTTGTAACAAAGCAGGATTGGAATGCCATTTGTTACTCAATGGAGTTGAACCGGAAAATTTTCAAGGCAACTTACTATTAGATAAAATTTTAGGAGCGCATTTACATTTTTCAGGCGAAAAAAACAAAGGTCGATGCCAAGCCTTAGAGAACTTGAAACAAAAATTGATAAATCAAGGCAAAAAACCTTATATTGTTCCGGTTGGCGGTTCCAATTTGACCGGTGCACTTGGATATGTATCAGCAGTTGCCGAATTGAAGCAGCAAATGAAAGCACAAAACTTAGATTTTGATTATATATTTTTTGCCAGCAGCTCAGGCGGTACACAAGCAGGCCTCATGATTGGTCAGTATTTATACAATTTAGGCGGAAAAATAATGCCTGTAATGATTGATAAGGAAGAAGAAATGCAAGTACCTTTAAACCAAAAGATTTTTGATATTATTATGGCTTTCAATCATCAAAGTCAACATAAAATTGACCTGCTTATAGAAGATATCCCGCTAATAAAAGGCTATAATACCTCAGGCTACGGCACCGTAACAACTCATGAAAAAGAAGCGATAAAAGTAATGGCACACGAAGAAGGTATATTATTAGATCCTGTTTATACAGGCCGGGCTTTTTATGGCATGTGGGATATGCTGACACGACACTTATTACCTGAAAACAGCCGTGTATTATTCTGGCATACGGGTGGATTACCTGCCTTGTTTGCTTATCATAAAGAATTAAAAAACATATGAAACCGAATATTGTCATTTTAACCGGTGCCGGCATTAGTCAAGAAAGTGGCATCAGTACATTTAGAGATAGTAACGGTCTATGGCAAAATTATGACATAAAGCAAGTCGCCAGCCCGGAAGCTTGGCAAAAAAATCCGGATTTGGTGCTGGACTTTTATAATCAACGACGCCGTCAATTATTAAAGGTAAAACCTAATGCGGCACACAAAGCTATAAGCGAATTGCAAAAACATTTTCCGGTCTATGTGATCACACAAAATGTGGACGATTTACATGAACGTGCCGGCAACCAAAATGTGTTGCATCTTCATGGCGAATTATTAAAAGTAAGAAGCACAAAAAATCCATCACTTATATATCCGTGGCACAAAGATTTGCATAGAGGAGATATAGCGGAAGATGGCGCGCAACTGCGCCCGCACATTGTTTGGTTTGGTGAAGCTGTCCCGGCTATTAATCAAGCCATAAAATTAACACAACAAGCCGATATTTTTATCATAGTCGGCACCAGTATGCAAGTTTACCCGGCTGCCGGTCTGATACAAGCCCTGCCACCAAATGCCCAAATTTTTTATATTGACCCTCATCCTGCACCCCTTAATGTAAACCACCACACAAAAGTGATTGCCCAAAAATCAGGGGTTGCCTTACCCGAATTAGTAAGTCAGCTTATTAAAAAATATGTTCACTAAGTTTTTTGTTTATTTTACCTCAAAAAAATAGTCATTTACATAAAATAGATTGTGTAGTGCCCATAAGGAGATTAGTTTAGCATTATAATATTAAAATTAATCTCTAATGAAAAAATTACTTTTTGCTTTTTTTCTTGTTTTAACACAAAACTTTTATGCACAACAAGGCTTTAACTACAAGGCTATTATTTATGATAATAATACCCTATTGGCTAACCAAACTATTCAATTAAAGTTTAGCATTTTTAATGACTTAAACAATACAGTTTATCAAGAACACCATTCTGCACAAACAGATGCGAATGGCATAGTACAAATTATATTAGGTGAAGGTATGGTCGATCAAGGAACTTTTACTAATATTAACTGGGATGAAAATTTGCATTTAAAGGTAGAAATAGACAGGGGGAACGGTTATCAAGATTTCGGTACAAATGCATTAAAATATGTCCCTTACGCCAAATATGCCGATAAAGCCGGCAATGTATTTAGTGGCAATTTTACTGATTTGTCCAATGTGCCATCCGGTTTATCCGATGGTGACGATGTTAACGATGCGGACCATGACACAACCAATGAATTACAAACTATCAGCAAAACAGGCAACACGATATCGCTTTCAAATGGCGGTGGTAGTGTAATCGATAATGACACACATCTATCTGAAACACAAGTGGATAACTATGTGTCAAATAATGGTTATTTAACCCAAGTTGACAATATTAGAGGTATTCCCGTGTCAAATACGACACCCAACAACGGACAGATTTTAAAATTTAACGGCATTCAATTTGTTCCGGCTGATGACAATGTAAGTGGTGGCTCGGGAACGGACGGTGTGGTCAATTCTGCTGCATTTTCAGGAACAGTAACTAAAACTTTGACTTTGGTACGTAGCAATGGATTGGGAAATATTACTGCCAATTTTACCGACAATGATACACATTTAACCGATGCCAATATCGGCGCCATGGGCTATATAAAAAATGCCGATGACGCCGATGCGGATGCAACCAATGAATTGCAAACCATCAGTAAATCAGGAAACACCGTAACGCTTTCAAACGGTGGCGGAAGCTTTACCGATGCCGATACACATTTGACTGAAAGCCAAGTGGATGCCTATGTTGCTAATAACGGCTATTTGACATCAGAAACAGATGGCAGTGTTACAAACGAACTACAAACCATCAGTAAATCCGGAAATACTGTTACGCTTTCAAACGGTGGCGGGAGCTTTACCGATGCCGACACACATTTAACCGATGCCAATATCGGGTCAATGGGTTATATCAAAAGTGCCGATGATGCCGATGCAGACGCAACCAACGAATTGCAAACTTTATCTATTTCGGGTAATACTTTGAGTTTATCCGATGGCAATTCCGTGACTTTGCCTACATCTAGCAGTAGTGATGTCGATTTTCTAGAAGTAGGTACAGGCAGTGCCCCTAATAATATTTTGGATAATATTTACCATACCGGAAATATATCTATCGGACATACCAATATACCAACTGCCAAAATGGACATATTAAACAATGGCACTTCTACCGCTAATAATGCTAATACCGGGATTTATATTCAAAATTCAAATACAAGTAATACCAACAAAATTGGTGTAAAAACAATTTTAGAAGCACCTACAAGTAATGCAAATGCTTATGCTGTAAAAAATGAAATTACTGATAACGGTGATGGCGATTTGTATGGCAGCTATAGTTATATAGGTGGATTAAATGGTGATGGCGATCATTTTGGTGCGTACTATTATATGATTGGTGAAGGAACCGGTTTACATACAGGATCCAAAGCTGATTTGTCAACTCTTGGCACAGCAGAACAAATTGGTTTTGATGCTTCAATCAGTACTTGGTCAAACGCCAATACCGCCACACAAATTGGTGTAAATACACATATTTATGGCGATGGAACCGGTGTAAAATATGCTATGAATAACCTTGTTGACGGCGATGCCGACGGTTATATTTATGGTGTAAAAAATGAAATTTCTAATACAGCTAACGGTAAACAATACGGTGTTTATAACAAATTAACCGGCACAGGCACCAACAAACATTATGGCGTGTATAATACTTTTTCAGGTACCGGTAGCGGTGACCAGATTGGGGTAACGGTCAATAATTATAATTCTGGTGATGCTACGCATATCGGTGCGCATAATTTAATTTACGGCAGTGGTTCAGGCGAACATATTGGTGTGAAAAATGAATTATTCGGAGCGGGAACCGGTAACCAAATTGGTGTAAGAAATATGATAAGCAATACGAATGGTACTAATCAATATGGTGTTTATACAACGCTGGATGCTACGAGTGGTGATGGCGATCGTTTTGCTACGAGAAATGATTTGTTTGGCTCAGGAAATGGTAATTTATATGGAGTAAGAAACCAGATAAGTAATCCGGGAACCGGCAGCCAAACTGGGACTTACAATAATGTCTATGGCAGTGGTTCGGGGATGCATATTGGAATAAAAAATTCTTTATCAGGTTCGGGAAATGGCGCACAGTATGGTAATCAAACCATAGTAGATAACGATGGTTCTGCTATACATTATGGCACATACAATAGACTGAGTGGAACAGGAACAGGCGAACAATATGCCAATTATACAAAAGTAAATAATTCGGGTAATGCAGTGCATTATGGTAACTATTCAGAAATGTCAGGTTCCGGGAGTGGTGTTCATTATGCCAACTACAATAAACTTTCCGGTTCAGGAACGGGATTACAGTATGGTGTAAAAACAGTCATTTCAAACACTAATAATAGTTATCAATATGGAAGCCATACGGAAATTACAGGTAATGGAGGTGGAAGACATTACGGAAGTTACGTTGATTTATCAGGCACTGGTAATGGTAAAAAATATGGTTTCTATAGTAATGTAACAGGTAGTGGCAGTGGAAGTAAAATTGGGGTATATGCCACCGTTGATCCTGCTGCAAATGGCAATCATTATGCTATTTATGCCAGGGCTACTCGAAATACTGATAATACCTATGCAGGGTATTTTTATGGCGATGCAAAAGTGACAGGTAAATTAAAGAGTGTAGCCTCCGGAACGGCAGATATGAAAGCTTATATCTATGGAGAAATTGATGCTGACGCCTCTTCACCTAGCATTGTTACCGATGCCTCCTCTTCCGGATTTACAATGACGCGTTTATCTAAAGGTAAATACCAAATTACATTTAACAATAGTACGGGCGGTGGCAACAAATATATTGTTATGACAAGCTTTGTTAATGATGCTGCAACCTTATTTTGGATAACTAATAAAACCGCCAACAGTTTTGTAGTGAATATAAAAACAGGTTATACGCGGTATGATTATGATTTCGAATTTGTTGTCTACAAAAAATAAAAAATCATTCCAAGCTTTAGCCCTTACATTAATCTTAGTCTTGTGCCTTGCCCAAGACTAAGATGATAAATAGAATGAAAAACTAATTAAATTCTACAATCCTACACAAATTCTAATATTGTAGCAATTAAATTACACAATATTATAGTAAAAATTTAAAAAAATGAAAAAAGTATTAATCATATTAATTTTAACACTTATGAGAATTGACATGAACGCACAAGCACCTGGCGATGCAAGTGTAAAACAACAAATTAGAAAGCGTTTTCCTAAGGGAACCATTCATTTGGGTGGTTCATCTACTTCAAAAAAACGAGAAGGAATTATTTGGCACTATTATTATTGGCGACATTTCTCTTTGACCCAAAAAGATCCTGCTTCGGGTTTAACCGGAAAGATTAATTCTGCCCTTGTTTATGAAAAAATAAATGGCAAATATGTGTTTGACAATTATGCAACCATTACCACAGAAGTGATTGGCAAAAAACCTTTAAACAAAACCGAAGTCATTAAGTACTTAAAATCCAATCTGTCGGATTTTCTGGGCTATGATTACAATTACATAGTAGGCGATATGCCGGTGATTAGCATTCCGGAAGACACCAAATTCAACTGGGCAAGTCCTGACCAAGTTACATTTAAAGTCAAAGCGATTTATACTAAAAAAATATCCAATTCAATCGTAGAAAAAGCCGAACATATTTATGAAACCATGCTGTTTAAAGATCCCAATACCGGCAAATGGAATCGGATTTTAGCAAGTGAAATAGAAGGGCAAAAGAAAATTTTATCAAAAGGCAACTTTTCAAGCAATATGAAAACATTACAAGAATTGGATGAAGCAAAAGCATCGGCGGCTGCCATAAGCAGTTTGCCGGCTGTTGACAATCCACCGGTTTTTAAATCGGACAAGCAACTGTTTTATTACATTCACGACCGGTTGATGGCAAGTCCGCCACAAGAAGCCAAAGCGCATTTGTATAAAGTCCTTTCAAAAGATAGTTTTCAAAATGGTAGTGGTTTAAAACCATACACACAAATGTGGTTTGATAAACTCATCAACAATTTAAAATCGTACCAATATACGTTTTGCCAATATCCACAAGTAAAAGACGAACAAACCGGTGCCATTTATTTTTATAATAAAGACAAAAGTAAATTTGTCCGCATGACAGCTTCACAAGAAAACGGCACGTGGAAATTAGACGTAATTGATTTTTACCCGCCAAGTCAAGACCTTGTAAACAAATTGGCTAAAACCCATGGCAATTGCACCGGAAAACCGAATTTGAGTGTTAAAGAAAAAGTAGATTTTAAGATTGGCGACATGGTTGATGTTAAAACCCGATATGGCGTTGAAAGCGGTGAAATTATAAAAAGAGATACCAATTTTGCCAACCGCTTTTTTGTTAAATTTCAAAATGGCAAGAGCATTTGGGTAACTGATGATGTATTATCGCCTAGTAAATATACCAAAACAAATCTTAAAGTTGGAGATCATATCGTTGTAAAAATGCAATCGGGAGATTTTGAAGGTAAAATAATTGCAATTAAACAAACAAAAGCATTAATAAAATGGCATAAGCAAGGCTATCAAAATCAGTGGATAAGCCTTGATCATTTAACAAAAAAATAAAATTATGAAATATTATTTTCCTTTTTTAATAAGCATACTTTTTATACAAGTATCACAATCACAGATCCGGGTAAGTAAACAAACCATCGATAGTGGAGGACAAATTTTGACAAATGGTCAAACACACATTTTTTATAGCTTGGCCCCAATTGTTAAACAAGAAAGCCAAAATGGCAATCTACATCTTTCGGAAGGTTTTATTAGCCCAGATTTATTGCAAATTTTAGGTTTCGAAGATTTCGATCAAAATATATTAGATGTAAATATTTATCCTAATCCGGTTACCAATTTTGTTTATGTGAAATTAATCAATCAACAAAATTTTAATATTCAACTAATAGATTTAAACGGTAAAACTATTTGGCAAAAGTCTTGTCTTAAAAAAAATTGCAAAATAGATATGACAAAATATAAAAGAGCGACTTATTATTTAATTATTAGTCAAGCCAAACAAAAGCGTTTTAAATATATAAAACTAATAAAAAATTAATTTTTTATGCCAATGAAACCCATCTTATGATGTATATTATAAGATGGATTTCATTTAAATATTTCGTCATTTATGTTTCCATTGATAAAAAAACCAACCAGAAAAGATGTTTTAAAAACGATTTGCCATAATATCAATTCAGAAACCGACATTTTGTGGCATCAAGACAAAATAGAAAAAGTATTCGAAGAACATAGCTGGAAAATATATTATAGCATTCGTTTTTCTTATTTTGATAAAGAAAATAAGCTGATAGAAGCAAAAATTATATATCTAAAAGCCAGCAGAAAATTTGTATTTAATAAAATTATACACAAATTATAATTTGCTAATTTGGTTAAAAAAAGGTACTTGATAACTTCTACCAATTGGCAAACGATATTTTCCTATTATTACATAACCTTCTTGTATTTGATCAATATAATTTATATTTATGATATATGATCGGTGAATTCTAATAAAAATATTTGAAGGTAATTTAAGGGCTATTTTCTTTAAACTGGACAATACCAAATAACTTTGCTTACCGATAATGAGCTTGGCATAATTGTCTTCTGCCTGAACTAAACGCAAATCATCCAATTTTATTTTGATCCAGGCATTCCCTTCCTTGACAAACAAATCCTTTGCCCATGAATTTTTTACCTTATTTTCACTATTAAACAATGCAATTTCAATGTTTGTTTTTAGATCATCTTCACTAAAAGGTTTAACAATAAATCCAGCAGCTTTGGTTCGTTTTATGCGATTAACAGTTAAATTATCAGTATTAGAACTTAAATATATAAAGGGAATTTGGAACGTGTGATTTATATCTTCAGCTAACATAATACCATCTGTATCACCTTCCAAATTAATATCTAACAAGACTAAATCAGGACGGTTTTTATTGATAAGCTGAAGTGCTTCATCTGCATTACATGCAATTCCGATGACATCATATCCTAAACTCTCCAGTGTCATTTGTATATCGGATGCAATTATCATTTCATCTTCAACAATTAAAATTTTTCCTTTGGTTTTCATGTGGTTATTATTTGATAATTATATATTTCCATTGTGACCATCAACCCATTTTGATTAATAAATTTTATATCCGCCTTTAACTTTTTTAAAAGCATCATAATTAATTTTATACCATATGAATTAGATTTGGTGATATCGAAACCTTTCGGAATACCAGGCCCATTATCTTTGATTGTCAAAAATAAACTTTGTCTATCTGTTTTGGAAAATGACAACTCAAAACTTTTTTCATGACCTCTAAATGCATGTTTAAAAACATTACTTATTAACTCATTCAAAATCAAGCCTAAGGGTATAGCTGTATCTATATGCATAAGAATGCTTTCAATATGCACACGCATTTTTATTTCTTCCTGTTTAAGACCATATGAAATCAATAGACTTTCTAATAATTTAGTAAAATATTTGGTAGATTCCAAGCTGCTCAAATTATTTCCTTTATACAAATGTTGATGTATTAAAGACATTGAACGAATACGATTTTGACTATCAGTAATTATCTGTTTAGAGTTAGGATCTTTTAAAAATTTAGATTGCATATTTAACAAAGAAGAAACAATTTGCAAATTATTTTTTACCCGGTGATGTGTTTCTCTTATAAGTGTTTTGTTCAAAGCCAAAGCATCTGAGATTTGTTTGTTTTTTACTTTTAGTTCCAAATTATTTTTTCGCCGGCTCGTATTATACTTAATTAATAAAACAGAAAGTAGGACTAAGAATATGAGTCCCATAATTAATAAGTGAATAATATTTTCTGTTTCTTTTTTCTGAATCTTACTTAATAATTTTTGACGTTGTTTTTCTTTCATATAAGCATAGTTCATTTCCAAACGTGTCATGCTTTCAATATTATGGCGATTAAAAAGCAGATTTTTAAAGGTCTGATATTGCTCTATATAATGAAAAGCCTTTTTATAATTCCCTATTTGTTGCCAAGCTTTCGCCAAATAAAAGCTAGCATTTTGCTTACCTTCCAAAATATCATTTTTTTGGGCTATTCCGAGCGCTATTTCAGCATCAGTTAAGGCATTTATGGGCTTATTTTGTTTGATATAAATCTCACTTCGAATAATTAAACTTTCCATTAATTTGTTTACCAATTCATTCTTTTTGTAAAAATTTATCGCTTTACTAATCTTCTTTAAAGCCAAAGAATATTTATGTAAGGCTAATAAAGCTCGACTCATATTTTGATCAAGGTTAACCAGAGAAGAATGGCCTGAATTGGCTTTAATTCGTAATTTTTTAGCCATCTTTAAATCATCTAAAGCCGCTTGATGATGTTGTAAATTTAATAACAAATCAGCTTTATTTGACATAATAACACCTGCTTTAAAGTAATCATGGGATTGTACTGCTTTCTTAAAAGCCATATGATAATAAGTCTTGCTTTTATTGTTATTCCCCATTTGATTATAAAAGTTTGCTAAAGTGTTGAACAAAATTATTTGATTATTTATAATTTCTTTTTTTTGCCTTTTAGAATCAGTTCTTTTGGCTGCTTCTTCTAATAATTTTTGTGATTTTAATAAATAATCAATTGCTTTTAAGACTTCGCCCTTTTTGCGCCAAACAGCCCCCAAACCATTGTATATTGAAGACTGCAACATTTTATTTGGATGTTTTATTAATAAGCTATCAGCCAAGCTTAGATAATTAATAGCCTGATGATAGTTGGTATGATAATAATTATAGTACCCCCAACTTTTGTAAACTTTAGCTAATAAAATATCATTGGATGAATGCTTAGCAAGGTTTTCAGCCTTTTCCAAAATTCTGTATATCGGCGTTTGATAACGATTAACAGTGGCAAATTTAGTTAACCGTGTTATTTGTAGGCTATCCGACAAATTTTGTTGATAGTTATTTAATAACAAGGTATCAATTTTAGCCATTAAATCTGACTGGGCAGTGCAATTAAAAGCAAAAAATAAACTTATAAGAGAAACAAAAAATGTTTTTTTTCGAATCATTAAAAAATTAAAAAATATTTTTTAAAGATATTGCTTTTTTTTAAATATTCAAAAGCCTAATTGACAACAATATTTTAAAGTTTGTTTTGTTATGTCGTGTTATTTATTATTTTTGCTGCGTTTAATAAAACACAAAAAATGAAACTTACCTCTTATAATATTTTACTTGGCAGCCGGTCACCGCGGCGTAAAGAGCTGTTAGAAAAACTGGATTTATCATTCAAAATTGTTGACCTAAAATCAGATGAAAGTTATCCCCATATTTTACCTCCCAGTGAAATTCCGGAATACTTAGCTTTAAAAAAATCATTGGTTTATAAAGACCTTAAAAAAGATGAATTGTTAATAACAGCCGATACAATTGTATCCTTAAAAGGTGTTATTTTGGGTAAACCTAAAAATAAAACCAAAGCCATAGACATGCTCAAAACCTTGTCTGGAAAAAAACATGAAGTAATTACCGGTGTTTGCTTACGAACCAAAAAAGATATTTTAAGTTTTTCTGATATTTCAGAAGTTTATTTTAAAAAATTGGCAGATAAAGAAATCAAATATTACGTCGAAAAGTATAAACCTTTTGATAAAGCCGGCGGTTATGGCATCCAAGAATGGATTGGCTTGGCCGGTGTAAAAAAAATTAAAGGCTCTTTCTATAACATTATGGGCTTGCCTACTGCTAAATTAGTTGATTATTTAAAAGAATGTAAATAAAACGTAAAATCTAAATAAATGAGTTTTACCAACTTATATATTTATTAAATTTGACCTGATTCAAAATCCCTCTCAAACATGAATTTATTTCTCATTTTAATCAGTATACTTCTTATTTTAGCTGTCATCGACTTAATTGTTGGTGTAAGTAATGATGCGGTTAATTTTTTAAACTCTGCTATTGGTTCTAAAGCTTTTTCGTTCAGAACCATTATGATTACAGCCAGTTTAGGCATCTTCATCGGCGCGGTTTTTTCAAGTGGAATGATGGAAGTTGCCCGTAAAGGTATTTTTAATCCACAATATTTTAGTTTTTATGATATAATGGTGGTCTTTTTATCGGTTATGTTAGCCGATATTTTATTATTAGACATATTTAACAGTTTAGGCATGCCTACTTCTACAACGGTTTCTATTGTTTTTGATTTATTAGGAGCAGCCGTTGGTGTCGGATTGGTTAAAACTTTAGAAAAAGGGGCTGATTTAGGTGAAATTGCTCAATATATCAACTCATCCAGTGCCTTAAAAATTATCTCCGGCATATTGTTATCAGTTGTTATCGCTTTTACCGTTGGAGCAATCGTCCAATATTTTGCCCGTCTTTTATTTACCTTTCAATATGATGTTAAAAAAAGGATTATTTCAAGTGCATTATTTGGCGGATTATCCATTGCAGCCATTACCTATTTTATCATTTTAAAAGGACTGAAAGGCACAGATTTTTATAGTGATATCAAGGTTTACTTACATGAGTATACCTTTAATATTATTTTATACAGCTTTATTTTTTGGACCATTGTTTCTTATCTCTTGATTAAATTTTTCAAAGTCAATATTTTAAAAATTGTCATTTTATTAGGAACTTTTTCACTGGCATTGGCTTTTGCCGGAAACGATTTAGTCAATTTTATCGGCGTTCCCATAGCCGGATACAACTCGTATGAAGCTTGGGTGGCTTCCGGGCAACCGGCAACAGAATTTATGATGAATGTATTAAGTCAAAAAGTGCCTACCCCTTTAATTTTCTTAATCATTGCGGGAACTATCATGGTTTTGACTTTGTGGTTCTCCAGCAAAGCACAAAAAGTAGCCAAAACGGCTATAGATTTATCGGCTCAAGGAGAAAAAGACGAAAAATTTCAAGCAAATCCAGTCTCTAGAGCAGTGGTAAAAGGTGCCATTGGTTTAAATAAAATGTTTATATCCATAGTTCCACAACCGACGCTGCAGTGGATTGACAGTCGGTTTAGAACACCGGCAATCAAAGTTAAAAAAGACATGCCCGAATTTGATTTGGTGCGGGCATCAGTTAATTTGTTGGTAGCAGCTATTCTCATTTCTATAGCAACCTCTATGAAACTGCCCCTTTCTACCACTTATGTTACCTTTATGGTTGCCATGGGAGCCTCACTGGCCGATAGAGCTTGGGGACGCGAAAGTGCTGTATATAGAATAGCCGGCGTGCTAAGTGTTATCGGGGGTTGGTTTATGACAGCTCTTTTTGCCTTTATGATCGCCTTTACTTTTGCTATTCTTATATACAAATTTGGTTTTTACTTGGCTATCGCCTTCTTTTTGGCTGAATTATTTATGTTATACCGCAGCCAAAAGAAACATGAAGAAAACATGGCCGAAGAAAAAGAAGAATTTTTCGATTTCCAACCGGAAGAAGGGGTATATGATGAACAAAAATCCACAGAAATTTTAATTACCGAAAGTTTAAAAAATATTAATAAAGTTATCGGCTACATCAATAAATTGTACGCTAACACCATCGATGGCTTAAAAGCTTATGATATAGATTTACTAAAAAAGAATGATAAAAATGTCAAAAAGTTATACAAACAAGGTAACAAATTACGGGATAAACTTTATTATATCATAAAATCTAATCAAGACAAAGATATTATTATCAGTAATAATTACATTAAATTGCTGGACAAAATTCAAGATTTGATCCAATCGATGCATTTTATATCTAAAATAAGTAAAGAATATGTGGACAATACGCACAGCGAGTTAACACCCGACCAAAAACAAGAATTAGAAAAAATTAGAAATGTGATGGTCAACTTGATGAATGAAATGCAAATAGCCATAGCAAATAGAGATTTCCAACAATTACGCCGTTTATACAAAACCACTGATTTGGACAGTATTTTAGAACAAGCGATTAACAATCAAGTGGTTCGTATCCAAAAAGAAGAAAGTTCGGCCAAAAATGCCCGGCTATACCTAAGTTTATTACTTGAAACAAAAGATATTGAAGAATCTTTAATAAAACTCTTACGAATCATCTTTGATGCCACTAAAGATTTACCAGCCCAAACATTGGAAGCGACAGTACAAATAGATACGGATGAAAAAGTCCCGGATAGCAAAGAAGATAGTCCGTCTAAAAATATATAAATCTAAAATAAATATTTCAATTTTAAAATACCCCCTAAAAAGCGCTTGTTTTAAGAAAAGTGCTTTTAGGGGTATTTATTAAGTTAAAAATTTAAGTTTGTTTAGCAATTAATGTGAATTTATTTTTTTAAAATATTATTTGCACAAGTATCAATCCTGTCTTTTATATTTGAACAAACCTATAATTGTAACAAATGCAGTATGTCTATTCTTAGCTAAAGTTTCTATTTCTCATTCATTTTTTGTAAATTAGCCAACCACAAAATTTGAATTAATGCAAATAGATAATACACCATATCAACCTAAAAATAAAGTACGAATTGTGACGGCAGCTTCGTTATTTGACGGACACGATGCCGCTATCAATATCATGCGCCGGATTATCCAACGTACCGGTGCTGAAGTTATTCACTTGGGACATAACCGCAGTGTCGATGAAATTGTCAATACTGCCATACAAGAAGATGCCAACGGTATTGCCATTACATCTTACCAAGGCGGACACACCGAATACCTTAAATACATGTATGACTTGCTCAATGAACGTGGTGCCGGTCATATCAAAATATTTGCCGGTGGCGGTGGAACCATCTTGCCCGAAGAAATTTCAGAGTTGGAAGCTTACGGCATCACCAAAATCTACTCGCCAGACGATGGCAGACAAATGGGTTTGCAAGGCATGATTAACCATTTGGTCCAGAATTCCGACTTTCCAACAGGTAAAAATATCAGTGTAACATCAACTGACGACCTAAAAGAAAAAAATGACAAAAAAATAGCCGAAACCATCTCGGCAGCTGAAAATTTTCCGGATTTGCATCAAGATTTGTTGGCAGAAATCAGAAAAAATGCTCAAAAAAACCAAGTTCCCATTCTGGGAATAACCGGAACCGGCGGGGCGGGAAAATCGTCATTAGTTGATGAATTGGTACGCCGTTTTCTCAACGAATTTCCCGACAAAAAACTTGCCATTATTTCAGTGGACCCGACTAAAAAACGCACCGGCGGGGCGTTATTGGGCGACCGTATCCGAATGAACGCCATCAACAATCCGCGCGTGTATATGCGTTCTATGGCAACGCGTGCCAGCAACGTATCGCTATCGCCGTCGGTGCAAGATGCTTTGGATATTGTCAAAAATTCCGATTTTGATTTAATCATATTAGAAACTTCCGGTATAGGACAGTCCGATACACAAATTGTCGATTTTGCCGATGTCAATATGTATGTGATGACCCCCGAATACGGGGCAGCAACTCAGCTCGAAAAAATAGACATGCTCGATTATGCCGACATTATCGCCTTAAACAAATTTGATAAACGCGGCGCTCTTGATGCTTTGCGCGATGTCAAAAAACAATACCAACGTAATCACAATCTCTGGGATAAAGAGACCGATGAGATGCCGGCATATGGCACCATTGCTTCGCAATTTAACGACCCGGGCGTCAATAAGTTATATAAAGCACTTATCAATTTGATCAACGAAAAAACCGATGCCGGATTTGACTCATCATTTGAAGCCAAAGATGAGAATCTTGATAAATTATTTATCATACCACCCCAACGCGTACGCTATTTATCGGAAATTGTCGAAACCAATCGTAAATATCACGAGTGGGCGGATAAGCAAGCCGGCAATGCACAACAATTATATAGTATTTATAAAACCATTGAAGCATTGTCAACCACACCGGCACTTAACAAATACGGTATTGATGACGGCATTCTTAATATTTGTCAAAATGATGAGAAACGACAAACGATTGAACTATTGCTAAAAGAATTTGACCGTATTAAAATGCAATTACATCCTGAAAATTGGCAAAAAATCTTGGATTGGCCCGCCAAAGTTCAAAAATATAAAGATGAAATTTACAGTTTTAAGGTTAGAGATAAAGAAATTAAAATTCAAACCCATACCGAAACCTTATCACACTTAAAAATACCGAAAGTTTCTTTACCTAAATATGAAGCTTGGGGCGATTTACTCAAATGGCAACTCAAAGAAAACGTGCCGGGCGAATATCCGTATGCCGCCGGTATTTATCCGTTTAAACGCACGGGTGAAGACCCAACCCGGATGTTTGCCGGCGAAGGCACCCCGGAACGTACCAACCGGCGTTTTCATTATGTCAGCTTAGGCATGCCTGCCAAACGCTTATCTACCGCCTTTGATAGTGTTACGCTCTATGGTAACGACCCTGATGAACGCCCGGATATTTACGGTAAAATCGGCAATTCCGGTGTTTCAATCTGTTGCTTAGACGATGCTAAAAAACTCTATTCCGGTTTTGACCTATCCGACCCAAAAACGTCCGTTTCCATGACAATAAACGGACCGGCGCCGATGATGTTGGCGTTTTTTATGAATGCCGCTATCGACCAAAATGTTGAAAAATACTTGAAAGCGAACAACTTAACCCATTTGGTTGAAGCCAAACTCAAAGAAAAATATGATGACCGCGGTTTGGAACGCCCCAAGTATCACGGTGATTTACCCGAAGGAAATGATGGTTTAGGATTGTTGATGCTTGGCGTTACCGGCGATGAAATTTTGGATAAAGCAACTTATGACAAAATCAAATATGACACTATTGCCAAAGTGCGCGGTACCATTCAAGCCGATATTCTCAAAGAAGACCAAGCTCAAAACACCTGTATTTTTTCTACGGAATTTTCATTGCGTTTGATGGGGGATATTCAAGAATATTTTATCGAGAATAAGGTGCGTAATTTTTATTCGGTTTCCATTTCCGGTTACCATATTGCCGAAGCCGGCGCCAACCCAATCACGCAGTTGGCTTTTACCTTGGCAAACGGATTTACGTATGTTGAGTATTATTTGTCACGTGGTATGGACATCAACAAGTTTGCCCCTAACCTGTCTTTTTTCTTTTCTAACGGTATGGATGCCGAATATTCGGTTATCGGTCGCGTAGCCAGACGTATTTGGGCCAAAGCCATGAAAGAAAAATACGGCGCCAATGCCCGTTCGCAAATGCTCAAATATCATATTCAAACCAGCGGACGCAGTTTGCATGCGCAAGAAATTGATTTTAACGATATTCGCACCACCTTGCAAGCTTTGTATGCTATTTATGACAACACCAACTCATTGCATACCAATGCTTATGACGAAGCCATTACCACACCTACCGAAGAAAGTGTGCGTCGTGCCATGGCTATCCAGCTGATTATCAATAAGGAACTCGGCTTAGCCAAAAATGAAAACCCGATTCAAGGCAGTTTTATCATTGAAGAGCTAACCGACTTAGTTGAAGAAGCCATTTATGCCGAATTTGACCGCTTAACAGAGCGCGGCGGTGTTTTAGGTGCTATGGAAACCATGTATCAACGCAGCAAAATACAAGAAGAAAGTTTATATTACGAAACCTTGAAACATACTGGAAAACTGCCTATTATCGGTGTCAATACGTTTTTAGGAAAAGATGGTAGTAAAACGCAAATTCCGGGGGAAGTCATCCGAGCCACCGAAGCTGAAAAACAACAACAAATCAAAACGGTTCGCAATTTGTATAAAACTTATGAAAACGAAGCACCGAAACGATTGAGAAAAGTACAAGAAGCCGCCATTAACAATCAAAATATTTTTGCCGAACTAATGGAAGCAGCCAAAGTCAGCTCATTGGGGCAACTGACAGACGCTTTGTTTTTAGTAGGCGGACAGTATCGCCGGAATATGTAGATTATTTATATTTTTAAAATCAAATAATTCCCATTAATTTGGAAACCAATTGCATTAATATAGCTCCGCCAAGGGCTGCGATAGTACCGACTACATACCCCACTACGGCCAGCATAACACCTACTGAAGCCAAAGAAGGATGAAAAGCGGCCGCAACAACAGGGGCTGAGGCTGCTCCGCCCACATTGGCCTGACTGCCCACTGCCAAAAAGAAAAAAGGTGCACGGATAAGTTTAGCTACTATAATAAGCAATATGGCATGAATACTCATCCAAATAAGACCAATGAAAATAAGCCCCGGGTTTTTTAAGATTTCAGATAAATCCATTTTCATCCCAATGGTAGCCACCAAAATATAAATGAAAATACTGCCTATTTTGGATGCTCCTGCCCCTTCATAATTTTTAATTTTGGTAAATGAAAAAGCTATCCCAAATAGGGTTGCTAAACTAATTAACCAAAAAAAATGAGAGCCAAAAGAGGAAAAAGCAGAACTTTTATCTGCTATAAATTGGACATGATCTTGCAAAAAATTGCCTATATATTCTGCGCCATAAAAAGATACGGCTACGGCTGCAAAAGTCAATCCTAACATAACCATGTAATCGGTTAAAGTAGGAATACGTTGTACTTTTTTGGCAAAAGCGGTAACTTTTTTCTTCAGTTCTTCAATAGCAGATGTATCTGCTTTTAACCAACGATCAATTTTTTCGGCACGCGGTATGCCCAGCAATAAAATAGCCATCCAAAGATTGGCGACAAAAATATCAACTAAAACAGTCGCACCATATTTTTTAGGATTATATTCAAAAATTTCGAGCATGGCTGCTTGATTAGCACCACCGCCAATCCAACTACCAGCCAAAGTTGATAAACCTCGCCATAAAGCATCATGACCGGTACCTGCTACTGTTTGCGGAGAAAGGCTTCCCACCAAATAAAGTGCTATCGGGCCACCTATGACAATACCCAATGTACCTGTAAAAAACATAATTAAGGCTTTGGGGCCTAATTTGTAAACCGCTTTTAAATCAATACTTAAAGTCATGAGAATGAGCGAAGCAGGTAAAAGCAAACGACTGGCAATGTAATATAAATGAGAGGTATGTTTTACATATTGACCATTTTCATAACTAATCCAATGGGTGGCAATAACATGGGTCGAAGTTAAAATGGCCGGCAACAGATAAGCCAATAATAAAGCAGGCACCACTTTATAGAATTTAGACCAAAAACCTTTATCTAAGGAACTCGTATAAAACACCAGAGCGAGTAAGCCCATTAATAAGCCAAACACAATAATATCATTGGTAAAAATTGGAGTGGTATCGGTTAAATTAAGGTTATTTGCCATCTTTGGTCTGTTTTTTGATAAATGCAAATATAATAAAACAAAAATTGATAAAAAGTTTGTCTCCTTGCTTGATTGTTTATATCTTTGAAATAATTTGGACGCAAATAATGCGTATTTAAACAAATATTTTATTTTTTATTACAAAAATCATGATTTAACTTTAAAAAAATAATATACTTATACCCAATACCAGATAAATCAATTATGAAAAAAATATTATTCGCATTTATTACTTTAAGTCTTCAAATTATTTTAGGGCAAAATGGCCGGATGATCATACCATCGGAAATATCCAAACAAAGCCTTAATGAAATGCAAGAAATGGGCCTTAAACTAAAGACATCCGATATTTATTCACCCAACAAATCAAGTTTAAATGACGCTGTTATTCAATTCAACGGTGGCTGCACCGGCGAAATTATATCGCCTAAAGGTTTAATTCTGACTAATCATCATTGTGGTTATGGCGCTATTCAAGCTCATTCTACCTTTGAACACAATTATGTAAAGGATGGTTTTTGGTCCAAAAGTTTGTCTGAAGAATTGCCAAATCCGGGCATGTATGTAAGCTTTGTCCGCAAAATAGAAAATGTGACCAATCAGGTTTTAAAAGGTGTTAAAAAAGATATGGATCCGGCCATCAAACAAGCCTTAATTAATAAAAATATTAAATTCCTTATTAAAACCTACCCTAAAAAACTTTGGCAAGAGGTAGAGATAAAATCCTTTTTCGATGGAAATCAATTTTATGCTTTCACGGTTGAAAATTATAAAGACATTCGCTTGGTAGCAGCCCCCCCCTCGTCTATTGGAAAATTTGGAGCAGACACAGATAATTGGATGTGGCCACGACACAGCGGTGACTTTTCTGTTTTCAGAATTTATGCCGACAAAAACAATCATCCCGCTGAATATAGCCCGAATAATGTCCCCTATCAAGCAGACACCTATTTTAAAATCAACATAAAGCCAAAAAAAGCCGGAGATTTTTTTATGATTTATGGCTTCCCCGGCCGAACCCAAGAATATTTACCGGCAGTTGCGGTTAAACAAAAGGTTGATGTAATAAATCCGGCACGCATAGAAACACGAAAAACAGCTTTGGATGTCATGCAAAATTTTATGCAAAAAAATGATACCATCAAATTAAAATATACCGCGAAATTTGCCCGCATAGCTAATTACTGGAAAAAATGGATTGGTGAAACGCAAGGTATCCATAAGACTCATGCCATTGACAAGAAAAAAGAATTTGAAAGTTATTTCTTAAAACAAGTGAAAGCCAAAAAATTAAGTCCTGAATATTTAAGTATTTTTGATCGATTTGCTGATCTCTATCAACAAAATAAAGATATTGAGTTGGCACGTAACTACTTAATTGAAATAGCCTATTTAAATAATGATTTGCTTAAAAGAGCTTTTGATTTATATAATTTGGAACAAGTCTATCAAACCAAGGGAAAAGAGGCTTTTAAAGCCAAAGAAAAAAAATACCTGCCCGGTTTATTAAATAGCTTCAAAAACTATGATTCTAAAGTCGATAAGGCCTTATTTGAAGCTTTAATGAAGCTTTATGTGAGTAAAATGCCTGTTAAATACAGAAATAAAAATATTGAAAAATTAGATATATCGCAAACCGCCGACGAAATTTATAGTAACTCAATTTTAAATCAACCGGATAAATTAAAAAAACTGCTGCATAAGAAACCCAAAAAATTCATTAAATTATTAGCTGATGATCCAGGTTATCAGTTTGCAAGACAACTAATACAAGATTATTATTTGAAAATAGCACCTGATTATAGAAACAGTCGGATACAAATTAATCAGTTGCAAAAAAAATATATGCAAGGAATAATGGCAGCAGTTGATAAACAAATTTTTCCGGATGCTAATGGTACTTTGCGCATTAGTTACGGCGTTATAAAAGGCTATGAACCGCGAGATGCCGTTTACTACTTTCCTATCTCACATGTTCGTGGCATTATTGAAAAATACAAACCGGGCGATTATGAGTTTGACGTGCCAAAACGCTTGATTGAATTATATGAAAAAAAAGATTATGCTCCTTATTCCAATACCGGCGAAATGCCTGTAGATTTTATTGGGACAGCTCATACAACCGGGGGAAACTCCGGCAGTCCGGCAATAAATGCTGAAGGAGACTTAATTGGCATAAACTTTGATAGAGTATGGGAGGGAACGATGAGTGACCTTTATTATGATAAAAAATTAAGTCGAAATATAATGGTAGATATAAATTATGTTTTATTTATTATTGATAAATTTGGAAATGATAAAAGACTCATTGAAGAAATGACCATAAAAAAATAACACAAACAACAAACAGCCTTTAATTATGAAACAAACACAAATTTATACCATAGCTTTATTCATTATAATGGCTTATATAGGAAAAATTCAAGCACAAACAACAAATCTTTTTGAATTGGGACAAAATTTAATTAAAATTGCTGAATCGGATAATACCGATTCGATTGTAAATTTTATGGATCCCAATTTAAACTTAGATAAAAAGGCACAAATATTGGAATCTTTTTTAAATGTAAGAGACAATATTTTTGCCAATACCGATCCGAAAAAAATTAAACTTTTTAACGTTATTAAAAATAATGGAAATACCCTGTTTATCATTAGAAATGATCATAAATTTGTGGTAATCAAGTCTAAAACTAACGAAAACAACCAAATTACAGAACATTTTGCAGTAGTGAGAAATGATTTGGCTAAAATGTTAGAAAACGGTGAAAAAATATATAGATTACGTTGTTATTCCTGTCATAAAAAAGAAGGACAAGGTGGCATTGGTCCAAACTTGACGGATCCATATTGGAAATATATTAATAATGAAGAGGATCTCTACAACATAATAGCGAATGGCAAGAAAGGAACCATGATGATAGCTTATAAAGATTATTTAACCCCTCAAGAGCTTAAAAATATTACACTATACATTGAAGCCTTACAGGGAAAAAAATTGAAAAATGCTAAAAAACCGGAGGGCGAAAAGAAAAATATTTCCTTTAAACTTTCTGTTAAATAAAAATAAAAGAACTTATATTTCTTTTTAAAAATAAATTAATACTTTTGTAAACATATAAAATTAACATTATGAAATTAAAAAAATATTTTTTAATAGCTGTTTTGACCATAATCAGTTTAAAATCTGAGGCGCAAATAAAAAATATTGATGACTTTGTTATTAACACTGAAGAGCTGAGGACTTTGACACAACGGATTGCCAAAAACTATATTATGCATGGAATATTGCCTAATATACCACGGATATCTAAACAAATGAAAGACGATTCGGATAAATTCTCTAATATATTATTAACCCTATCTGATAGTGCACCCAATGATGAAATAGACATTGAACTTCAAAAATTAAATTTGTCTTGGATGCTGATGAACCGTATTTTGAAAAAAAAATATGATGCCATGGCAGCAGCCAAAGTCATAAAATATGCCGATAAAATGGGAGATGAAATTGAAACCATTGTCGATATGGTTACCAATTATTCCAATGCAAAGTCTATAAAAGTATTAAGACTAAGTTCAAAAGGAAGAATGCTGTCACAAAAACTCTTGCTTTATTATATTGCCGGAAAAGCTAAAATTCGTGATCCTGAAATTCCCAAAAAATTTAAAGAAACCAAACAACAATTATATGAAGTGATAAAACTTTTAGCTGATCAGGCAGAAAACAATCCTGATTTAAAAGTTGACTCAGGTATTCAAATGTATGTTGATATGATTAAAGATAGTTTTGATAAAGTGAGAAAAACCGTTACTTTAGACAGTAAAGTCCGTCCGACTACTGCCAATATGATTGTCAACCAAATGACTGATAATTTTGAATTGCTTACCAATTTATTATACGAACGCTTTAATTAAATATTTTCTATCACTCTTTTACAAGACCGTCTTAACAAAGATGGTCTTTTTTTAATTATAATTAACAAGTAGTAAATATTAAAACCTTGTGAAAATAATATTTATAAAAATTGTTCAAATAAAAGGGATTATCTCAAAACAACAAAATATTGGTATTAAGTGGGCATGTATTATTTAAATAAAAAGATTATTTAAATAATAATTTAGCTAAACTTATACAGTAAAGCTTATAATTTTACTGCTAATTAAACAGTTAATCACATATATACACCCATTATTTATTAATTTAATACAGCGGCTTGAAGGTCAACAGTCTACTCTTAATTCAGGAAGTTAAAATAAACCGGTGAACTATTTAATTGCTAGGGGTTTATAATTTCATGCCGACAATTTCAAATATTGAATTTACACCCAATTTCAAAGGGAGCAATACGGTATTTTAAAAGGAAAGCAGTCAACCTTTACGGGCTAACTGCTTTCTTTTTGAATATAAACTAAACAATCAAACAATCTTATTCAGGGCAAATCACCTTCATCTCTGTACGGCGGTTTAGCTCATGTTCTGCTTCAGAACACTTCACACCATTACCACAATGATTTAGCAAACGGGTTTCACCATATCCGACACCTTTAATTCTATCGGCCGAAATGCCTTTGGATACAATATAATCCACAGCAGCTTTTGCTCTGTTTTGCGAAAGACGCAAATTGTAAGCATCAGACCCACGGCTGTCGGTATGTGATGAGACTTCTACTTTAATGTCCGGATTATCTTTCATAAATTCTACTAACTTATCCAATTCCGGTTTAGCATCTTCTCTTATATAATATTTATCCAAATCGTAATGAATATTATTTAAACGAATAGCACTACCACAATCAGCTTTATCCATACAGATTTCCAATTTGATAAAGAGTGTCTTATTTCTATCAAAATCGCCGGTAGATATTTTTTCGGTTTGCGAAAAATATTTTTGTTTTTTACCATAGATATCAAAATTGGCTTTTTGCTTCAAATGAAATTTAAAGTTACCTTTTTCATCTGTTTTAGTAGATTTTTGAATAGCTTGATCCGTATTTTTTAAAATTACATCGACATCTTGAACAGGGTCTTGGGTATTACAAGCAACCACATTACCTTTCAAAATAAAATCTTCATCCGTATATAAAATATCTTTTTGTAGCGTTTTACCCGGCACAAATTCGTTTTTTGCTACGCTGTTCGATTCCAAATTTTTATCATCCAAAGCACCTTCAATTGTATAATTACCAGGGGAAATATCCTTAAATACCACCACACCAAAATTGTTGGTTCGTCCTGATCCTATCACTTCTCCCTTCATATTTTTTAGGACAACATCAGTATCCGGTAAAATTTGATGGGTAAATTTATCTTTGGCAGTCACTGTTAAATCATACTTTTGCGGTGCTGGTGCAGGGGCTTTTTTCTCTTTAACGGTTACTGGCTTAGGTTTTACCGGCAAATGATAGGTTATTCCGGCAAAAATACCAATGGAAGAAATTTTATGTTCTATGGGTTTTCTTTCTGTTGGCTCAATTTCTACATCAATATAATGGTTATTACCATGGACAAACTCTCTATAATCATGATATGAAGAAGCGATACCTGATTTATTGGCAGATTCTTTAACCTTATAATGATTCATATAATATCCACCTATTTGCAATCCCCAGTTAGGCTTGAAAAAATAAGTAAAACGCAGTTGCGTTTTAGAGGAAATGGCACCGGTACTATAGCCGGCATGATAATTCATGGTCGTAGGGGGCGAAAAAGTTGTTTCGGTCAGATTTACTTTTCCACCACTTATCAAACCATATCCGGCGCGCAAATTCAATTCGGCCATTAATTTATTATGTTGGTATTTAAAATCCGGACCAATGCCAAAAAACAAACGGGTAATACCATTTTCGGTCAAATCCCAATTTTTAACCAAACCACCTGCCCAATAAACATCTTTGGTCGGATAAGTCGATTGAGGTTTATTTTTAATAAAATCAAAATCAAAGCCTAAACCGAGCCAATTCCAATAATAATCGGCAGAAGCCCCCAGCTCGATTCCACCTTTGTAATCGATATAAGGGGTTTGGTTATCATACATAGGAATTATATCATAACCGGCTCTTGCACTAAAAAACCAACCGGAATCTTTTAAAGGCTCAGGCGTTGTTGCAACTTGTGCATTAAGGTTAAAACCTAACAAAACAAGAATAATTAACAATGTTTTTTTCATTTTTTTAATTTTTTATATTAATATTCAAATAAAACAATATAAAATCATTAAACAACCGCTAAATCAACTAAACAAAGCTTTCATTTGTTCAAACAGGTATTTCATTTGATATAAGACATTTAAAAATCGCACCTCATACATCTCCATAGTCCACAACAAAAATTATTGAAAAAAATACCTTATTTTTGCCCATAAAACAAAATCTTAATATTACTATGTATAAATCTAAAATAATAGGCCTTGGTAAATATTTACCTGAAAATATTGTGACCAATAATGATTTGACCCAATATATGGATACCAATGATGAATGGATCAGAGAACGAACCGGTATTGAAGAACGACGGTGGGTAAAGCCTGGCGATGGCAATACGGCTGCCACTATGGGGGTTAAAGCTGCAAAAATTGCTTTAGAACGTGCCGGTCTCACACCCAAAGATGTTGATTTTATTGTCTTTGCCACCATTAGTCCGGATTATTATTTCCCCGGTGGTGGTGTACAAGTACAAGAGATGCTGGGATGCGATACCATTGGTGCTTTAGATGTGCGTAATCAATGCTCCGGCTTTGTCTATGCGCTGGCTACCGCCGATCAGTTTATCAAAACAGGCATGTATAAAAATGTTTTGGTCATCGGTTCTGAATTACAATCTGCCGGTATTGATTTATCTACTCGTGGCCGAGGCGTTGGGGTTATTTTCGGCGATGGTGCAGGTGCTGTGGTTTTAACAAGAAGTGATGATGAAAGCGGTATCATGTCCAACCATTTACATTCGGAAGGAAAATATGCCAAAGAATTAACGGTTTTGGTCCCCGGCGGGCCCAATCCACCCAAAAAATTAGTTGAAGATTGGGATCCCAATGATTTATCTTATTATCCCTACATGAATGGAAATTTTGTCTTCAAGCATGCGGTGACCCGTTTTCCGGAGGCCATTATGGAAGCCCTTAATACACACAATTTAACGCCACAAGATATTGACATGCTGGTGCCTCATCAAGCCAACTTGCGCATTTCGCAATTTGTGCAAAGAAAATTACAAATGAAAGATGAACAAGTAATGAACAACATCCAAAAATATGGCAATACAACCGCTGCTTCTATCCCCATTGCACTAACGGAAGCCTGGGAACAAGGTCGTATCAAACGAGGAGACATCGTTGTAACCGCAGCTTTCGGCTCCGGTTTTACCTGGGGATCTAACATTATCAAGTTCTAATAAGCATTTTTATCAAATGTATTAAACCGGCTCTATTAGGGCCGGTTTAATAATATGTTAAAGATTAATCAGACTTGGTATATTTTATTAAATTTGTTCATGTTAAAAAAACTGTCATTTATGTTAAAATACTCATCATTTATTATTCTATTACTTGCTATAATCTTTTCTGCGTGTCAGGGTACACAAAAAGAACGAACACCCAAAAAAATAAGTCATACGCAAACTACAAAAAAACCAAACCATGACCTAACAATGCAAGATAAAATAAACCAATATGCTAAAGTAAAACTAACCACTGATACGAAACAGTTGACAGATAATGAAAAAAAACTTATCGTACACCTCATTAAAGCTGTTCAGTATATGGATCCTGCATTTTGGGAACAAACTTACGGCAACAAAGAAGAGTTAATGTCCAAAATCAAAGATTCTTTAACTAAAAAATATGTCGATATAAATTATGGCCCATGGGACAGATTGGAAGATAATAAACCTTTTGTAAAAGGTGTGGGACCAAAACCTGCCGGTGCTAATTTTTATCCTAAAGATATGACCAAAGCCGAATTTGAAAAAGCCGAATTGCCCGACAAAAGCAGCCAATATACAATTATAAGAAGACGTCCTTCCGGCGAACTCTATACCATTCCCTACCATATTGCCTATCAACAATATTTAAAACCGGCTAGTGAAGAATTACTAAAAGCAGCTAAATTTGCCGATAATAAAATGTTTAAACAATATCTACAGTTGCGTGCCCGGGCCTTATTGGATGACAACTTTCGCCCCAGTGATATGCAATGGATGGACATGAAGGATAATCATATCGATATTGTGATTGGCCCCATCGAAAATTACGAAGATCAATTATATAATTACAAAACAGGCTATGAAGGAAATGTTTTGATTAAAGATATGGAATGGAGCAAAAAATTAGCCCGTTTTATCCAGTTTTTGCCCGAATTGCAAAAGAATTTGCCGGTAGAAAACAAATATAAGCAAGAAAAACCCGGCACGCGTTCCGACTTAAATGCTTATGACGTCGTATATTATGCTGGTGAAGCCAATACAGGCGGAAAAACCATTGCTATCAATTTGCCCAATGATGAAGCAGTGCAACTCAAAAAAGGAACCCGTCGCTTGCAATTAAAAAATGTGATGAAAGCCAAATTTGATAAAATTTTAGTTCCCATTGCCAATATCATTATTGCTCCCGAACAACGCAAACATATAAAATTTGATGCCTTTTTTGCCAATACAATGTTTCATGAAGTGGCGCATGGTCTCGGCATCAAAAATACCATAAACGGTAAAGGAATGGCACGTACAGCTCTTAAAGAACACTACTCTGCCATTGAAGAGGGTAAAGCGGATATTTTGGGCTTATATATGGTTGATCAATTACATAAAAAAGGCGAACTTGACGGCGATATGAAAGATTATATGACCACATTTATGGCCAGTATTTTCAGAAGTATACGATTTGGAGCAGCCGATGCTCATGGGGTGGCCAATATGATTCGTTTTAATTATTTTAAAGATAAAGGAGCTTTTACCCGTAATCCGGATGGAACATATAAAGTGAATTATGATAAAATGTATGATGCTATGAAATCTTTATCCGGCTTACTTTTAAAATTACAAGGAGATGGCGACTATGAGGGCGTTTCTAAATTAATTAAAGAAAAAGGAGTGGTACCGGCTCAATTAAAACAAGATTTGCAAAAACTCAACGAAGCACATATTCCGGTTGATATCATTTTCGATCAAGGTATCAAAACATTAGGATTAGAACAGTTTGACCAAGAAAAATAACGATGAGAAGCATTTTTATCAAAGAAATAAAACAGTTTTTCAGCTCCCCTATTGCTTATCTCGCTATGGGATTTTTCTTTGTTTTGAGTGCGCTTTTTTTATGGTTTATACCGGGGAGCAATTATTATATTCCCACGTACCATTTTGCCAATTTGACACCATTTTTCGAATTGGCTCCTTGGATTATGATTTTTGTTTCTGCAGCCATTAGCATGAAAAGTTTTTCCGAAGAATTTAAAAGCGGTACTATTGAAACTATTTTGACCAAACCGCTTTCATCTTATCAAATCGTATTAGGCAAATTTTTAAGCATTTGGTTGCTGGGTATTTTAATGTTACTCCCGACTTTTATATATGCATACAGTATCCAACAATTGAGTATTGATACACAAATAGATATTAAACAGATTATCAGCGGTTACATAGGCTTAATCTTATTAATGGCCAATTTTTCTGCCTTGGGTATATTTGCCTCGTCTTTATTTAAAAATCAGGTCAATGCTTTTTTAACCGGATTGTTTTTAATGTTTTTATTTTATTACGGATTAGATGGATTAGGAAATTTTAACCTGCTGGGCAATTTAGATTTAATGATTAAAAAATTAAGTTTAGATTTTCATTACCAAAATTTTATAAAAGGATTGATGCGCTTATCCGATTTGATTTATCTGTTAAGTATCACCTTATTTTTTATAATCTTGACGAATTACAACTTACAAAATCATATGAAGTAATGGAAGATTTTATCGCTTATAATCCGACCAAATTATATTTTGGGCGCAATGCCGGACAAAATTTATCAACTGAAATCAAAAACAGTGGTGAAAAAATTTTGTTGCTGACAGGAAAAGGCAGTGTTAAAAAATATGGTTATTATGACCAAATTAAAAACCAATTGGAACAAGCCGGAAAAAAGATTGTCGAATTTTCGGGGATAAAACCAAACCCTATTGTTGATGATGCTGAAAAAGCTGCAGAATTAGCCCGTAAAGAAAAAATTGATCTCATTGTGGCTTTAGGCGGTGGTAGTGTTATCGATACCGCAAAAATGGTTAATATGGCGTATGCCAATGATTTACCGGTATGGTCTATCATGAAAAGAGAAGTGACACCTGAAAAAAAAATACCCTTATTTGCCATTCTGACTTTAGCCGCTACCGGTACCGAAATGAATGGTGCAGCTGTACTTCAAAACCATGAGACCAATGAAAAAATAGGTTATTTTTCGCCTTTAATGTATCCCAAGGCCTCATTCCTTAATCCTGAAATGACCTTTACTGTCCCAAAGGGTCAAACCATAAACGGTATAATAGATTTGATTGCCCACAGCTTAGAGGCATATTTTTCGGGGGGAGATGCCCCCCTTGCAGACCGTTTTGTTGCGGCCAATATTTTGGAAACCATGGATTATGCGCCCAAATTACTTGATAACTTAAAAGATTATGATTTAAGGGCACGCATGATGTGGTCTGCAACGGTTGCCGAAAATGGAACGACCGTGCACGGCCGAAAAACAAATGGCGACTGGGGAACGCATGCCTTGGCACATCATATTTCACTTTTATGGGATACCCCGCATGGACAAACATTATCTATTATTTTTCCGGCTTGGATGAAAGCCTTGAAAAACGCCATAAAAAACCGTTTGGAAAATTTAGGCTATTTATTAACCGGGCAAAAAATATCTGCCGATGAAACCATTAATTTGTTTGAAAATTTTTTCAAACAAATTGGTGCCCCTATCCGTATGGATGAAATTGGCTTAGGGGACGACGATAAAAAACAATTATTAGAACTTTGGAAAATCAATAAACCAACCGGTTTAAATATTATTTTGACAGAAAATGATTATCAAAAAATTATAAACTTTGTATAATCATTGAATCAAACGATAAATGACTGACAGAAATGAAAAAACTTAAAACTTTTGTTTGGGTAGTGCTGGGATTGATAGTACTTAATCTAATAGTGCAAAATTATGATTATAAAATTGACATGACCCAAAACAAACGCTTCACTTTATCTCAAGCGTCGATTAAAACGGTTAAAAACATTAAGCAACCGGTTCAGGTTTTAGTTTTTTTAAAAGGCAATTTCCCTTCCTATTTTAAACGTTTAGCTAACGAAACCAAAAATTTATTGGATGATTTCAAACAACAAAATCCAAAAATAGATTATGTTTTTATCAATCCTTTAAAAAAAGGAGATGAATACCTAAAAGGACTCATCAGAAAAGGCTTACAACCGACGCAAATCAGTTTGCAAAAAGAAGGTAAAATGGAGCAGTTGCTTATATTTCCATGGGTTATTATCAAACAAGGGAACAGGGAGATTCCTGTCTCGCTGTTGGTCAATACTTACAGCAAAAATTTAGATGATCAAATTGAAAAAAGCATTGAAAATTTAGAATATGCGTTAGCCAATGGTTTGAACAAACTGAACACCAGAAAAAATAAAAAAATTGCCATTATTAAAGGCAACGGCGAATTAGACGATTTACATTTAACAGATTTCTTACGCAGTCTGCATCAAAAATATCTCTTGGCACCTTTTACTTTAGATAGTGTGGCTAACAATGCTCCTAAAACACTCAAAGATCTACAACAATACGATTTGGCTATTGTCGCCAAACCGACAGAAAGATTCAACGAAAAAGAAAAATTTGTATTGGATCAGTTTATAATGAATGGTGGACGGCTTCTGCTACTAACTGATGCCGTTAAAGCTCATAAAGACACTTTGATGTACCATGGTAAAACTTATGCTTTAAATTCCGAACTCAATCTGACTGATATGCTTTTCAGTTATGGGCTGCGAATTAATCCGGTTTTAGTTAAAGACCTGATAGCGGCACCGGTGGTTTTAAAAGTCGGTCAAATCGGAAACAGACCGCAACTCAAGCAATTTCCCTGGTTTTACAGTCCCTTGGCACAACCTAATAAAGCACATCCTATCGGCAAAAATTTAGAAATGATCCTCACCGATTTTGTAAGTCCCATTGAAATTTTAAAAAACAACACTAAGAAAACCATTTTGCTGACCAGTTCGCCCAAAACACAATTGGTTGGGGTTCCTACCGAAATAAACTTCGATGAAATAGGTAAAAAACCGGATATTAAACAATATAATGCCGGACCTCAGATATTTGGTGTTTTACTGGAAGGCCCTATAAAATCGGCTTATAAACACCGCATAAAACCCATTAAAATACCCCATCCAAAAGACAGCATTAAAGATGGGGCACTCATTGTATTTTCGGATGGCGATTTGATAAAAAATCAAGTTGACAGAGGTAAAGCCTTAACTTTGGGCTACGATAAGTGGAGTAAATTAAAATATGATAATAAACAATTTTTGCGCAATGCAATAGACTATTTAATGGATAAAAATGGCGTTATCAGTTTAAAAAATAAAATAGTCAAACTGAACTTTTTAGATGATAATAAAGTGTTGTCCGAATTGACTTTTTGGCAATGGCTTAATCTTTTGTTTCCTCTGATTTTCATTATTTCCGTTGGTTTAATTTTCAATTATTGGCGAAAACATAAATACGCTAAAAATTACCAATAACAAACTACAACTGTAAAAATTACAGGTTTAAATGCAAATTTGACACGGTAAAATGACAAATTGTGCCAATACCAAGCTTCATCCTTTTTTGGTATTGCATTTGATTGTTATAAAGCGAGTTTAACCCCTAAAAAATTAAAAAATTATGAAACCAGTAATTAGAAAGCCAATAAATGATCCGATTTTATCATTCTTTGATGAATTCTTAACCAATCAATTAACCAAAGTCGAAAATCAAGTTAAATATGTCGTCCCGGCGGTAAACATTAAAGAAAATGACAAAGAAGTTATTATTGATGTAGCTGCTCCGGGCTTAAGCAAAGAAGATTTTGAAATAAGTGTAGAAAACAATACATTGACCATTTCGGCTCATAAAGAAATTAAAGAAGAAGAAAAAGAATCAAATTTCGTTAAAAAAGAATTTGGTTTCGAAAAATTCCAAAGATCATTTACATTGCCTGAAGATATTTTTGATGTTGAAAATATCAAAGCTACTTACAAAGATGGTATTTTAGAAATTATCGTCCCTAAAAAAGAAGAAGAACAAAAGAAAGTTAAAAAGATCCAAGTATCATAATCGTGGTAGTGGATTATTATACGCGGCGTTGCCTATGCAACGCCGCGTGTTGTATATATGAATTTTTAAAAAATTTATATCTTTTTAACATATTTAGTCAAAATAACAATTTGCTGGCCTTCTACCTTGCCTTCAATATGTTCGGGATTGTCTTGTACCAACGAAATGCGGCGTACGGCAGTCCCCCGTTTGGCCGTAAAACCACCACCGGCTACTTTTAAGTCCTTAATCAATACAACTGAATCGCCATTTTGTAAAACAGCGCCATTGCTGTCCTTATGGACAACAGTCTCCTCTTGATTCCCTTCGCCGGTCGATTCTGCCCAATTTTGTGTTTCGTCATCTAAATAAAGCATATCTAACAAATCCTGCGCCCAAATGGCACCTTGACGGTTTAAGCGATTTAACAACCGCCAAGCTATCACTTGTACTGCCGGTGTTTCGCTCCACATACTGTCATTTAAGCATCGCCAATGGTTTTCATCCATAGGTTTTTCAGGATGCTTTATTTCATTGGCGCATTTCTCACAAACGATAATCTCATTATCGTTACGATTTTCTGGCTCAACAATATATACTTGCAAATTTTGGGTGCCACCACATAATTCGCATTTTCCTTGACTTCTTTCTAAAAGTTTTTTATCAATTTTCATATTCTTTAGATTTTTTCCAGTCTTTTATTTTATTTACAATGGTTTTTGCTAATTTTTCTTTACTTTCAACCGTCCAACCGGCAACATGAGGCGTTATAATTACATTATCGAAAGAAATCAATTTTTTAAAAACAGAGGGTAATTGGTTGTTTTCAAACATATTTTCAAAAGAAGATTTTTCATATTCCAAAACATCCAAACCTGCCCCTAAAATTTTCTTTTTTTCAATGGCCGATACCAAAGCTTGTGTATCCACAACTGTTCCACGTGCCGTATTTATCAGCCAAAATGGTTTTTTAAAATTTTCAATAAATTTGGCATCAAGCATTTTTTTAGTTTTTGGTGTGTGTGGCACATGCAAACTCAAAACATCTGTTTTTTCAAATAATTCATCTAAATTTACTTGACGGGCATTCTCATCACCAACATTGGATAAAATATCATAAGCTATGACATTAACGTCAAAACCTTTTAATTTTTTGGCAAAAGCTTTTCCCATATTACCATAACCGATAATACCCACTGTTTTACCATCCAATTCGACTCCCCGGTTAGCTTCTCTGTCCCAAATACCTTGTCTTACTTCGCTGTCCGATTTATTTATCTTATTAAATAAGTTTAAAATTAGACCTAAGCTATGTTCACCCACAGCATTTCGATTTCCTTCAGGTGCATTAAAAAGTTGAATATTTTTTTGACGGGCAAAGTCTATATCAATATTTTCCAACCCCGCTCCTACCCGGCCAATAAATTTTAAATTGGTTGCTTTTTCTAAAAAATCCCAGTCAATTGGGAAACGACTTCGAATAATGATGCCATCATAGCGATCTATTTTTTTTTCTATTTCGGTTTTTTCGGACAAATAATCTTCATCTACTTCAAAACCAAGCGACAATAGACCTTGTTTTAATAAAGGGTGATTGGTATCGAGTAGTAGAACTTTCATGTTAAGTATTCAATTCTTTCCACAACAAATCTTTCAATTTGTCTAAATTTTTACCGGTATACGACGAAATAAAAATATGAGGAATATCTTTTGGTAAGTCTTTAGCAATTTCTTGTTCTAATTCATCATCCAATAAATCGGCCTTTGAGATAGCCAAGATGCGTTTTTTGTCCAAAAGTTCAGGATTATATTTTTTTAGTTCGTTCAACAAGACTTCGTATTCTTTTTTGATATCATCGGCATCGGCCGGCACTAAAAATAAAAGGTTGGAATTGCGCTCGATATGTCGTAAGAAATAATGGCCTAAACCTTTACCTTCTGCAGCGCCTTCAATAATACCCGGAACATCTGCTATGGCAAAGGAGCGACCGTCCCTGTAAGAAACAATGCCCAAATTGGGTTTTAAAGTGGTAAAAGGATAATCGGCTATTTTGGGTTTTGCAGCCGTGAGTTTACTTAACAAAGTCGATTTGCCTGCATTGGGAAAACCAACTAAGCCTACATCAGCCAAAAGTTTAAGTTCTAAAGTCAAATCACGCTCTTCACCGGGCAAACCGGGTTGGGCATACCGTGGTGTTTGATTGGTCGCTGTTTTAAAATGCCAATTGCCTTTGCCGCCTTTTCCACCTTTGGCTACGATTAGTTCTTGTCCATCTTCAGTTATTTCACCTATCACTTCACCGGTTTCAGTATCTTTAACCACTGTTCCCAGAGGTACCGGAATATAAATATCTTCACCATCTTTACCGGTCGATCGTTGTCCACTACCATCTCCACCTTTTTCGGCCTTAAAATGTTGCTTAAATTTAAGATGATAAAGCGTCCAATAGTCTTTATTGCCCTTTATAATGACATGACCACCACGACCACCATCGCCACCATCAGGGCCACCCTTGGGAATATATTTTTCACGTCGCATATGCGCCGAGCCTTTTCCGCCTTTGCCGGATTTGACGTGTATTTTGATATAATCGGTAAAATTACCTTCTGTCATTGGTGTGAAATAAAGAGTGAATTAAACTTCTTCGCGTAATTGTATGCTGTTAATGACATCCAAAAGCCTTTGATTGACTTCTTCGATATCGCCCACCCCATTAACTTCATAAAACTTATTTTGTTTTTTGTAATAGTCTTTGACGGGCTCTGTTTTTTGATGATACAAGTCTAAACGATGTTTAATCGTTTCTTCATTATCATCTGATCGTTCACCGGTAGCACCACGATTTAGCAAACGTTTTATCAAACGTTCTTCGGGGACATTTAAGGCTATCAATGCATCAATAATCAAACCTTTTTCGGCCATTAGTTTGTCTAATGACTCCGCTTGCCGAACGGTTCGCGGAAAACCATCGAATATTATTCCTTTTACATTTGGATCTGAAATAATTTCCTTAATCATGTCAATAGTAATCTCATCGGGAACAAAATCGCCTTTGTCTATATAAGCTTTGGCTTTTTTCCCAAGTGGTGTCTGATTTTTGATATGATGTCTGAATAAATCACCGGTGGCAATATAGGTTAGCCCTAATTTATCTTTTAAGATTTTGGCTTGTGTCCCTTTTCCTGCGCCGGGAGGACCAAATAGAATGAAATCGATCATTTTTTCTTTTTTTTCTTCTTTTAGTTTATATATAATAGGTAAATTTCTTCCAAGTTCGTCATAGTCGAGACCATAACCGACAATAAATTCATTGGGAATTTCCATTCCTACAAAATCGATTGGCCTATTTTTGGTATAAGCAGTTGGTTTAAAAAAAAGACTGGCTATTTTAAGGTCTGCCGGATTTTTCCGGCCTAACTCTTCAATTATTTTGATTAAGGTGTTGCCTGTGTCCACTATATCTTCTAACACAACAACTTTTTTTCCTTCAATTAATTGATCGTCAATATCCACTAAAACCTTCACCTCGCCACTGCTTTGTGTTCCTTCATAAGATTTTAGTCTGTAAAATTCAAAAGTGGCATTTTTTTGATAATGCTTGGCTAAGTCCGCCGAAAAGATAAAAGAACCCTTTAAGACCACGACAAAAACAATTGTTTCATCTTTGGCATAGTTTTCTATTTCATGAGAAAGCTTACGTATGGCCGCTTCTATTTGCTCCTTAGTGATATAAGGTTCAAATGTTTTGCCATGAAGTTTTATGTCTTTCATTTTTATTTTAAAAATGCAAAAGTAAGCTTTATTTGTAAACAATCAAAATTATAATGTCTGACAAATTAATATAAATCGTATTTTAACAATTGTTTTAAATCGTCATAAGATTTAAACGGTACAAACCGGCCATCTTTGATATAAGACACTTTGCCAGTCTCTTCGGAAACGACCAAAGCAACAGCATCGGTATTTTTGGTTATACTGATGGCTGCCCTATGACGCAAGCCGTAAGTTGATGGCAAACGAATTTCGCCAGAAATGGGCAACACCGTTCTGGTAGCCGTAATTTTATTACCTTCTATAATAACAGCCCCATCATGCAGAGGCGAGTTTTTAAAAAAAATGCTTTCTATAATGGGTTTATTAACTTCAATATTCATGGCATCACCGGTTTGCTTTAAAAAATCAAGATTTGAATTCCGCTTAATAATGATTAAAGCCCCTGTTTTGGTCTTGGCCAAATCTTTAATGGCATTTACAATGGCCTCAACATCGGTTTCGCTGGTAGCCATTTGTTTAAATCCCAACCTGTTCATCAGTTTTCCTGACGGATTAAATTTGGTGGAACCAATCATCAATAAAAAACGACGAATTTCTTGTTGGAAAACAATGATTAAGGCCAAAACACCAACCCCCAAAAACTTACCCAAAAATTCTGATAACAAATTCATTTGCAAGCTTTTGGTCAACAGCCAAATCAAATATAGAATAACGATTCCAATAAAAATATTAATGGCAACTGTCCCTTTGATTAACTTATAAAAGTAGTATAAAAGTAAGGCCACCAAAAAGATATCGATAAAATCAAGAATTCTAAAATGAACAAAATCTAACATCAGGATTTATTTGGGGTAAATATAAAAATTTTTGAACTGATTTGGCTGTTTTTTAAAGGATGGTTTTTAAAATAAACAAAAGTATTTAAAAAGTGATCAAAAGACAAACGATGGTCAAAATTCAAATAGATTTGACGTTTTTCCCCTTTTACTTTTTGATTATCCAATTCAGCTAATTTTTGGCCTAATTGCTTCAGTGATGAATTAAGAGGCAAGACAATTGAATCGTTAATTCTATAAAAGTTTGGTGTTAAAACAACGTGCCATTTTTCCGTGTTCATCTCGGCTTTTGGATATTCATCAAAATAAGATTTCGATTGAAAATAATCGGGCATTATATCTAAATGTGTAAATTCGACAAATGAAATTTTGTTTTGCAGGCTATCCAAATATGTAAAATACATTTGCCCTTTCCCATCCGAATGCATCGATTTTTTTCGTCTTTTTCGGATTACTTTTTTCAAGGCGGGCAATAAATGCTTCAATTTTAAGCGTTTATCTACAGCCACCAGCCATTTGGTAGTAGATATGGTTTGGCCTAATTTCAAATCGGCAAGAGTATCATTTCCGTTTTTTTTCAACAAAATATACACGGGTGAATTGTTCCAAACTTCATGTAAGCCGGGCTGATCATTTACCGGAACTTTTAAATCTTTTTGTTGACAGCCAACAAAAAAAACAGTTAATAAGGTTATGTATAAAAATTTCATTTTATCTTTGTGCTTATTTTTTTCAAAGATACATCATTTATAATTTATATGATCAATTGAAATTTATTTAAAAAAATTAAAACAACAAGAGATAAAAAAAGGAAAATGACAGCCTACAGAATTATTAGTATTTCAGGAAAAAGCGGATTATTCAAACTTTTAACTTCGACCAAATCCGGTATTATAGCAGAATCTTTAACCGACAAAAAGCGGGTGATGGCCCCCTTCACCAACATTTCTGCTTTAGATGAAATTGCTATTTATACCTATAATGAAGAAATACCTTTATGGCAAGTATTCAAAAAGATAGCCGAAAAGGAAAACTATGAAAAAACCATCAGTCACAAAAGCGGAAAAACGGAATTAGAGCATTACTTTAAAGAAGTTTTACCCGATTATGATGAAGAACGTGTTTATCCTTCTCATATAAAAAAAATTGTCCAATGGTATAATTTACTGCAAGAAGCCGGTATTTTAAAAGATTTTTTAGCACAAAAAGAAAGCGAAGACACCTCGGAAGAAACTGAAGAGACTGCAGAATAATAAAACATTAACCAATACCTGAAAGTGAGAAGTTAAATTTTAACTTCTCATTTTTTATACTATAATAAAAAATGTTTACTTTCGTTTTATAAATGATTCAATCAAGAAATAAACTTATAAATTTATGAATTTAATCACCCTTTTACAAGCCGGACATGTGCAAAACAGCGTGGCACAAGCCGGGAAAATTGTCGATGAAGCTATTCCACAAGAAAAAAAACTCAGAGTAATAGATCTGATTATGAATGCCGGAACCGGCGGTATTATCATTATTGCCATTTTGTTTATTATGCTTTTTGTGGCTTTGGTTATTTATTTCGAACGACTATCGGCTATAAAAGCAGCAGCCAAAATTGACCCTAATTTTATGAATCAAATCAGAGCTTTTATCAAATCAGGGAATATTGAAGGCGCCAAAATGCTGGCACAACAATATGATACGGCTGTGGGCAACCTGATTGAAAAAGGGGTCAGCCGGATTGGCAAACCTTTAGATGACATCAATAAAGCCATTGAAAACGCCGGGAAATTGGAAGTTTATAAATTGGAAAAAAATGTCAGTACTTTAGCGACCATTGCCGGCGCAGCTCCCATGATTGGTTTTTTGGGAACAGTAATCGGAATGATTTTGGCTTTTCATAATATGGCCAGTGGTGGCGGAAAAATAGAAGTCAGTTCCTTAGCACAAGGCATTTATACAGCCATGACTACCACCGTTGCCGGTTTAATTGTAGGGATTATCGCCTATATTGCCTACAACCATTTGGTTGTCAAAACAGATAAGGTTGTCCACCAAATGGAAGCCAATGCTGTCGAATTTTTAGATTTACTAAACGAACCCAGTTAAAACATTATGGATATTAAAGGAAGAAACAAAGTCAGCCCGGAATTTAGCATGGCATCTATGACTGATATTGTGTTTTTGTTACTGATCTTTTTTATGCTGACCTCAACATTGGTTACAGCAGATGCCTTAGATTTGGTTTTACCCAAAGCCAAGGGTAAAACAGAACATAGTCAAAATTTGTCGGTTAGTATTAACAAAAAACAAGAATACTACATTAATAAACGGCAAGTTGACCCCAAAAACTTAGAAACCCGATTAAAAGCAATGCTTTCAAAAGAGAAAAAACCGGTTATTATCCTTCGGGCCGAAGAAGGTGTGCCTATCGAAAAAGCAGTTTATGTTATGGATATTGCCAACAGAAATAACTACAAAGTTATTTTAGCTGTTCGTCCAAAATAAAAGCAACTAATTTGGCATAATATCTGCATCCATTTTTATATATATTCATAATTTTATGACACTTAGAGATAAACATAAAAGAAAAGCCCTTATAGAAGCTAGCATTGTGATACTGCTTCTCATTCTTTTAATGTTTATCAGTGGTATGACCTATTTAGACCCACCACCAGAAACAGGAATTGCTGTCAATTTTGGCTCAAGTGAAAAAGGCAGAGGACTCATACAACCCAAACATAACAAACCGGTTAAAACGCCAACACAAAAAAAAGCCCCCAAACCGGAAACTAAACCGGTGATAAAGGAACAGGTTTTGACCCAAAATAATACAGAGGCGCCGGTTATAAAAAAGACGACTAAAAAAAATAAACCGAAACTGGAAAGTAAGCCCAAACCAAAGCCCAAACCAAAGCCTGACAAGCATATTACTGACATTTTAAATAATGTAGCCAATGCACCAGGACAAGAGAATCAGGAGAAAGGCGGTGAAGGTAATGATACAAAAAGTGGTGATAAAGGTTTGTCAAATGGAGATCCGGATTCATCAGGATATTATGGTGCAGGAGGTCATGGTGCAAGCGGCAACGGCAACTACCGGTTAGGAAACAGAAATGCGAAAAATAAACCGAAGCCAGCTTATAACTGTAATGAAGAAGGACGTGTTGTGGTGAAAATATATGTGAATAGGAAAGGCCGCGTTATTAAAGCCATACCGGGTGTAAAAGGAAGTACTAATAATGCGCCTTGTTTGCTGCAAGCAGCCAAATATGCAGCCCTCAAAACAAGGTGGACGGAAGATACCAAGGCGCCAGAAACGCAAATTGGTAAAATTATTTATAACTTTAAAGTCACTGAATAAATTGACCTACGAAGAAACTCTGCAATGGTTATTTGCCCAATTGCCCATGTACCAGCATAAAGGCCGTAAAGCCTATAAAAACGATTTAACCAATATTCGCAAATTAGATACTTATTTAGGCAATCCAGCCAATAAATTTAAAAGCATTCATGTTGCCGGCACCAATGGTAAAGGCTCGGTATCACATATGTTGGCTTCTATTTTGCAAGAAGCCGGTTATCAAACAGGTTTATATACCTCACCACATTTATTAGATTTTAGAGAGCGTATAAGATTAAACGGTCAATTGATCAGAAAAAATTGCGTTATTAATTTTGTCAAAAAACACCGTCCGTTTTTTGAAGATAATGCACTTTCATTTTTTGAAATGACCGTTGGATTAGCCTTTCAACAATTTGCAAAAAAACAAGTGGACATAGCAGTGGTAGAAGTAGGCTTAGGCGGCCGCTTAGACAGTACTAATATTATTCAACCCGAATTGAGCATTATTACTAATATCGGCTTTGACCATACGGCTATTTTAGGAAATAAACTTTCTCATATTGCCAGAGAAAAAGCCGGTATCATAAAAACCGGAACACCGGTTGTTATAGGCAGAAAACAACCGGACACACAATTCGTTTTTTCAGAAATAGCCAAACAAAAAAATGCACCGCTAATTTTTAGTGAAGACTTAACATTGCCTGTTTATAAAACCGGCCTTAAAGGACTCTATCAACAAGAAAATTTGAAAACCGTTTTGGCAGCAGTTTATCAATTGCAAAAAAAGGGATGGAAAATTACAACTGAACATATCCGTTTAGGATTACAAAATGTTACTAAAAACACGGGATTGAGAGGGCGTTGGGAAATTTTGGGCGAAAAACCACTTATTATTGCCGATACCGCACACAATGCAGATGGATTAAAAATGGTTCTAAAACAAATTGCACAAACACCACACCAAAATTTACATTTCGTCCTGAGTTTTGTAAATGATAAAAATTTAGATGAAATCCTGCCAGTGTTTCCCAAAGAGGCTAATTATTATTTTAGTAAAGCCAAAATTCCGCGTGCTTTAGATGAAAAAATACTTGTCAAGAAAGCACAACAATTTGGTCTGCCGGGAAAAACATTTAAAACATTAACCGAAGCTTTAACATGTGCTAAAAATAATGCCGGGCAAGAAGATTTAATTTTTCTGGGCGGAAGCACTTTTACAGTTGCAGAACTGTTAGCACAATTTAAATAAGCACTTTTAACATGCGCCATTTTCCAAAAAAATCTTTTTTAAAAGTAAAATCCGTGAGATTTTTGCGATTCAGTAGCGCTTCCAATTCGTTTTTTAAATATTCATTTATTTCAAAATAAACCATTTTGGTGCAACTTTTGAGAGCCAAATCTAAAATTCGGTCATAAAATTTTAAAGCTTGTCTGTCCAGTACAAAAAGAGCATTAGCAGGCTCATATTTCAAAACATTATCTGACATTAATTTTTTTTCACTCTCCCGGACATAAGGCGGATTACTGACTATTATATCATAATTTAAATTGTGAGCCTCAATTGAAAAAATATCTTGATGAATAAATTCTATATCTTGCCGATTGTCTTGTGCATTTTCACGGGCTATTTGCAATGCTTCAAGAGAAATATCTAAAGCTGATATTTTGGCCTGTGGCAATTTAGTACCCAAACCAATGGCAATTGCACCACTCCCTGTGCCAATATCCAAAATTTTAACGTATTTGCCCTTCCAATCCTTATAAACCCAATCGACTAACTCTTCTGTTTCAGGACGCGGAATCAAAGTATGCGAATTCACTTTTAAAGGCAAATGGCAAAAAGTTACTTCTCCGGTTATATATTGCCATGGTTTTCCTTGTTGTAATTCGGGCAAAGCAACTTCTAAACGCTTATCTGGAAGCCTCAGATCTGGGTCAATAGCCAGGTCTAAACGCTTAATTTGGTAAAAATGTTCAGTAAGCCTAAAAAAAACAGCTTTAATTTCCTCAGGCGTGTATAAAGATGATAAATCGTATAAATATCTGTTTAAAATTTCTTTAAGACGCATTTATAATATGAGATATTTGGTGGTGTATAACTTCGGGCATCTGACTTCCATCCAACCTAAGGGTATTTTTAGGCATTAAGCGGCGCAGTATTTCTCCGGCTTCTGTTTGAATTTTCATAAAAGCATTCATTTTATCTTTTGCCTTGGCCGTTTCATACACAGAATATTGCTTTTTCCTTTTCAATATATGTCCGACAGGAAGGTCAATATAAAAATTATAATCAGGTGTACGATATTGCTTTTTAAGCACATCTTCAAGTAATGCAGGCGCACCCATAGCTTTTTCTACAGCCCAATATTTATACCAATACCCATCAAAAATCAAATATTTTGCCGATGAAGCAAGTGCTTTTACATAGGCTTCATTAAAGGCATGAAAAATAAATAATGAACGGCTAAAAGGATGTAAGTCCGTCACATATTCTTCTACTTTTGGCGAGCTTAAATAAATTCTTTCCGGCTTAAATTCCGGCCGTTTGATGACATCCCAAACCGAAACAATACGACTGCCGGGTAAGGAAGCCGCTAAAAGCTTGGCTTGCGTAGATTTACCACTACCATCCGGACCTGTAATACTGATTAGTTTCATATTTTAAAGCCAAATATATATTAAGATAACTGAAACCAAGGGTATGGTAAAGTTATCCCAACCTTTATGTGAAACAGCTTCAACCAACGTCAAAATAAGGGCTTGTGTCAATGAAAATAAAAAAACATTGGTTTCAGCTAAATAATGAATAGCTAAAAAATAGGCTAATATAAAACTGACGGCAAAAAAGGCTAAAGAGCCGCCTATAGATTTTTGATGACCTAAAAGCCGGTATTTTTTTACCGGAAACGCCTTTCCTACCAAAGCAGCAGCCGGATCGGCAAATACAACGACACCGAAAGGCAGATAAAAATAAAGAGGATTGCCGGTATATTGATACAACCAGAATAATAACCAAGAACTCCAAACAAAAAATAATTCGCCATATGAATGACGATCAACAGAAAAAATGGAAGAAAAAAGTTCAAACTTTTTTGAAATATATAAAATAATCGTGAAACTAATTGTTAAGGCCAATACCACCAAATGATTTTGAATAAAAAGCGGATAAGACAGGGCAACGATACCTGAACCGATATGGGCAATTTTACGGGTCCATTCCGAATCTAACTTTAAAACTTTATAAGCCAATTCGGCTATAAGCATAACAAATAGCAAGGCTAACGAATAAACTAAAAATAAAACCAATGGCGACATAACGATATTTTTTACGAATATATATAAAAAAATTGTATTTTTAGAAAACAAACCATAGACAAATTTTATGCACAACAGTTTCGGAAAAATTTTACGATTTACGGGTTTTGGCGAATCACATGGAAAAGGTATCGGTGGAATATTAGATGGAGTTCCGGCCAATTTACAATTAGACATGGAAGCTATTCAAAACGAATTGAACAGGCGGCGTCCGGGACAGTCCAATATTACCACCCAACGAAATGAAGCGGACAAAGTAGATTTTTTATCTGGTATTTTTGAGGGAAAAACAACCGGTGCACCTGTTGGTTTTTTAATCAAAAACACCAATGACCGCTCCAAGGATTATGATCATTTAAAAGACACTTACCGCCCTTCACATGCTGATTATACCTATGACATAAAATATAAACATCGCGACCATCGTGGTGGTGGACGCAGTTCTGCCCGTACCACTGCAGCCATTGTGGTTGCCGGTGCCATAGCCAAACAAATTGTACCTGAAATAGACTTCAAGGCTTATGTTAATGCCGTAGGCAATTTGGCCATATCAAAAACCTTTGCGCAACTCGATTTAAGCAAAATAGAAAACAATATCGTACGTTGTCCGGATGAAACAATGGCACAAAAGTTTATTCAAAAAATAAAAGAAGTCAAAAAAGCCGGTGATACAATTGGTGGACAAATAACTTGTGTTATAAACAATGTGCCGGCCGGCTTAGGCGAGCCTTTATTTGATAAATTACAAGCGCGTTTGGCCTACGCCATGCTCAATATACCAGCAGTTAAAGGTTTTGAATACGGAAGTGGTTTTGAAGGGAGTAAAATGCTTGGCAGCCGTCACAACGATGTGTTTACAACCGACGGAAAAACACTAACCAATCATTCGGGTGGTATACAAGGCGGCATCACTAACGGGATGCCTATTTATTTCAAAGTTGCTTTTAAGCCGGTCGCAACGCTTATGCAAGCACAAAAAAGCATTGATAAAAATGGCAAGGAAATAATTGTGGAAGGAAAAGGCCGGCACGATCCTTGTGTGGTACCGCGGGCCGTCCCTATTGTCGAAGCACTCTCTGCCCTGGTTTTGGCAGATTTTAAACTGATTAAACAAGCTTATTCCTAAAACATGATATATGAAAACTTTAAGCATTATACGACATGGCAAAGCCACACAAGAACCTATGCCCGATATTAAACGGTATTTAACACCCAAAGGAATAAATAGAACGATAAAACGTGCCAAGGCCCTCCTTCAAATAGATGTAAAACCCGATTTGATTATTAGCAGTCCTGCCATCAGAGCTTTTGAAACAGCCGAAATTTTGGCAAAAGAATTAAAGTATCAAAAACAAATTGGTATCAATCCGGTTTTTTATTTTCATGCGTTGCCTGATGTGATGTCTCAAATTAAACAAATACCTGATACATTTGAAAATGTTATCATAGTTGGACACAATCCCGTTTGGACAGATTTGGCTGATTATTTTTTGCCCGGACCCTTGGTACATTTGCGCACCAGCGGTTTGGCTGTTGTCAATTTTGATACCTTTAAATGGTCTGGGATTCACCCCAATAAAGTTAAAAATTACCACTTATTTAATTAAGAAAAATAAAAAAGCATGATAAATATTTACCATGCTTTGTGGGTTCTGCCGGGCTCGAACCGGCGACCCCCGCCCTGTCAAGGCGATACTCTGAACCAACTGAGCTAAGAACCCTTTGTTTTTGCGATTGCAAATATATAAAATTTGTTTTTAATTTTCGGATTTTTCTTTATTTTTTTTGAAAGGCTTTTAGCCCTTAGCATCCGAAAACCAAAAACCTTTACTTTTCCACCAGCGAAGTTTAAATAACATGACGGCTTTTTCCCATTGCGTCGTAAAAATATAATATAAAGACAAAATACAGGCTGCCAACCATTTAAGTAAATCCATCCAAAAAGCATAGAGTGACCACCAAAAACTTTTTTGGCGATAAATTTCTCTTAAAGTCCGCCCCGACTCTATAGCTTTCTCTTTAACATAAGTTTTATCTATTTTTTCTTGTGGAATAAAGTGCCAAACCACTAAATCATGAAAATAATAAACAGGATAACCGGCGGCTCTTATCCGTTTAAATAATTCCCGTTCAAAGGTTCCCGGGGGGATGTTTTTTTTTCCTTCGGCTAAGTCTGTCTTAAACAAACCAATTTTTTTAAAAATGTTTTTCGAAATTAATAAATTAGTCGCATAAGGAAACTTATTTTTAGGGAAAGTAGTTTTTTCACCCAAATTTATTTCGGCGAAATAAGGCATCACATACTTATTAATCCAAGCCGGTTTTTGATATTCAAATACCGGCGCCACTTTCCCGCCACCGGCAATATCATCCAGTTTATTGGTAAAATCTTTTTCTAAAGTTGCAAAATAATCCCGGTGAAAAGTTGTATCATCATCGACAAAAATCAATAATTTGCCCTGCGCATGCTCAATCCCAGTATTCCATGCATATTGCTCACCTTGACGGGGTTCATGAATATATTTAATATCAAACTCCGGATAAGCAGATTTGAAATCATGGATCAAGGAAGCAACATCATAATTGGAATTGTTATCGACAATAATAATTTCGAAAAAATCAGGATTAAATTCCTGAATTATTAAACTATTAAGAAGTTCCTGCAATAATGCCGGCCGGTTATATGTGGGGATAATGATGCTAAACTTTTTCAAAATTCTCTATTTTGATTGCAAAGATACATTTTTGTTTGGGTTACGTTGCCATATATAAATGGCTATAATTGTTAAAATTACAAAAATCACCCAACTCCATAAGGCAATTTTTCCACCTTTTACAACCACTTCAGGACGGAAAACAAAAGTAATGCGGTGCCTTCCCGACGGAATTTTTAAGCCGCGCAAACTATAATCTACTTTATAGATTTTAGCTGGTTTGTCATCAACAAAAGCTTCCCAACCGTTTTTATAGTAATTTTCGGAGAAAACTGCAAAACCCGGCTGCTTATTTTGACTCTGATAAACCAACTTTTCAGGATGATAATGCAACAACTTAATTTGTGCAGTAGAATCCTTGCTTATGCCTGTGGATAATTCTGCTTGGTAGGATTGGTTTAAAACCGCCGTTTTTTTAGTTGAAATAGCCTTCAATGATATTATTTCACTATTTTCATCTGGCACAAATTTAAGATTTTGCACAAACCATGCATTGCCATTGGCAGCATCGTTTATTTGAACACCGGTCTGCCCTTGTTGCCCCGGGGCAATTATGTATTTTACGTTGTACATATTCAAAATTTCGGGATTGATGTTTTTGGATAAATAAAAATCAAACAAATCTTGAATACGACGTGGTTTAGCGGCATGATATCCACCTAATTGTTTATGAAAATAAGACGTTAAACCATCTGTCAAAGGGTTCCGGGTCAAATTCAGCACTCTGTAATTGGTTGTATCTTTTAAAATGACTTGATCCACCGGAGACGGTTTGAAAAAACGATCCAATTGTACCGGGTCGATAAAATTGTCTTGATTGACATAGCGTTTGTCAACGCCGGCTAAATCGAATAAGACCAATAAAATAAGTAATGCAGTCGCTATTTTATTAGATAATTTCCGTTTTAAAACCAAAAATAAAACGCCTGCTGTCAATAAAATCAGAATCAAAGAACGCCAACTGTCTTGTACCAGCATTGCTTTACGGTCCGCTATAAAGGCATCAAGCAAACCATATTTGGCATAATAACTATCCATAGGACTTTCAAAGGTGAACATATTGCCTCCCATAAGGATAAAAAGCAATAACAAACCACCCAAAATAGCAACGGCTGTTCCTAATTTTTTTTGGCTTTGGGCAGGTGGTAAATCGGAGCTGTAAAAACTATATAAGCCTAAAACTGCTAAAACAGGTATTAAAAATTCGGCCAAAACTTGAATGGAAGATACAGCTCTAAATTTGTCATAAAAAGGGATATAATGAATAAAAAAGTCGGTCAATAGATTGAAATTTTTACCCCATGATAAGAGTAAAGCTAAAAGAATGGTGGTCCACAACCATTTTTTATGTTTACCACGGTAAAACAACAAACTAATTAATGCCAAAAATAAAACGACAGCACCTATATAAGCCGGTGCAGCGACTATGGGTTGTTTTCCCCAATAAGTACTGACATGCGAAACAAATTGTTTGGCGGTACGTGTATCCGTTTTTCCTTTCAATGCTTGGTATAAATGTGAATTTTCGCCAAGATTTTCAGCATTACTCCCGCCCATAAAACGAGGTACTAACCAATTAAAAGTTTCGGCAATACCATAACTGTATTCGGTTATATAGTCCTTACTTAAGCCATTTTGTTGGTTTTTTTTAGCCGAACCATCCGGATTAATACTTAAAATATTTTGCCCTCTGATACTGTATTTGACATATTCTTTGGCGGGTAAAATATTATTGGCATTCATTCCCAGAGCTAAAATAGCCGCAACTAATAAGATGGCCAATTCCTGTAAAAATTGCTTGATTTTTTTCTCTTTATAAGCATCTATCAACCAAAATAAGCCCAATATAAGCACGGCAAATAATAAATAATATGTCATTTGGTAATGCTTGGTATTGAGCTCTAAAGCTACCGCCAAGGTTGTGAGAATAAAACCCCAAACATATTTTTTACGCTCAAATACCAGCAAGATACCGGCAATAACCAAAGGAAAATAAGCAATAGCCCTGACTTTGGCCAGGTGTCCTACACCAATAATTATAATGTAATAGGTCGAAAAACCAAAAGCCAAACTACCCAAAAGAGCTAATTTCCAATCGACTTTCATGACCAACATTAAAATATAAAAACTTAAAAAATATAAAAAGAGGAAATTGACCGGACGTGGTAAAAAATTTAAAATCTTATGAAGTTTCAGCGTATAATCATGCGGAAATGAAGCCCCTAATAAATAGATCGGCATACCGCCAAAGGCAGCATCCGTCCAATAAATTTCGTGACCTTCTTTTTGTTTGTATATTTCACGCTCGTGCTCCATACCTTTGGCTTGGATAAGGTCGCTTTGATTCAGCACTTTACCTTGTAAAACAGGACTAAAATAGATAAATGAAATAACAATAAAGATAATAATGCTAAATAAATGGGGGCCTATTTTCTTAAAATTCATAAAAATGAAAACTTAGGGGTTTAGACCTGTAAAATTAATAAATTAAATCGATTCCCATATAAATATACTGCTTGTATTTTTATTTTAAACCCAGACTTATACTAAGCTTTTTATAAGAATTCTTTTACGAGAAGCGGGTAAGTTTTGAAGACTGTTTTCAATAAAAGACCTATAAGCAGGTAATTGATATAAAGTTTTTAAATATTGCCGGGCAATACTGTGTAAACGCCAATTGAAATGAAAAGCAGCCTGTATAAGATTTTGAACCACTGTTTCATTAATCAATTTTAATTCCATCAGCATTTTAAAGGCATTTAAACGCACCTGCATATTGTATGATGGCGAAGTATAATTGATCAGTTCTCTGACGATCATTGACTTTTGATTATTCCGATAGTCTTGCGTCAGTAAAGCCAAGGACAACCATGTCAGTCTAAAGGAATAATCATTACTACCTTTTATTTTTTTTGTATAGTCTAATAAAAATGAACGTTCTGCAGGAAAATTTTGCCAATAATGCCATAAAACTGCTTGTTTGGTTTGGTAGGACGCATCATCTATCAATGAAAAATAAGGCTTTTTAAGTTGAGGTGGTATTTGACTTAGTTGGATGGCAATTTGTTGTCTCGTTTTTAAATCTTTTTTAAAAAGCAATTGCAAAAAAGCTAAATGCTGGTCAGTTAATGTCTTTTTAATTTGGTTAATTATAACAGCATAAACCGGAAAATAATCTTGTCGTTTTATCAATGCACCATACAAGGTATCTTTTTCTTTTTCGGACCATTTGTTAGCTTGTAACAACGCGGTGTACCGGTCTATAAAATCAGGGCTGTACAAAATTTGATTTTTTAGCCATTTTTTACTTCTGGTAAATTTAATATCATACAGATTATAATTGCCCGGATTGGGAATAATGGTCAAAATTGTGTTTAAATTTTTTATTTTAAAATTTTGTTTGTGTTTAACAATAAACTTATTATGCTTGGTTATAATTAAAAAATCAAGCGGCAAATGATGGGAATTTTTTTTGAAAATAATGCTATCATCTTTCTGGCGTAATTCAAATGAAGGAATAGTGGTATGTTCAAACCAGATATTAAAAAAACGATCAAAATTTTGCCGCGATGTCCTTTCTAATATTTTTTTAAAATCATGAATGTCTGCATTTTTAAATGCAAAGTTCCGTAAGTAAGTTTTTATAGTACGGTTAAACAAACTATCTCCTATTTTATAGCGTATCATCTCGAGAATACGCGCGCCTTTTTGATAATAAGTCAAACTGCTCGCATTAGGCCGGTGCAACGGAATCGTATCGGTATTTTGTCCGGAAATAATTTGGCGGTCATAAAGATAAGTCCTGTATTGGGTATAACTTTCGCCAAAAATTTGGCGGTCTATGCGGCGTGCATAATAAGTCGCAAAACCTTCGTGCAACCAATGGTCAGCAGAAGATTTACCCGTCACCAAGTCACCAAACCATTGGTGGGCTAATTCATGCGCACTGACATTGACAAAATTAACATCATTAAAAGCGATGGAATCCACGACATACCGGTCACCATTAAAACTGGTAGCCGATACATTTTCCATACCACCATATAAAAAATCACGGCAAGGCACTTGCTTATAATTTTTCCACGGGTATTTAACCCCAATTTCTTTGACCAAGCGGTCGAAAATAAATGCCGTTTTATAGTAAGTTTTGTCATGCAGCAATTTATCGGGATATTGATAATTGAAAACCGGCGTTTTTTGTTTTGTATCAATTTTACTTTCAACATATTTACCTGCTCCTATAAAAATAAGATAATTAGGCGCCGGCAAGTCCTGCCGGAACACATAAGATACTAATGAATCATGATAAGTTTTCTTCTTTATCAAGGTCCCATTTGAAATAACACGGTAATTTTTATCAAAATTCACTTGTAATGTCCACGTAAATTTATCATTCTGATTGGCATTACCGGGTAACCAATGGGTATTATCTTTGCCTTGTCCTTGTGTCCAAACTTGTTTACGGCCTCCTTCGTGCCAACCGGTAAAATACATCGCTTGTTTGGGATGGGCCACATAGGCCAATTTTAATTTATATTTTTTTTCAGGTTTAAACTTTTTATAAATAATAAGATATTTCCCGGTTTGTTTAAAAGGTAATTTAATGCATCCGTTTGTGACCTTAATTGTATTAATACCGGGCGCATCAAACACAATACTATCTGTATATTTAAGCAGCTTTAACGTATATTGTAATTGCCCTTTGACCTCTTTTTGGTAAGGGAAAATAGTTATGTTAGCTTTCAAATTCAAAAGGTCATAATTTTTAGGCCTTTGAGCTGTCAATAAAAAAGGAAAAAGAAGGAAAAGTAAAATACCTTGTTTCATCTTGGTTTTTTGGTAAAGATAAAATTTTTTGAGAAGGAATTTTCAAATTTCACTTTCAAGTTAAAAAACCTATCTTTGTTTTTAAAATTATAATAAATATGCGTCTTGCATTATATGGATTTATGGGTGCCGGCAAATCGGCTTTAGGCAAAGCATTAGCACGGCGTTTAGGCTATAGTTTTATCGATTTGGATGAAGCTATTGAACAAAATACCGGTCAAAGTATCGCACAGATTTTTAAAGAAAAAGGTGAAATAGGTTTTAGAAAAATTGAACACCAAACATTAAAAGATTTTATTAAAAAAAACTTGGATAATGTGGTTTTGTCCTTGGGTGGCGGCACCATTATACAACCCACAAACCGCCAATTATTGGCATTGCGACAATATAAAAAAATATACCTAAATGTGGCTGTGCCTGTTTTAATTGAACGCCTAAAAAAAGAAAAAAATAAGCGCCCATTGATCCAAACTATTCCGGAACAAGATTTGGCGGCCTATATCAATGCCTTATTTATTTCGCGGCAAGCCGTTTATGAACAAAATGCCGACTTAAAAATAAATATAGCACAAGAAAATTTTGACCAAGCCCTTGAAAAATTATATTTACACCTTAACTTAAATTAATAAATGGCAAAAAAATTACTTTTTATCATACTGCTTTCTTCACTTTTCACTGCATGTAAATCATCTCAAAACTTAGCATCTAAGGCAAATACACAAAGAAAATTAGAAAAAATATATCGTCATTATAAAGGGGTTAAATATAGATATGGCGGTACATCAGCTCGTGGTTTTGATTGTTCGGGTTTTGTACAACGGGTTTATAAAGAAGCATTTAATTTAACTTTGCCACGTACTACCAAAGCGATGATGAAAACGGGTAAAGCGGTCAGAAAAAATAATTTAAAAACAGGCGATCTGGTCTTTTTCCATACCAGCCGTAAATATTATCATGTCGGTATTTATATGAATAATGGCTATTTTATCCACGCATCGACCTCCAAGGGCGTAACTAAGTCATCATTAAACTTAAAATACTGGCAACGCTCATATGTTAAAGCCCGGCGAATATTAAAATAATTTGACCACACCGAGATGAATCATTACAATATTTATCCGCTGTGTTTCAACATATTACATTAATAACATAAGCATATCAATCTACAAAAAAACCTTAATTTAACTGCACATTCATTTTTTATATCTCATCAAAAAAATGTAATTTTACCAAAAAATATATATCTATGCTAATTATTGGGATTGCCGGAGGAACCGGTAGCGGAAAAACAACGGTTGTTAATCAAATTGTAAAAGAATTTGGCAATGAAGACGTCGGTATAATTTCTCAAGATTCCTATTACAAAGACAACAAACACTTGTCATTGGAAGAACGCGCCAAAATAAATTTTGACCATCCGCGCGCCATTGATTTTGATTTACTCTATGACCACCTGACCAAGTTAAAAAAAGGCGAAACTATTGAACAACCCATTTATTCATTTGTACAGCATACCCGTACTGGAGATACGGTAGTTACACATCCGCGCAAAGTAATGATTGTAGAAGGCATTCTCATTTTTAACGACAAACGCTTAAGAGACTTGTTTGATGTCAAAATATTTGTCCATGCCGATTCTGATGAGCGCCTTATTCGACGGGTACGTCGTGATATTAATGAACGTGGCCGTACCGTCAACGAAGTTTTAAACCGGTATCAGACCACTTTAAAGCCAATGCACGAACAGTTTATTGAACCTACCAAAGCACACGCCGATCTCATAATCCCCAATGACCGCCGCAACAAAGTGGCTATAGATGTAATTGTCAGTTTAATCAAAAACAATATTTAAATGAAATGGGCTCCATTCAAATTTTTGACTAATCGGTTTATAATTGCCATCCTCTTTTTTTTGATCTGGATTATTTTTATCGACGATAATTCTCTGCTTTATTTACGAAATTTGAACCATCAAATAGAAAAACTTGAAGAAAAAAAAGCTTTTTATCTGGAAAGTATTAAAAAACAAAAACAAACCCTCAAAGATTTGAAAGATGACCAAAAGTTGCAAAAATATGTACGCGAAAAACTATTGTTAAAAAAAGAAGGCGAAGATATTTATATTATAGAAACGGCTAAATAAAAACAAATAGCTAAATAAAAACAAATAATGGGTGTAAAAAATTCACTATTTCAAGATTTTAAAAAAGTTAGTTCACAAGAATGGAAGCTTAAAATACAAGCCGATTTAAAAGGGACCGATTACCAAAGTTTAATTACCAAAACTTTGGAAGGTGTAGATATTAAGCCATTTTATCACTATGACACCTATATCCCTTCAGAACAAACTTTTAATGACCAATTTCACATTGTTCAAGAACTGAACTTAAGCGATGAAAGCATCGCCAATAAAATTGCCTTAAACGCTTTAAAAAAAGGCGCTGATTTTTTTACCTTTTATGTAGATAAGCCTTTTGATATCGATAAATTAATAAAAAATTTGGATCTCAATAAGCTTATTTTTAAAGCCGATATGCTTCAAGTTGATTTTTTAGTAAATCTAGCTAAAAAAACCCAAGAAAAAAGCCGTTTGCTTATAGACCCGCTGGGACATTTTGCCCGCTATGGCAATTGGTTCGACAATGAACAAAAAGATTTTGACAATCTGAAAGTTTTAAAAGATAAAGTATCCGAAAAATTTTTACATATTGATATACGAACCGAGCATTATAAAAATGCCGGTGCCAATATAACACAAGAAATAGCCTACGGCTTATCACATGCCGTAGAATACATCGAAAAATTAGGTGAGGGAATATTACCACAAATTCAATTTTCAATGGCACAAGGCAGCCACTACTTTTTTGAGATTATTAAAATTAAAGTCTTAAAAAACTTATGGCAAATTATTAGTACCAGCTATCAAAATCCTCAAATTCCCTTAGTTTATGCCCGGCCTGCCCTTCGTAATAAAACTATTTTTGATCCCTATGTCAATTTATTAAGAACCGGCATGGAAATAATGAGTGCCATATTAGGCGGCGCAGATTTTGTCGCTAATATACCCTTTGATGTCACTTACAAAAAAAGTAATGAATTTAGCGAACGTTTGGCCCGCAATCAGTTGATTATACTAAAAAACGAAGCACACTTTAATGAGGCATTGAGAAGTACTTCAGGAAACTACTTTTTAGAAGAAAATATATATAAATTATCTGAACAAGCTTTAAATTTGTTTAAAACACTTGAAAAATCAGGCGGTTTTTTGGCGCAATTGTACAAAGGACAAATTCAAAGAAAAATTTCCGCGTCAGCCGAAAAGCAAGACAAAAAATACAGCAACGGCGAAATAGTTCTGGTCGGGACCAATAAATACATTAATCAAAATGAAGAAATACCTGCCATAGATTTTTATCCTTTTTTAAAAAAACGAAAAGGACAAACGCTTATCCGGCCTATAGTTCCTAAGCGTTTGGCAGAAAAAGCTGAAATAGAACGCCTGGAAAAAGCAGGCGTCAGGTTTTAAATAATTGCTATGAAATATGCCATTGTAGATTTGGAAACTACCGGCGGTAAACCGGCCGATGAAGCCATAACAGAAATAGCCATTTATATATTTGATGGCAACGAAATTACCGATCAGCTCATTAGTTTGGTCAACCCGGAACGTCCCATACATTGGTATGTACAAAAATTGACGGGCATCAACAATAAAATGTTGCGCCGTGCCCCAAAGTTTTATGAGATAGCCAAACAAGTTATCGAAATTACCCATGATGCTGTTATTGTAGCACATAATGCCTCTTTTGACTATCGCGTGCTTAAAAAAGAATTTGAAAGACTTGGCTACAATTATGAACGTCCTACTTTATGCACGGTGAAATTGAGCAAAGAACTTTTTCCGCGACAAGAATCATACAGTTTGGGGAAACTTTGCAAAACCTTGCATATACCAGTAACTAATCGTCACAGAGCCTCAGGAGATGCATTGGCAACCGTCGAATTGTTTAAAATGATTTTAAACAAACAACGCAACCTTATTGACCGGATTGAAACACCTGACTTAAAACCCTTAAAAAAAGTCAGAAAAAATGTGCTCAAAACCATAGATGAATTGCCACCAAAAAAGGGATTGCTTTATTTATACAACAAATACGACCGGTTAATTGGGGTGTATTATACCAGGAATATTAAACAAAAAGTAAATAACATCTACATAAAAGACAAACCGCTTGCCAAAGACTTGCAACAACAAATTAACAAAGTGGATTACGAAATTTTACAAGGTAGTCTTATCGGTAAAGTAATGGCATGGCATTATCGATACAAAGAAAATCCGCCATTTACTCCATGTACCAAGAAAAAATTAACTGCTAATAACCACCAATTTTCAAATAGTCATATGATGCTGATTGATAAAGGACATCATACCGGTGAAAAATCTATTATTTACATTGAAAATCAAAAAATTATCGGTTATGGTTTTTATGATTTAGAATGGCAAAACCATAATCCAGCTGTCATTAAGCAGCGCTTGACCCCCATTGATGATCATCCTTCAGTGAGACAAATTGTTCAAGAACATATGCATAAATACAAATTAGAAAAAATAATTAGACTAGCTGATTAAATGAAAAGACTCATTGTTATAGGTGGCCCAACTGCTTCGGGTAAAACCGGTTTGGCTGTATCCTTAGCGCAAAAGTTACATACAGAAATCTTATCGGCTGATTCACGCCAATTTTATAAAGAAATGTCCATTGGAACAGCAGTACCTGAACCGGAAGAATTGGCTGCAGCGCCCCATCATTTTATTCAACATAAAAGCATTTTCGAAGATTATAATGTTGGCGATTTTGAAAAAGAATTTTTGACTAAAAGCAAGGCTTTATTCCAACAATATAAAACTTTAATTTTAGTTGGTGGCAGTGGATTATATCTTGATGCTGCTTGTAAGGGTTTAGACAAGTTGCCCCCTAAAAATGAAACAATTAGAGCAGAACTCCAAAAACTTTTAAAAGAAAAAGGTATAGCTGCTTTACAAACAATTTTAAAAAAATTAGATGCTGATTATTTTGCACGTATCGATATTCACAATCCACATCGATTAATTAGAGCTATTGAAATTTTACAACAATCTGATGGCAAAAAAATGAAAGAGCTTCAGCAACAAACCTTAGTCCGTCCTTTCGATATTATTTATATAGGCTTAAACACCGAAAGAGCCAAATTGTACGATAGAATTAATAAACGGGTAGATATAATGATGGAAAAGGGTTTGCTAAATGAAGCAAGGCACTTATATCCACATAAAGATTTAAATGCATTAAATACCGTTGGTTATAAAGAATTGTTCAAATATTTTGAAGGAGAATGGGATTTGGATTTTGCCATATCCGAAATTAAAAAAAACACCCGGCGATTTGCCAAAAGACAATTAACATGGTTTAGAAAAAATCAGGCTATAAAATGGTTTGATGTCAACTACCAATTGGATGAAATCATTAAATATATTGCTGATATACCATAAAAAAACCCACTCATTAGAGCAGGTTTTAACAGGTAACGAAGTATATTATTTACTTATCTTATCTTTTCGTTTAATATGGCACGGGAAATAACAATTTGTTGGATTTCTGATGTTCCTTCATATATCTGCGTTATTTTCGCATCGCGCATCATCCGTTCAACATGATACTCTTTTACATAACCATAACCGCCATGTATTTGGACCGCTTCTGTGGTAACACGCATGGCCATTTCAGCCGCATAATATTTGGCCATAGCCCCGCTTAAATCATAGCTGTTTCCTTGATCTTTATCCCAAGCAGCTTTCATAATCAAATGACGGGCTGCATCAATTTCGGTTTTCATTTTAGCTAATTTAAAAGCAATGGCTTGATGATGAGAAATTGGCTTGCCGAAAGCTTCACGTTCTTTAGAATATTGCAAAGCACGTTCGTAAGCGCCTTGTGCAATGCCCAAGGCTTGAGCAGCAATACCAATGCGGCCACCCGATAAAGTTTTCATGGCAAATTTAAAACCAAAACCATCAGGACCAATACGATTTTCTTTCGGCACTTTGACATCTTGAAAAATTAAAGAGTGGGTGTCTGATGCTCTGATCCCCATTTTATTTTCTTTTGGGCCAATGCTAAAACCTTCCCAACCTTTCTCAACAATAAAAGCATTGATACCATGGTGTCCTTTTTCCGGATGTGTATGTGCAATCACTAAATAAGTATCGGCTGTTCCACCATTAGTAATCCAGTTTTTAACACCATTTAATAAATAATAATCGCCCATATCTTTGGCTGTTGTTCTTTGGTGTGTCGCATCACTTCCTGCTTCAGGCTCACTCAAAGCAAATGCCCCTAATTTTTCGCCTGTTGCTAAGGGGATCAAATATTTTTGTTTTTGTTCTTCTGTTCCATAATGCTCCAAACCCCAAGTCACTAATGAGTTATTTACACTGACAATTACACCGGCAGATGCATCTACTTTAGATAATTCTTCCATAATATTGACATACGAAATAGTATCCATACCACTACCGCCGTATTTTGGATCAACCATTATGCCCATAAATCCCATTTCGGCCATTTTTTTTCGTAGTTCTGGCGGAAAATATTGCTTTTCATCACGCTCTATAACGCCTGGTAGCAATTCTAAATTGGCAAAATCTTTGGCGGCTTCTTTTATCATTAATTGTTCTTCGCTAAGTGAAAAATCCATATAAGTATAATTTTTATTAAGTTGCTCAAATTTAGAAAAAAAAAATGATTTTTTAACTGTATCTTAGCCATGATAAAATGGTCGTATATGGAAAAATATGTCATTGGTTTAATGAGTGGAACATCTTTAGATGGTTTAGATATGGCTTATGTCAAGTTTAATACAGAAAACCTTTCTGATTTTACAATAATTAAAGGCGAAACCATCCCATATTCTAAATATTGGTTTGACCAGTTAAAGGCGTCATTTAAAATGTCGGCTGACCAATTAATGTATTTAGATGCGGCTTACGGTCAGTTTTTGGGGAACCAAGTAAACGCTTTTATGAAGCGTCACAAAATTGAGAAAGTAGATTTAATTGCCTCTCACGGTCAAACTGTTTTTCATCGTCCGGAATTAGGCTATACAACGCAAATAGGCAGTGGGGCGCATATCAATGCCATAACCGGCATTAAAACCATTTGTGATTTCAGACGTCAAGATGTTGCCTTAGGCGGACAAGGAGCCCCTTTGGTACCCATCGGCGACCGGCTCTTATTTAGCACATATGATGACTGTATAAACATCGGCGGATTTGCCAATATTTCTTTTGAAAAAGACAGGCAGAGATTGGCCTTTGATATCTGTCCGGCCAATATCGTATTAAATCATTACATTAATAAAATAGGTTTAAACTATGACAACAAAGGACAGATGGCTGCCACAGGTAAAATTGATTTAAAATTACTTCGGAAATTGAATGAATTACCCGAATACGAAGAAAATCAACCAAAATCTTTTGGATGGGAAATGGTCGTCAACAAAATTATACCACTTATTGACCGGCAAGCACTTAAACTTGCTGATATTTTAAAAACCTATGTCGAACATATTGCCACACAAATAGGACGACATACTCATAACGGAAAAATATTGATTACCGGTGGAGGGGCTTTTAATGATTATCTTATAAAACGGATAAAGGCCCATACTTCAGGCAAAGTTATAATCCCAGATCCAATGCTTATAGACTATAAAGAAGCTTTGATTTTTGCCCTATTGGGCTTATTAAAGGATATGGGGCAAGTAAATATTTTAGCCAGTGTAACAGGCTGTAAACAAGATCATAGTAGTGGGGTTATTTTTGATTATAAAAATATTTGATAATAAAATTCAATATATGAAAGCAATTATGCAACTGCAACAACAGGTCGATGAATGGATAAAACAACATGGTGTCCGTTACTTTAATGAATTGACCAATATGGCTATCCTTACCGAAGAAGTTGGCGAAGTAGCACGGATAATGGCCCGGCGCTATGGTGAGCAATCTGAAAAAGAAAGCGATAAAGGTAAAGATTTGGGCGAAGAGCTAGCTGATGTTCTTTTTGTTTTAACCGCCATTGCCAACCAAACCGGTACAGATTTGCAAGCTGCTTGGGAAAAGAAAATGAAAAAACGCACCGAAAGAGACCATCAACGGCATCAAAATAACTACAAATTAAAATGAAAAAGCCGGTGTTTAACTGGCTAGCATTCCAAATAAAAATTCTTATGATTATTTATCTAACAATTTAATGGTTTTCAAAATAGCTTCCAATTGTATAATATAGTTGCGTTTGTCAATGGCCGGCGCATAAATAAAGCCTTCGCCAACAATCATTCGTTTGTGCTTTTTATCAATGATACTGTAATTGATGTAAGGGCCACCCATAAAATCGTTTTTCATATTCCATAAACCTCTGGTCTCAATAGCTTTATGTCCGTTTATTTCGGTCATAATTTGTGATGGTGACAAATTACTTTCAGAGCGCATATAAGTACTATCTAAAGGGCCGGGAATATATTTTTTTCCAATTGAATCACGGTAGAATAAAACCCGGTTTCCTTTTAAATCCAGAGAATCTTTAATGGGTACACTATAAAGTAAAATATCTTCTTCCCCATTTTTTAAATCACGTCTCAACCAAAAAAAGTTTTTTTGATGATCGACCACCCTGAAAAAGTCGGGAATTTCGATACTAATACCCAATTCTTTCTCAATATCAGAATTATCCCGTAGGGCTTGACGGTGTCGTTGTTGCAAATTTTTGATTTCAAATGCTCTAAAACGGGCAATTATTTCCTTCGCATGGTCATGAATTAGTTTTTTAATTTCTTCTTCATTACGACCTGTTATTTTGGCTATCAACTGCGGTCGTGCAAATTGATCTTTATAAAAGTGAATACCCGGTTTGTCACCCTTTTCCACAATAATAACATCACGGTATATTTTGTAAATATCAGAAAAAAGTTGCGGCGCGGCTTGATGTAAAGTAAATAAAGGTTCTGCTTGGGGCAAGTCATTGTACTCAACCGCAAAATATTTACGAATACTATCGCCTACCTCTCCTTTCCATTCATTATCTTTCATAATGACCAAAATATTATGCGTTTTTCCGGTTGATTCAGGCAAAGTTTTCTTACCATTTCCTTTACAGGAAACCATAAGAAAGCCCAAAATAAAAATAGATATAAATAATTTTTTCATAGTTTTTATTTTTTTCTTGTGCAAAAATTATTCCTGCCGGAAAAAATGCCAATAAGTCAGTATTTATTATGATTTAATTATTTTTAATGTCATACCGGGTTTTAATTTTGTATTGTAGGTTAATTTATTCCATTTTAAAATTTGCTCTAAACTAACCTTATATCTCCGGGATATATTCCACAACGTATCCCCATTTTTCACTTGATAAGTCACAACTTTAGCATGTCGAGGCACGCCGGTTTTGTGTTTTTTTGCAGTAGATACATGTCGTTTTTTACGACTAAAACTTTGAGCAACCGGAAAACGCGAATAAATTTTTAATTTTTGACCGATATGTAAATTATTAGACCGCAAACCGTTCATTCTCTTGATGCGACGTACAGTCGTATGAAATTTTTGCGCAATTCGCCCTAAATAATCACCCGATCTGACTCGATAGACCAAATAATTATTTAATTTATAAAATTTAGGCAAAGGTTTTTCCTTTTTATTCAACTCTTTCTCGACCAATGCATAAATCAATTTCTCATTGCTGACAAAGACACCAACTAAATCAGCCGGTAATTTTAAACTGTAATGTTTTCCTTTTACATAAGGAACAATATTCAGCTTATACTGAGGGTTTAAAAAAGCTAATTCTTTTTCATCTATTTTTAATAAACGCGAAATTTGATTAAAAGTAATGTTATGTTTAACTTGTACCGTATCCGTCACAATATATTGATAATCAAATTTTTGCGGCTCTATCCCGTATGCTTTAGCATAAGCACCCAAAAACCACGTTGCTTGAAAAAGAGGCACATACCCGGCTGTTTCACGGGGCAAATAAGGTCTTATATTCCAATAATTTTTGTGGCCGCCCGACCGGCGAATAGCCTTGGTAACATTACCGGCACCAGAGTTGTAAGCTGCCAATACTAAATTCCAGTCATGAAAAATTTTATACAAATCTTGCATATGCTTACAAGCTGCTTCCGTTTCTTGTATGGGATCAAACCGTTCATCGACATATGAATTGATTTCTAAACCATAAAGCTTACCGGTTGAATACATAAATTGCCATAAACCACCGGCACCGGCCCGCGAAATGGCACGTGGATTAAGAGCAGACTCTACAATGGCCAAATATTTCATTTCTAAAGGAATTTTATATTTGGCTAATTTTTCCTCAAAAATCGGGAAATAATAGTGGGCAATACCAAACAAGCGTCCTAAACTTTTTTTACGATGTTTTAAAAAAGCTTGAATGGTACGGATCAAAGCCGGATGATAAACTATGTTTAATTGAGTCTGTTGATTTAAAAGCGCTATTTTCTTTTTTAAATCAACAGTATCCAAATGCACATCCGGTAATTGGTTTTGAGCTAAGGTATCGGTAAAATTTTGAATACTGTCAAATAAAGCCGGTTGATACAAGGCTTTATACCAAACACTATCCATCCTTTTAAGCTCGGGTAGGTCCTTCAAAACCACATTATCGATCGTCAAACCAGCTGTGTCAATAGCCGTCTGAAGTAAATTAGAATTTGCGGTTCCCGTAATAGAATCCACCTTTTGCACATGCAATTTTTGCAAAGATAAACTATCACGATTGTCTTGAGCAAAAATCGTTTGACTTATCCATAAAAAACTAAAAAGCAAGTAAATGCTTGCACTGTATTTTCTCATATATTCTTATTCAGTTAAGGCAGCAATTCCGGGTAATTTTTTTCCTTCCAACATTTCTAATAAAGCACCGCCACCGGTTGAGATATAACTTATTTTATCTGTCAGACCTAATTTTTTGACAGCAGCCACTGAATCACCACCACCAACCAAAGAATAGGCACCTTTTTCAGAAGCCTTACCAATGGACAAACCTATACTTTCGGTACCTTTGGCAAATTTGGCAAATTCGAAAACACCGGCAGGTCCATTCCATATAATGGTTTTGCTATTTTGAATTAAATCATCGATTAATTCACGGGTTTTTGGGCCTATATCCAAGCCTTGCCAGCCATCAGGAATATTGTCGGCACTCACGACTTTGGTATGAGCTTCATTACTAAAACGATCGGCTATAACCAAATCGACCGGCAAAATAACATTCACTCCTTTGGCTTTTGCTTCGGCTAATATTTTTTTGGCCAAATCTATTTTATCATCCTCAACGATTGAATCGCCTATTTTATTGCCCAAGGCCTTTAAAAAGGTATAAGCCATACCACCAACAATAATTAAATTATCGACCTTGTTTAACAAATTTTCAATTACACCGATTTTGCTCGAAACTTTGGCTCCACCAATTATGGCTGTTACCGGTTTTTGCCCTTTATCCAGAGCTTTTTGAATGCTGGTGACTTCTTTTTCAAGCAATTTTCCGGCAGCCTTATGATCTTTGTCAAAGTATTGCGCAATTACAGCGGTTGATGCATGCGCTCTATGTGCTGTGCCAAATGCATCATTGATATAATAATCTGCCCCTAAATCAGCCAATGCTTTCGCAAAGTCCTTATCCCCTTTTTTCTCTTCGGGATAAAAACGCAGATTTTCTAATAAAAGGATTTCTCCCGGTTTTAAATTTTTAACCGTTTCTTCCACTTCCTTACCAATACTATCGGGCACAAATTTAATTTTTTGGCCTAAGACTTTCTCGAGTTCGGGTAAAATATGACGCAAAGAATACTTATCTTCTTTGGCTTTTGGTCGCCCCAAATGTGACATTAAAATAACACTGCCGCCATCCATTAATATTTTGTCAATTGTAGGTTTTGCAGCTAAAATACGTGTATTATCCGTCACCTTAAAATCCTTGTCTAAGGGGACATTAAAATCTACACGAACCAAAGCTTTTTTTCCTTTGAAATTTATATCGTTAAGTGTTTTCATGTTTTATAGTTTAATGAAATAATTTTCTATTTTAATCAATCAACAAATTTAAAGTATTTTTTAAATTCAATTAAGTCTTAAAGCATTTTATTTCCTGAATTCTTTAATAAAACAAAAAAGCCCTTGCAAGAGCAAAGGCTTAAATGAGAGGTTATAAAATCTATTGATAAATGACAGCACGATTGTCTTCGATATCTGCTTTTTCTTTTAAAGCTTTTACGACATCTTGTGCAATACTGGCTTGACGTTGTTTTTTGAGTTGTTCTACATAAGGGATATAATTTTTGATATCCGCTGCTTTGTCCACTTTCAAGGTTTCAATAACATAAACAGCACGGTTTCCATCAATCGGATTCGAGACTTCTTTAGGTTTTAAAACAAATGCTTTAGCTACAACTTTCGGTTCGCGTCCAAAACCCGGGATTATCGGATTTTTTAAAGTAACGCCTTTTGCAACACCAACTTTGGCATGGGCATTTTTAGCCATTTCTTCTAATGTATTGCCTTTAAATTTTTCTTTGATGATGGCTGCTTTCTTTTCTTTCAAAATAATAGGCTTAACCAAAGGAGACGCTTCTTCAACGGGCATTAAACCTTTGTCTTGCATACCGGTTACATATACTATAATGTGTCCTCTGTCTGTATCGAATTTAGAAACATCGCCAATTTTTCGGTCTTTATTGTATAACCAGCGAACTATTTCGCGGTTACGGCCAATACCAGGCAGGTTATCTTCATACCGGCCAATACGCATTACGGGCTTGGCCACATAACCTTTGTCTTTGGCCAATTTTTCAAAATTATCAGTGTCTAATGCTTCACTGGCAAATTGCGCCGCTTTAGCAAAAGTTTGATTTTCAGTTTCGTTACTTGGTTCTACATTTCTGACAATGGAAATTAATTTAACCGCTTTTTTGGGCTTGGTAATATCGTTTATTTTGATAATATGATAGCCGAAAGGAGTCTCAACGATACCAATTTGCCCTTTTTTTCCATTAAAAACAAAATCGTTAAACTTAGGAACCATTTGTCCATAAGTAAACCATCCCAAGTCTCCGCCTCGTGTTTTAGAAGGGCCATCAGATAATTTTTTGGCATATTCGGCAAATTTAGCCGGATTTTTGCGGACTAATTTCAAAATACTATCTGCTTTTTTCTTAGCGGCCGCTTTGTCTATCTTAATAGCCGGATTGGCTCTTAAAGCGCCTTTATAAGCAATTAAAATATGAGCTGCCTTAGCAGAATCAGGTATTTGCTTGGTTGCTAAAGCTTTGGTTAAGTAAACTTGATTGTTTAATGTGTAAGGACCGTAAACATCACCTGCGTTTAAGTTAATTAAGGTGTCGGCATATTGTTTAGGCAACTGACTTTTAAAGAAAAACCGGGCTTTTTGTTTGACATCTGAATATTTGTTGGCAAATGCCTCGGCATCACCGGTATTTTTAAAACCTTTTTCTATTCTTTTTTGATCTTTGGCATTGGCATCAAAAACTTCTTTGTCATTGATCAAACCTTTCAGTTCGTCTTCTATTTTTTGTTTATCCTGTGCCGAAGGTTGTAAAGGAATAAAAACATATTCCAAACTTCTGTTTTCTTCTGTTTGATATTGGTCTTTATGTTTTTGGATATAAGCCAAAATATCATCTTTGGTTACTTTAACCAATGAATCCGGTATAGTTCTATAAGGAACAGCAGCATATTTAAAATCCACTGCATCATTATTAAAATGGTATAACCATTCACCCTCCTTCAAAGTAGGGTTGACAGCTGCTTTAAGCATATCTGTATATATTTTTTGCTTTTCGGACTCAATTAATGAATTTTCAAAATTTTTCCATTGTGCATATAACTCCGGATTTGTCTTTTTGCCTTTATAAATATTGTCTATATAATCAGCCAAAGCATTATCATCAAAAACACCTTGTTGATTGGTAAAAGCGCGCTTAATAGAAGGGTTGTTAACAATGAGTTCTCTCAAACGCTCCGGACCGACTTGAATGCCCAATTTATCATATTGATTGTTTAAAACTGCTTCATTAATCACTTGATTCCATACAGATTGCATTGCTTGCATATTTGAAATACCGGGATTTTGCTTTTGTAAAAGTGCTACTTTTTTCTGAAAATCATTTCTCCCTATTTTATGACCGTCAACTTCAGCAATGGTATTGATATTTCCTTTTCCCAAAGAGGAAGAGTTTTTGATTAAACCTTGAATGATAAAGGCAAATAATGCCAATGCAATAATCATGATTAATACACTCGATCTTCTTTGAATTTGTCCTAATATTGCCATTTCTATCTAAATTTATATGTTTTATTTTTCATTAGTGTGCGAAAATACAAACTATTATAGAAAAAAGAAAATTTTTAAAGATTAATTTTAAAATTGCCTTATCATTAATGTATCAAGGTATAAAATAAATTTTTTATTCTGCTTTAAAATTACGATTTTTGAAGTTTATAAAAACAGTAAAAATTAATGGCAAAAAAAAGTCAAAAAAAGAAAAAGAAGCCAAATAAAAAGATTGATTTTCAACTAAATGACCGAAACAGGTTGATGGTTGGCCTGGTTTTTATTTTCATGGCTTTATTGCTATTTGGCGCCTTAATTTCCTTTTTCTTCAATTGGAAATCCGACCAAAGTAATTTGGTGTTAAGCACTGAGGGTGAACCTGCCCAAAATTTGGTTGGAAAATTAGGCGCTTTGACGGGACACTTATTAATATACAAAGGTTTTGGCTTAATGGCCTTGCTCATACCTTATGGTATCTTGTATTCGGGCTTATTGCTGATCGCTAAAAAACCTTTTTATAATCATCTAAAACGCTGGTTTTGGATCTTCATTTATTTATATACCGGCGCTTTTTTATTCGCTTTATTATTTCCTTCTAATTATATATGGAGTGGCCTTTATGGTAAAGAAATAGCTTTTTTTGCCAATCAGATTTTTGGTAAACTCGGGAGTATATTAATTTTATTTTTTGGGTTGATGGCCATTATCAGCTACAAATTTAGTATTGATGCCGGACATATCCACCAATTTGTCCAATCGCTGAATTTTTCATTATACAAACAGAAAAAAAAACCCCACAAAGACGGGATAAAAGACGATTTTGTCACCACTGAGCAACCAAGCGATGAACCACTCATTCCCACGCAAGAAGTGGGAATTATGGAGCTAGATGACGAGATGATTATTAAAAACCCGGTTGAAGAAGAGTCTGTCACACAAGCAACCTCAAATGACAAAGCCCCAAAACCCAATCAATCGAGCAGCGAAGCAACAGAAACCGGCATGAACATACGTATTGCCGGTGAAGAAGAAATTACCCAAAAAGCAGCGCAATTAGTTAGCGAACAAGGGCCTTTTGACCCACGCCGGGATTTACCTGACTATCAATTTCCGCCCTTTGATTTATTAAAAGATTATGGTGCCACCGATATTACTTATAACGAAAAGGAACTCAAACGAAATAAAGATAAAATTGTCAAAACACTTCTCGATTTCAAAATAAAAATTTCTAAAATAGAAGTGGTCGTCGGTCCTTCGGTAACCCTTTATGAAATCATTCCGGAAGCAGGCGTGAGAATTTCAAAAATTAAAAATCTGGAAGATGATATCGCCCTGTCATTGGCAGCTTTAGGTATTCGCATTATTGCGCCCATGCCCGGCAAAGGCACGATAGGTATTGAAGTCCCCAATAAAATAAGAAGAATTGTTCCGATGCGTTCTGTTTTACAATCGCGCAAATTTCAAGAAGCTGAAATGGAGTTGCCGGTTGCTATGGGCAAAACCATTACCAATGAAACTTTTACGTTTGATTTGACCAAAATGCCGCACTTGTTGGTTGCCGGTGCCACAGGCCAGGGTAAATCTGTCGGGATTAATGCCATTTTGGCCTCACTTTTATACAAAAAACATCCGTCCGAGCTTAAATTTGTTTTGGTTGACCCCAAAAAAGTTGAATTAACTTTATACAATAAAATAGAACGCCACTTTTTAGCCAAACTTCCAGATGAAGAAGAAGCTATCATCACCGATGTGTCTAAAGTGGTAAAAACGCTTAACTCTTTGACCAAAGAAATGGACGCCCGGTATGATCTGCTCAAAGATGCCATGGTCCGCAACATTAAAGAGTACAACGAAAAGTTTAAAAAAAGGCTCTTAAATCCGGAAAATGGCCACCGTTATTTGCCTTATATTGTATTGGTTATTGACGAATTTGCTGACCTGATGATGACTGCCGGTAAGGAAATAGAGTTGCCTATTGCGCGAATTGCACAGCTGGCACGGGCCGTGGGGATCCATTTAATTGTGGCCACTCAGCGTCCATCTGTCAATGTTATTACCGGTATGATAAAAGCCAATTTTCCGGCGCGGATTGCTTTTGCCGTGACCTCCAAAATTGACTCCAGGACGATTTTAGACAGTGGTGGAGCTGAACGCCTAATTGGGAAAGGAGATATGCTTATCACTACCGGCAACGATTTAGTCCGTTTACAATGTGCATTTATCGATACCCCGGAAGTTGAAAACTTAACCGGATTCATCGGTGCACAACGTGGCTATGCCAGTGCCTTTCCCCTACCGGAAGTTGATGATGAAAATGCTGGCACAAATTTTGCTGATAATGAAGACGATCGAGATGAGCTTTTTAAAGAAGCAGCTTACCTTATTGTAAATGCACAACAAGGTTCTACTTCTTTGTTACAGCGTAAATTAAAACTTGGTTATAATCGTGCCGGCCGCATTATCGATCAACTGGAAGCTGCCGGTATAGTCGGTCCGTTTGAAGGAAGTAAAGCCCGTAAAGTATTGATTCCGGACATTATAACTTTAGATGAATTTTTTAACAAACAAGGATAACAAACAACCAAAAAATAATAAATTTAAAATGAAAAATACACTGTTTCTTTGGCTTATAATTTTATTCAGCATCAACTTGACACAGGCACAAGATGATCCAAAGGCCGTAAAATTGTTGCAACAGGTTACCAATAAACTAAAGACGTATAAAAATGTCCGGGCCGAATTTAAATACAGCTTAATAAATAAAAAAGCCGGTGTGTCACAAAATACCAAAGGGCAAGTTAACATTGAAGGCAACAAATTTCACGCCAATTATATGGGTATCGATGATATTTATGATGGACAAAAACGTTATCAAATTGTTCATGAAAATGAAGAGGTAAATATCAGTTCGCATAAAGATGATGATGAATTCACCCCTAATAAAATATTCAATTTTTATCAAAAAGGCTATACCAAAAAAATGGATATTAAACAAAAGGTAAAAGGCCGTTTGATTCAATATGTAAAATTAATCCCTAAAAACAGCCAATCGTCAGAAAAATATATTTTATTGGGCATAGACACTAAAACACACAACATTCACAATGCTATTATTGTCGAAAAAAACGGCTCTATAATAAAACTTGATATCTTAAGTTTCCAGACCAACAAAATTTTACCGCCTAAATTATTTGAGTTTGATAAACAAAAGTATCACGATTACTACATAAATGACTTAGATTAAATTGAAAATTGTTTATAAATACATATTAATCAATTTCTTAAAAAAATTCATTCCGAGTTTTATCATTATTTATTTCATATTTGTTCTTCAAACCTTTTGGTTATATTTTGATGAACTGGCTGGAAAGGGTTTAGGCATTGGGATTATTTTCAAATTCTTGCTATATATTTCACCATATGTTGTACTCAATGCCATACCGTTGGCCATTTTACTTGGCGGAATTATGAGTTTTGGCAGTATGGGTGAAAAATCTGAATTTACAGCGATGAAATCAATGGGTATTTCATTAAAAAATATGATGAAAGCCCTGATGCCCGGCATTCTGCTTTTAGCTCTCGGTGCTTTTATTTTTGCCAATACCGCATTGCCTTATGGCAATTTTAAGTTTAGTAATTTGCGACGAAATATTAAACGTAAAATGCCCAGTGTTGCCATTACCGAAGGAATTTTTAACGATTTTACACCGGCAGGTATCAATATTCATGTACAAAAAAAATATGGCCCAAATAATAATAAGTTAAAAGAGATTATTATCCATCAAAAAGTGAATGGTATTCCGGACAAAGTGATTATAGCCAAAAACGGTTTGTTTAGAAGTGACCCTCAAAATCAGCTTATACAATTAATTTTATACAATGGCGCCTTTTATGAAGACTTAACACGCCAACAAAAAAAGGCATCGGACCGGAAAAAATTTCCGGCCATGAAAACCGCTTTCAAAAAACATGTTATTAATATTGATCTTTCTTCCTTAAATAAAGTTAATATGGATGAAACCAGTATTTCATCTGCCTATCATATGCTGGATGTAATTGATTTAAAAAAGGAAATAGATACGCTGAAAAAGAAAAATTATCGTAATAAACAAGTTTTTACCCAGGAACTTTTAAGACGAAATTTTATAACGAAAAAAAAGCCTTCTCCTAAATTAGAGGTCAAAAAAGATCTCTCTCAAATTTTAAAAGATACATTATTAATGCCCACGGAAAAATTAGCCAGTCTGTACAGTAGAGCCCTCCATAAAGCTGAAGGCATGAAACAGTTTGTCAAACGTAAGGCAGATTATTTAAAAAATCAGAAAATCCGGACTAATAAATACATCCACACTTTTTCAGAGAAATTTACTTATCCTGTCATGGTAATTATTATGTTTTTGGTCGGAATCCCTTTAGGTGCAATTATTAAAAAAGGCGGGTTTGGCATATCCATAGTCCTTGGAATCATTATATTTGTGACCTATTATATCCTTAGTATGTTAGGAAAGAATGCAGCTGAAGAAGGTGCCATACCACCTTACTTGGGCGCATGGTTTGCTACGGCCATACTTTTACCTTTAGGTTTGTTTCTCACTTATAGAGCGCATAAAGATGCCGAGTTTATCAAGGTTAATAATTTGATTGACATGATAAAAAAACTCGGTAAAAAAGCCAAAAAATAAAGCCCATCTATTGGATGGACTTTTAAAGCAAATCGGGATAAAATCTACATTAATCTTTCAAGTTCAAAGTCACTCATATTTTTGATATCAGTTTCTAATTCTTTCAAATTATCGGTTAGGATTTGACTTACTTGCAGTAATTGGTTCATTAAATTATCCAATTTCTTTTGTTTTTCATTTTGTGCTTTATTTTTCGAAATAAATATACCTGTTTTCACCGGTTTACGACGCGCTTTATATAATTGCATATAAGTTTGATGCAACAAGCTATGCGGCGCTTCGATAGCTTGAAACGATTCTAAATCAGAAAAAATTTGCCCTTCACCATAATACCATTTCCCAAAATCACAATCTGTCTCAAGCATGGGCACAGCATCTTTATCTACATTAATTCCCATGTGCATTGCTTTAGCATATGATACCCATTTTTTATGACCCATCTTGGCTTTTCTTATCTTTTCTATTGCTTCTGCTTTTGTCATTTGAATATTATTTATAATTCGAAATGCAAAATTAATGTTTTTTTGTTAAAAAAGCAACCTAAACAAGTTCATTTCTTTAAAAAAACACATTTTTTTAAGATAAGCACAAGATAATCACAAACAAAAAATATAGAAAGCGTTAATTTAATACAGTTCCTTCAATGATTTAACTTATAATAATTTTACAAAATTAAATCTAAATTAATTATTTTTTTATAATTTTGAACTTAAAAACTTATTTTATGGGAAAAGGAGATATCAAAACACGACGTGGAAAAATTACGCGTGGTACTTATGGTAAAACCCGCCCGCGTAATAAGAAAAAGAAACAAGCTGCTAAATAGCTTGAAATCAATTTTTAGCGACCCTCCTTTTGTGGGTCGCTTTTAATTTGTTGTAAAATAGCTTTACGTCTAATTTTTCCACTCGAGGTACGCAAAAAAATGGCAACATCTATTATTTTTTTAGGCATTTCATATTTACCCAAATTTTTGACCAATAATTTATTTAATTTTGACTTATCAACTTTACCTTCCACCAGCAAAACAATTTCTTTGCCCAAAACAGGATGTGGCAAACTTCCAATAAAAAAATCTTGAGATAACAGCGGTTTTATTTTTTCTTCTAATTGTTCCGGCACAAATTTAAGGCCGCCGGTATTAATAATATTGTCAAACCGGCCCAACCATTGAAAATGTTGTTTATCAATAAGACGAACCACATCGTTTGTTATAATGGGTTCATGATTTAAATCAGGCGCCTTTATAATAAGACACCCCCGGTCATCCACATCAATTTTAATACCCTCAAAAACTCTATAAACCTCGGTTGGCAAATTGTATTTGTACAGGGCTTGCTTGCTCAAAGATTTAACGGCAATGTGGGTCACCGTCTCCGTCATGCCGTAGGTAGCAAAAATATCAACCGGTAAGTGTTCCAGTGATTTTTGTAACCGATTAGAAACCACTCCACCGCCAATTATTAAAGTTTTGAAATGTTTTATAAAATCCAAATTTTTTTGCACTTGCACAGGGACCATGGCGCCAAAATCAAAAGATTGGTTTTTCAATTTTTGGTAAATATGCTTATTGTCGGGAGCAGAAACTTCCACATGCCAACCTCCTGTTAAAGCGCGGACCCACATCATTTTGCCGGCAATATAATCAGCAGATAAATTTATAAGTACCCGTTTGCCGGGCTTTAAATTGAAAAAATTTATAGTACGACGCGCCGATTGCAGCATCGCTTTTTTATCGAGTTTAATCGATTTAGGTTCTCCGGTTGAGCCGGAAGTAAAAGCAATCAATGTGTTATCAGGTTGACACCAATCATTTAAAAAAGCAAAATGAGCAGGATAATTTTCTTTAACATATCTTAAAAATTCACGACAAGCATTAAATTTATGCCCCTCCAATTCAAAATCAGGATGTATGTGGGTCCATACCATATTTATAAGTATAAAATAACCCCAATGGCAATCCCATTGGGGCTTAAATTATTAAACTTTTGTCTCTATTTTTTGCCTTCTTCTTCTTTTTCGTCTAAATTTTTCATAAATAGATCCATCATCTCCATCGAAACTCCTGTTGATGAAAAACCGCCATCGTGAAATAAGTTTTGCATCGTTACCTTTCTGGTTAAGTCCGAAAATAAAGTTAAAGTATAGTCAGCACATTCTTCAGCAGTGGCATTGCCCAATGGCGACATTAACTCGGCATATTTCAAAAAACCTTCAAAACTTTTAACGCCTTTACCGGCAGTTGTTGGTGTAGGCGATTGTGAAATAGTATTGACCCTGACGCCATTTTTCTTGGCAAAGAAATAGCCAAAGTTTCGGGCAATGGCTTCCAAATAAGCTTTATTGTCAGCCATGTCATTATAATCGGGAAAAACGCGTTGAGCAGCAATATAGGAATAAGCTACAATAGAACCGTGATCATTCATCGCATCCTTGTTATAAAGCAAATTCATTAATTTGTGAAAAGAAACTGCCGAAACGTCCCAACCTTTGGTCAACCAATCATAATTTAAATTGGTGTAAGGTCGTCCTTTTCTTACATTAACGGACATCCCGATTGAATGTAAAACAAAATCTAATTTTCCACCTAATATTTCTTGCGCTTTATCTATTAAATTTTCCAAATCTTTTAATGACGTGGCATCGGCAGGAATAATTTCACTTCCTGTTTTTTCAGCCAATTCTTTTATTTCACCCATACGCATTGCGACCGGGGCATTGGTCAAAACAAATTTTGCCCCTTCTTCATGAGCTTTTTCTGCCACTTTCCATGCGATAGAATTATGGTCAAGTGCGCCAAAAATAATCCCTCTTTTACCTTTCAATAAATTATAAGCCATATATCTTTTTTTAAAAATTTTTAACAAATATACATTTTTTTTATTACAGATGAATGACTTCGTCATATGCATCGGCAACCGCTTCCATGATTGCCTCACTCATAGTCGGATGCGGATGTATAGATTTTAAGAGTGTATGTCCGGTGGCTTCGGCTTTCCGGGCAGCTACTATTTCGGCTATCATTTCTGTTACATTTGCACCAATCATATGTGCCCCCAAAATTTCGCCGTATTTTTTATCAATAATAACCTTTACAAAACCTTCTGTATGACCGGCAGCTTTAGCTTTTCCGCTGGCTGTAAAAGGAAATTTTCCCACTAAAACTTCATGACCGGCGGCCTTGGCTTGTTCTTCAGTATAACCGGTTGATGAAATTTCGGGTGTGGTATAAATAGCCCCCGGAATATTGTTGTAATCAATCGGTTCCGGATCCAACCCGGCAATTTTCTCAACACAAGTTATCCCTTCTGCAGAAGCAACATGGGCCAAAGCCGGGGTGGCAATAACATCACCTATGGCATAATAGCCCGGAATGTTGGTTTGATAAAAATCATTTACCACAATTTTATCTTTTTGCACTGCAATACCAACTTCTTCTAAACCTATATTCTCAATATTCGATTTTATACCGACAGCAGATAATACCATTTCGGCTTTTAATTCGACTAATCCTTTTTTTGTTTTTACACTGGCTGTCACACCTTCACCGGTAGTATCAACAGATAATAATTCGGCAGAGGTCATAACTTTTACTTTCGATTTTTTAAAAGCGCGGGTCAATTGTTTAGAAACTTCGACATCTTCTAAGGGGACGATCCTGTCTAAATATTCAACAATCGTCACTTGCGTGCCTATCGTATTATAAAAATAAGCAAACTCTACACCAATAGCCCCCGAACCGACAACAATCATGGAGGACGGTTGTTTAGGCAATGTCATGGCTTGCCGGTAACCAATTACTTTTTGGCCATCAATTGGCAAATTAGGTAATTGTCTGGCTCTAGCACCGGTTGCAATTATAATATGCTCTGCTTCATACAGGGCATTTTCGCCCGATTCTTTCTTTACTTCAATGCGTTTGCCCGGCCGTAAAGTTCCGAAACCTTCAATCACATCAATATTATTTTTGCGCATTAAAAAAGCAACACCACTGCTCATACTAGCTGCTACACCCCGGCTACGTTCTATTATTTTATCAAACTGTACAATGGGCGATTGCAAATTGATGCCATAAGATTCAGCATGTTTAATATAGTCATATACTTGAGCACTTTTAAGCAAGGCTTTAGTTGGAATACAACCCCAATTTAAACAAACACCTCCCAAATTTTCTTTTTCGACAATAGCTGTTTTAAACCCCAATTGCGCCGCTCTAATAGCAGCAACATAACCACCGGGGCCACTTCCTAAGACAATTATATCATATTTCATAAAAGTATTTTTTTTAATTTTATATACCATCTCATACAAGTTATTCATTTTAACTTGTTTGCTACAAATATAATCATTTCTGCAGTTTTTTAGCTGTCAAAATCAGGTCTCATAAAATAAATAAACGGACCAGTGATATAATTGAGAATATTATGAGAAAAATCATTGCAATGTCATTAAAATTAAACTTAATTTTATATATAAATTTAAAATCCTTAACACATGAAAAAGTTACTAATCATTTTAAGTGTCTTTTCATTTTTTATAATTAAGGCACAGACGCCTCAAATTACCAATGGTGATTTTGAGAACTGGACACTTAAGCATCTTTTTTCATTACAAGATTATCAAGATGCAGCTGATGAGGGAAAAACAGAAAATACCGTACGCTCTACCGACGCCAAAACCGGACAATATTCGGTAAAACTGGTAACAACACAAGACAATGGTAATAGTGATTTAAATGTAGGCTTTTTTATCAATTTTGATCCTGATCACGATTTTAAAGGTGGTACTCCTTATAATGAACATGTCGACTCGATCTGTGGCTATTACAAAGCACAAGTCATGCCACAAGATACAGCATTGTTATTGGTCAATTTTAAAAAAATCGGAAATATAATTGGCGGAGACATTTACAAATTCCCTGCTGACAAAAACACAACTGACTGGAAACGATTTTGTTACAAAACAAACATGCCGGCCGGTATAACTCCCGATTCATTAATGATTGGTGCTGCCAGCTCTAATGCCATAGATGAAATTGGGATGACTGCCGGTAGTTGGATACAATTTGACAGTTTATTTTTTAAAACTAATAATCAATTAGCCACACCGCCGCCAAATAGCAATTTTGAAAATTGGGATGAAAAACAAGTTTATTATCCTGACAATTTTCATTCTTCCTTAGAGTGGGATATTACAACATCGCCTTTGTCTGTTGAACGAAGCAATGATGCCAGTCATGGAAATTATGCCATTAAACTCAATACGGTTGTCAACCAACAACAAGACACCATTGTGGGTTTGATTACCAATGGCATAGTTAGTGATTGGCCTTTCCCCGGTGGTATTGCCACCAACGGAACACCCAATGAAGTCAGTTGGGATTATAAAGTAAATTATGCCGGTTTTGCCACTTTTAATCCTAGTATTAATTTAATATTAAAAAAACAAGGGCAGCAAATCGCCAACTATGGCAACAGTTATAGCCAAACTTTTACTACATATCAGCATGAAGATATAATGATTAATAGCACGCAAACACCTGACACTTTGCAATTTGTAGCCAGTTCGGGCGATTATCCCGGAAATAGTTTAAAGGTTGACCATATCATTTTATATTATCCCGCCGGCAATATTAACCATTTAAATATACAACAAGCTGTTGCCTATCCTATACCGGCCAAAAACAAATTGAATTTTAAAATAACTGCCACAAAAACGCAAACTTTATTATTAGAAATAATTAATCTTACCGGACAAATTTTGGATAAAAAGATTTATAGTGTAAATCAAGGAAATAACCGGATTGTTATTTGGATTGACCATCTGCCTGCCGGTCCTTATTTATACCGGTTTACCACTTCTGAAGGCTCATTAACACGGCAATTTATAAAACAGTAACTAAAAAAGGCCATCTGATGATGGTCTTTTGATTTACTGCTTCATTTTATAATGTTTTAAAATTAAATTTTCGAACAAACGACCAGGTAAAACACATTGGATGACAGGGGTCATTTTTTGCAGAATAAGACCAATATTATATCGTAATTTAGGTTGTTTTTTGGCTAAAAATTTAAATATTTTATGACCTAAAATTTCAGGTTCCAAACCTTTGTCAACCTCTTCATCTATCATTTTTAACACACGCTTATAATCTTCATAATAAGGCGATTGAGGATTTAGAGGAGTATAAAGCCTAGATTCAGCAATCTTGGTTTTAAAATCGCCAGGCGCTACGTCTATTACCTTTATACCAAACTGCTTAACTTCACTACTCAAAGCTTCAGACATACGCATTACTGCCGATTTGGTTGCCGAGTAAATACCTCTAAACGGCAAACCGGTATAACCGGCAATACTACTTATATTGATAATCGTCCCCGTTTGCGTTTGACGCATTACAGGAAGAACTTTTTGAATAAGAAACAATGTGCCGAAAAAATTCACCTCAAAAGCTTTACGCACATCGTTCATTTTCATTTCTTCAAGACCTCCGGTAACACCAATGCCGGCATTATTGATAAGAATGTCAATCCGTTTTTCTTTTTTTACAATTTCCTTTATGGCATTATCGATGCTTTCAGGCTGCACCAAATCCATATAAACCCAGTTATAATAAGGTGATTTAACCGGTTTTCTACCTAATCCATAAACAATGAAACCTTTACTATTTAAATGTTTGGCAATAGCAGAACCTAATCCACCGGAGGCACCGGTAAGTAAAACAACTTTAGAGGTTTGGGACATAAGAAATAAAATTTTAAGACGAAAGTAGTAAAAAACCTTGAAATTTAAGCATAAAAAAAGGCAAGCTACCTACATCGCACTGCTACAACCTCCTACCCTTGCTGCATTCCTGCCCTGGGGGATTCAGAGGGAGCTAGTCGTGTAGGACTTGCCGATGCAAAGGTAAGAAAAAATAAAACTTAAAAACAAATTTTTTTGCCGAAAAAACTTTTAAGTTATTTAGTTCATTAACTATCAAAGGCTTAAATTTAGCATGTATAATAAGCTTAAAATAATCAATAAAAAAATATTTCTAATTCAAAAAATATTTCTAAATTTGCAAAACATTTTCGGGATGTAGCGCAGCCCGGTTAGCGCACCACGTTAGGGACGTGGGGGTCGCAGGTTCAAATCCTGTCATCCCGACTTTGAATAAAACCATTTTACGGCCGTAAAATGGTTTTATTAAAAAAAATAAATATTATTATTTAAAAATATTTAATAGTTTTTCGGGATGTAGCGCAGCCCGGTAGCGCGCTTCGTTCGGGACGAAGAGGTCGCAGGTTCAAATCCTGTCATCCCGACCAAAAAAAAACAGGCTGTCTATAAGTAGGCAGCCTCGTTTTTTTATTAATTTCAACCACTTATTTAATTAAAGCAAAGGCTTGTTGGGCTATTTCCAGTTCCTCATTTGTAGGGATAACCCAAACCTTTACTTTAGATTGTTTGCCGGTAATATCGCCTTTAAAAACATGGGGGGCATTATTTTTTTCAGAATCAATTTCCAGCCCCAAATAAGTTAAATTTTTAGTAGCCAAAGCACGGACAGTCTCAGAATTTTCGCCTATACCAGCTGTAAAAACCAAAGCATCCAAGCCATCCATTTGGGCGGTATAATTACCAATATATTTTTTAATAGCACCGGCATACATCTCCAATGCTAATTGTGCTTTTTGATCACCCTTACCCGCAGCTGTTTCAACGTCTCGCAAATCGTTACTACCGGCCAAAGCAGTCATGCCGCTTTTTTTGTTCAAAATATTTTGGACTTCTTCCAAGCTATAACCCATTTTTTGGACAAGATAAAAAATAATAGATTGATCTATATCTCCACTTCGTGTCCCCATAATCAACCCGTTCATCGGGCCAAATCCCATGCTGGTGTCGTAACTTTTACCGTTTAGAACAGCGGTCGCACTGGCGCCATTGCCCAAATGCAAGGTAATCACTTTTGTATTTGTTTTTCCTAATCGCTTATTGGCTTCACGCGAAACATATTGATGACTGATACCATGAAAACCATATTTGCGAATGCCTGCTTTATAAAATTTTTCCGGAATGGCATATTGATGATTGATCTGCGGAATGGTTTGATGAAAAGCTGTATCAAAAACAGCGATTTGGGTGGCTTGTGGAAAAATCTCTTCAGCTGTTTCGATACCGGTCAAATTAGCCGGATTATGTAAGGGTGCCAAAGAGAATAAATCTTTAATTTTAGATTTGACGGCTGCATCAATTATAGTTGGTTGCACAAAAGTATTTCCGCCATGTACCACCCGGTGTCCAACAATTTTTATTTCACTTTTATCTTTTATGATATGATGTGCCGGATTGAGTAAATAAGCAGTCAAAAGTTCCAAAGCTTCTTTGTGCGTTGGTATTTTTTCAATGACCTCATAATCATTGGCTTTAAAACGCCCTGTTTCCTCACCTATGCGTTCGGCCAAGCCTTTTACCAGCACTTTTCCTTGTGGCATTTCAAACAACTGGAATTTTAAAGACGAACTGCCTGAGTTTAATACTAATACTTTCATTTTTAATATTTTATTTTTTTAAAAGAAATTGACAAATTTAATTTAATGCATGACAAAATTACAATACAAAGGACGAACAATGCCTTTAAAAAATCATTTTTTTATAGAAAATTTTCGGTAAAGATTTGACTGGTAAAATTAACTATGAAATATGTTTAAAATAATTTAATTAAATTTGCTTTAAGTCTGCCTATATGAAAAAACAAAAAGAACAATTTGAAGCTGAAGAAAAGCTCATTGAAAAAAAAGAAAAAGTCGTCAAAAAAGAATTTAAAGAATTTTGGCAAGTCGCCATTGACTTTATAAAGGAACTTTTCAATATACGTAAGAGTGCTGACAAAGATTTTACCCGTCAAACTATTTTAGAAAACATACCTTTTAGAGGACACACCGCTTGGTTACTTATTTTTTCGGTGATTATTGCCTCGGTTGGGTTAAATGCCAATTCTACACCCGTTGTTATTGGCGCCATGCTTATTTCACCTTTAATGGGGCCTATTATGGGTGCCGGATTTGCCATCGGCACCAATGATATTGATACCTTTAGAAAATCTATCATCAATTTTTTGGTGATGGTAAGTCTCAGTATCCTCACCTCCTTTTTATATTTTAAAATTTCGCCGCTAGCTTACGAGTCCAGTGAATTATTAGCGCGTACCAGTCCTACTTTTTTCGATGTATTAATTGCTTTTTTTGGTGGACTGGCAGGGATTGTTGCCTTGACCAAACGCGGTTTTTTCAATGTCATCAGCGGTGTTGCCATTGCAACGGCTTTAATGCCACCACTTTGCACGGCCGGTTTTGGGTTGGCAACAGGTAATATACATTTTTTTACCGGTGCCATGTATTTACTACTAATCAATTCTTTTTTTATAGCACTGGCTACTTTCTTAATTATTAAGTATTTACATTTTCCGGTTGCTCATTATTTAAACTCCGCTAAACGCCGTCGTATTAGCCGGATTATTTATTTTTTAGCTTTTTTGGTGATGATTCCCAGCATTATTTCTTTTATTAGAATATACAATGCAGAAATTTTTAAGCGCACGGCCCAATCCTTTATCAATGAACATATTAGTTATAAAGGTGCTCAAATCATCAAAACCAAGATTGACCCTGACAAAAAAGCTATTGAAGTTTATCTGATTGGAGAAGTTGTGCCACAAAAAATTATTGAAACTTGGCAATCTGCGTTACATCAAATACCAAAATTTTCTGATGCCCATTTATACGTTTACCAATCTGCCGATAAAACCAAAGAAATAGAACAATCCCTTTCAGAAAAGTTGCGGCAACAGATTTTGGATAAATTATTTAAGGAAAATAAAGAAATTATAAAAGATAAAGATGAACAAATTAAACGGTTAACGGATGAACTTATAAAACTTAAACGCCAAAAAAACCTTACCGATATGCCTTTTGATCAGTTTGCCAATGAAACCAAAACTTTATTCCCCCATATTAAAAAATTGGGCTTCGGAAAAGTAATCGAAACCGATTTTAAGCAAAAAGACACTTTACCTATTTTATTGCTTCAATGGGATCGTCGTTTATCAAAATACCAACGCTACCTGCGTCAAAAAAAATTATATTTGTGGGTCAAAGAACGATTTAAGATAGACACTTTGAAAATTGTCCCCGTGTACCAATAAGTTCAGTAAATAAGCTAAAAATAGGCAAAAACTTACTTTAGTCAAAGACGAATAAACAGATTTTTGTAATTTGCAACTCTCATCTATCAGTGTTTTTTTTATGCAAGTCAAATTTTTAAACGAATACAAATTCAATCCTTGGCAATACCTGGTTCTTTCATTTATATTATTAATCGGTTTTGGCACACTGGCTTTAAAACTTCCCTTTGTACATCATCAAAACGGCTTAAAATGGATAGACGCCATTTTTGAAGCAACCTCAGCCGTTTGTGTAACCGGATTGGCGACCGTCCCGACTTCGGGTTTCAATTTGGCAGGCCAACTTGTTCTATTATTACTAATGCAGCTGGGCGCTATTGGCATTATGACAATTACTTCTTCTTTTTTAATTGCCGTAAAAGGGAATGTCAATTTAAAACACCGTCTGTCTTTTTCACAATTGCAAGAAAATTTCAATTTAAATGATGCCAATTATGTCCTTAAAAATATCTTGCGTATCACTTTTATATCTGAGCTGATTGGCATGTTATTTTTGAGTATCGGTTTTTACCAGCAAGGATTTAAACTACAGAATGCCCTTTATCAAGGTTTTTTTCATAGTATATCAGCCTTTTGCAATGCCGGTTTTTCGCCCTTTGACGACAGCTTAATTCATACCAATTCACTGATTAAAATCAGTGTTGCTTTACTTATCATTACGGGTGGTTTAGGCTATTTTGTCATTTTTGAATTAATGGCTTATTTCAGAGAAAAACGCCGTTTGAGTTTGCACAGCAAAATAGTTTTATCGGTCAGCTTGTTTTTAATTCTTGCCGGTACCTTATTAATTTTTTACTTCCAAAACGGTCAAATTGGTTGGGTCGATAGTTTTTTTCAATCGGTAACCGCCCGGACGGCAGGGTTCAATTCAGTGGATTTAAAAATATTGAGTAATGCCAGTATTTTTTTATTGCTTATTCTTATGTTTATTGGTGCCTCACCCGGATCAACCGGCGGGGGTATTAAAACAACCAACTTTTTTATCATGATTTATGCAGTTTTCTCAGTACTCAAAGGACGAGAAAGCGTCGTTATATGGCACCGTACAATCAGCCGGCAGCAAATTTTAAAGGCATTTGGGACAGCAATTGTTTACTTTTTAGTTTTGTCTTTGGGTATTTTATGGTTGTTTCACCGGACCTCTTTTGGGTTTAAAAACAGCATTTTTGAAGCAGTTTCAGCCATTGGTACAGTTGGCTTAAGTTTGGGCTTAACGCCTTTATTAAGTCTTAAAGGCAAGATAATCATTATTGCCTTAATGTTTATTGGCCGTTTAGGACCGGCCTCTTTTGCTATGGCGACCATTAATAAACAAAAAAACATTGACATAAAATATCCGAATGGAGAGATTTTCTAATAAAAACTAAAGAATGAAAAAAGATATTGCAGTAATCGGCTTAGGAACATTTGGTTACGAGGTAGCCCGACAATTGTCCAAAAACGGCCATCATATCCTGGCTATAGACACGGACGAAAAAAAAATTAATCAAATAAAAGATGAGGTTGATATTGCCTTAATAGCGGACATTACCGAACCGGATATTCTAAAAAAAATTCAAATTGACCAGTTTGATCAAGTTATTTTGGCCATGAGCAGCAACCTTGAATCCATTATTTTAGGCATTACCCATATGAAAAAAATGGGCGTAAAGCATATCATTGGCAAAGCAAATACGCCCGTGCAAAGAGAAATTTTGTATAAAATTGGCGCCGATGAAGTGATTTTGCCCGAAGTCTCGGCGGCCATTCGACTGGCCGATAAAATTACCCATCCGGATATTATTGAAAAATTTAAAATCACGGATAACAATACTTTAATGGAAGTTGTAGTGCCCGGTAAATATGAAGGTAAATCACTCAAAGACTTGGATTTGCGAAAAAAATATGGGTTAAATGTGTTGATGCTTTCCCGAGACGGACAAACAGAAGTCGTTACACAACCCGATTTAAAGTTTAAAAAAGATGATATTATTTTTGTCATCGGCGATGAATCACAAATCAAAAAAACCTTCTTTAAATAAGGCATTTTTTCAAAAAAAATGCTTACTTTGGCATTCGAAATTTTAAATTTTCTATGAAAAAACTCTCATTACTTATATTTTTTATCGGTTTTCAATTATGGTCACAATCCCCCACTTATACCATTGACGATATTTGGAATGGGGCTTTCCGACCTAAATATCTGTATGGTTTGGAAGCAATGCCTAAATCTGATAAATTTTCCAAAATAGATTATAACAAAGCCAAAAATGCTTATGAAATAGGTATTTATAATTATACCGATTTAAAAAAAGAAAGTGTGGCTTTTTCAACGGCAAAATATCCTTTTGTCGGTTATTTTACTTATAAATTCTCGCCTGATGAACAAAAAATTATCATCGGCAGCCAACTTAAACCCATTTACAGACATTCACGTAAAGGTATTTATTATGTGTATAATCGTATTACAAAAGCATTAAGTAAAATTGATCCGGATGACATTCAAGAACCGGATTTCAGTCCCGCCGGAGACAAAGTCGCTTATGTTAAAGAGAACAATTTATTTTTCAAAGATTTAAAATCACATAAAACAATCCAAATTACAACTGACGGCTTAAAAAACCATATCATTAACGGTATCCCCGATTGGGTTTATGAAGAAGAATTCAGCTACAGTAAAGCTTACGAATGGAGTCCGGATGGCAAAAAACTGGCTTATGTCAAATTTGACGAAACAGAGGTGCCGCAATTCTCGATGATTCGTTATGAAGAATATCTCTACCCCAAAGTTGAAACTTTTAAATATCCTAAAGCCGGTGAAAAGAATTCGACCGTCAGCCTACATTATTATAACTTGACAACCGGCAAAACCAACAAACTAGATTTGGGCGATTACGAATATATTCCACGTATAAAATGGGCAAATAACGATTGTTTAACAGCCATTACCCTTAACCGTTTACAAAATCATATTAAACTTTTTAAGTACAACACTAAATTTAAAAAAGGAGACTTTGTCATTGACCGGAAAACGGACAAATATATCGATTTAGAAGCTATAGATAATCTAACCTTTTTACCCTCCGGACAATTTCTTTGGTCAAATGAAACAAGTGGGTACAATCATTTCTATTTGTATGACCGTAAAGGCAAACAAATCAGACAAATTACCAAAGGAAAGTGGGAAGTGACCGGTTTTTATGGTTATGATCCTAATCTAAACCGCCTTTTTTATCAATCAACGGAAACCGGCAGTCTTAACCGTGCTGTTTACAGCATCGATTTAAAAGGCCGACACAAAAAATGTTTGACACCTGAAAAAGGCACTTCGAATGCAGAATTTAGTGCCAATCATAAATATTTTATAAATACTTACTCCTCTGTTAATAAACCCTATACTTTTACAGTAAACTTAGGAGAAAATGGCAAAATAATAAAGCTTATTGAAGACAACAAAAATTTACTTGATAAAATAAAAAAATATCACTTGCCGGAAAAGCAATTTACGACATTTAAATCGGCGGATGGGCTACTGGATTTGAATGCCTACATAATATATCCCAAAAATTTTGATCCCAATAAAAAATATCCCGTTTTAATTTACCAGTATAGTGGGCCCAATGTCCAAACTGTACGCAATACTTGGTATAACAGCAACGATTACTATCATTTTTTGTTGGCACAAAAAGGTTTTATCATCCTTTCTGTGGACCCCCGTGGTACAGGTGGACGCGGTGCTTTTTTTAAAAAACTAACTTATGGTCAATTAGGCAAATTAGAATTGGAAGATATTGCAGCAGTAGCCAAACAAATGGCAAAAAATACATACATTAATCCCAAACGAATCGGCATTTGGGGTTGGTCTTTCGGCGGATTTATGTCCAGTAATGCCATCTTAAAAAAAGCGGATATTTTTCATTTAGCCATTGCCGTTGCCCCCGTAACCAATTGGCGATTTTATGATACCGTTTACACCGAACGTTATATGGGCTTGCCACAAGATAACCCCAAAGGCTATGATGATAATTCGCCTTTATATTTTACTAATGGTTTAAAAGGTAAGTTTTTACTCATACATGGGAGCGCCGATGACAATGTGCATTTGCAAAACAGCATGCGTTTGGCCAAAAAGTTGCAGGAAAATGATCAAGCCTTTGATGAAATGATTTATACCGATAAAAATCATGGGATTTACGGCGGAAAAACACGTCATCATTTGTATAAAAAAATGCTGCATTATATCGAGAACAACTTATAATTAAAAAACAAACATTAACTTTTATAAAACGAAAAAAGATAAATTATGAAACAAGAGTTTAAAAAAACGCATCCCAGAGCGCTGTATACCCTTTTCGGCACCGAAATGTGGGAACGATTCAGCTACTATGGGATGCGGGCCTTACTGACGCTATATTTAACAGCTAAATTAATTGACGATGGTTTTGGCTTACCACGCGAACAAGCCTTAGAAATATACGCCTTATTTACCGGTTTAGTTTATTTAACCCCTATTTTAGGCGGATGGATTTCAGATAAGTTTTTAGGGCAACGTAAAACGGTTTATATTGGTGGTATTGTGATGGCAATCGGGCAGTTTTTATTGGCTGCCAGTGCATTTTTAGCTGATCAATTAGATCCGCAAACACGTTTATTTCTATTCAATTTCGGCTTAGGGGTTTTAATAATCGGGAACGGGTTTTTTAAACCCAATATTTCGACGGTTGTCGGTGAATTTTATGACGACAATGATCCGATGAAAGATGCGGCTTTCAATATTTTTTACCTTGGTATTAACCTCGGTGCCATTTTAGGTACATTTATTGCCGGAGGCTTAGGCGAAGGGGTAAATTGGGGCTATGGTTTTTTAGCCGCCGGTATTGGTATGCTACTCAGTGTTTTATGGCTAAAATGGAAAGAGAGAACCTTAGAACACGAAGGATTACCCCCTCATACGCCACCGGAAAAAACAGTTTTAGACAAAAAAGATTGGCGTGAAATCTTTATATATGCTATTGGCTTGATAGTCGCCACTTTTATCGTCATTTACCTTTGGCGTCTATTGCCTGATTCGGTTACTGAAGTCATTGCCATTGGCGGATTAATTGTTATTTTCTTAGTATTATTTTACATTATATACAAAGGTACCAATGGTGCTGACGAATGGAGCCGAATGGCCGTGATAATAGTACTGGCAGTATTCAATATCGTTTTTTGGGCAGGATTTGAACAAGCCGGCGGAACTTTTAGTTTATTTGCCCGTGACAACACCGACCGGCAATTAAGCGGTTTTAATCTTCCTGTTATCGGTCAAATCGATATTAAAATTTGGGGTGGCTTAGCTCTTATTTCTTTACTTACTTGGGTTTACACTATTTACTTAAAAATTTACTCAGACGATCCTGCAAAATTACAGTTGGCCAAAAAATTAGGTAAATACAGTGGTATTTCAACCCTCATATTCGGCCTGTTCGCCATCTTAAAATTCGCTTCCGAAGGCCCTGAAATTCCGGCTACTTGGTTTCAAAATGTTAACTCATTTGCCATCCTGATTTTTGCGCCTTTATTCTCTATTATGTGGTTAAAACTAGACAAACTTCATCTTAACCCACGTACCCCAATCAAATTTGCTTTAGGATTATTTTTAGGCGGGATTGCCTTTTTTGTCATGACACAAGCCCAACATATTGCCGATACCGGTGTTAAAGTATCGCCATGGTGGTTAGTATCTGTTTATGTATTATTAACTTTAGGCGAATTAATGTTGTCCCCCATCGGTTTATCCATGATTACCAAATTGGCACCTACAAAATTAGTGTCTGTTGTTATGGGACTTTGGATGGCCAGTTTTGCTGCGGGTAACTATATGGCTGGAATGTTAGAAGGGATTTTGAACAATCTCAATGCCAAAGGCCATCATATCGAATTGTATCCTTTTATAATGTGGGTAATGTTTGCGACAGGTTTAATCATTGTTTTGATTTCTCCTTTATTGAACAAAGCCATGAAAGGAATACACTAACAAAATTTTGATTAACCAATAATAACTCAATCAAAAAAACCCTGTTCCTTTAAACGGTAGCAGGGTTTAACTTAAAAAATTAAATTAATTATGAATAAAAAAGAGGAAAATTTAGGATTTATAGGCTTATTGAAGTCTTTTCCACGCCCTTTTTGGGTGGCCAGTGCCATGGAATTGTTTGAACGATGGGCATGGTATGGATTGTTTGCCGTTTTGGCATTATATTTAACCGGTTCGACCGATGATGGCGCTTTAGGATTTAATCATATCCAAAAAGGTGAAATCATGTCTTATGTGACTTTCATCTTGTATTTACTACCCATTATTACCGGCGCTATTGCCGACAAAATAGGCTATAAAAAATCTTTAATCATAGCCTATACCTTATTAGGAACCGGCTACTATTTTATGGGAACCGTTACCTCCTACTCGGCTGTTTTTTTAGTCTTTTTATGGGTGGCCGTCGGTGCAGCCATGTTTAAACCTATTGCTTCGGCCATTGTAACCAAATCAACCGATAAACGAAATTCTTCATTTGGTTTTGGGGTGTTTTATATGATGGTCAATATCGGCGGGTTTTTCGGTCCTTTATTCTCAGCCAAATTACGCGACGCCTATGGCTGGAAAATTGTCTTTATTATGGCCACCTCTTCCATTGCGGTTAATATGTTATTGGTCTTATTTTTATTTAAAGAACCTAACCGCGAAAAAAACACCGAATCGATAACCGAAAGCATCAAGCGCTCTTTTAAAAACATAGCCGAAGCACTTTCAGATATGAAATTAACGTTATTGCTAACCATTATGATTGGTTTTTGGTTGATGTTTAACCAGTTGTTTTATACCTTGCCAACCTTTATTGAAGATTGGGTAAATACCAAGCCGCTGGGCGATTTCTTAGAACATGCGGCTTTTATTCCGCATTGGTTTGCCGAATTTTTCAAAAATAAAGAAGGAGGTGTTAATCCTGAAATGATTGTCAATTTAGATGCGTTTTTTATTGTAGTCTTCCAGATGATCATTTCAACCATTATTTTAAAATGGAAACCTATTAATGCCATGATGTCCGGTATCCTGATTGCCATTATCGGGATTGCCTTATCCTTTTATACTAACAATGTTTTCTATACCATTTTTGGTATTTTCATTTTTGCTATTGGCGAAATGACTTCTAACCCAAAATTCTCGGACTATATTGCCAAAATATCGCCCAAAGGGAAAGAAGCCCTTTATATGGGAACTTATTTTTTGCCTATTGCATTTGCCAATTTATTGACCAAATGGATTACCGGCGATTTGTATGAAAAGTATGCCGATAAGATCAGCTTGTTAGAACGTTTGTTAAAAGAAAAAGGAATAGAAATGCCGGCAATTGGCTCACCTTTGTCCAGAGAAGCCTTTATCGAAAAATTAAGGACCTTGCAAGCCATAAATGTTGAAGAAGTTCTTAAATTTATTCCACCAAAAGAACATATCGAAAATTGGAAACCCATTGTCAAGCAAATTAAAGAATATGCTAAGCAACACGGGATTGAAAATTTGCCATTGAGCGGCGAATTTTCAAAAACTGATTTAATACATAAAGCAGCCGAAGCCTTACATATGACGCCGGACCAACTCACCCAATATTTATGGGATACCTACCATCCGAGTCAAATTTGGTATATAATTGCCGGAATTGGTCTTCTCACCATCATAGGTTTAGTTGTATATGACCGCGTGGTAGCTGCCAAAGCTAAAAAAACTGCCGCCGTATAAATGATAAACCGTTGCTTTAAATTTTTATAAACCGTGGAAACTAAAATCCGCGGTTTTTTTGTATTTTTAGGCAAAACTCTCCGGATGAAAAAAGTATGTGTAAGCCTTGTTGTTTTTTTATTGGTGCTTAGCGGCTATTTAATTTTTAATTGCCGACAAAAGACCATTCTAGAACACCAATTACAAAAAGAATTAAAAGAAACAAATGAAGGATATGACAATAATATACAATATGCCATCCATTTAGAAGATTCTATCAAAAATCTTAAGCATACCATCGATTCGCTTCATCAAAAAGATCGTTTTTCGTTGGCAGGTAATCCAAAAGCTATGATTTATTTGAATAAAGCTTTTGAAACAGAAAAAAAATGGCCAGCATATCTGAAAAAATTGTTATTAAAAACCAATGAAAAACAAAAAGGTGACAATCCTTTAATACCCTTTGCAGGCATGGCCGGCAAAATGCATTTCGACGATGTTAAAGTCTTAAACCACCGGTGGATGATTGCGCATTTTACTGATGGTACCTATCAAGGTAGCCTTATCTTGCGATATGATATTGACCAAAATGGTCAGGTAAAATTTAAAGTGTTGGATCAAACTTTATACCAATAAATTATGGAAGAAAATCAATCTAATATTATTGCCAAAGGCATTGTCAAAGCTGTTTTTTCACTTTTAGCCATTGTGCTTATTCTTTGGTTTTTATATGCTATTCGTACAGTTTTGGTTTATATTATTATTGCTTTGGTGGTTTCTCTTATTGGGCGTCCGCTAAAAAAAATATTTATCAAACATCTCAAAATGAAAGATACGCTGGCAAGTGCCTTTAGTTTATTTGTCATTTTTGGTATTTTCATCACTTTATTTGCCATTTTTGTGCCACTTATTTTGGCACAAGCACAAAATCTTTCTGCTTTAAACATCGATGATTTTCAGCAAAAAATGGTTTTGCTCTTAGAAAATGTCAAAAGCTATTTGCACCATAAAAATATCACGTTATTAGATAGCTTTACCTTAAATAGTATTTTTAAAGAAATCAATCTTAAAATTTTGCCCCAATTGGTCAATACAATTGTTAACTTTCTAGGAAATTTTATCGTTGGATTTTTTGCCGTAGCCTTTATTTCCTTTTTTCTTTTAAAAGACAATAACCTTACTACTAATTTTCTTTTTAAATTTATTCCGGACAATGACAAATCTCAATTTCAAAAAGTTTTTACCAATATCAAAGATTTGTTATCACGTTATTTTATCGGGATTAGTCTGCAAATTACCATTATTTTTATACTTTACACCATTCTATTAAACATATTGCAAGTCCCTAATGCGACTTTTATCGCACTTTTGGCCGCTTTGATGAACTTAATACCTTATATAGGACCTATTGTCGGTTGGATTATTATGATCAGTTTATCTATGACCTCGCAAATCAATCAATTAGACCAACAAAGCATGTTTATCTTGTTACGCAATATCAGCATTGGGTATATCCTGATCCAAATGTGGGATGCCTTTGTCGATGTTCCGTTAATATATTCCAAGAGTGTAAAAGCACATCCTTTAGAAATTTTTTTGGTAATCATGATTGCCGGCACTTTATTTGGCGTTATCGGTATGATTGTAGCTGTTCCAACTTATACCATGCTTCGTATATTTTTAAAAGAATTTTATCGCGAATACAAATCGCATTTTACAATATGGTAGTTATTCAATTCTAAAAATTTTCAAAATGGCAAAATTTATCAAACTTTACAATGATCACACCGATCAAATCCTTATTGATGAAGTCGTCGAAACTTTAAATAGCGGCGGTTTGGTGATTTATCCCACCGATACGGTTTACGGACTAGGGGCTTCTATAAAAAATAACAAAGCCATCGAAAAACTTGCCCGGCTGAAAGGGGTGAAGGTAGATAAAGCCAATTTCACTTTTTTATTTTCTGACCTTAGTAACTTATCAGAATATACCAAACAAATAGACACACCGACCTTTAAAATATTAAAAAAAGCCTTTCCGGGTCCTTATACCATGATTCTGCCTGCCAATAATAATTTGCCGAAAATTTTTAAAAAACGTAAAACTTTTGGCATGCGTGTTCCTGACAATCCAATCCTACAAAAAATTATAGAAAAACTTGGACATCCATTGGTCAATATTTCTATCAAAGATGAAGATGAAGTCGTAGAATATACAACCGATCCTGAATTAATCAACGAAAAATGGGGCAATTTGATCGATATAATTATCGATGCCGGTTACGGCGACAATAAACCTTCAACGGTTATAGATTTGTCAGGAGAAACACCGGAAATTATCCGGGAAGGAAAAGGAGAAATTGATAAATTAAACATTTAAAAATATTTATGAACATTCATTTTATTGCTATAGGTGGTGCTGCTATGCACAATTTGGCTATTGCCTTACATAAAAAAGGTTATCAAGTAATGGGAAGCGACGATGAAATATTTGATCCGTCTAAAAGTCGACTTGAAAAATATGGATTATTGCCACCAAAATTTGGCTGGTATCCCGAAAAAATAACCCCCAAATTGGATGCCGTTATTTTAGGTATGCATGCCAAACCAGACAATCCCGAATTGAAAAAAGCCCAAGAATTAGGCTTGAATATTTATTCCTATCCCGAATATTTATACCTGCAAAGCCAAGATAAAAAACGGGTTGTCATAGCCGGTTCTCATGGGAAAACAACTATCACTTCAATGATTTTGCATGTGTTGTCACAACAAAACAAACAAGTCAATTATATGGTGGGGTCACAATTACAAGGATTTGAAACCATGGTAAAATTAGATGACCAAGCCGATACCATTATCTTGGAAGGTGACGAATATTTGTCCTCCCCCATTGATCCGCGGCCTAAATTTTTATGGTACCAACCGCAATTAACAGTCATCAGTGGTATTGCATGGGATCATATGAACAAATTTCCTGACAAAGCTGAATATATCCGGCAGTTTGAAAAATATATCGATACCATCACCCCAGGCGGTACACTCATTTACAATGAAGAAGACAAAACCCTCAAAAATATAGCCGAAAAAAAACGGCCCGATCTAAAAAAAATAGCCTACAAAACACCGGCATATCAAAAGGAAGGAAATACCTTTTACCTGTTAAACCAAAACAACAAAATTCCCTTAAAAATTATAGGTGCCCATAATATGCAAAATGCCGAAGCAGCCAGATTAATTTGCCGTGAAATGGGGATAACATACCAGGCATTTTACCAAGCCATACAAAGTTTTGAAGGTGCCGACAAACGCTTGGAAGTTTTGGCCGAAAACGATAAAAGTATTATTTTTAAGGACTTTGCCCATGCCCCATCTAAAGTAGCGGCCAGCGTAAAAGCGGTAAAAGAAAGTTTTCCCGATAAAAAATTAGTCGCGGTCTTAGAATTACATACTTATAGCAGTCTTAATAAAAAGTTTTTACCCGAATATAAAAACAAACTCGATGCTGCCGATGAAGCCATTGTTTTTTATTCGCCAAAAGCAGTGGTATTAAAAGGATTGGAACCCATTGCGGCAAGTCTTATCCAAGAAGAATTTAATTTTCCCGGATTAAAAGTATTTACCAATCCTCAAGAATTGCATCAATACCTGTACGATTTAAATATGGATAATACCGCTTTACTGCTGATGAGTAGCGGTAATTATGGCGGTTTGGATTTTGATAAAATTACACATAAGATAAACCCATGAAAAAAACTATCCGGCATTGGGCCAAGGATGATCGTCCGAGAGAAAAACTGGTCGAAAAGGGAGTCGATGTATTGTCTAATGCCGAGTTAATGGCTATTTTAATTGGGAGTGGTAACCGGGAGGAATCGGCAGTTGATTTAGCCAAACGGATTTTAAATAATCATCAAAATAATTGGGAACAATTGGCCAAGCTCGACCTTATAGATTTGATGCAATACAAAGGTATTGGGCAAGCCAAAGCGATCAGTATTGTTGCTGCTTTGGAAATAGGCCGCAGACGAAACGCAGCAAAAGCACTCGCTCAAAAAACAATTAAAAGCTCTGAAGAAGCTTACAAACTGTTTGCACCCCAATTAGCCGATAAAAATAGAGAAGAATTTTGGCTGGTAGCGCTCAGAAAAAATACCATTATTAGTTTAGAGCATTTACAAAAAGGGGGCTTAGACAGTGCCCTGATTGATATCAGGCTGTTGTTAAAACGTCTTTTAGAAAAAAATGCCACCGGCTTTATCATCGCACACAATCACCCTTCGGGAAACTTATTGCCCAGTCCGGCTGATAAACAGATAACCCAAAAAATTAAAAATGCAGCTAGTTTACTTGACCTCCAATTATTAGATCATTTAATAATTGCCGGAAAAAATTATTATAGCTTTGCCGATCAACAATTATTGTAAAAAAATCAAATTATGAAAATAACTTTTAAAACCATTTGGGCAAACTTTGACCCCAACCGACATATGCGACACTCTGCATACAGCGACTATGCTGCCGAAGTACGTGTCCGTTTTTTTAATAAACATCATCTTTCCATAGAAGAATTTGCCAGACTAAATATCGGTCCGGTTTTGTTTAAAGAAGAAATCAGTTATAGAAAAGAAATCAGAATGGGAAGCGACATAAAAGTAGATATGTTACTGACTGCTGCCAGTCCAAAATTAGAACGATGGGAATTTACCCACCATATCTATAATGAAAATGATGAACTTGCGGCAATTGTTAAAGTTTATGGCGCTTGGATTGATTTAGTCAAACGAAAATTAACTGTTTTGCCACCGGAAGTTTATGAAAAATTAGCAAACTTGCCAAAATCGCCGGATTTTAAAGAAATCATCCTAAAAACATAATTAAAAATGCATAAAGCCAATAAACACAAGAGAAAATATGATTTTAAAAAGTTAAAATTGGCTATTCCTGAATTGGAAAAGTATGTTAAAAAGAATCCTAAAGGCGAATATACGATAGACTTCGGGAATGACCGGGCTGTTAAACTTCTCAACACCGCTTTATTAAAAAGTGATTATGGTATAAAATATTGGGATTTTCCTACGGGACATTTATGTCCGCCGGTACCGGGTAGAGCTGATTATATTCATTATTTACATGACTTATTGACAGCGCAAAAAAATATTCCCAATACCAATTATATTTTAGATATTGGAACCGGTGCCAGCATAATTTATCCTATTTTAGGATGTAAAATTTATGGATGGCAATTTAAAGCCAGTGATATTAGCACAGAAAGTTTAAAAAACGCTGAAAAAATTATTGCCGGAAACCATTTAGAAGAATGTATTCATTTGGCCTACCAAAAAAAAACCAAACAAATATTGAAAGATATTATTTTACCGGGAGAGAAATTTATGGCCACCATGTGTAATCCACCTTTCTATGCTTCAGAGATAGCAGCCAAAAAAGCCAATTTAAGAAAAAACAAAGCTTTGAATTTGACCCGTGACGGACGTAATTTTAAAGGCCTTCCAAACGAATTATGGATTGATGGCGGGGAAGTTCAATTTATTAAAACCTATATTGATGAAAGTATTTTATATAAAAACCAAGTAGGGCTATACACTACTTTGGTCGCCTATCAAAAACATATACCCATATTGGTTAGGTACTTAAGAAGAAATAAAATTAAAAACTTCGACCTTACAAGTTTTGGACAGGGCCAAAAATCGGCTCATATTTTGTCCTGGCATTTTTAGGCAGTTTAATTTATAAAATTAAAAGTGTATTTTTGCATATTATTTTAAATCAATCTAAATAAGGAATGACAAATCTTTTTGAAAAACAAAACAGAAAAAAAGCATTAAGAGACAAAATCTATTTTTATCTCTTTTATACTGTCCTTTTATATTTGTTGGCATTGACCATCGTTTTAATCAGCCATAAAAACCAAATATGTCTTTTTAACCTCTATTGTGTTTCTTCCAAACCATTTTATTTTCAGGCAGCTTTAATTTTATATGTTTATCTACTTTTTTTTGTCATTATCATTATTCAAACTTACAAATACTTAGAAAAGTTAGTCGCCCATAAAAATCACATTCTTTATTTTAAATATTTATTTATCGGTTTACCTTTTCTTGTGGGCGCTTTATTATGGCTTTTAAATATAACTGCATCAGACAGCTTTTTAATGTTAATTTTTACTGCTATCATTTCTGTATCAGGATTGTTAATGATAGAATTGCGTAAAAAGAAATAAAATTTTATTCTACAATTTTTCTATCTTTGTTATTTAACAAACAAACTTTTAATGCATAAACTATATTTTCTCTTTTTTTTGCTCACACTTAGCTCTTGCCATAAAATCAAAAGAGCCTATACCTACGATGACATTGATTTTAAAGCTGAAATGCGAAAATTTGTGATTCATATCAGTGATTATGGCAAAATACAAAAGCCGGGGTTTATTATAATCGCACAAAATGGCGTTGAGTTACTCACTACTACAGGCCAGCCGGATGCCCCTTTGCACCGGGATTACCTGAACGCCTTAGAGGGACAGTCACAAGAAGGGCTTTTCTTTGGCTATAACACTATTAATGAACCGACACCTGTTGAAAAAACACAATATTTAAAAAAATTTTTGACTAAATTTCGACTTCAAGATAAATCTGTATTAGTAACGGATTATTGTTTTGAACCTGATGTTATACAAGCCTCAAGAGACAGTGTAAAAAACAATAATTTTATAGGTTTTCAAGCACCGGATGTCGCACTAAATATAATTCCAGCCGTACGCCCTTATCATGAAAACAACGCTGATATTCTAAATCTTAATCAAGCACAAAATTATTTATACTTGATTAATTATGAAGGATTTTCGAGCAAGTCCATTTTAATGGAAAAATTAAGTGCCACAAATTATGATGTCTTAATTTTAGACTTATTTTTTGACCAAAATACCCCCTTCACTTCAAATGACATACAACGTTTAAAAACCAAAGCAAATGGTGGACAACGTTTGGTTATATCTTATTTATCTATTGGGGAAGCAGAAGATTACCGCTATTATTGGCAACCTCATTGGGTAGCCGACCCTCCCATATGGCTTGACGAAGAAAATCCTGAATGGGATGGGAATTATAAAGTCCGTTATTGGGAACCCGGCTGGCAAAAAATCATATATGGCAATAATCAATCTTATCTCAAAAAGATTATATCTGCCGGTTTTGATGGCGCCTTTTTAGACCTTATTGATGCATACGAATTTTTTGAAAATAAAACCAACTATTAAATAAAAAATTATGACACACGAAACTTGGAATGTATTTTGGTACGCTATGATTACCGCTATTGCAACGGGATTAGGCGCCATACCCTTTATTTTTATCAAAAAAATTACCCCAACCGTCTCAGGTGTTTCTAATGCCTTGGCTGCCGGACTGATGACCGGTGCAAGTATAGGTCTGATTATTGAAGGGATTGATTACAGCTATCCTAAAGTTATTGGCGGAATAATTTTAGGCTTGATTTTTATTGGAACAGTTGAATATATTTTAGATAAATTTGAAAAATCTAACCGCGACACCCCGATGTTTTTAGTCAATAAAGAAAGTTTTTTTAAAAATTATAAACAAGCTATTCTTATCATCATTGTAATGACGGCCCATTCTGCTGCCGAAGGCATCGGTTTAGGCACCTCTTTTGGCGGCACTTTTAAATTCGGGTTAATGATGACCATAGCCATTGCCATTCACAATATACCCGAAGGTTTGGCCATCAGTGCCGGATTGGTTGCCAAAGGTGTTTCGTGGTGGAAAGCTGCTTTATGGAGTATATTTACATCCTTGCCTCAACCCTTATTTGCCGTACCGGCCTTTATGTTTATTACTTATTTCAAACAATATTTACCCGTGGGACTTGGTTTTGCTGCAGGTGCTATGTTTTGGGTTGTTTTTGCTGACATAGTCCCCGAATCTCAAGAAAACATGGAGAAAGAAAAATCGGCCGTAATTATTGTTTTATCAATTGCCGCCATGCTTTATTTACAATATATTTTATAATTTATGGAGTAGCGCGGTTATTTCAGACAAAATCATAGCAGAAGCACCCCAAATTTTAATTTGCCCCACTTGAAAAGCTTTGAGTTGATAAGTTTGTCCGAAATAACTGTGCTTAATACTCACCAAAGGCTCGGTTAATAAAGACTTTATAGGCAGTTCAAGGATTTCTTCTACTTCATACGGATCTTTTTCAAACTGAAGAGGTGACTTGGCAAAAGCTAAAAAAGGCTGTACCCGAAAGTTGCTGATAGGAATAAAGAACGGTGTTAAATGACGAATATATTGTATTTTTTCAGGTAAAATACCTATTTCTTCGTTTGTCTCTCTTAAAGCCGTATGCCATAAGTCGGCATCAAAAGCTTCTCTTTTTCCACCTGGAAAAGAAATTTGTCCCGAATGATGACCGTTATAGGTTTTGCGCAAAATCATCACCAAACGTGTAAGATTAGCCTTATCAGGATATAATAGTGCCATAACAGCGGCTTCCTTAACCGGCGTAGTATGACGCACTTTTTTAAAAATATCCGCCCGCACCTCCGTCCCCATCATAATTTTATGGGCTTCTGTACCTGATAGTCTTTTATATTTAATGGCGTTAAGAGAATTTTTTAAATGATCGAATTTCATAAAATAAAGTATACTGCCTAAAAATGACGGGCATAATAATTGTAATCTTTAATTATTTGATCTATAAATTTTGAATAAGACCAATCTTTTGGTTTTTCTATTTGTAAAATTTTCTCAATTTTATGGACCAATGCCTTTAAAATTTTCTTGTTTTCCTTGACACGGGCTTCTTGCAAAATAGTTTTAATCTTTTGAATGTCCCGGTCGTTAAATTGTTTTACTGAGGGAAACACAGGTTGATAATCCTGTGACAATTCTTCAAAAATACTCCGGTCTAAGGAGGCCAAAATTTGATCTTTGACCACCACTGTATTAGCAGCTAAGTCACCCAGACGTTGTTTTTTATCAGAAAACAGCATCACAATCAGTGCTAAACCCGGAATCATATTCACTTCGAACAAACGCAAAACCCATCTGATTAAAAAATCGCCCAATCTGGGATGACTGTTATCAGTTTTGACAATTCTAATCCGCATAATTTGTTTTCCGAAACTTTGGCCATTGTTCCAATATTGAAATAAAGGATAGTATAAAAAATAAGGTAACATTAAAACGGACATAAATGACCAAACAGAAAACTTATTAAAAAAAGCTGTTTTTGATAAAATCAATAAAAGTAAATAATAAAATAAGCCCAGAAAAAGCATATCTAATATCACTGCCAATATACGTTGACGAATACCGGCTAAATTCTGCTCAATTATAATATTTTGTGCGGTCTGTAATTGGATTTTTCCCATAATTATCTAAAAATAGAACCAACAAATTTAATAAAATAGTTACATTTGCAAGAAAATAATCGTCGATAGAAACTGTTATCTTATTTAAGTCCTTCTTTTATGAAACTGACCAAACATATTCCAAATATACTTACTTTATTAAATTTATCATCCGGCTTAATAGCTTTGCTCTATGTTTTTAAACAAAATTGGTTTTGGGTCGCATTTTTTGTAAGCTTAGGCATTTTTTTCGATTTTTTTGATGGCTTAGCCGCCCGGACTTTTAAAGTTTCCAGCCCTTTAGGATTGCAATTAGATTCATTGGCCGATATGGTTACAAGTGGCGTTGTGCCGGCATTTGTAATGAGTTTCTTATTGGCACACAGTTTAAATATTTCTTTGTTAGAGCCAAGTGGTAATGTTAAATATTATTGGGCTTTAAGTGGTTTAATCATTGCCTTGGCATCGGCTTATCGCTTAGCCAAATTTAATATTGACAGCCGTCAATCCACTTCTTTTATTGGACTTCCCACACCGGCCAATGCTTTATTTATAATTTCACTGGCATTAATTATTTTCAATGAAGAATATCAGGCCATCAGCCGGTTCTTAAACAATCCTTATTTATTGAGTTTACTCACCATACTCTCTGCCTATCTACTCAATGCAGAAATACCTTTATTCAGTTTAAAATTTAAAGATTTTTCTTGGCAAAATAATCAGTCTAAATACATACTTATATTTTCAAGCATTTTATTAATTTCTTTTCTTTCATATGCAGCTATTCCACTTATTATTTTGCTCTATATTATTCTTTCTTTAAGCTTTAAAGCAAATGAAATCACTCATTAAACTTTATTTAATCATCATCGGTATTTTTGCCTTAATATTTGCTTTGATCAATTTAACCGGCATTTTAAGTGTGGCAGATATCCAAAAATATTTATCAGAAATACAACATGCCAATCCTTATAAAATAGCTTTTATAGTGGCTGCCTTGTTGGCTTCAGATGTTTTTTTATCAGTCCCTACCATTTTAATTGTTACTTATGCCGGTCATATTTTAGGTTTTGAATTGGGACTCATAGCAAGTACCATTGGCATGCTTCTGTCGGGTACTATTGCTTATTGGCTGTGCCATTGGTCCGGCAATAAAATGTTAACAATTTTAATAAAAGATAAAAAACAAATTGATGAAGTAAATAGTATATTTCATCGTTTGGGTTTCGGTATGCTTATTATTGCCAGAGCCTTACCAATGTTGCCTGAAGCTACCTGTTGTTTATCAGGGATGATGAAATTCAATTTTTTAAAATTTATTTTATATTATTTATTGGGAACCCTGCCTTATGCCATCGTTCTAACTTATTTAGGCTCTATCAGTAGTGCCGACAATCCTTATCCGGCCTTTATCGGGATTGGTATTGTCTATTTAATTTTGTATTTGTTATGGTATTTTAAGCTTCGACATAGCAAGCAAGTTGATGTCTAAATTACAATCTGCATTCTCACAGGGGCTGCGGGATTGATTTATTTTAATATTTTTTCTTGTACAATTAATAGGGACTCATTATTTTTGCAAGCACATTGCCACCTTAGCTCAGTCGGTAGAGCAGCTCACTCGTAATGAGCAGGTCGCGGGTTCAAGTCCCGTGGGTGGCTCTTCATAAAAAAACGGCTTTCAAATGAAAGCCGTTTTTTTATCAGTTACTAAAAGTAAAATAATTTGTGTTATTTTTCTTCATTTTTATCTTTTCTGGGAGGTCGTGGTAGTAAAACGCGGCGTGACAATTTCATTTTACCACGGTCTATGCCTAAAAGTTTTACTTTGACAATATCACCTTCTTTTAATTCATCAGAAACATTATTCACACGTTTCCAATCTATTTCAGAAATATGCAACAAGCCTTCAGTTCCGGGCGCAATTTCAATAAAGGCACCAAAATCTTTAATTGAAGTAACGCGACCTTCGTAAACTTCACCTACTTCAGGCTCAAAAGTAATAATCTCAATACGGTCTAACACCTTTTGGATGTTATCCATATCGGTTCCCATAATTTCAATGACCCCTTTACCATCTACTTCTTCAATCACAATGGTTGTATTGGTATCTTCTTGTAATTGTTGGATGTCTTTTCCACCTTTACCAATAACGGCGCCAATATAGTCTTTGTCAATTTCGACCTTAACCATTTTCGGCACAAAATCTTTCACTTGCGGACGCGGTTCTGAAATGGATTTTTCCATTTCGCCCATAATATGCAAACGACCTTCTTTGGCTTGATGTAAAGCCTTTTCCAGTATTTCGCGTTTCAAATCCTTTATTTTGATATCCATTTGGCAAGCAGTAATACCATCTTTGGTTCCGGTGACTTTAAAATCCATATCACCCAAATGATCTTCGTCGCCAAGGATATCAGACAAAACTGCATAATTTTTAGTATCCTCATCATAAATCAATCCCATGGCAATACCCGAAACCGGTTTTTTCATTTGAATACCGGCATCCATCAACGCCATAGAACCGGCACAAACTGTAGCCATAGAGGATGAGCCATTAGATTCTAAAATATCTGATACTACGCGTATGGTATAAGGTGTATCTTCGGGCACCATCGGTTCCAAAGCACGTTGTGCCAAGTGACCGTGACCGATTTCGCGGCGCGAAGTTCCTCTTAAAGGGCGGGCTTCACCGGTAGAAAATGGGGGGAAATTATAGTGTAAATAAAATTTCTCTTCACTGCGGATCGTTGCACCGTCAATCATATTAACTTCTCTGGAAGTACCGAGGGTAACTGTCGCTAAAGCCTGAGTTTCACCGCGTGTAAAAATAGCAGAACCATGAACTGACGGCAAGTAATCGGTTTCGGTCCAGATCGGTCTGATTTCATTGGTTTTACGGCCGTCTAATCGTAAACCTTCATTTAAAATAAGGTCCCGCACAGCTTTTTTCATCACCTTATGAAAATATTCACCGATTAATTTGCCTTTTTCTTCTTTTTCTTCCTCAGAAAATCCTTCTAAAAGCTCTTCTTTAACGGCATTAAACTTATCAGTACGTTCTTGTTTACCGGTACCTTCTTTGGCTATGGCATATAACTTATCATAAGTTTCTTTTTCTATTTGACTATAAAGCTCTTCGTCTTCTTCCATTTTAGGATAATCTCTCTTAGGAAAAGCTTTGGCAATTTTTTCAACTAATTTTTTTTGTACAGCAATTTGCTTCTTAATAGCCTCATGTGCAAATTCAATGGCCTCAATCATTTCTTCTTCACTGACCTCATCCATTTGTCCCTCAACCATGGTTACAGAATCTTCTGTTCCACCGACCATTAAGTCAATTGTCGCATTTTCTGTCGCTTCATAGCTTGGGTTGATGACTAATTCGCCATCAATTTTAGCCACACGCACTTCCGAAATAGGCCCTTCAAAAGGAATATCCGAAACTGCCAATGCTGCAGATGCTGCCAAACCTGCCAAGGAGTCGGCTTGAACATTTTCGTCGTGTGACATTAACTGTATCATTACTTGTGTTTCGGCATGATAATCTTTTGGAAATAAAGGTCTTAAAACACGATCGACTAATCGCATGACTAAAATTTCTTCGGTGCTGGGACGGCCTTCTCTTTTGAAAAAACCGCCGGGAAATTTACCGCTTGAAGCAAATTTTTCGCGGTAATCGACCGTTAAAGGTAAAAAGTCGATATCCGGATTAACATCTTTGGAAGCAACTGCAGTTGCCAACAGCATGGTATTCCCCATTCTAACAACTACTGACCCATCGGCTTGCTTGGCCAATTTTCCGGTTTCAATAGAGATGGTTCGGCCATCGTCAAGTTGTATGGTTTCTCTAATTGGTTCTGGTATCATAATAGATAAATAAAATCTTAATTTGGTGTTCAGTTTATACTCTAACTGACAAAATAAAGTAGTAATTTAAAAATACAAAGAAGGGCAGTTAACTGCCCTTCTTAAAAAAATTGTAAAACTTATTTTCTTAAGCCCAATTCTTTAATAATATTACGATAACGTTCGATATCGTTGTTTTTTAAATAGTTTAAAAGACTGCGTCTCTTTCCTACCATTTTGACTAAAGCTTTTTCGGTGCTATAGTCATGTCTGTTCTTTTTCAAGTGCTCTGTCAGGTGATTGATGCGATAAGTAAATAACGCAATTTGTCCCTCAGGCGATCCTGTGTCTTTTTCTGATTTTCCGTATTTTGCGAAAATCTCTTTTTTAACTTCTGGTGTTAAATACATGCCAATATTGTTTTAATGATTATTATGTATGTTATTTTATAAGCTGCAAATATACAAGGTTTTTTTTTACCATCAAAATCTTAAAACTAACTTTCTGTTTTAGTTAAATGCAATTGGTTAATGTAAAATCAATCGGTTTCTTCCATATATTTTTCAATTGGATCACAAGTACAATGCAAATGACGGTCGCCATAAGCATCATCTATACGGCTGACTGCCGGCCAAAACTTATTTCCTTTTAAATAATCTGCCGGAAAAGCGGCTTTTTTTCGCGTATATTTATGCAACCAAATATCTGATGTTAAGACGGATTCGGTATGTGGGGCATTTTTAAGCACATTATCTTCATCCTCCGGCTGACTGTCTTGTATTTCGTGCCAAATACCAATCATAGCTTTGGCAAAACGGTCCAACTCTGCCTTACTTTCGCTTTCAGTAGGCTCTATCATCAAAGTATCATGTACGGGAAATGAAACTGTTGGCGCATGATAACCATAATCCATCAAACGTTTGGCAATGTCCATAACGGTAATATTTTTTTCTTTAAATGAGCGACAATCTGCAATAAACTCATGTGCAGCTCTGCCCTGTTCGCCGGTATATAATACAGGATAATAATCTTTTAACACGGCTTCTAAATAATTGGCATTTAAAATAGCATATTCCGTTGCTTTTTTAAGACCATCAGGTCCGGCCATACGAATATAGGCATATGATATTAAACTGACCAAAATGGAACCATAAGGTGCTGCGGCTACCGCACTACCATATTTTCCGCCGGTTTTGATAAGCGGATGTGAGGGCAGAAACGCTGCTAAATGATCTTTAACAGCTATTGGCCCAACTCCCGGCCCGCCACCGCCATGTGGAATAGCAAATGTTTTGTGTAAATTTAAATGACAAACATCGGCTCCAATAATACCCGGACTGGTTAAACCGACCTGTGCATTCATATTGGCACCATCCATATATACTTGACCGCCATTATCATGAATAATTTTTGTCATTTCCTTAATACCCGATTCAAAAACCCCATGGGTTGAAGGATATGTTACCATAAAAACTGACAACACATCGCGATATTGTTCGGCTTTGGCCCGCAAATCGTCAATATCAATATTGCCCTCAGCTGTGGTTTTAATCACCACAACTTTATGACCGGCCATGACCGCAGATGCCGGATTAGTACCATGTGCAGAAGCTGGAATTAAAGCTATATTCCGTTGCGATTCGCCACGGCTGGCGTGATATTTTCTAATGGTTAACAAACCCGCATATTCGCCCGCTGCGCCAGAATTGGGTTGCAAACTTACCGCATCTAATCCGGTTATTTCTTTTAAGTAATTGGATAAATTTTTAATGACGATATGATAGCCTTCTGCTTGATCTAAAGGGACAAAGGGATGTAGGGCATTCCACTTATCCCAACTGATGGGGAACAATTCAGCAGAGGCATTCAGCTTCATCGTACAAGACCCTAAAGGAATCATGGAATGTGTCAAAGATAAATCTTTGCGTTCCAAGCGCTTAATATAACGCATCATTTCGGTTTCGGATTGATAGCTGTTAAAAACCCTTTGCTGCATAAATTTATCTTGGCGTAACAATTCATCAGGCAGAACATCAATATTTTTGTCTAAAGAAGGGATTTCTTGTCCAAAGGCGAATAGTTTGACTAATTTTTCAACATCGTCAACAGTAGTATTTTCGTCTAAAGAAATCCCCACTAACTGATTGCCATGGTAATAATTTAAATTGATTTTTGCTGCTTCAGCTAAAGGACGGATTTTATCAACTTCTACCGGAACCAGTAAGGTATCAAAAAAGACATCGTGAACCGGTTTATAGCCCAGTTCAACCAAAGCATAAAATAATTTTTTGGTATGGTTATGAATGGTCTGTGCTATTTCTATTAAACCTTGCGGTCCATGATAAACGGCATACATACCGGACATAACCGCTAACAAAACTTGAGCGGTACAAATATTTGAGGTAGCTTTTTCACGTTTAATATGTTGCTCGCGTGTTTGCAAAGCCATTCGTAAAGCACGGTTCCCTTGGGCATCAACTGTAACACCGATAATACGCCCCGGAATAAGTCGTTTAAATTCTTCCTTAGTGGCAAAATAACCGGCATGTGGACCACCATATCCCATGGGCAAACCAAAACGTTGCGTGGAACCGACTACCACATCAGCGCCCCATTTGGCAGGCGGCGTGAGCATAGCCAAAGACATAAGATCGGCAGCCACAGCTAACTTCACCCCATTTTGATTTAACATGTCAGCAAATTTCCGGTAATCATTAACTTTGCCACTGGCAGCAGGATATTGTACCAAAGCGCCGAAATACGTATCATCTATTAAAGCGGTTTTAAAATCACCTTTAATTAAATTGATGCCCAATGCTTCGGCACGGGTTTGTAAGACAGCCATTGTTTGTGGAAAAATATCTTCATCAACAAAAAAGTTATTGACCCCTGCTTTTTTTTGTTTTCGGCTACGCGCATTGTACAACATCAGCATAGCTTCAGCTGCAGCAGTTGCTTCATCTAATAAGGAGGCATTGGCAATATCCATACCGGTCAATTCCGTCAGCATAGTCTGGTAATTGAGCAAAGCCTCTAAACGACCTTGAGAAATTTCGGCTTGGTATGGTGTATAAGAGGTGTACCACGATGGATTTTCTAAAATATTGCGTTGTATGACGCCGGGCATGGTGGTCGGATAATAACCAAACCCGATATAAGAACGGTACAACTTGTTCTTATTGGCCAATTCTTCAATATGCTCCATAAAAGCCTGTTCAGTCATTGCCGGTGGTAAGTTCAATGGTTTTTTCATCCGGATATTGTCCGGGATCGTTTCATAAATCAATTGTTCCATTGAGTCAACCCCAATTTTTTGGAACATTTGGGGCAAATCTGATTCACGAGGGCCTAAATGTCTGTATATAAATGTATTTGTTTTCATTGGTTAAAAATTGTTTATAAAAAAAGCTGTAACCTTTGATGGTTACAGCCTGTAAATTATTTATTTTCCAAATTTTTGCGCGGTTTTTTCAGCTACTTTAACAATTAAGTCGCGGGCTTTTTGCATAGATTCGACAGGGACAAATTCATAAGGCCCGTGAAAATTAAGCCCACCTGCAAAAACATTAGGACAAGGTAAGCCTTTAAAAGAAAGCTGCGCCCCATCCGTGCCGCCACGAATGGCTTTTATGATGGGTTTTATCCCCAAATCTTGCATAGATTCTTCCACAATATCGACCACATGCATGACCGGTTCTATTTTTTCACGCATATTATAATATTGATCTTTAATATCGACTTCTACCGTACCTTCGCCGTATTTCTTATTAAAATCATCGGCTACTTTTTGGAAGAATTTTTTACGTGCTTCAAATTTTTGGCGGTCATGATCCCGGATAATATAATCCAATTCGGTTAATTCAACATCGCCTTTCATATTATGTAAGTGATAAAAACCTTCATAGCCTTCCGTTGTTTCCGGCGTTTCATTAGCCGGAAAAGCTTTGATAAAATCAGCTGCAATAAGCATTGAGTTAATCATTTTGTTTTTGGCATAACCGGGGTGAACGCTTTTACCATGTATTTTAACTTTAGCACCGGCAGCATTAAAGTTTTCAAATTCCAATTCGCCAACCGTAGAACCATCCATGGTATAAGCCCAATCGGCACCAAATTTTTCGACATCGAATTTATGGGCGCCTAAACCTATTTCTTCATCCGGATTAAAGCCAACACGAATTTTGCCGTGTTTAATCTCAGGATGTTGGATTAAATAATCCATGGCGTCCATTATTTCGGCCACCCCGGCTTTATCATCGGCTCCCAATAATGAATTACCATCGGTGTGTATAATGGTTTGGCCGATATATTTTTTAAGTTCAGGAAAATAATCAGGCGACAAAACCAAGCCTTTTTCTTTGTTTAATACTATATCTGAGCCATCATAATTTTCAAAAAATTGCGGATTGACATGTTCGGCGCTATAATCGGGCGCCGTATCATAATGTGCTATAAAACCTATAGTGGGCACTTCTTTGTCAATATTGGACGGGAGAGTCGCATATACATAGCCATTTTCATCAATTTCAACGTCTTGCATTCCGATTTCTTTTAAATCATTGACCAATTCACGGGCAATATTCCATTGTTTTTCGGTGCTTGGTGTGGTGTTGGATTCGGGATCGGATTGTGAATCTATTTTGACATATTTTATAAAGCGATCGATTAATTTTTCCATATCAGTAATTTTTTATTTCAAAAGTAAACTTTGTTTGTATAATAAAAAAGAATTTTGGGCATTTTTTAATAAAAAAGCAGCGACCCATTGCAAGTCACTGCTTAAAATACAGATAATTTCTATAGAGTTTTTAACTATTTATCCTCATAAACAATTTCTTGAGACAAATTACCGGTTGTTGAGGTTCCATTTTGAGTCGAGCTTATTGTTGCTTGTGAACTTATGGGATAATCATTATCATTATAAGTATAGGTATAGGTTGAGATGCTTTGACTCAATGAAGTTCCAGCTACTTCTAAATTAATTTCTGAACGGGTAATATTATTTTTGGCAATAAGTGGACTCAATTGGGTTTCGACATTGAGATATTCCTGTTTTTTATTATCATAGGTATATTGTTCTGTCATAGTCAAATTATATCCGGAATATTGTCCTGACAAATCAACAGTTTGCACATTGCCATTAGCATATGTAATAGTTCCAGCTAAATCAACATTACCATTATCTGTTATGTATAAATAACCAACATTGGCGGGATATCCATTACTATTATAATTCGAGAATGTCATCTGAAAATACATAGCATTTGTATCATCATAATATCGGATAGCCGTAATCTTATTATTAGCGCTTTCATAGGTAACCTTTCCGGCAAATTGTCCGTTAAAAGTTTTGACAATTGAATCCAACAAACCTTTACTCATATCTTTATAATAAAAATTCTCCACTTGTATATCGCTACCGGAAGTACTTGTTACTTTGGTAATGCTACGTCCCTCATAGGTGTAATTTTGGGTTAAAGTTGATTGAGAAGATTTGGAAGCTTGGATAAATTTTTCGAAAGATAATAAAGAAGCTAAAGTTGAAGCCGGTCGTGGGCTTGATGATGTGCTTGTGACGGTAACAGGTACAGGTTTAGATTGATTAGCGTCTTCACCACTTTCATTACTATCTTTTTTACAATTAACCATTGTTAACATAAACAAACTCAAAAAGAGCAATCTAATTTTTTTCATAATATTTTTTGTTTTATAAGTTATTGTTTGATAAATATAACGATTATTATTAAGCAACAATAAAAAAATGTTAAAAATTTAAGCCATGCTTTATAAATTAAAAAAAAATAAAATGATATCACCAAATTCTTTTAAACATATTAAGAATAAAGTAATAGTCTCATTTAAATTTATTTTAAAAATAATAATTATTTTTAAAATAAATTTTTAAACATTCAATACCAGGCCATCATAACCCAGCAGGACATTATCAGGAAGCTTTGGCGCTACTTCATCGTACAAACCCATATAATGACTTATATGGATTAAAACTGCTTTTTTCGGTTTTAAAATCTTGATTAATTCTAAAGATTCTTGTAAGTTTAAATGGGTTTTATGCTCTTTGTGATGTAAAGCATTAATTATTAACAGGTCAAGGTTTTTCAAAGCCGCTAAAGTAGAATCCGGAAAGGTCTTTGCGTCGGTGATATAAGCAAAATTGTTTAGTTTATAACCCAAAATAGGTAAGTCGCCATGCAAAACCGGCAAAGCTTCAATAGTTTGCCCCCCAAGAGTAAAAGTTTGATGCGGTTGCAAATAATTTACAGAAACACGCGGCGCACCCGGATAACGGTTTTTTTCGGTAAAAATATAGTTAAAACGTCTTTTTAAATCGTCCAAAACACGCGGTAGACCATAAATGGGAACAGGCTTTTTTTGCTTAAAATAAAGAGGACGAATATCATCTAAACCAGCGGTATGATCGGCATGTTCGTGGGTAAAGCAAATCGCGTCAATTTTATCGACTTCAGCATTGAGCATTTGCTGTCTGAAATCAGGACCACAATCTATCACCAAACGGTGCCCTGCCCACTCTATCAATGCTGAGGTCCGTAAACGCTTGTCCTTCGAATTTTCAGATTGGCAAACAGGACATTGACAAGCGATCACAGGAACTCCTTGCGAGGTGCCGGTTCCTAATAAAGTTATTTTCATTGGCTAATGATTTATTTTGTTACAAAAATAAGTTTTTAGATTAAACGAAATAAATTATATTTGCTAAGTCTCTTACAAGACAGCAAAACATATTTATGCGAAAAAAGGATAAATTTTTATTAATCATTTTATTCTTACTTCTCGGCCTGATGGTCCTAAGTGAAAATAATCAACAAAAAATTAATTGGGCTCCGAGTTTTGCCGTGCAACACACTATCCCTTACGGCACTTATATAGCTTATCACGAAGCTAAAAAGATATTTGACAACAGACTCAAACCTGTTAAAACGAGCCCTTATATTTTTCTCCATAAAAATGATTCGGCCAAAGGCATATATGTTTTGTACAATACCCAAATCTTGTTAGGCAAAACCGGTTTGAAAACCCTGTTGCAATGGGTTAAAAAAGGGAACAGTGTGCTTATTGCAGCCGAAAACATTGAGAAAGATTTATTGGACAGCCTTCGTTTGAAGGAAAAAATTGTATGGACAGCCACAAAACCCAGTAAAGCGGTTAATTTGCAATTGACAAATCCTGATTTACAATTAAAAAAGCCGGCTTTTTTTGACAAAAAAGTTATGAATATAAGTCTTAAACCGGCGAATTCTACCCACGAATTTAAAACCTCGGTTTTAGGAAATTATACTTTGCCAAACACAAAGTCAGCAAGCAATTTTATGGCGATTGATTACGGCAAAGGGAAAATATTTTTGCATACGTTTCCTTATTTTTTGACCAACTATTTTATTTTAGAAGGTAATAATCGCCAATATTTGGCGGGTGTTTTTTCTTACCTGAATCTCTATCCGAACATTTATTGGGATGTCCACAACCAGAATGGCGCCCAAGACACAAATTTGTTTAAATATATATTGCAAAATCCGGCTTTTCGCTGGGCTTACCGCTTACTTTTTTTAGGCTTGTTTGTTTACATTATAATGGAAGGAAAACGCAAACAGCCAGCCATTCCTATAGTTACTCCCCCAAAGAATGAAACCCTTTCATTTACCCGGAGTATTGCTGATATGTATTTAGAAAATAATCATCAAACAAATATTACCGGCTTATATATTAAACAGTTTTATACATTATTAAGAGATTATTGGCATATTGACACGTCCTTGAACGAGACCAACATCAAACGACAACTCCAGCATAAAACATCTTTGAAAGTCCAAGAAATTGATCGACTTTTTAATCTGATACACAAGATAGAACAAAATCCGGCAGTCAAAACAGAGGTACTACTGGAGATAGACCGTCTTTTGACCCAAATAAAAAACCGACATTCATAAATTTTTTTCTCTATGGAATACCCAAACAGATTGAATACACAAGCCTTAAAAAAAGCTGCAGATCAAATAAAATCTGAAATGACTAAAGTCATTGTTGGCCAAGAAAATTTTATTGATTTACTACTCACAGCCTTATTAGCCGATGGCCACGTTCTGATTGAAGGTGTCCCCGGCGTGGCCAAAACCTTCACCGCCAAATTGTTGGCACAAACATTAGACACCGGGTTTAGCCGGATACAATTTACACCGGATTTGATGCCTTCAGATATTTTAGGCACATCGGTATTTAATATTAAAACGCAAGAATTTGAATTTCATAAAGGGCCTGTTTTCAGCAACTTTGTCTTGATTGACGAAATAAACCGTGCGCCGGCCAAAACGCAATCGGCCTTATTTGAAGTGATGGAAGAACGGCAAATTACCATAGATGGACAACAATATGATTTGGCCGCCCCTTTTATGGTTTTGGCCACACAAAACCCCATTGAACAAGAAGGGACCTATGCCCTGCCCGAAGCACAACTCGACCGGTTTATGTTCAAAATAAAAGTTGCTTACCCTAAAAAAGAAGAAGAAATAGCTATTTTACAAAATCATCATTTACGTAAAGGCAATGATCCGCTTAAACAAATTAATCCGGTGATGAATGAGCAAGAATTATTATACTACCGGCAAATAGTCCAACAAATTATTGTAGACGAAAAAATTTTAGCCTACATTGTAGAGATTATTCAAAAAACAAGAGAGCATGGACAACTCTTTTTAGGCGCTTCGCCCAGAGCCTCTTTGGCTACCATGACCACGGCCAAAGCCTATGCTGCTTTGCAAGGACGTGATTTTGTGATTCCGGATGATGTTAAAATGGTTTTACCACATGTGCTACGTCATCGTATTATTTTAAATCCCGAACAAGAATTAGAAGGTATGGAAGAGGAAGATGTACTTGGACTAATTGTTGAAAGTATTGAAGTTCCCCGCTAATGAAAATTGGTCAAGCTTTAAAAAATATCTATCAAAATTTATTTTTTTCACCTCTGTTTTATTGGATTTGGGGGATCTTAATTATATTCATATTTTTAGGTTATTGGCATCCATTATTTTATGTTACCGGCAAATATTTATGGCTTATTTTTATACTACTAAGTTTTTTCGATTTTATTTACCTTTTGACTGCCGGTAAGTTGGAAGCCCAACGCGTATTACCTTCAATAATGTCAAATGGCGATGAAAACACCATCCAAATCAATGTAAAAAACAGTTATCCTTTGGCGGTACATTTAAAAATTATTGATGAGCTGCCTGTTCAATTTCAAAAAAGAGATTTTGCATTAAACTTATCCTTAAAAGGCGGTGAAAAACAGACTATAAATTACCAATTAAAACCGGTAAAAAGAGGTGAATACTTTTTTGGCCATCTCAACGTGTTTGCACAGTCACCATTAAAATTGGTAAATCGCCGATGGCGCACCGGTCAACCGGCTAAAACCAAAGTTTATCCCAGTTTTTTACAAATGCGTCAATATGAATTAATGGCATTTGCAAACAAATCGCAATATGGCCTTAAAAAGATAAGACGCTTAGGACATACCATGGAATTTGAACAGATCAAAACTTACCAAAAAGGAGATGATTATCGTACCATAAACTGGAAAGCGACTGCCAAACATCAAAAATTGATGGTAAACCAATATCAGGACGAGAAATCACAAAATATATATAGCTTGCTGGATATGGGGCGACAAATGGCCCTGCCGTTTGAAGGGATGACTTTGTTAGATTATGCCATCAACAGTAGTTTGGCTTTGAGTAATATTGCCCTGAAAAAAAAGGATAAAGCGGGCTTGTTAAGTTTTGAAAAAAGGATTCATAGTTTTATCAAACCAAATTCAGGCAGACAACAATTGCATCAAATATTTGAAAATTTATATGCCCAAAACACCGGATTTTTAGAAACTGATTATGAATATTTGTATTATTTTGTGCGAAAAAATATACCAACGCGCAGTTTGCTCATGTTATATACAAATTTCGAACATTTTAATTCATTAAAACGACAATTACCTTTTTTAAAAAAAATGGCCGGAAAACATCTTTTGGTCGTTATCATTTTTAAAAATACAGAACTACAAAGTCTTTTGGACAAACCTGCCAAAAGTAAACCCCGGATATATCACAAAATAATAGCCCAAGATTTTGAAAATCAGAAAAAAAAGATGGTTAAAATTTTAAAGAAGCATAAGATACACACCATTTACACCAGTCCGGAGCATTTGACGGCCAACAGTATAAGTAAATATTTAGAATTAAAATCACGTGGGGTAATTTGACAAACATTTTCTATCTTTGTCATGATGGTTTATACCCACCTCAAACGAAAAATTACATGAAAAAATTAGTTATTCCCGTTATTCTTTTCTTTGGCTTTCAAGCATTGGCACAATACCGTGCCACAGAAATTCGCCATTATATCAAAATTGAAGGAAGCGCCTTAAAGTATTATGTTTCCACCTTATCTGAAAACACGCATGAACTACGCTTGACAGATGATGGCATAGCCTTTAATGGGATTTATGGTTGGGATTTCGATGAAAAATTTCAAATAGGTGCCGCAGGGGGGTTTATGAGTATTGGAGAAGCAAAAGGGGCAGCTGCTTTTGGCGAATTTAATTTTTTTGTTTCCAATACATATATAAATCCTTACACCGGTATCCGGCTGGGATATAGTTATATTTTTCCAAAAAATGCAAGCTCACAAGGCGATTTAATTGCTGAATTTGTAACCGGTTTGCAAATAAATTTTGGTCTCTATACTTATTTTTCAATGTATTTACAAACCGGTTTTATGTACACGCATAAGAACTTAATGGTCCCTTTGCGCATCGGCATTAAATTTTAATCGGCTTTAACTTTATATAAAGCGAAAGCCAGCATTAACCAGCCGGTAATTAATAACACACCACCAACCGGCGTTAACCACCAAATGCTTGCGGCGCTTAACCAATGCAAACTAATTAAGTAAATAGAACCTGAAAACAATGTAATACCGGTTAAAAATGTATGACTGATCATTGTTTTCATCACTTTTGGAAATTGCGGATACGCATTAATGGCCAGTATGGCAATGACGTGAATAATTTGGTAAAAAACGGCTGTTTTAAAATTACTCAAATCGTAATCTGACAAACTGTTTTTTAAAGCGTGCGCACTTAAGGCCCCTAAAATGACGGCCAAGGCGCCGTAAAGCGCTGTTAAAATAAGGGTTTTTCTAATCATAGTTATTTATTTTAAATTTAAATTTACAAATTTTGAATGTATTTTTTGGGTGTAATGCCAAATTTCTTTTTAAAAGCCACAATAAAATGTGTGGGTGCTGAGTAGCCTATTTGGTAACTGACTTCTTTGACACTATATTTTTTACTCATTAACAGATGCCGGCCAAGTTCCAATTTGTAATTTAAGATATATTTATAAACCGGCTCGCCGTATATTTCTTTAAAACCATTTTTCAAAACATTAATGGGCAACATCACCTGATTGGCTAAATCTTCAATGGGCGGCGGTTCATTAATGTGCGCCACCAATATTTCTTTGGCTCTTTTGATTTTTTCAACGACTTTTTCATTTTTTAAATTCGGACATTTATCCTCAAGCGTTTCAGGCTGATTTTGACTAAAATAATACGTAAAAAGTTCCAAAATCTTCGCTTTGATATAAATATAATCAAATTTATGATGGACCTCTCTTTTATAAATCTGATTTAGCACAATTAATTCATTGGCTGTCAATTGACGTTTGTTATAAAGCTTTTTTTGTTTGTTTTGTGGTCGTAAAAAACTGAAATCGATGGCAAAATCATCTAAAAGTTTATGGATAGCATCTAATGAAAATAAAAAGGAAAGCATTTTTGTGTTCGGTTCAATCACGGCATCAATCGGAATAATATTTTTAGGATTAAAAAAAAGCAGAGAATATTCATTTGGAATTTCCAACTTGTGCGTTCCCTTAATAATATGAAACCACACTTGTCCGTTTAATACAAAATGAAATTGGATATACAAATGCTTCCGTTTGGTACTGATTTTAATCTTTTCTGAAGAAGTATTGTCTGTCTTCAATAAAAACAAACCTTCATCGATATTTATTTCTTTTATATGAGCATTTGACATATTCTTGCTTAAGTCTTATTATTTACTTGACAAAAATACAATTAATTCTAATGCAATTGACTTAACTTTGAACATTAAAAGTTAACATCGATATTTATAATTCTTTTATCGATATTTTTTTTAAAACTAGTCATCTATCTTTGTGTCATCATTAGTAAGAAGATCCTATAACATATTTTTTACAAAAAAATGTAGATTTTTTTCATAATTGAGTATATTTTGGTTAATTTTTTAAGCCCTTTTGTACTGCAGAAGGGCTTAATTATGTTTACCAATCTTCTATCCTGTGCGCATCAAATTTTAAAAATATAAACAACATTAAAGTAAAGGCCCACAACGACGATCCCCCATAACTTAAAAAAGGTAACGGAATACCTATGGTGGGAAATAAACCAATTACCATTAAAACATTAAGGGCAAAATGAAAAAATAAAATGCTTATGAGTCCATACCCTAAAATACGGGCAAATTTCTGTTTTTGTCTTTCGGCCAAAAAAACCAAGCGTATCAATAAAAAAGTGTATAATAAAATTACAACAGTCGTGCCCAAAAAACCCCATTGTTCACCAACAACAGTTAATATCCAGTCGGTATGTTGCTCCGGAATATAATCACCTTGTGTTTGCGAACCTTTTAGTAAGCCTTTTCCTGTTAATCCGCCGGAGCCTATCGCAATTAAGGCTTGTTTTAGGTTATAACCTGTTCCTTTATCATCTTTTTTCTTTCCTAACACAATTTCAATCCGGTTGCGCTGGTGTGGTTTTAGAATTTTTTTATATATAAAGCCGGTGCCTAAAACTGTAAAAATTGAAAACATTAAAATAGTAATAGTAATAATCCAATGATTTTTTTGGTATTTATAATAGGTCCACAGGTTAAAAAGAATAAAAAAAGCTAAGAGACCTACCAAAATTTTTTGGGCGCCAAAATAAATGGTTAACATAAATAAAGATGCGGTTAAAATAGCAAAAAGATAATACCAAATAGATAAACCCTCCCGGTATAAAACTAAAAATAGAGATAAAAAAATAATAGCCGAACCTAAATCAGGTTGTAATAAAATTAAAATTACCGGGACTAAAATCAGCAGGCTGGCTTGCAGCAGATTTTTAAAATTTTTAATTTTAAAATCCGGCTCGGTTAAGAGTTTAGCTAAACCTAAAATGGTAAATAATTTAACAAACTCAGCCGGCTGAATGCTAAAACCACCCAATCTAAACCAAGATTTATTACCATTGATATTCGCGCCAAAAATCAGTACTAAAATCAAAAGAAACAAGCCTATTAAATAAAGTAATGACGCGTTATTCTTAATGGTTTTAACCGGCACAAAACTAATCATAATAACCAAGATATAACTAAAAATCAGCCAAAGAATTTGCTTTCCATAAAAGGTTTGCAATAAATTGTAGTGACCTTCCTTAAAGGTGGCTGAGTAAATACTGACAATACCAATAAAGACTAAAGCATTAAAAATGAAGGCACTCACCCAATCATATTTAAACAAATTAACTTTTCTACTGTCTCCCATCTTGTTTCATTTCATAAGTTTTGGACAAATCAGTTTGCAAAACACGTTGCAATAAGTCTTTTCTGGTAATATAACCACGCAAATACTTTTCTATCATTAAAGTAGCAATGGGCGTTGCAATTGTAGCGCCATAACCGCCATTTTCAACAAAAACCGTTACGGCAATTTTTGGATTATTTACCGGACCAAATGCCATAAAGATGGAATGATCAGGTAATTTTACGATTTTACCATTTACACGGGCTTTATTTTCACTGGTACCTGTTTTCCCCGCCAAAACAATATCCTTTAAACGGCTGTATTGGGCTGTTCCTTTTTGGTAAACATTGACCATTCCTTTAATTATTTCATCAAAATTTTGAGACGCGATACCTGTTTGTTTAGGTGTCAAATAAAAGGAATCAATATCCGTCTTTTTCCCATCTATCTCTTTTATCACATGTGGTGTAAAATAATAGCCTCTATTAGCAATAGCAGCAGCCACGTTAGCCAATTGAATCGGGGTGGTTAAAATCTCACCTTGACCTATTCCATTTGAAATAGTATAACTTGCGGACCATTTACTTTTTCCATAATACCTGTCATAAAAATGACTGTCCGGAATAAAGCCTTTTGAACCCACAGGCAAATCAGTATGCAAATACTGTCCTAAACCGAATTTAGTAAGATAATTATGCCAAATGTCCAAACCCTCAGCCGGTGTGCTGTAATGATTGATAATATTTAAATAAGATTTTGCAAAATATGTATTACAAGATTTTTCAATTGCCCAAGGTAAATGGACAGGCCTGCCGGAAGCACCACAATGACAAAACATATGATTGTGCTTCCCATAATAAAATCCATGATTACAAATAAAATAGGTTTGCGGCTTTATAACTCCTTCTTGTAAACCAATTAGTCCATTAAGCATTTTGAAAGGTGAACCCGGCGGATATTCGCCTTGTAAGCCACGGTCTAAAAGCGGATTGTTTTTTTTATCTCTAAAAAGTTTATTAAAGTTTTTCGAACTATTACGCCCACTTAAATAAGATGGCGGATAAGACGGCGCAGTAACCAAGGCTAAAATTTCGCCCGTTTTAGGTTCAATGGCAATAATTGCCCCTCGTTTGCCGCGCATTAGCGAATCGCCAAAAGCCTGAAGTTTAATATCAATACTAAGTCGCAAATCTTTTCCAACTTGTGCCAGTGTATCATAAATGCCGTTTTTATAAGAACCAATTTTCCGGTTAAATTTATCAGTCAGAAAATACCGTACACCTTTTTTACCCCGTAAAACTTTTTCGTAGGACTTTTCTACACCGGCTTTCCCAATTAAGTCACCGGGCAAATAAAAAGGATCCTTCTTCAATTCCTTTTCATTTACCTCACGGATAAATCCCAAAACATTAGCAGCTGAATTGGTGTGATATTGACGTATAGCTCTTCTTTGGACAAAAAAGCCGGGAAATTGATATATCTTTTCCTGTAAAAAAGCCACTTCATTTTTATAAAGTTTAGGGACGACCAAGGAAGCTTTATTCCATGAATAAGCCTTGGCTTTTTTTAAAGCCCTTAATAAAGCCGGTTTATCCATGCCGGTATATTTCAATAAACCAAGGGTATCAAAGGCTTTGAGTTGTTTAGGAATGACCATTACATCATAAACCGGCAAATTACTGACCAGCAAGTTGTTATTTCTATCATAAATATAACCGCGCTCGGGAATAATATATTCTTTTTTGACCGCATTGCGCATAGCCAAATTTTTATACTCACGATCTATAATTTGCAAATAAAAAAGTCTGCTAATAATAATTAATGCAGTTGTCAAAATAAGAAATATAAAACCCCAGGATTTTTGATTCATGCTTTAGATGTTCTATAAAAAATAATATCAAACAGAATAAAAAACACCAAGCTAAGTATGGTATTGACCAAAATTAAACCTATTTTATGCCATAATAAAGAAAAATGCCAAGAATCTAATAAATAAATTAATATTTGGCTAAAAAAAATAAAGCTAAAATAATATACATAACGTTGTAAGCCTGTAAAGCGTTCAATCTTAAAATTTTCTAAATCAAATGAGCGGTTTTTTAAAAACAAAAAATACATTTTCCTAAGGTAAGTCACCATAACAGCTGTGGCTGCAAAGACACCGCCTGTATTATTAACAATATCTAAAGTAACACCATATACAAATGCCCACATCAAATTGAAAATTTCATTTTTTTGTAAGGGTAAACGCAATAAAGGGTAGATAAAAACAATGGGAGTAAAAACATGTAAAATTTGTACATGATTAAACCAAATGACTTGCAAAAGAAAAAAAATAAAAAGTAGAAAAATATCTTTCAGATTTAGCCTCATACCTTCATTGTTTAAGCTTTAGTGAATCCAATTCTGCTTTGTAATTATTTTTCAAGACATAAACAGGCCCTAAATTAGTCATATCAGCAAATGTTTTCATCTGAATAACATAACTTTTTCGTCCGGGCACCGTTTTAAAATCTATAATTTTTCCTACTAATAAACCCCTCGGAAAATAATTTGACATGCCGCCGGTGACCAAGGTATCACCTCTTTTTAAATTTGCATTTACCGGCATATCAATTACTTCAAAATAATTCGGATCTTCGCCTGTCCAAGCCAAAAAACCGGAATAATTGGTATTTTTTAAAGCCACATTTATTTTACTGCTTTTGTTTAACACTGAAATAACCCGTGAAAAATGACCCGATGTTTTTTGAATAACTCCGATCACACCATTATTTGTTACAACACCCATTTCAGGGATGATACTGTCTTTGCGTCCTTTATTTATGATTAAAGTATTATGATCAAAAGTATATTGGTTGGTCAAAACATAAGCCGGTTTCACTTTAAACTGTCCCGGTAAAACAGGTGTTTTATCATTATATTTTTTTTGTAAAAGTGCCTGTATAAGTTGCGCATTTTGTTTTAACAAACTATCATTATATTTTTTTAAATAAAAATGACTGTTTATAGCATATATTTGCCGGTCAAAAAAGCCGGCCACAGCCGTTTGCCAATCGTGCGTTTTGGTTTGCGCATAATCATGTGATTTGATTATCAAAACAAATGATACTATTTCTAAAAAAATAAAAAATAAAAAATTCTTATTCGAAATAAGTATCCTTAATAACTTGAACATTCAAATTTATTTTTTAATAGCGCTTTTAAATTAAAGACTATCTAATCAGAATGGGTTTATATTTTTCAAAATGCTTCAGAGCAGTCCCTGTTCCCCGGACTACCGCACGTAAGGGATCTTCGGATATATATACCGGCAAATCCGTTTTTTCGGATATTCGTTTATCCAAGCCACGTAATAGCGCTCCGCCACCGGCCAAATAAATACCGGAATTATAAATATCTGCTGATAACTCAGGTGGTGTTTTTGAAAGTGTTTCCATAATCGCATCTTCAACCCGCAACAAAGACTTGTCAATAGCTTTAGCCACATCTTTATAAGAGACGATAACCTGCTTTGGTTTACCCGTTAGCATATCTCTTCCTTGTATAGGAATATCTTCCGGCGGATTTTCTAATTCATCTAAAGCAGAGCCAACCTCTATCTTGATCCGTTCGGCTGTTTTTTCCCCTATATGCAGGTTGTATTGCGTCCGCATATGATAAATAATATCCGAAGTAAAGACATCACCGGCAATTTTAACCGATTTTTCTACGGCAATACCACCCAAGGCTATAACGGCTATTTCGGTTGTTCCACCACCTATATCAATAATCATATTTCCTTTCGGTTTGGTGATATCAACGCCCATTCCTATAGCTGCTGCCATAGGTTCATGTATAAGATAAACTTCCGTGGCATTAACTTTTTCAGCAGAATCGCGTACCGCTCTTTTTTCTACTTCGGTAATACCAGAAGGAATACAAATAATCATTTTTAATTTGGGCTGAAAAAGACGGTTTTTTAAAGCCGGAATACTTTTTATCAGTTCTTTAATCATCATCTCAGAAGCTTCAAAATCAGCGATGACGCCATCCTTTAAAGGTCTGATAATTTTTATGTTTTCATGTGTTTTCCCTTGCATCAAGGCTGCCTCCAGTCCTACTGCTTTCAATTCATTTTTTCTGATATCTTTGGCTACGATAGACGGACTATCAACCACCACTTGATCTTTGTGAATGATTAAAGTGTTGGCTGTTCCTAAATCTATAGCTATTTCTTCGGTCAGAAAATTAAAAAATCCCATGTTTGTTTATGTTTATTTGCTATTAATAAATGTGTTATATCGATGTTGAAAGTTACAAATTTAAAAAATAATTAGCAGCTTAGTGTAATAAAAAAACTTTTTTTTCGTCCTAGGTTTATAATCTTTTTGTAAATTGGAAATCAATTTATAACTCTATAGTCAAATCTATGAAAAAATACTTTTTTGAACTCTTTGAAAGTTTAAAATTTGCTTCAAAATCTCTAAAAAACAACCTATTAAGAACCCTTTTATCTTTATTGGGGGTAACAATTGGGATTTTTTCAATTGTCGCCATTTATTCGGCCATTGATGCTTTAAACGAAACGGTCATGAGTTCGATGAATAAATTTGGACAAAATACTTTATATATCACCCGCTTCAGTTTTATGGGAAATACTAATGTGCCGCGTTGGAAACGTAAAAACTTTCCTTTTCCCACCATGGATGAATACAAGTTTTTGCATAAAAATTTGACGCCTGATGAAGTTAAAGCCGTTACTTTTAGAATTTTTATGCCCTCGGCCAAATTGACTGTCCCCGGTGGGGAATCGGTTTCTGGAACCGAACTCATAGCAGACGGAGCCGAATTTCCCAATATTCAAGAATTAGATTTTGACGCCGGTCGCTTTTTCAATAAATCCGAAGAAGCACATGCCGCGCCTGTTATTGTATTAGGAGCTGATATTAAACAGGCTTTATTTGACCATCAAAAAGCCTTAGGAAAAACTGTTCGTTTATATGGCAAAAAAATGAAAGTTATCGGTGTTTTAAAAAAAGAAGGAGAAGGTTTTGGACCCAGTAATGACGGCAGAGCTTTTATCTCAAGTAATTTTGCCCGGACTATTGTGTCGCCTACCAAATCTTTTACAGCCATAATTGTGGCACCTCAACCAACAGCTGACATTCAAAAATTAACCGATAAAATTACTGTTTTATTGCGTCAAAAACGAAAAATTAAACCTGGAGAAATAAACAATTTTTTCATTAATAATATCAATACCGTTAAAGATCAGGTTGAAAAACTCACGCAAGTCTTACGTTTGGGCGGTGTTTTCTTAGCTTTATTTTCATTGCTGATCGGTGCATTTGGAATAGCCAATATTATGTTTGTTTCGGTTAAAGAAAGAACCAACCAAATAGGCATACAAAAAGCTTTAGGTGCTAAAAATTCTTTTATTTTATGGCAATTTTTATTTGAAGCCATGTTTTTATCCATGATTGGTGGCATAATCGGTATTTTTATGGTTTGGATTGGTACCAAAATATTGTCACAAACCACCACCAGCTTTAGCATTCATTTAAGTCTTCAAAATGTTCTTTTAGGCCTCATTATTTCTTCCGTTATCGGTATAATTGCCGGTTTATGGCCGGCATGGAAAGCAGCCAAACTCGATCCGGTTGAAGCTATCAGAACAGGCCTATAACAAAATATGACTAACCGGATAAGCTTTTACTTCCTCAAAATCCAATAAAGCATTGATTAATTTAAAGGATTTAAAAGAGGATAAATCTGTATATAAAATATCTGCGGCCTTTATCTTTTTTTCATCCATAAGTCTGGACCGGGCAGTCCCATGCAATAGTGGATATTGGGGCGTCCACCAAGTTTGCCCGTCAAATAAAACAATATTTGTAAATGATGTATCGGTAATTCTTTGTTGCTTCACAATTAAAATATCATCAGCCGGACCTTTTTGTAAACGTAACTGATCCAACAAACGCCTGTCGGTCAGTTTGAGGGGGTACCGGATGTTATCCTTAAAAATTAATTTTAACTTATGGATTTCTTTAGGTTTATAAGTCATATATTGACAAAAACAATTGTTTTGGTTGTATAAAAAGCGCAATTTAACGATACCTTTTTGATTTTCCTCTGGCACTTCAATAAGGTCTACCAGCTTTATTTTGGTCAATTTTTTAAACATTTTGAAGTAAGAAGCTTCAAAACGATATTGATGATAAGCCAAATTCTGCAGCATACCATCTAATATTTTAATACTTTCAAGTAATGGGAACATAAATTTTCTGGATTAATTCATCATATTCATTCTTGACTTGGCTTAAGGCCGTAATGCCACCACCACTACGATAATAAAAATTTTCACCATTTTTTTCGATGTAGCGAATTAAAACAGCAGTATCAAAATCTTGCCCGTCAAAAAAACCAAAAATACCGGTATAATAACCGCGGGGGGTTTGCTCTACTTCTTTAATTATAGATAATGTTTTAACTTTAGGCGCACCTGATATTGAGCCAGCCGGCAAAATTTTAGTAAAAAGATGAGCGGCATTCTTTTTCCAATCCGGTGGTAATTGTCCTTGGATTTCTGAGCTCATTTGCCAAATATTGCCACGGTTCGTTTTAATTTTTTGTAAAAACTTGAAGCGTTTGACCTGAATATTTGTCGCAAGTAGAGCCAAATCATTACGCAATAAATCGACAATGGTATGATGCTCAAAATTTTCTTTTTTATCATTTAACAGTAGTTGGTCGGCATGCGGTAAATCTGCTGAGATCGTTCCTTTCATCGGAAAAGTAACAATGGTGTTACCCTTAGTTTGAATGAAACTTTCGGGAGAAAAACTAACAAAACGGTTTTGCCATAAAATGCGATAGGGCGCTTTGGCTCTACAAAATATAGCTGTTAAATCTATGATATGTTTAAGTTTGGATTTACACGTCAAATTTAATAAATAAGTATCTCCTTGTTGCAGATGATTTTGAACCTTTTGAAAAGCTTGCTGATATGGTTTAAAGTGAACCGGTTCAAAATCAAAATTTATCATCTTGTTTTTGTCACACGATGTTTTCGTTATATTGGTTGCCTTCGGTGTCGCAAAAAAAAGACCTTGATGTACAGCTTCATCCTTCAGAAATAATACCGGTTTTTTCCCTTCAAAATCTATTAAAAAAACAAATGGCCGTTGACTGGCTGTCCACTTATTAAATTGATTGATAAAATTTACAGGTAAATTAAGCATTAACAAAATTTTTTATCAATTGTAAACCATACGCGGTCATGTAAGATTCAGGATGAAATTGAATGCCGTAAACTGGCCAAAATTTGTGTTGCAATGCCATCACCACACCGGAAGAACTCATGGCTGTTATCATTATTTCCGCAGGTAAAGCCTTAGGATTGACCGCCCATGAATGATACAAACCGGCTATAAAATTTGCGGGGATATTTTTGAATAAAGAACTATTGTTCAAATGGGTGATAAGATGTGGTTGACCATGGACCACTTTTTTTAAATTATACAAAGAACCTCCAAAATAAGTGGCAATAGCTTGGTGTCCCAAACAGATCCCTAAAATAGGCTTTTGTTGTTTATACACATCCAATATAGTTTTTATTTTTACAAAATCATCCGGCAAACCCGGACCGGGTGATAAAATTAAATAATCAAACAGCTTTAAATCCTTGACACATAATTTTTGATGATTAATTACTGTCGGTTGAATATCGAGCGCCTGCCTGATTAGTTCTACAATATTGTACGTAAAAGAATCTTCGTGATCAATAATGACAATTTTTTTCATTCAAAATTGGTATAAAGCACCTGATGTTAAGTTATATTGTTCCTTGGGAATACCACTAACCGGCTTGTTATCAAAATTGTAAATAAAGCTTGTTTTAAAAGATAAATGCTCGGTCATTTTAAACATAAGACTGTTTTGAGATGAAATTCTAAAATCTTTAAAATGGACAAAAACAGGTTGATAATAGGTGGTACTAACCAAACTAAACAGTTTATTAGGCGAAAATGTGAAAGAAACATAATTGCTCCACCGCCATAGTTTTATTATCTTATTGCAGGTTGTTTGTTCATATTCAAACATTGGTGCCGTACCGAAATATATTTTATTTTTCTCAAAATTCTTAGACAGTTTTAGCCTTAAACCTAAACCTGAGAGTCCTCTGAAAAAAATTCCGGAGATATTGTTTTTTTGTCCTTGAATAAACCATTCTCCTATTAAATTTTGGGTAAAAAAATGGTTATAACGCAAATGTAGCACACTTTGATCGATTAAATCTTGTGCATCACTTTTTAATAAGCTATATTTTGCCAACAAAAGAATTAACTCTTTTTTAGATTTATGTTGCACATGCCAAAGACCACTTATTTTGGTTAAAGTTTTGGTGTTTTTTGTCAAATATAAATCAATCCCTGCTTTTCCACTCCAGCCCAATGAATCGTTATGAATACGGTAATCTTCCATATTTAAAATTTGTCCATTTATCAAACCAGCAGAAAGCATAAAGATAATAAGGATGTAATGTTTAATCAATTAATTTAATTTTTGCGGTTCAAAATTTCTTTCAATTTATTCAATGCAATGGCACGGTGACTGATTTTATTTTTGGTTTCTTCGCCCATTTCGGCAAAAGTTTTCTCATATCCCTCCGGAATAAAAACCGAATCATAGCCAAAACCACCCTCTCCTCTAGGTTCCTTCGCAATTTTGCCTTTTAAAGTGCCGCTTATTAAATATTCATCAGGACCATGACTGTAGGCAATAACGGTTTTAAATTGAGCCGAGCGGTTCTCTTTATCTTTCATTTCAGTCAATAATTTATTAACATTATCAGCATATGTAGCATTTTCACCCGCAAAACGGGCACTTAATACCCCGGGAGCCCCATTGAGTGCTTGCACTTCCAAACCGGTATCATCGGCCAATGCATCGACATCATATTTTTGGGTTATCTGATACAATTTTTGTTTAGCGTTTTCTTCCAAGGTATGACCGCTTTCTTTCAAACGACCTTTAAAATTTAAATCTTTTAAGGATTTCAATTGTATATTTTCTGGCAATATTTTTTTAATTTCTGCTATTTTATGCTGATTTTGGGTGGCTAAAACTAATTCTTGAGGGACCTTTTTAAAATAATATTCCAAATAAAAATAGCCGGCTATAATAAGTATTAAAGCCAGACTGACCAACACCAAATATTTTTGCAAATCTTGTCCGGACAAAGTTTCAACCAATCCACGATTCGGGTCTACTTGACTGTAATGCACAGCAAAAAAAGCAGTCCCGTTTAACAACATATGAATAACAATAGGATAAAACAGGCTACGTGTTTTCCAGTAAACATAACCTAAAAAAAGCCCCAAGGTTGTCGCATATAAAAATTGCCATGGATTAAGGTGAAAAATTCCAAAAGCAACAGCGGAAATTAAAATAGCTTTAAAAGGACGGTATTTCTTTAAAAGGGCTTTTAGTATAATGCCTCTGAATAAGGTTTCTTCCAATATAGGTGCGGCTACTGCCACCATTAAAAAACCGGCTACCGGATGATTAAATACTTCCGACAGGCTTTGGTTAAGCATATCAAAAAGTTTTTTCCAAATACCAGTTGGCTGAGGCAAAAGAAAAACGGTAAATTCGCCAACCACCAAAAAAGCATAAGCCAAAATAACAATGACGGGAAAAAGTACAAAATGTTTTGGTTGATAATTAATTTGTCCTTGTTTGTCATAAATACGACGCGTTGCCCAAATGGTCAAATACATCGGGATAACATAGGCAAACAACATTACCCATGCTGACCAGGATTTTGGTGTAAATGATTGAATTAACCCGAAAGGCATGGAAAACAAAACAAATAAAAACAATATACTAAATAAATGAGGTATGGTAGGGAATTTTTTTTTCATGTTTAACTGTGATGATAAGGATGATTATTTAAAATAGTAAATCCGCGATACAATTGTTCTAAAAAAAGCGGACGTACTAATTGATGCGAAAAAGTCATTTTGGATAAAGCTAACTTAGCATTAGCGCGCTGATAAATTTTTTTAGAAAAACCGTAAGGGCCACCAATAATAAAAACCAGCTGTTTTAAACCGGCATTCATTTTTTTTTGTAAAAAACCGGCAAATTCAACCGATGTCATTTCCGTGCCGTTTTCATCTAAAAGAATCACATAATCTGAAGTAGAAATTTTTTGCAATAATAACACCGCTTCCTTCTCTTTTTGTTCTTCTTCAGACCTGTTTTTGTTATTTTTTATATCAGGCAAAATCATAAGATCAAACCCCACAAAAGATTGGATACGTTTGATATATTTCTCCATTAATTGGCGGATACATGCTTCGTCAGTTTTACCAACCACTAAAAGTTTTATCTTCAACTTATTACTTTTTTGGATTCACAACAAAGGCATTAGGAAAAGCTTTTTTATATTTTAATAAGGCTTGATCAGCTGCTAATTTGGTTTCATATTCACCTATCCAAACCTTAAATTCGGGCGATTCCCATTCTAAAGTGGCAAGAACTTCAGGGAATTGTTCTTCAAATTTTGCCTTTTCGGAGCGTGCTTTATTTATGTCTTGTCCGTTATAAATTTGGATATGATAATATTTCAAACTGGTTTTATTTTCTTTAAAACAATTAGCACGCTTCGCCAAAAGAGTATCTACCTTAGCCGTAATGATAAATCTGTTAGGCGATGCTTGCACATCCTGGCCGGACATACGTAAAATTGAAAACAAAAAGATAAAAATAAATAGTTGTTTCATTAAGATAGAATTTAGTCAAAAATACAAAAAAAAAATGTAAAATGATTAACATCAAGCATGCTTTGCTTACCGCGGCTTGACACTAATTACTTTGTAAACATTAATCATACCAAAAAAGCCGTCCTCTAAAGAACGGCTTTTATATTTATAGTATGTCTCGTCCTGAAATAGCGTTACACAAAAAAAGAAGTGTAATGAAAGAAAAAGACAAAAGCGTTTACGTTAAACGCACACAGAAGGATTATAGTTTATCCTTAAAATTACAAATTGTAAAGGAAA
>JALWTX010000014.1 GCA_026993355.1 Flavobacteriales bacterium | reverse complement strand
ATATCTTTAATATTGATTTAAACATGCCCGCCAAAGCGGCGCTTTAATTGAAATTGAAGAAAAAACATAACCGGAACTATAATCAAAGTTAAAAAGGTCGCAAAACTTAAACCGTTGATAACGGCTTTGGCAATAGGTCCCCAAAATGCCACATTTTCGCCACCTAAATAAATATCAGGATCAAAATGTGTAAAAAGGCCGATTACATCAATATTTAAACCAATAGCCAAAGGAATCAGTCCTAAAACCGTAGTGATGGCTGTAAGCAATACAGGACGTAAACGGGTTTTGCCTGCTTCGACCAGACTTTCGTAAACAATATGTGTGGGTGTAGGTATGGAATCCTCATCAATACCAGCTTCTAAACGTTTGCGTTTAATAGTCAACAAAGTGTAATCTAACAAGACAATGGCATTGTTTACCACTATCCCGGCAAGTGATATGATGCCAATCATGGTCATTACCACTATAAAATCTTGATGCATCAAAATTAAACCAAGGAATACACCAATCATACTAAGCACCACTGTCATAAGAATGATAAAGGGTGTGGTAAATGAGTTGAATTGCGTCACCAAAATAAGAAATATAAGAAATATAGCAATAACCAAAGCTTTTAATAAGAAACTCATATTCTTTTTCATTTCCTTTTGCTCGCCTTGAAATTCATATTTTATGTTATGAGGTAAATTGAAATTTTTCATTAAATTATTCAACTTTGCTACTATTTCGTTCGCATTATAGCCTTCCATGACATTAGAAGTAATAGAAATAACTCTTTTCAAATCTTTCCTTTTGATTGCACTAAAAGTTGAGGCAGACTTCATTTGTGCCACTGCTGAAATAGGCACACTGACGAGTTTGCCAGTTTGCTGATCGCGATAAATAATATGTTGGTTGAGTAAATGCTGCCTGTCATAACGGTATTTTTTTTCTAACCTGACATTGATGGGATAATCGTCATCGCCATCTTTGAATCTGTCTGCTTCATTACCATAAATTGAAGTACGCAAAGCCATCCCGATTTGTGCAGTTTTAATTCCCAACCGCCCTGCCTTTTCACGATCGACATAAACGGGTAATTCAGGTTTGTTTTTATCCACATCAATTTGTAATTCTTCAATACCGGGAATTTGCGCTTTGTCCAGATATTTTTTTACATTTACAGCCTGCTCAAGTAACTGATCATAATCATCACCAATCAGTTCTAAATCGATAGGCGCACCGGTAGGCGGCTTGTGTTGATCTTTATCAACGGAAATTTTAATACCGGCATAGCCACTGACTAATTTCCGTATATCATTTAAAATATTTGACGTATTAACACCTTTGCGATATTTATAATCCACAAAATCTAAGGTAATTTTGGCTTTATTAGGTGTTTTGCCACCTTGCACACCTTTGTTAGGGTCGCCGGTGCCTTCACCCACCTGTTCTATAATTGAAGTTAAAAGATAATTGTAATGTTTACGGTTAAAATAACTTTCAATTTTTTTGGTTATTTTTTTTGTGAATTTATCGACCACCTCAATATCTGTTCCAACAGGATGTTCTATAAAAACATAAATTTGATTGGGTTGGGTATTGGGGAAGAAACTGGTTTTGGGCGGAAATATTTTTAGCAAGGATATTGAAAATACCAATAACAAAACTGTACCAAAGAAAAAAACATAAACATTTTTACCTTTGAGTGCATAGCGTAAGGTTTTTTCGTAAACAACCTCTAACCAAGGTAAAAATTTATTTTGGAACCATTTAATAGAAGCCACCAAAATATAATTATAAAAAAGCACCCAAAGGGACAACAGTATAAAAATTAAACCAAACGCATTGGCTACTGCAGCTTTTGCACTCTGTGGATCTTTCAAAATTAAATATTTGTATAAGAACAATAAGATACCCAATGTTAAGTAAATTATAAAACGTTTTATCACCACTTTTTTTTGTTTCGCTTTCTCTTCTAAAGTCATATACTGCATAGTAAGAACCGGATTAATAACTAAAGCCACAAATAAAGAAGAGGATAAAACAATGATTAAGGTAATGGGCAGATATTTCATAAATTCACCAATAATACCCGGCCAAAATGCCAATGGAATGAATGCAGCCAAAGTAGTTGCCGTTGAAGCAATGATAGGCCACGCTACTTCACCCACCGCATATTTTGCTGCTTCAAAAGGCTTATAACCCTCTTGTCTGAAACGATAAATATTCTCAACAATAACAATCCCATTATCGACCAACATTCCAAGTGCCAACACCAAAGCAAATAAAACCATAGTATTGAGCGTTACGCCCATAATATGAAGTAAAAGGAAAGACATTAACATGGAAAGTGGAATGGCTATTCCGACAAATAGTGCATTGCGAAATCCCATAAAGAACATAAGTACGCCTATGACAAGTATCATTCCTAAAATAATACTATTTTCAAGATCAGAAACTTGCGTACGCGTTTTATTAGATAAATCATTGGTGATACTAACATGTATATTCTTGGGAAAAACATTATGTTTAGCCTGTTTCACAATTTGCTTTATGGCGTCACTTGCTTCAATTTGGTTAGCGCCGGAACGCTTTTTAATGTCTAACATCACTACGGGGCGGCCAAATTCACGAGCATAACTTTCGGCTTCTTGTTGCTTATACTTAACATCGGCAACATCTCTGAGATAAGTGACCATACCATGCGCTTTACGAATAATGATATCCCCTATTTTATTCGGGTCTTTGAATTCACCAATAACACGCACATTGCGGCGTAATCCATCCTCTTTAATGTCGCCTGCCGAAATGGTCATGTTTTCGTTACGAATTGCCCGCTCAATACTACCAAAACTCACATTACGGCTTAGCATTTTATTCAAATCGACAGCTACTTCTACTTCTTTATCTTGAACCCCCCGAATATCGGCAGCCGAAATTTGTGGTAATTGCTCAATTTTATCTTGTAAATATTCGGCAAATTTTTTGAGCCTGTCAGCCGGATAGTCACCCGATACATTAACATTCATGATAGGCTTCAGCTCAGAGATATCCAATTTCATAGCCTTAGGATCTTGAGGTAAATCTTTGGGCCATTCTTTATCACCCATTGCTTCGTCAATCTTATCTTTAACATCTTCTAAAGCTTTATCGGGATCTACATCGAAAGTAAATTTGATGTCGATACTTGAAAATCCGCCTTTGGATGTCGATTTTATTTCATCTATACCTTTTATTTTCTTAAATTCTTTTTCTAAGGGACGTGTGATTAAATTTTCTATATCTTCGGCTGAATTGCCCGGATAGGGTGTCGATACAAAAACTTCGGGTGCTGCTACATCGGGAAATGCCTCACGTGGCATACTGATGTAAGCATATAAACCACCGATAGTGATCAAAGCAATAATCAATTTGACCGTATTGACGTTTTTTAATGCACCGGTCGACAAGCTAAATTCTTTAAATATTTTTTTCATTGTGATTTTCTTTTAATTTGATTAATAACTATTGTTTAACCACAATTTTTTGACCAGATTTGATATTTTTATCTTTTAGCCGGTTCCATTTTTTTAATTGCAAAACCGATACATTATACTGTTTAGCAATATTTTTTAGAGATTCGCCATTTTTAACCACATGAAAATGACTATTATTTTTTAATAAATGCAATTGTTTTACAATTTGCTCCATATTTTGGATTTGTACTTTATCGCCTTCGGTCAAACCGCGTCCTGCCAAAGTAGTAATAATGTCACCAGCATGCAAGCCACCTGTTACCAAAGCTTGATCTTTATAAGTTTTGCCAATATGAACAATTCTTTTTACAACTTTATAAACGTCTTTTTCTTGCGGGAGAGGTTGTAATACAAACACAAAATTTTGTCCTTGGCGGTCTTCTTGAATTAAAGAAAGGGGTAAAACAATGGCATTGTCAACTGAAAAATCTTTAATTTTAAGATTAGCTGTTAAATTAGGTTTTAACAAATTATCACTATTAGACAAGTTAACACGAATTTTGAAAGTACGATTATTGGGATGAATAAAATTACCGACATAATTTACTTTGGCTGTTCTTTGTTGGTTAATTTCAGAAAAAATAAGCTTAACAGGTGTATTCTTTTTAATGACCGGCAAATATTTTTCAGACACATCGGCCTGAACATAAACTTTTTTCAAGTTGACTAAACGCGCTACCGGACGTTGTGGCGCGGCCATTTCACCTTCTTTGATCATTAAATCGTCTAAAGTGCCTGAAACCGGCGCCTTAACATGAAATTTATCTAATTGTGCCTGAAGGGTTTTCAATTTACGTTCTAAAGCTTCCTTTTTCGTTTTGGCTTGCAGATAAGCCATTTCGGACCCTATTTTCTGCTTCCATAATCTTTGTTGACGTTCGTAAGCTGTTTTGGCCAAAGCATATTGTGTTTTGACTTCATCTATTTGATTTCTGATCACCCGGTCATCCAATGTAAGGATTGTCTGACCTTTGCGCACAAAATCGCCCTCATTTTTAAATATTTTTTTAACAGTTCCCATCGCTTCGGGCACGACCAATACATTGCCATCGGTATCGACGTTGCCTTGCAAATCGATATAATGTGTGAATGATTTGGGGAGGACCACCATCGCATCAATTTTGGGAATAGAAGCAGATTCGTTGGTCATCAATTGTTTATCGATTTGCGTTAAAAGGCGGTTCAAACTATCAATTTGTGCAACAATTTTTTCTTTTTGGGCTTGCAAATTTTCCGGGCCAACGGCCTTTGTTTTAGTTTGACAAGCCTGCAATAATAAGATTAAACTCAATGCGGAAAGATATTTTTTCATAAGATATGATTTTTAAAAGAAGATTTACAGCCCCAATAAATTTTCGAGGGCAATTTTATTATTTACAATTTCGATTATAGACTTAAGATATTGTTGTTGGGTTTGGTACAATTGCATACGTGCTTGATTTAGTTGAAAACTATTACCAATTCCCTCTTTAAATTTGATAGTCTCTTTATGTTCAATTTTTTCAGCAAGCGCCATATTTTGCCTGGCCACCTTATAATTTTTAAAACTATGTTCTAAAGCCGCTTTGGTTTGATGGTATTTTAAAGTCAGCTCCTTTTGCTTAGCAGCAAAAGCTATCCGGGCATTTTCGTAATCGAGTTTGGCCTGTTTTACCTTGGCAGAACGCCCAAAGCTGCTAAAAATGGGTAAATTGACAGTGATGCCGAATAAGGATTGTTCATACCAAGATTGGTTATCCTTAAAAAAGTCAAAGCTATTGTTATAAGCGTTTTTACCATAATTGACAAATGCTGCAATGGTAGGCAAAGCCTTGCTTTTTTCGTATTTGAGTTGTAATTTCTTGGCTTTTTGTTGATTTTTAGCCATCAAGTAATCAATATTCTTTTCGGGGACAAAAGGTTTTTGCAATAAATCTAACTGCATGGATTGCTCTTTTAAACTATCCAATGTATCAGTTAAATGAAGCGGTGCATCAACCAGTCGGCCCAACGTGTAATTAAGCATTTGGTATGCCACCACCTTCATTCGTTGTAAATAATCAAATTGGTTTTTTAAATTTGATAAGGTTATTTGCAGCTGTTCAACATCAGTTTGTTCAACTAAGCCGTTTTGGTACATTTGTTTTACTTCAAAAAGATTTTTTTCGACCACAGCTATATTTTTTTTCATTATTTTAAGACTTTCGTCTGTTAGCAAAGCGTTACCATAAGCACTTACAATAGCCTCTTTTATTTTTTGGCGTGTTTTGACCAAAGCATTTTCAGTAATTTTTTTATAGGTACGCGAGGATTGCAATCCCACCAAATAAGAACCATTGAAAATGAGTTGTTTAAGTGTTGCAGACCATTTCATATTTTGATCAGTACCGAATTTTACGGGGATATAAGTTCCGTCCGGTGCTTGCGGATTGAAAATCCTGGCGGGCAATAACTGAACCGGCTGCTTAATAAAATTTTGATAGGCGGCAGAAGCATCAATCTGCGGCAAACCAATAGCTGTAGTTTCCCATACTTTTTTACGGGCTTTTAACAGATTGTTTCTTGCTTGCAAAACCTTATCGTTATGAGACAGACCGTAGTTGATAGCATCGCGCAAGCTAAAACCGGCTTGCTCTTGTGCACCGGATAACTGCATTGTCAGCATAAAAGCTAACACATATAGGTATTTCATAAAAATGTTATTTAAAATTATTTAAAGTTTCTTTTAATTTTTTTCGTCCTTTTTTGGTTGAAATACCGGATAAAAACATATTCAAAAAAGTATCCATTGTTTTTTTCCGGTCAAATTGTTCAGGGGGAAATAATTCCGGATTATTGATATTCAGCGTATTTAAAAAATACATGCGCTTGACAAACTCTTTATCTAAATTTTCTTTGTAATAACCCGCTTTAATGCCTTTTTTCAGATTATGCTCCAGGCATTCCATAATGCTTTTAAATTTCCGTTCTTCTAAATCCTTGGCAATATCAGGATAATACCGTTTCAATTGATAATGCGGTGACACATCGGCTTTGACCATCATATCTTTAACTATTTTTTTAATACGCAACAACTCTTCATAAGGATTAAGCTTCATCAAACAAATTTGATCTATTTGAGTTTGTATCTGATCAAAGATATAATCGACTGTTTGTCGTACCAAATCATTTTTATTTTCGAAATACTGATAAATTGTTTTTTTAGATATACCTAATTCTTTGGCTAATTGATCCATTGTGACATTTTTAATACCATATTTAAAATGCAAATCAGCTGAATGTTTTACAATTTTATCTTTCATTACTAAAAATTTAATAGGCAAATATACAAAGGAAACTTTAAATACCAAAAAAGTTTTTGGGGTATTCCTCAAAAATGGTTACTATTAACCAAAAAACGCTCCAATAGAGCGTCTTTTGGTTTATTTTTTAACTTTTGCCACACGATTTTTTCTAAGATGAGACTACCACCAGCTACAAGCTGGCGACAGCAGGAGGAAATTAAGAAACAAAAACTTAAAGAAAAATATATTAAGAAAAAAGTATTAGGAATTCCGGTATTCTCCTTACTAATTATACCTCAAATTAATATTAATGTCCAAATAAAAAACCTATAAAAGACATATAACTTATCTATATTAAAAATTTATTTACTATTTTTATAAATAGCCTTATAATTAATTTTTATCTTAAAAATCATTGGATTATTAAAATCGTTTATCTTGCGCACGATTACATCGTGTGGTTTATAGTATCAAAACACATCAAATATAACTATATCTTTAAGCATACCTTCTCAACGGCTAATGCCTCTAATATAATAATTTGCTATGTAATGACATTTTCTCTGATTGTAGCTCTTTATTAAAATTTCAAACTACCACACGAAAGGATTTGTGTTATAGCTGGGTTAACCTTACTCAGCTCGCTTAAAATAATCAAGAAATGAAAGAATACTTTGGACAAATATAGAGATTTCTTGGGAATTTTCGGTTGTTGTGTATAGAGTTTATGAAGCTTAATGAGTTATGAGATAAGCACTTTTAGCGGATATTAAAGGCATTGAAAAATAGAAAATTTATTAAAAGGATCTGATTAATAATTTTTAAAGACAAAAATAATCTATAATTGTATCTTTGTATTTATTTTTTACTATGAAATTATTTTATAATCGTAAAAATCAATATGAAGCTGGCTGCGATGAAGCTGGTCGAGGGTGTTTGGCTGGGCCTGTGGTGGCTGCAGCAGTTATTTTTAAAAAAGGCTACCGCAGTCGAAAAATAAATGACAGTAAAAAATTAACCGAAGAAGACCGAAATATTTTGCGAATTAAAATAGAACAGGAGGCTTTAGCATGGGCTGTTGCCTTTGTCGATCAAAATAAAATTGACGAAATCAATATTTTAAATGCTTCTATCATGGCCATGCACAAAGCTTTGGACCAATTGCGCATACGTCCGGATTTTATCTTAGTCGATGGCAATAAATTTAAACCTTATCAAGACATTCCCCATGCAACCATTATAGGTGGTGACGCCAAATATTTAAGCATAGCCGCCGCATCTATTTTGGCAAAGACACACCGGGATGAATATATGAAAAAAATTCATCAAGAATTTCCACAATATGATTGGCAAAACAACAAAGGTTATCCAACGCCCAAACACCGGGAAGGAATTAAATTATACGGCAGTTGTGTGTATCACCGTAAAAGCTTTACTTTGTTGCCACCGGAGCAATTAAAATTAGATTTGTAAATTTGTATTTATTAAAACCAATATGATTAGTCCTTATAAGATTTTTTCTACAATCCTGCTTATTTTAGCTGTCCAGACAATGTCCGGCCAAACCGATTTACAAAAAAAACTGGAAAACAAACGTCTAAAACTGCAAAAGGAAATTTTGCAAATTAACAAACAATTGCTCCAAACCAAAAAAACAGAAAGCAATGCTTTAGACCAATACAACCAAATAAAACGTAAAATAAACATCAGGCAACGCTTAATCAATAATTTAAAACGCGAAATAAATCAAATAAACCAACAAATCCGGAAAATAGAAGCTGAAAGTAAAGCGTTGTCCGGCGAGATAGACAAGCTTAAAGCAGACTATGCCAAAATGATTAGACGATCGTACAATACGCGTTCACGACAAGATAAATTATATTTCCTTTTTTCGGCCAAAAGTTTTCAACAGGCTTTTAAACGAGCACAATATTTAAAACAATATGCCCGCTACCGCAAAAAGCAAGCACAAGAAATTGCGCAGAAAAAACAGGACTTAACACGGCTAAAAAGTAAATTGGAAAAAAATAAAACGGCTAAACAAAAACTATTTGAAAACTATCAAGAGGAACAAAAACAAATTGCTTTAGAAAGTGCCAAGCAATTGGCCATCGTTAAAAAAATAAAACAACGCAAAAGTTATTATCTCAAACAAATAAAAACAAAACAACGAGAGCAAGCCAAGATTGACAAACTAATCGAAAACTTAATTAAAAAAGCTATTGCACGTTCCAATCGCAAAGTAAAAAAAGGAAAAAGACACACCTCCAAATTTTTCTTAACCCCAGAAGGCAAAAAGCTATCGGCTAAATTCTCTGCCAATCAAGGTGTATTGCCATGGCCGGTAAAAAAAGCCTATATAACCCGGAAATATGGTAAACAACCCCACGAGATTTTTAAAAATGTGATGGTAGTTAATAACGGAATTTACTTAGCAACAGTACCCGGCAGTAAAGTACGGGCTGTTTTTGATGGCAAAGTTTTACAAATTCAATTGATACCGGGCGGAAACAATGCTGTTTTTATAAAACACGGAAACTATTTGAGCATATACGGCAACCTTAAAGAAGTCTATGTAAAACCCGGAGAAACAGTTAAAACCAAACAAGTTATAGGCAAAGTTGCAACAGATGGCAATGGGAAAACCGAGCTTAAATTCCGGATTTATAAAAACACCAAAAGTTTAAATCCTGAAAAATGGTTGCAACACCGGTAAATCAAAATCGTCATAACCCATCCAAGGCAATTGTTAAAAAAATATGCTTTGACAGGTTTTTTCTGCGGGCAAATTATTATGTTTGCCAAAACTATTAATTTTTTATACCATGGCACAAGATTTATTTAAGCATCCCGATTATTATCAGGTTGACGAATTATTGTCAGACGAACATAAATTAGTACGCGATGCAGCACGCGAATGGGTCAAACGCGAAGTAACCCCAATTATAGAAGATTATGCCCAAAAAGCCGAATTTCCAAAACACCTTATTAAAGGACTGGGCGAAATAGGCGCTTTCGGCCCTTTTATTCCGGAAGAATATGGCGGACCTGGCCTCGATTATATGTCTTATGGCTTACTAATGCAAGAATTAGAAAGAGGCGATTCGGGTATTCGTTCAACGGCATCTGTACAATCATCTTTGGTAATGTTTCCTATTTGGAAATTTGGGAGCGAAGCACAAAAGAAAAAATACTTACCTAAACTGGCCACCGGCGAACTAATGGGCTGCTTTGGTTTGACAGAACCCAACCATGGCTCAAACCCCGGCGGTATGGAAACCAAATTTGTAGATAAAGGCGATCATTACTTACTAAATGGTGCTAAAATGTGGATTTCTAATGCACCTTTTGCCGATATAGCCATTGTATGGGCCAAAAATGAAGCTGGTCGTATTAAAGGATTAATTGTTGAACGTGGCATGGAAGGTTTTTCAACGCCTGAAACACATAATAAATGGTCATTGAGAACCTCTGCAACCGGTGAGTTAATTTTTCAAGATGTCAAAGTCCCCAAAGAAAACCTGTTGCCCGAAGCCGATGGATTGCGTGGCCCGCTAACTTGTCTGGACTCTGCCCGTTACGGTATAGCGTGGGGGGCACTTGGCGCAGCCATGGATGCCTATGATACAGCTTTGCGCTATGCTTTAGAACGTACGCAATTTGGCAAGCCAATAGCAAGTTTTCAATTGCAACAAAAAAAATTAGCCGAAATGATTACGGAAATAACCAAAGCACAATTATTAGTTTGGCGTTTGGGAACCTTACGGGACCAAAACAAAGCAACTGCGGCTCAAATTTCGATGGCCAAACGTAATAATGTGGATATGGCACTTAAAATAGTCCGCGAAGCCCGTCAAATTTTAGGTGCCATGGGCATTACCGGCGAATATCCGTTAATGCGCCATATGATGAATCTTGAATCTGTTATAACATATGAGGGTACCCACGACATCCATTTACTGATAACCGGTTATGATATTACCGGTATTCAGGCATTCAAATAAAAGATTTAAAAAATTGAGCGACTCCAAAATGAGCCGCTCTTTTTTTATTCTACTTGAAGCTTAAAATATAATCAACTATTTTTTTCTTGTCAGCATCAGAAATATGCTTTAATTCATTTATAACCGGTTTCATGTAAGTAAATTCTTCCGGATTTACAATTGCATCAGATTGGCCATTTAAAAAGTTTAACAATGTCTATCGCCTTTATAAGTCAAAGAAATGGTCTTAAAACTGGGACCAACAATAGTTTTGTCACCGGTATGGCATAGATTGCATCCTTTCTCTAACATGATTGGGGGCATGTCAGGTGGTGCATCATATTGATGATAAGTTTTTAAAATCAATTGATTATGAGGTACTTTAAAAGCACCTAAGATAAAGCTAATACTTAAAAAAAACAAAATTTGAATTCTCATATGTTAAAAAAATATTAATAAAACAATAATAAAATATTTTATTAAAATAAAAAATGATAAGTTTTATTTTTTTACATAAAAAATCCCCATTTACATAAAACGGGGATTTAAATTTAGAGTAAAAATATTTTAATAACCTCTAACGGCTTTTAAAGCATCAATGTTTCCATAGCCAAAATCACCATTCTTATAAGGATAAAAATGGGCGGAACGTTTCAAACGATCCAACACTTGGTTGCGGTTCCATGAAGGGTAACGTGCCCATACCAATGCGGCTATACCGGCTGTTGAAGCTGTTGCAACTGAGGATCCGCCAAAATATCTTGAGGTATTATTATAATAACCCACTACCGGTTGGTGGTGATTATTACCGCGTTCCATCACATAAGTAAAATCTATTTTGCTGCCGGTATGACATACGTCGCATTCGTTATAACCTGCGCCTTCTTCAATACCGGTAACTGCTACTGTTTCGGACATGCTTGCCGGGAAAATAACCGGATACCAATTGGTATAAGAAGTAGAAGTCCCGCCGGCTGCAAAAATTAATTTACCATGATTATAAGCATACTTAACCGCATCTTTAATATTACCAATAGACCAAGGATAGCCTATAGACATTGAAATAATTTTGATATCACTACGGTTAGCCAAAGCTTTTAAGGCCATGGTGACCCCTTTGCGTTCATGATAGTCGTTAAGAACCACATCGGCTGTTGCGCGGTAAGACACCAAGTTACATTCGTAAGCCACCCCAACCGGCAAATGATTGTTATTATTAGGCGCACCAACAGAAGAGTTTGTACAAGTCCCGTGTCCGCATTTATCATGGTAGCCATCATAATTGGTTGACCAATACCAATAAGAATCAATGTAAGTACCATATTTTTGAACATAACGGCCACCGTAAAAATCGTCAAATTTACTGCCTAAATTAGCTTGATAATTAGAAATACCGGTGTCGATAACACCAACCCCGATACCACGTCCTTTGCTGTATCGCCAAGCTTTGTCAATGTTGTGGATGTAATAATTCCAAGGCACTTTGGCACCGGAAGGGAGGGTCCCGTAATCAGCCGAAGAAATATTATCTGAATTGGTGGTGCAACCGGACGCACTTTTGTTTTGTACATAAGAAAAATAATCATAACCTGTTGGTTCGATATACCGGATATCTTTAAGTCCACGTAACATTTTAACACTCTCCAGTTTCGTTACCAAAACATCGATATAATGCAAATCATTGTCTTGATAAATCAGGATTTCTGAAACAGGTTTACCTTCAATATCACTTAAATCATGCAAAATGGTTTTAGCATCAAAAGCTTTTTTACCATTAATGTTTTTACCAATACCGACAGAGATTATATGTTGGCCTGACAGAGCTGCACTCCATAAAACGACATCATCTGCCAGTGACCAATCAAAACGGTCATTTAATTGGTAGGTACGATCAATGTATTCTGCAACTTGCCTGCCTGTGTAAGGCTTGTTAATTTCGGGTTGTGCACTATTATTTTGCAGTGTATCTTTTTCATTTTTTTGACATGCATTTAAAAATAGCAAGAAAATGAACAAACTTGCATAGGTAATTTTTTTCATAGTTAAGTTATTAAGTTGAAGTGCTAAAATAAAATAATCTTTTTAAAAAGGTTATTTTTGAGTTAACAAACTATTAACTATTGAAAAAAATACAGGTTTTTTAACATTAAAATATTTTTTTTAAACAACAATTGAACATAAAAAAAGCCGCTCGAATGAGCGGCTTTTTGTGCTAATTAGCAAAAATTATTTTGCACTTAAAATATAATCGGCTAAAGCTGATAATTCAGCATCGCTTAAATTTTTAGTGGTATTCAGGTTGGGTTGCATTACAGCAAATTGAGCAGGGTCAACAATAGATTTACCTTCACCTTTTAAGAATTTGATCAAGTCGTCTTTTTTACCGGCGTAAGCAGCAGCAATTTCTTTAACTGCAGGTCCAACGGTTTTTTTGTCCATTTGGTGACAAGCAATACATCCGTTGCTAGTAAATAAAGCTTTGCCATCTACATCAGCAGCAGCTTCTTTAGCATTATCAGCTGTTTTTTCCGCAGCTTCTTCTGCTTTGTCAGCAGCATCGGCAGCTTTCTCAGTTGCTTCTTCTGCTTTTTCTGTTGCTTCTTTAGCGGCACCTTTAGTAGCTTCTACAGCTTGCTCTGCACCTTCTTTAGCTTTTTTGGCGTTGTCGCCTCCACAAGATGATAAACTTATCATCATCATGGCTAGTAATAATAATCCTAATTTTTTCATAACTTAAATATATTTTTGATTAGGCAAATATATAATAAAATGATAAATCTCACAATTTTACCTTGATTTTTTTTATAATCTCTTTAACCTTGGTTTCGGGCAATTGACAGGTATTATTAACACACAAATAAATATAAGTTTTACCGGCCACATACCGGTCTTTGAGCAAGGGCAAATCAGAAGGAGACAAACTAAAAGCCAGGATTTTATTAGGAATGTAATAATGGAAAAATTCACTTGCTTTTTCAGCAGCTTTATCCCCTACAATGGCTATTTCGTAAAAAGGTCCCAAATGATCGAGCATATCATTAAGCCAATAATAATAGCCGGCCGGATAAGATTTTATTTTAGGCAGAATGTTATGTAACATTTGTCGACTTTTTTGGATATAATCCGGTTTTTCGAAAAAATGGCCCAGTTTAAATAAATTTTCAGCCATTACTGCATTTGAAGAAGGAATGACATTATCGTCCGTTTCCATGGGACGTGTCAGCAAATCTTTTTTGTTGTGGTGGGTAAAATAGAACAAACCAGATTTCTTATCATAAAAATTTTGCAAGGTATAGTCATTAAATTGGTTTGCCTTTAATAAATATTTAGACTCACCGGTTGCTTCATACAAATTGATTAAAGCTTTGATTAAAAAAGCATAATCCTCTAAATAAGCTTCAATGCTGCTTTTACCTTGCTTATAACTATGGTATAATCCGCCATCGTCTTTAACTTGATGCGCCAATAAAAAGTCAGCGTTTTGACGCGCAATGCTTAAATAATTGGGAGTTCCAAATGTTTTAAAGGCATCGACATAAGCATTGAGCATAAGGGCATTCCACGAGGTTAGCGTTTTATCGTCTAAGCGGGGACGCGGACGCTCACTACGTAATTTTTGTAATCTATATCGCCACTGCTTCACTTTTTGTTTTAAATCAGACAAGTCAATGTTATATTGTTTTACAAATTCCTCATCTGACATTTTTTTTATCAAGTGATATTTACCATCTTCCCAAAGTCCGTAATGGTTAATATTAAAATATTCTTTGAATAAAGGGAAATCCGTCCCAATCGTTTTTTCCAGTTCCTCTTTTGTGAAGACATAATAAGCGCCTTCTTCCAAGTCGCCTTCCTTATTTAAACTATCGGCATCTAAAGATGAATAAAAAGCGCCGGTATTATCCATCAATTCTTTTTCGACAAAGGCTAATGTTTGTTTAACTATATCGGTGTAGTCTGGTTCCTTATATATTTTATAAGCATCTGAATAGAGACTTACCAGTTGGGCATTGTCATATAACATTTTTTCAAAATGCGGAATGTGCCATTTTAAGTCGGTGGAATAGCGGGCAAAACCGCCATTAACATGATCATAAATGCCTCCCTGCGCCATTTTATCTAAAGTTAATTTGACAAAATCTAAAATATCAGCATCTTCCAATTGATAGCCCGCCCGGAGCAAAAAGCGGTATTGTGACGGCATGGGAAATTTGGGCGCACGGTTAAAACCGCCATATTTATTGTCTTTATATTGCTTCCAAAACTTTAAAGCTTGCCGGATGGTTTCTTTGGTAAAAGGCTTTTGGTCATTATTGGGACGGATGATTTCTGCCGCTTTAATACCACGTTCCAATTGATTGGCTACTGTATATAATTTATCAGGGTTATTTTGCCACATTTCGGCAATTTGTTGTAAAGCCTGCATCCATTGGCGTTTTGGAAAATATGTACCGCCCCAAACCGGTCGGCCATCGGGTAGCGCCACCACATTTAAAGGCCACCCGCCACGGCCGGTCAATTGCTGGACAGCGCTCATGTAAATTTTATCAACATCAGGATGTTCTTCTCTGTCAACCTTGACAGGTACATAATAAGTGTTCATTAATTTGGCAACAGTAGTATCTTCAAAACTTTCGTGCTCCATAACATGACACCAGTGACAAGCCGCATAACCAATACTAATAATCATAAGTTTATTAGATTTTTTAGCTTCATCGATAGCCTGCTTCCCCCAGGGATGCCAATGAACAGGATTGTGCGCATGTTGCAATAAGTAAGGACTGGATTCGTGAATTAAATCGTTAGTAAATTTATAAGTTTTTTTCTCTGACATAGTTTCTTTTTTTTGCGTTTGACAAGCCATTGCAGAAAGTAATAAAATAATAAACAAAATCTTTTTCATCGCTTTTCAAAATAAGTTTTAAAAGGCAATTTAATTAATCTAAATGGAAAAATACATTTTTATGGAAATTAATTTAACACACACAGGCACTTTATAAAAAATCTTGATAGTTAAATAAAAAGATGGGATAATACACCTGATAGAATAATAAAAATATTGTGTATTTTTGCATAAAAATTTGTATTAATCCATAAAATCATAAAAAATATGCCAGTAGTAGTAACGGATGACACTTTTGAAGATGTCGTTTTAAAATCGGACAAACCTGTAGTAGTAGACTTTTGGGCTGTATGGTGTGGCCCTTGTAGAATGGTGGCTCCTGTAATGGACCAATTAGAGCAAAAATACGGTGACAAAATTGTCGTAGCCAAAGTAGATGTGGATAAAGAACAAAAGTATGCAGCTGAATACGGTGTGCGAAATATCCCGACTATTTTGGTTTTTAAAGATGGTGAAGCCATTGGCAGACAAGTCGGTGTGGCACCATTTGAAGTTTTTGACAAAGCCATTGGACAATTGGTCAATGATGAGGCTTAAATTTTAAAATTTAATCTATAAAAAACCCTGATTTCGAAAAATCAGGGTTTTTAGTTTTATCATCCATAAGTTTACCGCACAATTATCTTCTTAATCTTGACAAACTTATCATTGCCTATTTTTACCATATAAACCCCTTTGGCTACGTAGCGCAAATCTAAATCATAGGCATATTGTCCATTATTATTTTTTAGTGTATGATAAACAATTTGCTGCCCGTTGATATCAAAAACTTCCAAATCTAAATCAGATTTAATTTTTGTTGTGTTTAATACAACTAAAAAATGATTATTCTCCAAATAAGTTTTAATCATTATTTGCGCATCGACTACAGCATTGGGTGAATTTACATTGACTTTATAATCTTCCGTTTCTCCATAATCTACATTTGAACATGCATCAGGTACGGGATTTTGCCAATTGGTGCGTAAACGCATTAAATGATCGCCACTGACAACATTACCGGGCAAGGTTACATTAAAAGTATGGCTATAAGTACCTGCACCACTCTGGCCGGCACCAAATTCATAATTGTCCACTATTTTTTCATTATCTTCAAATTGAAAATTATTATTATAATCTATCCAAGCAGTTAGATGCTCTTGTGAATAGCCTACTGTAATAGTTAACTGGTAGGTTTGACCGGCATTTAAATTTGCCGTCATATTAGTAAAATCGGAATACCCATTATTGCCACAAGTCGAACTGTTATTTAAATCACTCAAACTTATTTGTGTAATCTGGTCGCCATATGTACAGTCACTTTGCGGTTGACATATATTATGTTCAATCGTTACACTAAAACTATCGTTGGACGGATTGCTGTCATTAGACAAGTGAGTAACAGCCGTAAGCGTATAAGTTCCGATATTGGACAAATCAGCCGTTTGACTAAAGGTATAATTAGTAGTGGAATTTGCCGGAAAAGGGCCTGCAGCCGTTTCTTGAACAGTTTGCCCATTTAAACTATATGAAACAGGCACATTTGATTGGGAGGCCCCGCCAAAATTGGTAATTTCTACCGATACCTGTTCTGCATTGCTCAATCCCGGACCTGATTGTGGTGAAAGAATGGCCGTAACCCCCATATCATTAGGCGCTAAATTAGTTACCTGTTTGGTAATAGCGTCATTAGTTGTATCCTGATCTCCACTTAAGTTTGTCATGGCTGTAATGGCATAAGTATGACCAACCGTTGATAAATCGACCGGCGTGGCAAAGTTAAAGGTAGTTGTAGCATTTGGTGCCAAAGTACCTGTAAAATTTTCTGTAACCACCGCACCACCATCAACTTGATAACTCACCGGAAAATTACTAATGGATTGCAAGCCGTAATTATGAATTTGAACACTGATGATTTCATTATTCGAAAGAATTCCTGAAACCGGTGCGGAAATTTCTGCAATGCCAGCATCATAATCATAATCTGTTCCAAATTTAAAAACTGCTACTTGATCGGCACGTCCTTGCGCCGTAAAATATTCGCTAATAAACCAAAAAGTTAAATTGTCAGAAGGATCAACAGTCAGTTGGGCATAATCGCCATAACGATCAGCAGGATCCGATTCTAAACCGGGCGTAATAGTAGTAGAACCCATGGTCATTTGGCTTAAAGGATCTGTAGCTAAGCGTCCGGTATAATGCAACTCAGGCACTTGGTCAGTATCCACTATGGTATAACCTAAACCGATATTGCCTTTTTTGTCCATATTTATAGAACCGGCAAATGTTGGATGACCACTCGGGTCTATATACGTCCCTTCTTGGTAAACCGTCCAAGGTGCATTATCAGAAGTTTGACGCAATTCATACCAGCGAATACCGGCTTTGCCTTGACCATCGGTATTGACGACAAAATTTAATACCACCGAATTGTGATCTGCAAAACGTCTATAATTGGTCATAAACATGACAGTGGCTTGCAAGGCATCAATTTTTGTTCCGTTTGGTTGTGGCAAATTTGAAAAACTACCATTATCAAACACGGCATTAAAAGGCGAAACAGCAATTTCATCAGGCGTATTACTAATAGTAGAATTTGAGGGTGTTTGCCAATCTACATTAATATGCCAAATTTTCAAATGGTCTTGATTGACACCTGACCAGGCATCATCTTGCATATAAATAATTTGCGCATCACCGGCCGGGGGCATTTGATTGCCCGAAACATTAAATCCGGAAGGAGAATAAAAACCATTAGTTGTAATACCGGGTAACGGAAAACCAAGCATTTGTGCCGATTGATTGCCTGCTATCATTTGGTCTCTTTCCATCACAAATACCACATTACTGGTCGATGCGGTAGAAGCATCTTTATTTGAAGTGACATAATAACCGTCGCTCCAAATAGAAAATTTAGGATAATCTATAAAATTATTAGAAGAGGTGCCGGGTATTTCAAAAGCATAAATATACCATCCGCCGTTAACCGGATCGTTAGTTTGACTTACTGCCACCAAAAGTTTATTGGGGGTTGCTGATACATCAAAATTGGTAATAACAAACCGGTCGGCAAATTGGTCATATAGTACAATAGGATCGCCGTCACTTGTATGTCCGGGAAACAAAGCACTTAATGCGGTTTCGGGCACCAAAACCTGACCTGACTTATCAAATATTTTAAAGGCTGTATTATAGGCCATTACATAATGATTAGGACCTGCCGCACCGGTCGGATCAGAAGGGGTGGCGCCATCATTGGCTGCTTCAAATGTTAAAATGGGAGTATTTGGCACCCGTCTTTGAGCATTTTCATATGCCTTTAACAAAGGATCAACACCCTTGGGCAGCCCTTTACCGGGAACTATATTATTTTGACCGCTATGCCGCTTAGGATTGACTTCACCCTTGTGTTCGGGTTTAGGCAAAACTTTAAAAGAGGACAAAGGTGGCACTATCTTTACCGGTGCCGAATGGATAATAAAAGAAGGCTTTTGCTGCGCCGAAAGCTGTAGAAAAGCCAATGCTAAAACAAACAATACAAAATATTTCTTTTTCATACGAATAATTATTTAAACGGCAAATTTACAAAATTTTACTTTAAATTTTAAACATTATACAAATATTAAACTTAAATAATACAGAAAAAACAATAACTACTGAAAATAAACTATAAAAAAAGCGTATTTTTGCAGCCTAATATTTTTAAATGAAACAAAATATTTTAGATACAGAGGGGCAATATTTGCCCATTATGGAATATTTTTTGTCTATTCAAGGCGAAGGCTACCATACAGGAACCGCCTCGTTTTTTATTAGAGTAGGTGGTTGCGATGTTGGGTGTCATTGGTGTGATGTTAAAGAGAGTTGGGATCCTGAACTACACCCGCTGACAAAAGTAGATGATATTATCAATAAAATTCCGTCCCATATTAAAACAATCGTCATCACCGGTGGCGAACCTACCCTTTACAACTTAAATTATATAACCCATGCATTACATCAAGCGGGGAAGGAAATACATTTGGAAACGTCAGGAACAGGCCAGTTAAGTGGCAATTTTGATTGGATTTGTCTCTCACCTAAAAAAAACGAACCTCCAAAAGAAAGTTTTTATGATGTGGCCGATGAAATGAAAGTGATTATTTTTAATAAGACGGATTTTGATTTTGCCGAAAAACGCGCCAGCTTATTAACCAATAATCAATGCCGTTTATATTTACAGCCCGAATGGTCCAATCGTCAAAAAATGACCCCGCAAATAATTGACTATGTAGAAAAAAATCCGCGGTGGAAAATATCCTTGCAGACACACAAATACCTAAATATTCCTTAACCATAATCTATGCAAGTGCTTTAAAAATATTTTATATATTAGCAAAAATAAAATTAAGACAATAAACGTTAAAGTATTAAAGTCTTTATGACAAAAATTTTAAAATCGCAACTAATTGATTATCAACAATAAAAAATAAATTGATTTATATGGAACCAAAAAAATCACCGAGAGCAAATTTGAATAATTACAGCACGACATTTCTATTGATCGGCCTGGTTGTCGTCTTATTTGCCTCGTGGCGTCTTATTGAATTGAAAACCTATGAAAAGGCTATCAGCATTGATAAATTAAATTTGAAAGGTGATGATGAAGATGAAACACTGGAAGTTAAAGTTGAAGATATTAAATTGCCGCCGCCACCTAAACAAGTAGCACCACCCGAAGAAATTGAGGTGGTTGAAGACGAAAAGGACGTCAAAGAAGATGTGGTAGCTTCGACAGAAACCGATGACAAAGAAGAAATTCAAGATGTGGAAGATATCCAAACAGAAGAAGTGGATGAGCCGGATGTTGAAATAGCTTTTCAATTTATTCAAAATCCACCCATATATCCGGGTTGTGAAGGTAAAAAAGGAAAAGCTTTGAAGGACTGTATGAGTAAAAAAATTCAACGTTTTGTCAACCGTAATTTTAACACGGATATTGCCTCAGATTTAGGCCTGTCAGGTGAACGGGTGAAAATTTTAACCCAATTTACAATTGGTAAAGATGGACGTGTGATCAACATTAAAGCCCGGTCAAAATATAAAGATTTAGAAAAAGAAGCCAAACGTGTCATCGCCAAATTGCCTAAAATGAAGCCCGGTCAACAACGTAATCGTCCGGTAAAAGTAACTTATACTTTGCCCATTATTTTCCAAGTTGAAGAATAAATTAATCATTACAATATATTTAAAGCCGGATAAGACTAAAATTATCCGGCTTTTTTAAATCTTTAATTTCTCAATTAAATTAAATATCTTTATCAAAAATTTTATTCCAATGGATATCAAAAAATATTTAGACAGTACTTATTTAAAAACGCCCGAGCAATCAGGCTTGTCAGAAGAAGAAACAACCGAAAAAGTTAAAGAAATCATCAATGAAGCGATAGAAAACGGCTTTTATTTGGTCATGATCCGGCCGGAATATGTCAAATTAGCCCGTAAAATGATAGATGAAGCCGGTGCCGATGTCAAAGTCGGGACGGTGATAGGCTTTCCGGAAGGCACCTTGAATTATAAATTAAAATTGGCCGAAGCCCAACAAGCCATTAATGACGGCGCCGATGAGTTGGATTATGTTGTCAACTATGAAGCCTTTAAAAAAGGCGAAAAAGATTTGGTAAAAAAGGAAGTCTTTGAAGGTACTTTATTGGCTGTAAAAAATGGTAAAGTTGCTAAATGGATTATTGAAGTTGCAGCTTTAAGCCCGGAACAAATTGCAGAACTAACCGAACTTATTCGCGATGTCGTCTTACAAACTATCGGGGCACAGTATGCGGATAAGGTTTTTGTAAAATCATCTACCGGTTTTTACAAGACACCCAATGGCGAACCAAATGGTGCCACTCCCGAAAGTATCAAAATTATGCTTGATCATGCGAAGCCTTTACCCGTAAAAGCAGCCGGGGGCGTTCGCAATTATAATGAAGCCGTCAAAATGATTGAATTAGGTGTTCAGCGTATCGGCACTTCTTCAGCCAAAGCTATTGCCGATGGAGGCAATGCACAAGGAGGTTATTAATAATTTTTCTTTCTAATACCGGAAAATTACATCAAATTTTCCGGTATTTTTTAAAAACCCGTTATGAAAAAATATAAGGCACATTTTTTAAGAAAGCAATTTTTTTTGGTTGTTGGTATTTGGCTTTTATTAGCAGCTAAAGTAAGCATTGCACAGGTTGTGGACTTAAGTACGCCGCGAAGTACGATGTATACGCATTTGGAAAATTTAAAACCCGAAAATTATCATCCGGAAGCTGCTGCCAAAACTATTTATGGCCTTCCTTTAGATGAAGCCAAAAAAAAAGCCATCCGCCTAAAATATATTTTTGAAGGAAAAGGACTTTTAATAGACTATAATGACATACCGAACAATCCGGATTATATTGACTCTATTAATTTCCCGATTCCTAAACATGCCTATAAACCATTTCCTTACAGGTTGCCAGAAATTTATTTAGAAAAATATGGGGCTAATTGGTATTATTCTAAAAGTTCGGTGGCTAAAATAGACTTTTTGTACCATCAAATTTATCCTCTTGGCGCCGAAATTATAGCGCAATACATTCCTCCTTACCTTAAAGATAAAATTTTCGGGTTAGAAATTTGGCAATGGATCGGCTTGTTTTTAGCTTTATTTATTACCTATTTTTTGCATATTATTTTCAAAAAGATCCTATATCTGATTTTGCATTTTGCCAAAGATCGCCTAACTCATTTTCCTATCGATAACTTAGATGAACGTTTACGTCAATTTTCACATCCTTTATCTTATATTTTTGGCATTTATGTTCTAAAGTTATTGATCCCGTATCTTTTATTGGGACAAAAATTAAGCAATTGGATTTTATCTTCCTTAATTTTCGCCGAAATCATTTTTTGGATTTTTGTTTTCTTAAAATTAATTGATGTTTTAATCACTATCTACAAACACAAAGTACAAAAAACGGACAATCTTTTAGATGATCAATTAATGCCAATTTTAAAAAATTCGCTAAAAACTTTAGTAATATTAATTGGCGGTTTTAAAATACTGATTGTTCTTGGAGCAGACCCAAAAGCCATTTTAGCCGGCGTCTCAATTGGTGGTTTGGCTGTTGGTTTAGCGGCGCAAGACACCGTAAAAAACTTGATAGGCACCTTGATGATATTTGTCGATAAACCTTTCAAAATTGGTGATTGGATTGTGGTAGATGGTGTTGAAGGCAGTGTTGAAGAGGTCGGATTCCGTTCCTCCATTATCCGGGCGGCTGATACCTCTATCTTTAAAATACCTAACAGCAAGCTGTCTGAAGCTGCCGTTAACAATATGGGAAAACGGATCTATCGGCGCTACAAAACAACCTTGGGTTTGCGTTATGATACACCACCAGAATTAATTGAAGTTTTTGTCGAAGGTGTTAAAAAAATTATCGAAGCGCACCCAACTACCAGAAATTACTCAAATTATACCCCAAACAATTCAGCACCCTACAATGTCGAATTTATTGATTATGGCGACTCGTCTTTAAATATTTTATTAAATGTTTATTTTATGACGAAGGATTATGCTGAAGAAATGCATGGACGACACATTTTATTGCTGGGCATATTGGAATTGGCCAATGGCTTAGGCGTTGAATTTGCTTTCCCATCACAAACCTTGTTTATGGAATTGTTCCCGGAAAAGCAACCGGCCTATCCAAAATACAACACCGATAAAGATTACATTAAAAAAACAATGGAAGAAATATTAACCGAATTTAAAACAAAAATTATAAAATATTGATTCATCAACAATATCAAAAACTTGTCGCCCAAATTTATGACCCTTTCATGCGGTCGTTAGAAAAAGTATTGAGCAGCCACAGGCAAAAACTATTGAGGCAAACCAAAGGAAATGTATTGGAAGTGGGGGCCGGAACCGGGGTCAATTTTCCTTTGTATCCACCGGCAGTCAAAGTTTGGGCCATAGAACCTTCTAAACCTATGTATGAAAGGGCTAAAAAAGTAGCCGAGAAATATCCTCATATCCAATTATTTAATATCGGTATTGAACAGATAAACGAAATCGATAACAGACCCAAACATTTTGATTTTATCACCTCTATGTTAGTGTTGTGCACCATTAAAAACCCGGAAAATGCAGCAAAAAAATATAAAGAAAATCTAAAAGACAACGGAAAATTACTGGTTTTAGAACATATTCATTCATCCAAAAAATGGTATGGACAATTTCAACAAATCATTAACCCCATATGGCGTCCTTTGGCTGATGGATGCCACTTGACAAGACGGCAAGATAAAATATTAAAAGCAGCCGGTTTTGAACCTGAATATGAAAATTATTTCAAATTAGGCACTGATTGGTATGAAGCCATTATGAAAAAGAAAAAATAATGACATTATATAAATACATACTACAGCAGAAGAAAAAACATAAAAAATTGTGGAGCATCTTACTGGATCCTGACAAAATAAATCTTGAAGAGATACCGGAGATGATAAAAAAAATACAAAAAACGTCGGCCGATTTTATTTTGGTGGGGGGCAGTTTTCTTAGTCAAAATATTATACCTCTGCTAATTCGCCAAATAAAAGAAAAATGTCAAAAACCCATAGTTCTTTTTCCGGGAGGAATCAATCAAATTTGTCAAGAAGCGGATGCTCTTTTATTTTTAAGTCTTATTTCCGGACGGAATCCCGAATTCTTAATAGGAAAACATGTTGAATCCGCTCCGTTTTTATTTAATAGTAAATTAGAAATCATACCGACCGGTTACATTTTGATAGAAAACGGACAGATGACAGCAGTTGAATACGTCAGTCAAACCAAACCTATCCCTCGTACCAAATCAGATTTGGCGCTTGCCACTGCTATGGCCGGTCAATTGTTAGGTTTAAAAATGATATATTTAGAAGCCGGCAGCGGTGCAAAAAAACCGGTGCCTTTAAAAACGATTAAAAATATAGCAGACAAAATAAGCCTTCCCATCATTGTCGGTGGTGGTATAAAAAACAAAAAACAACTTAAAAAAGCTTGGGATGCCGGCGCTGATTTGGTCGTCATCGGTAGTGCTTTTGAAAAAGATGATTTTAATTTATGAAAATCATTTCCTATAATGTAAACGGGATTAGAGCAGCCATGCGCAAAGGTTTGGTTGATTGGCTTAAAGCAGCTCAACCGGACGTAGTCGGTTTTCAAGAAATAAAAGCCATGGAAGAGCAAATAGATACTGAAAGCTTGGCTCAAGCAGGCTATATTTATCAATACTGGTTTCCTGCTAAAAAAAAGGGCTATAGCGGCACCGGTATTATTTCTAAAATTAAACCCCAACATGTTGCGTATGGTACCGGTATAGCCTACATAGATGATGAAGGACGAAATATCCGGGCAGATTTTGAAGATTTTTCCTTTATGAGCATGTATTTACCCAGTGGGACCAATCCGGAACGATTGTCCTTTAAATTCAAATATATGGAAGACTTCTTAGATTATGCTACTGAACTCAAAAAACACCTGCCAAAGTTAATCATTAGCGGCGATTATAATATATGTCACCAAGCACGTGATATTCATGATCCGGTACGCCTGCAACATGTGTCGGGTTTTTTACCTGAAGAACGTGCTTGGCTAAGTGCTTTTATAGAAAGTGGTTTCATTGACAGTTTCCGCCAATTTGATTCCCGTCCAGACCAATATACTTGGTGGAGTTACCGGGCAGGGGCACGCGAGCGAAATAAGGGTTGGCGGATTGATTATCATATGATTACACCGGAATTGCAAACGCAAATTAAACGCAGTATTATTTTGCCGGAAGCCAAACATTCCGACCATTGCCCTATTTTATTAGAACTCTAAAAAATATATAAATCAAATGAAATCGTGCTTTCATAAAATGAAAACCTTATTTTGTGGAAACACCTTATTAATAGATTAAGCATCTTCATATTTTAGTAAAAAACTTATTGAGATGCGTATTCAAAGCTTTATTTTAATTTTGTTCTTAATTAGCCAAATGGCTACCGGTCAAACAAATAGTGGTTTAAAAATAGATTTTTCTTATGGACTTTCTAATCCTTTAGGATCATACCATAAATATATTATTCCGACAGATACCGTAGGTTTTCCCGGAGGTGCACAATATGCCACTTACAAATTTAGTCAAGCCAGAAAAATAAGTCCGCAATTTAATATGGATTTGACCTATTTTTTTGGTAAATGGGGCGGTGGAATTAATGTTGGGACTTTCTCACATAAAATAGATATTGCCAAATATGACATCACTTTTCCTTATCAATATGTGGGCGGAACAGTGTCAGGAAAATATATTGGCATGGGCCCGGACTACCTTTTAAATACCAGCAAGGTAAGCTTAAGCTTAAGAATGCGCGTGGGCTTAATAAAGACTAATAATAAAAGTTTTGAGGTGAATTATACCGGAAGCGATGCCACACAACCGGTCAATATCTTAAAAATCAATGCGGGGGAGACTAAAAATTTACCTTATTCAAGCATTGGAATCAAAATAGCCTATCCCCTGCTTAACAAACTTGATTTGTTTATAAAAACAGACTATTTAACCGTCATAAATAAAGGCATTTTATTGACAGATACCTACTCGCCCGTATTTGATGTCGACCAAAACAACTTAATCGACATTCGTGATGTATCACATTTTACTATTGATGAATTTGAACAAAAGAAAACCCATTACTTGAAACCACAAATGCTAAATTTTAGCATTGGATTTTCATACCAAATTATGACAAGAAAAAAACCATCAGGGTATCGACCTATTACACCCACCCGAAAAACATTAGATAAGACGGATGAAAATATGCCGAGCAGTAGTGCAAACCAACGCGGAAGAAGAAAAGCTAAAAAAGAATGCTTGGAAAATGGTGGCACTTTTATGGAAAAAGGGGATGGCTCTTACTTTTGTATGCGCACTTTATCTACTGCCAGACAAAATAAGCCTGACAAAAACAAACCTGAGTTATTCAGAAGTAAAAAAAGAAAATGCTGGAGAGCCGGAGGCACCTGGGTAACCAATCAAAATGGCTCTTTTTGTTGGATACAAAATGTCAGTAGCCAAAGAAATTTCCCCGCTAATCATAATGATTTATTTGAAACAGGTGCAAGTATTACTGTATTAAAAGTAGATGATACGCCATACCGGCATACTAATATAGAAATACCGGCAAGGAAGACGGCAATATCCAGGGACCGCAAACGCAGCAGAAATTTACGTGCAAGAGAAAGACAAGTTAGAGAAAGTAGAATAAAATCGCGCTATAACAGAAAACGTCTTACCAAAGATAAGCGCACAAGGAATTTAAACAACCGACAAAGACAAAAAAGACAAAGATATGATAAACGTCATGAGGAACGGTTTAATGATAGGCAAAGAGCCAGAACTGAAAATATTAAGAATAGCCAAATAGGAAGTAGAAATAGTCAATCCGGAATGATAAATTCTAAAAATCAACTTAAAAAGGCACTTACCAAAACGGCACAAGAAATTAAACCTGAAAGTAAGGTAACAAACAGGTTTTATAAAGTAAAAAACTTTCAAAAGTTAACACTCACAAGTGGCACCTATCAATTAAGAGCGCCAAAAGTTGATAAAAATTATAAAAACCAAAGTATAAGATATCAATGGGAAATAAAAAATATGCATAACCAAATGATTAAAAGATATGCTGGTCAAACGATCCTCTTTAAAGTAGAAAAAGGGGAAACTTATAAAGTTTCAATTATACCGGTAATAGAAGATTTGACCGGAAAAGCCTTTATACTTGAAATAATCGGAGAAAAATAAAATAAATCAAAATTGAATAAAAGTTATCTTATTTTATTTGGTTTCCTCTTCATAAAAAGCTTTGCACAGACACAAAGACATCCTGCCGAATGGGAACCTATTAGTGCAGTTGTCATGGAATATCATTATTTCGAAAAGACCAAAGTCAATTTAACGCAGATTTTAGATCCCTATCTTAAAATTGCGAATACCTGCATAGAAGAAAATGTGAAGCTTTATATCTTAAATCCCTCTAAAAAAAGTCTCTATGCCTATCAAGTCAATTTAGATTCAGTTTTTAAAAGTCATGGCATTTTTTCGCCTCTTATCAAATTTATAACCAAAGATAGCATTGATGAGCGTTATCCTTGGATAAGAGATCATGGTTTAAATTTTGTGTATCAAAATGGCATATCCCAACCAATTATTTATAATTTTCCGGAAGACAAATCCGGCTCTTTTGTAGCCAAAAATTTACATTTGAAAAATGCAATTATCAAACCGGAAAATACACATGAATATTACACTGACGGCGGTAATTTTTTAACTGACGGCCATGGTACTTTTAATATATGCGCCACAGATTTAACAACTGACTTGCCAACAGAAATACTTCCAAAATATGATTATTTCTATCAAAAATTCGGCATCAAAAAAACCATTAACTTAAGGGTGCCTTTTGTTCATGTAGATTATTTTTTAAAATTAATAAATGAAGAAACTTTTCTTGTGTCCTATATTCCACATGTGAATTATGATTTAAATTTAGATAAATTTACCGGGCATCAAAGCTATATCGATGAAGCAGTGATATTTTTGTCAAATAATTTAAAATCTACTTTTAACCGTTCTTTCAAATTTATATATATCCAAAATGCACCAACCGCATTTGACACTATCTCTAATCGTATTTTGCATACAGCCAATGCCACTTATACCAATGCTTTAATCTTAAATAATCAAGTGCTTGTCCCCCAGTATCAAAACAAATCTTTTGACTCATTGGCCTTAGCCACCTACAAAAAAGCAATGCCGGGATACAAAATAATTGGGGTCAACTGCCGGTATTATGGTACTTTTTCGGGGGCTATTCATTGCATGACCCATGAAATTTACAACTCTAAATCTATTTACATCAAACACAAATGGCCTCGCAATCCCATAAAAACATTAAAAAAATTTTATCCTATAAAGGTTCAAATTATTTCAAATAGCAAAAATTTAGACGTCTATTTGTATTGGCGCTTCCCTAAAAAGGGATTCAAAAGATTGACCATGAAAAAGAAAAATGATAATTTTTATACAGCTTATATTCCAATAAATTCAAAAGAAAAAACAATTGATTATTTTATTGAAGTTAAAACCAAGTATTACACCACCAAGCGGCCGGTAGTAGCGCCAAAAAATACCTATCATCTGACGTTTGAATGAAAACAAAAAGCCGGAAAACAAATTCCCGGCTAAAAATTTATCAAACTTAAAGTTTAATCCTTATTAATATATCGGAGTATGTAATAACTAATGATATACCCTGTAATCATACCAGTTAAAGCATTGATAGCAAAATCTGTTGAGATAAAAGTACGCACAATGCTGTGACCAACTTTATCAAAGGTATGATAATAATGAAAAAAGGCTGTAAATATAAATCCCCATGTCAAACCGATGAGTTTATATTGCTTATCTGTAATATGTAAATATGGGACTTTTGCTTCCATAAAAATTTTATTTGTGACAAATATAAAAAAATTAATTCAGCCGAAATGTGATTTCGGCTGAGTGAAAAAAAATTTATTTATTTCTGATATTGGCTTGCGCTGCTGCCAAGCGTGCAATAGGTACACGATAAGGTGAGCAACTGACATAATGCAAGTCGGCTCTATGGAAAAAGTCGATAGAACTCGGTTCACCACCGTGTTCGCCACAGATCCCCAATGAAATATCAGGGCGGGTTTGTCGTCCTTTTTTGACTGCCATTTCAACCAATTGCCCGACACCTTCTTGGTCGAGTTTTTCAAACGGATCGGCTTTTAAAATACCTTTGGCTTTATAAACCGGTAAAAATTTGCCGGCATCATCACGAGAATAACCAAAAGTCATTTGGGTTAAATCATTGGTTCCGAATGAAAAGAATTCTGCTTCTTGGGCAATTTCATCAGCGGTAAGTGCGGCACGCGGAATTTCAATCATTGTTCCTACTTTATACGGAATACTATCACCGGTTTCTTCAAAAACTTTTTTAATAGTGTCTTCGATAATTTGTTTTTGTAAGAACATTTCTTCTTTTTTACCGACTAACGGCACCATAATTTCCGGTTTGGCATTGATACCGCGTTTTTTCAAATTCAAAGCTGCTTCGATAATCGCACGGGTTTGCATTTCGGTAATTTCAGGATAGGTATTTCCCAAACGACAACCACGGTGTCCGAGCATCGGGTTAAATTCGGATAAATCTTCTACTTTTTGTTTGATAACAGATACATCGACACCCATCACATCTGCCATTTCTTGTTGTCCTTTGTCATCATGAGGCACAAACTCGTGTAACGGCGGGTCAAGCAAACGAACCGTTACCGGTAGGTCATGCATGGCTTCAAAGATACCTTCAAAGTCTTCACGTTGCATGGGTAAAAGTTTTTCTAATGCTTTGCGTCTGCCCGCTTCATCTTCTGCCAAAATCATTTCGCGCATGGCGATAATTTTGTCGCCTTCAAAGAACATGTGTTCCGTTCGGCATAAGCCGATACCTTTGGCGCCGAAACCGCGGGCAACAGCCGCATCTTTGGGCGTATCGGCATTAGTGCGGACATACATACGCGAATGTTTGTCAGCCAGTTCCATCAATTCGGCAAATTCACCACTGAGTTGCGGTTCAATCGTATTGATTTTGCCTTCATAAACTTCGCCGGTAGAACCGTTGAGCGAAATCCAATCGCCTTCTTTGAAAGTGATGCCGCGCGATTTTAAAGTGCGGTTTTTGTAATCAATTTCCAATTCGCCGGCACCGGACACACAAGTTTTTCCCATACCACGTGCCACAACCGCGGCGTGCGATGTCATACCACCGCGAGCCGTTAAAATGCCGTTGGCGGCATCCATACCGGCTAAATCTTCGGGGGAGGTTTCAATACGGACCAAAATGACATCTTCGCCTTGTTCCCGTAATTTTTCAGCTTCATCGGCAAAAAAGACGATTTTTCCGGTAGCAGCACCAGGTGAGGCAGGCAAACCTTTGGCAACTACTTTGCCGGCTTTGATCGCATCTTTATCAAAAACCGGGTGTAAAAGTTCGTCTAATTTTTCGGGTTCGATACGCATCAAAGCTTCTTCTTCGGTAATCATACCTTCTTTGAGCATATCCATGGCTATTTTGACCATAGCGGCACCGGTACGTTTACCGGTACGGGTTTGTAACAACCACAATTTACCATCTTGAATGGTAAATTCCAAGTCTTGCATATCGCGGTAATGTTTTTCGAGCTTGTCTTGGGTTTCAAAAAGTTCTTTGTATGCAGCAGGCATGGCTTCTTCAAGCGATGGATATTTGGCAGCACGTTCTTCTTCACTGATGCCGGCTAATTTTGCCCAACGTTGGGAGCCTTCTTTGGTGATTTGTTGCGGGGTACGCACGCCGGCAACCACGTCTTCACCTTGTGCATTAATTAAGTACTCGCCATTAAAAATATTTTCACCGGTAGCAGCATCACGGGTAAAAGCCACACCGGTAGCGGAGTTGTCACCCATATTACCATAAACCATAGCTTGTACATTGACGGCTGTTCCCCAATCATGCGGGATTTTGTTCATATTACGGTAGTAAATGGCACGATCATTATTCCAACTATCAAATACAGCCAAAATAGCGCCCCATAATTGCTCGTAAGCATCTTCGGGAAAATCTTTACCAGTTTGTTTTTTAACCGCATCTTTAAATGCTTGTACCAAATATTTTAAGTCGTCTGTGGTAAAATCGGTGTCGTTTTGATAGCCTTTCTTTTCTTTGAGTTCTTCCATTATGGCTTCAAAGGGATCGATGTCTTCTTTATTTTCGGGTTTCATACCGAGAACGACATCGCCATACATTTGCACAAAACGGCGATAACTGTCCCAAGCAAAACGGTCGTTACCCGATTTTTTTGCCAAAGCTTCAACAGCTTTATCATTCATACCAAGATTTAAAACCGTATCCATCATACCGGGCATAGAGACACGCGCACCAGAACGGACGGATACCAAAAGCGGATTGTTGTCATCGCCAAATTTAGCACCGAGTACATCTTCCACTTTTTTTAGATTTTCCAACACTTCATCTTTGAGTAAAGCAATAATTTTGTCTTTACCAAGCTCGTTATATTCTGTACTGACATCGGTTGTAATAGTAAATCCGGGAGGTACTGGTACACCTATCAAGTTCATTTCAGCTAAATTAGCCCCTTTTCCACCCAAAAGGTTTTTCATTGATGCATTGCCATCGGCTTGTTTATTTCCGAAAAAATAAACGCGTTTCTTATCTTTCATATTTTTATAATTTTAGTTATTATTTTAATAATTTGTATTAACGAATATCAAATATAGCATATTTAAAAAAGTAAATTATGTCAAAAATCAAATTTTGAATAAATTAAATTTTACACCATTAGGATTTATATTTTTTAGGGTTTGATTTACAATTTTTGAATTCCAGCTAATTTCTTACCTTTGAAAGAAATTTTTATGTAACCTAAAATTTATTTAAAACGATGAAAAGATTTTTATTATTTGGATTAATTATAATAGGCACTATACCTGTTAATGCACAAAAATTATATAAAAAAGACTTACTTAATTTAGAAAAAAACATTTATAAAGATGCTTTAGCCAACCAAGATTTAATAACGGCTCAAGTTGCGGCTTATCATGCTTATATGTTAGAAGGTCCTAAATCTTCCTACCGTGATTCTTTGGCTTTTCTTTACTTTAATCAACGTAATTATGTGTCTTGTCTGAATATGGCAGACAAAATTTTAAAAGATGAAGAAAAATTACCTATTTTAGAATTAAAAGCCGTATCCTTAGAAAATCTACAAGACCTAAAAAATGCCATTGCAACTTATGAAAAAATATTTTCGCAAAAAAAACAGGCTGTTGTTGCCTATAAATTGGCAGAATTACAAGAACGGCTAAAGCGTTCAGCCGAAGCCTATACCACATTGACCGCTGGTGAAAAGTTAGCTTTCCCCAAAAATGGCTATATCAGTTTTCAAGGACCAAAAAAAAGAAGTGTTCAAAAAGTGCCTTTTAAAGCCGCTTATTATAATTTAATGGCCAAAACGGCTTATGATTTACACAATTATGATCTCGCTTTAAAATATTATGACAAAGCCTTAGAAATATTCCCTGATTTTTATATTGCCAAGCAAAACAAACAGGTTATTTCATTATTAAAAGAAAAACTAAATTCGAACGTACAAAAAACAAAAAAATGAGAAAATTAATTTTATTCATTGGTCTGATAGTTATGACATTGAACTTATCAGCACAAAAAAGCTTGTTGCAAAGCGGCCCCATGATTGGTCGTGTCAACAAAATTGATGTTAAATTATGGGCACAAACCAAAAAACCGGCGACTGTATATTTTGCTTATTGGGAAGCGGGTAAAAAGGGTCCTAAAAAAACAAGCAAACGCATTAAAACACGAAAAGAAGACGGTTATACCGCACAGGTTGTTATCGATGGTTTAAAACCCAATACTACTTATAACTATCAATTATATATCAACAACAAAAAAGTAAGTTTTCCTTACGCGACCCAATTTAAAACACAAGATGTTTGGGCCTATCATCATGCACCGGCAGATTTTAAATTTGCATTCGGCTCGGGCGCCTATATCAATGACCCTGTTTTTGACCGCGCGGGCAGACCATATGGTGGACAATACGAAATTTATGAAAATATTGCCTACAAAAAACCCGATTTTATGGTTTGGGATGGTGACAATATTTACCTTCGTCAAAATGAATGGGATAGCAAAAGTGGCATCATTTACCGATATACACACGATTGGTCTATTCCTGAAAAACAACAACTGTTTGCCACAGTCCCCCATTATGCTATTGTTGATGACCATGACTTTGGCCCCAATGACAGTGATGGCAGTTTTTGGAATAAAGATACCAGTATTGAAGTATTTAAACTCTTTTGGCCGACGCCCAAAACGGTTAGCGGCTTAAAAGGCGCCACTTTTCAATTTAGCTATAACGATGCTGAATTTTTCTTGTTAGACAACCGTTATTACCGCGACCCGAATAAATTAACCAGCAAAAAACACAAAACCATTTTAGGCAAAAAACAATTACAATGGCTCAAAGATGCTTTAGTAGATAGCAAAGCCCGTTTTAAATTTGTTGTTATGGGCGGACAGTTTTTAAACACAGCCCGTTATTTTGAAACCTACAGTAACAACGGATTTGACAAAGAACGATTAGACATCATTGATTTTATCTATAAAGAAAAATTAACCAATGTTATCTTTTTAACCGGTGACCGTCATATGAGTGAAATAAGTTTGCTCGACAATGGCAAAGCTTATCCCAAAATTTGGGATGTGACCGTCTCACCATTTACTTCAGGCCCTAACACACATGCCGAAAATGAACCCAATAGATTACGCATACCGGGGACACTGATTGAAGAACGCAATTTCGCTATTTTCAACATTGTGGGTAAAGGTAAAGATCGCCACATCAAAATAGATTTTTATGACCAAAAAGGTAAATTAATTAAAGATTTTACTATCAATCAAGATTTAGATTATCAACCTTACCCGCAAAGACATCATTTTAAAAAACACAAATAACACAAATTATATAATTACAAAGTCAGACCAACAGCTCACAAAGCCTGTAGTCTGACTTTTTTAAATCAATGCTTATGAATATTATCATCCCCATGGCCGGATTAGGCACGCGCTTACGGCCGCATACGTTAACAACTCCTAAACCACTTATACCGGTAGCAGGACAAAGTATAGCTGAGCGTTTGGTCAGAGAAATTGCACAAGTGATGCAACAACCTATTGATAAAATTTCCTTTATTATAAAAGAAAATTTTGGTGCCGGTGTAGAAAAAGCACTATTACAAATAGCAGAAGAAGTCGGGGCGAAAGGACAAATTGATTATCAAACAGAAGCTTTAGGCACGGCTCATGCAATTTATTCAGCCAAAACTTTATTGGAAGGTCCTGTGGTGGTGGCTTATGCCGATACTTTATTTAAAGGAACTTTTGCGTTGGATGAAAAAGCCGACAGTATTATTTGGGTCAAAAAAGTAGCACGACCGGAAGCTTTTGGCGTCGTCAAATTAAATGAACAAGGCGAAATTACAGGATTTGTCGAAAAACCGGAAGAATTTGTGTCCGATTTGGCCATTATCGGTATTTATTATTTTAAACAAGGCGAAAAATTAAAACAAGAAATTGAGCATCTGATTAAAAAAAACATAAGAGTCGGTGGCGAATATCAATTGACAACCGCTCTGGAAAACATGAAACAAAATGGGGCCATTTTTAAACCGGGGACCGTATCTGACTGGATGGATTTTGGCAATCCTGCTGTTGCTGTAGAAACCAATGCTAAAGTTTTGCAATATGACCAAAAAGAAGGTAAAAAATTAATTGCAGATAATGTAAAATTAAGCAACTCAAATATTATTCCGCCTTGTTATATAGCAGATAATGTTACCCTGATAAACAGTACTGTTGGGCCATATGTGTCCATAGGACCTCATACAGTTATTGAAAACAGTCATATAAAAAATGCCCTCATTCAGCATGATAACGTGATAAAAAATGCTAATTTGGAAAATGCTATGATTGGAAGCTTTGTAAACTTTGATGGACAATTTAAAAAAGTGAACTTGGGTGATTACAGTCGTTTAGAAGCCTAAAATATCTCTATGAAGTCTTTGGTTTATTTTTTTTTATGGATGGGGTTAATGGCAAATGGGCAAAAGAATGCCAGCACCTCATTTGACCAGTTATTTTTTGACGGTATGACGGAACGTCTCAAAAACAATTATGAAAAATCCAATGAATTGTTTAGTCAGTGCTTAATTATAGATCCCAAAAATGATGTGGTTTATTTTAAAATAGCCCAAAATTTTTTTGATATGGAACAATATCGAGAAAGTGAAGCCTATTTAGAAAACGCAAAAAAACTTAATCCTGATAATAAATGGTGTCAAAAGTTGTTTATTGACCTCAAAATTGCGCAACACGCGTCACCCAAAATTGTACAGAAATTAATAAAAGATTTTACCTCTATAATCCATAATAAATATATTATTGAAGATTTGCAACGAAAATTTTTTCAAGCTTATTTAACAAACGGGAAAAAACAAATTAACAATTTACCTGAAAAACCTTCGCACAAAAGTCAATTCGGAAAACTTTGGGACGAAAAAGCCTATCAAAAAATTATAGAGCAAGCCAATAAAAATTTAGAAGACGAACCTGACCAAGCCATAAATTATTTATGGGCTGCAAAAGCCTATACTGCACTTAAAAATTATCCGGCTGCAGAAGAATTTTTAAATATGGGCATAGATTTTGCTGAACAAGATAAGAAAACATATCAAGCTTTTATCAAGCAATATATTCAGCTTTACCAATTATGGAATAAACCGGAAAAATTGAAATTGTATAAAATAAAATTGAGTAGAATTTGAAAAAAATATATTACATCTTAATTCTCCTGGGAATGATATCCGGTAGTTGTAAAAGTTATAGAAAGAGCGCTTATACTGCTACCCGGCACTTATCCAAAAACAAATTTAAAAAAGAACTGGAGGCCCATCGTTTTAAAGCGCATAGCTTTGAAAGCCGTCTATCTTTGAAATACACAGATGATAGACAAAATATGACCGGAAACGGCCGGTTAAGGATTTTAAAAGATAGCATCATTTGGGGAAGTATCAATTTCTTGGGTATCCCGGTGGTGAAGTTTTATATAACACCTAACGAAATTCAATATTATAATAAAATTAATCAAACCTATTACAAAGGCAACTTTTCTCTGGTTGAAAAAACATTAGGTATTAGGCTTAATTTTAATCATCTTCAAAACCTTTTATTGGGAGACTTAATTATGCCCTTATCTAAAAGAAACTTTCAATTAGACAAAAAGAATAAGTTTTACCGGCTCTCCCCGAGCAATTCCTATATAAAATCAGCTGAAATTTCTCCATTTTTTAAAATACTTACCGAAAAAATAAAGGTTTCGAAAAAAATGCCTTTAGAAATCAGATATCTAAATTATCAAAGTATAAAAAATGAAAATTTACCGCAGGATATTGAAATAAAAGGTCAGGAAAAACAAATCAAATTGCATTATAAAAATTTAAGTCTCGGCAAAAAACTTCATTTTCCTTTTGAAATACCTGCAAACTACCACCGTATAAAACTTTAATTTTTGTTATTTTTACTTCTATTTTCCATTTTTTTTCCTAAAATATAAAGTTTTTTAGGTTAAAATTATATATTTAATCGCTTTCTAAATAAAACTTATATCTTTGTATTAATAAAATAAAATTATATGAATATGCTTAAAAACATTACTTTACTTTTAGCATTTTCTCTTTTATTGATGACTTCTTGTTCCACAAAAAAAGATCAAGTTCAGTTATTAAGAGAAAAACACGCTAATTTTTTAGCTCATTCGCCTTTTAAAAAGACACAAAATATGTCAAAGGCCGAACGAAAAGAATTAGGTATTCCACCTAATAAATACTTAGAAAGACAATGGGAATTAACCATGAACCCTGCTTTGGGACGTCCAACGCCCGAAAAACTTTATGCTCTTGAAAGTAAAATAAAAGAACAATTTCAACGAAGAGGTGTCCCCGGCACAACCGGTGTTGCATGGGTAGAAAGAGGACCGGGTAATGTCGGCGGACGTACCAAAGCAGTGATGTTCGACCCAAATGATCCGACTCATCACCGAGTTTTTGCCGGTGGTATAAGCGGCGGTCTTTGGCGAAATAATGATATTACAGACCCTTTGTCGCCTTGGGTAGAAGTAAGTTTCCCGCATAATTTGGCGGTTTCTTCCATTACATACGACCCGCAAAATCCGCAAAATATGTTTGTCGGCACCGGTGAATCCTACACAGGTGGTGCTGTAAACGGAAATGGAATTTGGCGAAGTACAGATGGTGGCAATACTTGGGAACATGTTTATGGTGGTAAAGATGGGGAGTCCCAACTTGTGACCAATACAACGGTTACCGTTAATTCACCTGCTAATTTACAAGGTGATTATCCTGCAGTAAAAGCCGCCTTCGGCGATCAAAATTTTAACTCTTTTAGTGGCAATTTAGTATTAGTAGATGATGGATCCTTTAATGCTAATCTAGGTTGCAATTCTTTAACAAATAGTTCGTCAATCAATGGTAATATTGCTGTGATTGTTAGAGGTAGTTGCAATTTTACCGATAAAGTTAAAAATGCACAAAACGCCGGTGCTATTGGTGTGATCATGATTAATAATGTTCCCGGCTTTCCTATCATTATGGGAGGAACTGATGCAACCGTCACTATTCCGGCTGTCATGATTTCCAAAAGCGATGGCGATGCTATATTGTCTGCCTTAAATAACAATGAAATCATAAACGCTACGGTTAAAAATAATCATACTGATATATCCCTTGCATATGTGGTCCCAGGGATTACACATATTAATGATATCATTACCCGCGTTAACAATGATGTAACCGAAATATATGCCACTGCCGGCGACGCTTATTTTGCTGATGCTTATCCTGCAACAATTATGGGATATGGCTCACAAGGTTTATATAAATCGACCGATAATGGCGCAACTTGGCAACAGGTAACCTTACCATTAAATCCGGATGGTAAACCTTATACCCCTTTTGATTTGGAAATAAGTGCCGATAATAAAGTATGGCTAACAACCACAAGAAGTGTGGTAAATGGTGCCGCTTATGGTGCTATCATCTCTTCAACAGATGGAGCAAATTTCAATATTGCAAAATCTTATAACAGTACAGGCCGAATGGAATTGGCTGTATCTAAAACCAATGCCAACAAAATGTATTTGTTAGCAGTTGATTATTCCGCCAGCCCTGCTTCTGTTAAAGGCTACAAAACTACTGATGCGTTTGCGACTACTACGCCATTAACCACCATTCAAGATGGTGATTTCCAAAGTGACGACTTTACCCGCGGACAAAGTTTTTATGATTTATACATAGAAGTTGATCCTTCTAATGATGAAACTATTTTTGTGGGAGGTATAGATATTTTTAAATCTACCAATGGCGGTAATTTGTGGCTACAAATTTCTTCAGCATATGGTCCAACTTCAAATAATCATATACATCCTGATCAACACGGCATAGCATTTGCAGACTCTCAACATATTTTATTCGGAAATGATGGTGGCGTTGCTTATTCATGGGATGGAGGCAATACAATAGAACACCGTAATAAAAATTATAATGTGACCCAATTTTATCATATGGCTGTTGGGCCAACTACTGCTTATAATGGCGATTATTTTATGGCTGGTGCACAAGATAACGGCACCCAACTATTTGAAAATGCACCACAACAAATTGCCAATTCTGTTGAAACCCAAGGTGGTGATGGTGGTTATTGTTTCTTTGATCAAGATGGTAATGATAAGTACCGGATTTCAAATTATGTGTATAATGCTTACATTAGATTATTTAACTATAATGATAACCAATGGCACACAATAAATAGTGAAGATATTAATACAGATCGACATGGTGACTTTATAAATCAAGAAGCATTAGATTCTAATCTAAATATATTATACTCAAATTATACCACAAGAACGGCGACATCAACTTTATATTCTATTAGACGTTATATGAATTTAACTGGAACTATTACTACAAATGTTCTGCAAAGTCCATTAATGGATAGTTCACCTACTGCTTTGAAAGTTTCACCATTTACAACAACTAGTTCTAAAGTTTTTGTAGGTTTAGAAAATGGCAAACTACTAATAATAAGTAATGCTAATTCAAGTTCAAATCCGTACCCTAATTTTTCTGAAATAACGGGAGATAATTTTGTAGGGAGTATTTCCGATATTGAATTCGGGCAAAATGAAAATGAGATATTTGTCACTTTCTTCAATTATGGTGTTAAAAATATTTATTACACTAACGATGGTGGTAATACTTGGGTAAGTAAAGAAGGCGATTTGCCGGATATGCCGGTTAATTGTATCATGCAAAATCCCTTAAATCCTAATGAAGTGATAATAGGAACGGATTTAGGCATTTGGGCGACGCCCAACTTTAACAGTGCTAATCCTAATTGGTATCCTACCCACAATGGGATGACCGATGTAAAAGTTACAGATATCGAATTGAGAAATGATAATGCTGTATTCGCCTCCACTTACGGACGTGGTGTGTTCTCCGGTCAATTTACTGCCGATACAAATGCAATAGAGGACAATCAATCTGCAACAGTAAAAGTATTCCCTAATCCGGCTACTGATTATATTAATGTAACTTTCCCTGCAAAATTGATTACCACTGCTTATGTATATGATTTAAATGGTAAAGAAGTCTTACGACAACCCGTTATTCAAAGCAAACATATTAAATTTGATGTTTCAAATTTAACCAAAGGTTATTATTTTGTTAAGGTACAAAATGGCACAAAAACCTTTACAACTAAGTTTATAAAAAAATAATTATAAACCTTATTTCTAATGGAAAGACCGCTTTTTATAAGGCGGTCTTTTTTATTCTCTTAACGAAATCAGAAGCAGTTTTTAAATAATTCTCATGATTTAAAGCTTTAATAAAAGCAGAACCAATAATAGCACCATTGGCATACCGACAAGCGGTTTTATATTTGTCAGCCAAATCGATACCAAAGCCTATTATTGTCGGGTTTTTTAAAGGCATAGCTTTTATTTTTTTGAAATATTGTAAGTGTTCTTGCCCAAAGCCTCCCGTTTTGCCTGTGGTTGCAGAACTTGACACCACATAAATAAATCCGGAACTCAACTCGTCTATCAGTTGTATACGCTTATTTGAAGTCGTTGGGGAAATCAAAAACACCAATCCTAAATCATATTTTTTAAAAATGTCTTGATAGCGGTTTTGATAAATTTCCGGACTTAAATCTGGGATAATTAGTCCGTCAATGCCGGCGATTTCGCATTGTTGCAAAAACTTATCTATGTCGGTTTTTAGTATTTGATTAAAATAGCCCATAAACAAAATCGGTAAATTGACTTCTAGTCTGACTTGTGCTATTTGCTTGAAATACAACGACAAATTCATACCGTTTTTTAAGGCGACACTACTGCTGTGCTGAATGGTCGGCCCGTCAGCCAAAGGGTCGGAATACGGCATACCGGCTTCAATAAAATCGACACCTTTATCGGCTAAAAGTTTTATCAATTTTGGCATGGCATCTTTTTCGGGATAGCCGGCAGTTATGTAAATGCTTAATAAATTTTCTTTTTTATTTCGAAAAAGTTGTTGTAATCGTTGTGTTCCCATGTCTAGTCGTTTAAATATTTTAAATACGTTGCCAAATCTTTATCACCACGTCCCGAAAGATTGACTACTGTGATTTCACCGGGTTTAAACTTTATTTTTGGTAGTGCCGCCAAAGCATGTGCCGATTCCAAAGCGGGAATAATACCTTCCAAACGGGTTAATTCGTAGCCGGCTTTAACGGCTTCATCGTCATTTGCCGTCAAGACTTTGGTTCTGCCGCTGCTGATTAAATGTGCATGTAGCGGACCAATTCCGGGATAATCCAATCCGGCTGAAATGCTATAAGGTTCAATTATTTGTCCGTCTTTATCTTGCATCAATTTGGTTAAACTGGCATGAATAACCCCGTCCGTTCCCAAAACACTGGTCGCTGCCGAGTGTCCGGAATCGATACCCAAGCCACCGGCTTCTACACTTACCAATTCTACTTTATCATTATCTAAAAAATGGTAATAAGCACCTGCGGCATTACTGCCACCGCCGATGCAAGCAATAATCCTATCGGGATAATCTCTGCCGGTTTGTGCAGCTAATTGTTGCATCATTTCTTCACTAATTACCGACTGAAAACGCGCTACCATATCCGGATACGGATGCGGTCCTACGACTGAACCGATAATGTAATAAGTATCATCGGGGTGGTTAATCCAATCGCGAATGGCTTCGTTAGTTGCATCTTTAAGCGTTTTACTGCCCGAAGTAGCCGGTTTGACCGTAGCTCCGAGCATTTTCATGCGAGCCACATTCGGTGCTTGACGTTCAATATCTTTTTCGCCCATATAAACCACACATTCCAAACCTGCCAATGCCGCGACCGTAGCAGTGGCAACGCCGTGTTGCCCGGCACCGGTTTCGGCAATAATACGAGTTTTACCCAAATGTTTTGCCAACAAAATCTGTCCGATGGTATTGTTGATTTTGTGCGAACCGGTATGGTTCAAATCTTCGCGTTTCAAATAAATTTTTGTTTGAAATTTTTCACTCAAACGTTTAGCAAAATATAAAGGCGAAGGTCGCCCGACATAGTCGCAGAGCAAACGGTTAAATTGCCGTTTAAAATCTTGAGTGTTCATAATCTGCAAATATTGTTCTTGCAGTTCGGCGATGTTTTTGTGTAACAATTCGGGGATAAAGGCGCCACCGTAACGCCCGTAAAATCCCAGTTGATCAACTTCGTATTTCATTGAAAAAAGTTTTAAGTTCATTGATATTTTTATAAGCCGGACGGATTTCAAATCCGCTATTGACGTCAATGCCCATTAATTGCGGATGCGTAAAATTTTTAATAGCAGACAAATGTTGCAAACCGATACCGCCACTTAACAAAAAAGGTGTTTTTAAATTGTAAGCCGATAAGATATCCCAATTAAAAACCTGTCCGTTGCCGCCGGGTAGTTTGCCTTTGGTGTCAAACAAAGACAAATCTACAATACCTTCATAATCAACACATTGGTTAAAGTTAAAATCCTTTACGACCGAAAAAACTTTGATGATTTGATAAGATTTTTTCTTTAAATTTTGACAATATTCCGGTGATTCGCTACCGTGTAGTTGCAAGACATCTAACCGGTATTTTTGAGCTATTTCCAAAACTTTATCGCTATGTTCATCGACAAACACACCGGTTTTTAAGGTCTTGCCAAAATCGATATCCGGCAATTCCATATCCATATACCGTTTTGATTTCGGATAAAAAATAAATCCGATAAAATCCGGTTGCAATTTGAGCAAGTCCGAAATATTTTCCGGTTCACGCATACCGCAGACTTTTATTTTTAGGTTTTTGGTCATAGTCTATATGTTGTTTTTAAGATTTCTCGTCAGTCATCCTTCGTCTTCCTTCCGTCGAAATGACATTAAATTTTTATCAATTTCACAGACCTACTAGGTTTCAAAAACCTAGTAGGTCTTGTTGATTTCATCAATAAAATTCCTACAAGCTTCTTCCGGTGCAGCTGTTTTCATAAAATTTTCACCTATCAAAAAACCTTGAAAACCATAAGCACGTAATCTTTTAACATCTTCGGGTGAACGGATACCGCTTTCCGAAATTTTGACGATGTCATCCGGTAATTTGCCGGCGATTTGAATAGAATTGTCTATACCGACTTCAAAAGTTTTTAAATTCCGGTTGTTAATTCCCAAGACATTTATATATGGATTCAATTTATCCAATTGCGAAGCACTGTGAATTTCCAATAAAACTTCCAAACCTAATTCGTTTGCCAATTTTGCTAATTTTAATATTTCATCTTTTGACAAAACTTCGGCAATCAACAAAATAGCATCGGCACCGATACTTTTGGCTTCGTAAACCTGATAAGCATCAAAAATAAAATCTTTGCGTAAAATTGGAATATTGATAAAATCTCTAATTTGTTCAATATCAAGGTTTTTACCGCCAAAAAAATGGGTATCGGTCAAAAGCGAAAGCGCAGCAGCACCGGCTTGCTGGTATCCGGTAGTTACTTTTTGAACATCTGCCGTCAAATTAATTGCCGGTTTAGACGGCGACCGTCTTTTAAATTCAGCAATAATACCGCTACTGTCCGGTTGTTTTAAAGCTTCGGACAATGACAAGGTTGAGCGTTTAAAAAACCGGCTGTTTTGCAGATTTTCAATAGAAACTTGCCATTTTTGTTGATCCAAAAGCGGTTTTTTGTGCGCAATAATTTTTTGTAAAATATCCATACTTTAAGAGGTGATAATTTTTAAACTTTTTAGTGCTTTTAATCCTAATAATGAGGCTTTGGCTTCTGCGAAACAAGTTGCAAAATCCGTTTCGGGTTCGAAAAGTTTTATCGCCATAGCCGCATTGGCACAAACCACGTTATTTTGAGCTTCGGTACCGTTGCCTCCAATAATTTTTTTGAAAATAGCCACGGCTTCATCAACCGTATTGCCCCCGAAAATGGCTTTTTGTGAAATTTGTGGCAAGCTCAAATCTTTTGGCGATAACAAATGTTCGCCTTGCCGGTCTTTCATCACGAATTCGCCGGTAAGTGATATTTCGTCATAGCCATCTAATCCGTAAATCACGGCATAGTTTTTTTGGGGTTCATCTTGAAACAAATATTGATACAAACGGGCTAATTCCAGACTAAAAACACCGGCTAATTGGTGAGTCGGTCGTGCCGGATTGACAACCGGACCGAGCATATTAAAAAAGGTTTTAAGTCCCAAACTACGTCTTGCCGGTGCTACGGCAGCCATAGCCGGATGAAATTTTGGGGCATGCAAAAAGGTAATATTGGCATCGGCTATTTGTTGTTGCAAAACTTTTTCGTCATTGGTAAACCGGTAGCCGAGTGCTTCCAATACATTGGACGAACCACTAACCGACGACACACCGTAATTGCCGTGTTTCGCAACTTTATAACCGGCACCGGCCACTACAAACGATGCCAAAGTAGAAATGTTAAACGTATTTTTTCCGTCGCCGCCCGTGCCGCACATATCAACGGTTTCAAAGGCGGATAAATCCACCGGAATAGCCAAATCTAATAGTGCTTTACGAAATCCTTTAAATTCATCCAGACTGATCGGACGCATATTATAAATGGTTAAAAATGCAGCCACTTGTGCATCGGGAATATCGCCTTTTGCCATTTCTTTGATAATATTTTCGGCTTCAGTTTGGCTTAATACTTTGTGTTGAAAAAGTTGGTTTAATAGGGTTTTCATAGGTTTATGTTTTTACAAACCTACTAGGTTTTGAAAACCTAGCAGGTTTTTTAATAATCTATTTATCAATTAGTTAGTGTTTTATCCATAATTGAGATTTCTCATCATCCCGACCAAAGTCGGGACTCTGTCGAAATGACAGTCTGCTTGTTATTTTTTAGACCTAACAAGTCTAATTAGCTTCCAAAAAATTTTGAATCATCTTTTTTCCTTCTTCGGTCATAATACTTTCGGGATGGAACTGTAATCCCCAAACCGGATATTTTTTGTGCTTGATAGCCATGATTTGTTCGTCTTCTGATTGTGCGGTTACTTCCAATTCCGCACTCAAAGTTTTCGAGTCAATAACCCACGAATGATAACGTCCGACATCGGTTACAGGCGAAATATTCTTAAAAATTGGGTCATTTTTTTTGGTGATTTTAACCGGTGTTTGAACGCCATGATACACTTTTTTTAGATTTTGCAAACGGGAACCAAATGCCATACCAATGGCTTGATGTCCCAAGCAAACCCCTAGCATTTTTTTATGTGGCGCATATTTTTTGATGGCGTCTATCATAATACCGGCTTGTTCGGGAACCCCTGGTCCGGGCGAAAAAATAATGCTGTCATAGGTATCTATATCTGCCAAACTTATGGCATCATTTCGGTAAACATCAACTTGTGCATTGGTCAGTTCTTTGACATACTGCACTAAATTGTAAGTAAACGAATCGTAATTGTCTATTATGAGGATTTTCATGGTTATTTGTTGATATGATTAAATGGTTAACTGATGAAATGATGAATTGAGAAAAGGTCGCTGAGTGTTCCGTCCCGACAAAAGTCGGGACGGAATGTACCGAAGCGCCGCTTTCCACTTTATTCTGTCTGCTTAAAACTAAAATCTCTCTGCCATTTTAATGGCTTTTCGCAAGGCACCGAGTTTGTTATCTACTTCTTTGAGTTCGCTTTCCGGAACGGAATCTACGACAACACCGGCACCGGCTTGGTAATGCAATTTGCCGTTTTGACTCAATATTGACCGAATGGTAATGGCCGTGTTAATATCTCCTGTCAAACTGATAATGCCTACCGTTCCGCCGTAAAAACTGCGTTGGTGCGCTTCATCTTTATTAATCAATTGCAATGCGCGATATTTAGGAGCGCCACTTAAAGTGCCTGCCGGAAAAGTTGCCCCGAAAATATCAATGGCATCGTCCTGTGACCGAACTTTTCCGGTTACTTCCGATACAATATGTATCACGTGACTAAAATGTTGAATGTCTTTATATTTTTTGACTTCGACCTGAGTGCAAAACCGGCCTAAATCATTGCGTGCCAAATCGACGAGCATCGTGTGTTCGGCATTTTCTTTAGGGTCTTGACGTAATTTTTCGCCTAATAATTTATCCATTTCAAAATCGCCTGTTTTTTTGTAAGTGCCGGCTATAGGATTGAGTTTGGCTTCGCCACGAGCTATAACTAATTGACTTTCGGGTGACGAACCGAATAATTTAAAATTGCCATAATCGTAATAAAATAAGTAGGGTGAAGGATTTATAGAACGTAAAGCCCTATACACATTAAATTCATCACCTTTAAAGCTTTGCCGGAACCGTCGGGCAAAAACAATTTGGAAAACTTCTCCTAACTGACAATATTCTTTGCCTTTTTTGACCAATTCAAGAAAGTCTTCATCACTTATAAACGAACTTTCATCGTTGCCGGCTTTAAAAGGAAATTGCGGCGTTTTTTGTGCAAAAACCAATCCGGCAAAATCGTCTAATTGTGAGACATCGCCTTCCGGAATATTTTCAAGAATAATTACTTCATCATTAAAATGGTTGATGGCAACGATAAACCGGTAAAAACCATAGGACATTTCCGGAATATTATCTTTTTTGGGCTTGGGTTCAAAATCCAAACTATCGAAATATTTAACTGCTTCAAAACCTGTAAATCCGTATAAGCCGTTGAACTGTTTGGTTTTATCGGGCTGGGTGACATATATTTGTTTGATAAATGCTTTTAAGGCGTTTTTGACTGTATCCGGCTTGTCAATTTCAAGTTGTTTGTCGTTGATTATCAACGTGTTGTTTTTTATTATAAACTGTTCCAGACGTCCGGCAACTATATAGGTAAAACTGTTTTTGTCGCTGTTGTAGTCGGAACTTTCGAGCAATAAGCTTTCGGGAAACTTGTCTCGTATCCGAAGGTACAGGCCTACAGGTGTGATTAAATCGGCAGGTTTTTCGATGATTTTGGTTTGGTATTTCATATTTTTTGAGGAATTTAGGAATAGGTCACTGAGTGATCCCGACATCCGTCGGGATTGTATCGAAGTGACCGGCATTAATTATTATTTTTTTATCATTTTTTATTTATTTTATACTAGCTGATTAACAAAAAAAGCTTACCGGATTCGGCAAGCTCTTTGAATATGTTATATGCAAAACAGCAGCTTCCTTATCCGGTTATGGAACAGGTTAAACGCCACCAAAATTTTGCAATAAATAAGGTCATTTCACTTTGTTTTTATGGGACAAATATACAAATATTTTTCAAAAATGCTTGTTTCACCAAAAAAAGCTTTTATCCGGCTACTTTATTAGGATTATAACATTGAAAGGGGACTTCTTTATCATGAAATAAAATACCACGTTCTTCTAATTCATTCAAGATAGGTTCATAAACCTCCGGCGTAATAGGCAATTGCACACCCGGATTTTTTATATCACCCTTTAAAATCTTTAAAGCGGCAATACCAACCGGCAAGCCTACTGTTTTAGCCATGGCGGTATAAATCTGGTCGTCACCTTTTACGACTAACTGAGAATCTATTTGCTTACGAATACCATTTTTTTCATAGCCAAATTTATGATACATGACAATCATGTCTTTATCTTGCGGCTTTAAGGTCCATTTGTCTTCTAATATTTTTTGCAGCATTTGCGCTGGTGTCGCATTTGGCAAACCAATTTTATCTTTATCATTGAACAAATCCAATTCTTCCAATTTTAACCATAGCTCATCATCCTGATCAATTTTCATGTATTGCCGCAATTTCAATTCGACAGAATCCGAGGGACTAAAAGGCAGAAAAGCATTGACAAACTCACGTTTTGTCATATTTTCCGAATCTTCCATGGTATAAGTATCATCGGTCATCCCTAATTGCACAAAAACATTCCAAGCACGTGAAAAACCTATGCGACGAATGGTGCCGCGATATAATGTTTTTACCTCATCTAAACCATAAACCTTTTGGTATTTTAAAGAATCACGATTTGGATAAGCTTCGAATCGACCATATTGGTCTATATCTAAAAATTCGGTTCGTCTGAATAAACGTTGATACGGAATATATTTGTATTGACCGGCATGCAAAAATTTAGCAACGCCACCTTGACCGGCCACTACAACATTTCTCGGATTCCACGTAAATTTATAATGCCACAAATTATCATCGCTCTCCGGTGCCACCAAACCACCGGTAAATGATTCGAATAAAATTATTTTAGCCCCTTCATTTTTAATCCGGTCTATGATGCGCATGGCACTCATATGGTCAATGCCGGGATCCAAGCCTATTTCATTCATAAACACCAAACCTTTGGCCTTAATCTCATCATCAAGCGCTTTTAACTCATCACTGATATAAGACGCTGTTACCATATGTTTGCTGTACTTAATAGCATCTAAAGCCACTTGCATATGAAACCTGGCCGGCAACATGGAAATAACTAAATCCGACTCCTTAACAAGTGTCCCCCTGATAATATCATCAAAAATATTGAGGTTTTTTAAAGTAAAATGCTCATCTTCACCGACAATTTTTTCGGCAAGAGAGAGATTCTTGTCAACAATCGTAATATGTAAATCGTCACTTGGCGCTTTTTCTTTTAAATAAGCCATCAAAGAGGAAGTTGACTTACCAGCACCAATTAAAAGTACTTTTTTCATAATCAAAAATTTTGTGACCTCAAAAATACGTAAATAAAATCAATAATAATTTAACATAAAAAACTTTAAAACGATTTGTTTATGACAATTGTTAGACATTTAAAACCAATAAATAAAAAATTATTTTATTTTTACTGTATCAAAAAAATCCTTTTATGAACAATCGAAAAAAAATTGAGCATTTTATAGAAGATAATCTCAAAAAAATTAAACAAAACCCCAGGAGATCGAAAATGATCAAAAAAGCGGTCAAAAACCGTGAAGCCATCGTTTCGGAAAGTGGTGCATTAGCAACTTGGACACCGGCAAACTCTACCGGCAGAAGTCCGAAAGATACCGTTATCGTTAAACATGAAAAAAGCGAAAAACGAATTGATTGGCATTCACCCAACAATATTCCAATCAGTCCGGATACTTTTAACATGCTTGTTGAAGATGCGTTGTCCATGTTGGCAAACGAAACAAAATTGTATCAAACCGACCGTGTCATAGGTGCAGATGTTTCTTATGCCTTACCGGTTAAAACTATCAGTACACATGCTCTGGCTGCTTTATTTACCGATAATATGTTTCGTCCTGTCCCTGAAAATATTTCTGAAAGCATTTATCATAAAAAACCTTTTATCCTGCTTCATCTCCCCTATCATAAATTAGAATCAGAAAAATATGAAGGATTGTTAAGAAAGCTGCCAAACGGAAAAACTTCTGACATGGTCGTTGCTACTGACTTTGACAACCGGATTGGCATCATTATAGGTTCCTCTTATTTAGGTAGTATGAAAAAAATGCTCTTTACCACAATGAATTATCTATTGCCTTTTGATGAAGTCTTACCGCTTCATTGTTCGGCCAATGAAGGAAAAGACGGAAAGTCAGCCTTATTATTAGGCTTATCCGGTACCGGCAAGACAACTTTATCGGCTGACCCTAAAAGAAAACTTCTGGGTGACGACGAACATGGATGGAACAATAAAGGCGTTGCCAATTTTGAAAATGGTTGTTATGCTAAAATGATTGACATCAGTGCAGAAAGTGAACCGGAAATATATGATGCCGTTATGCATAAGGATAAATATACCAAACATGGATCGATTGTGGAAAATGCCATGGTTTACCCCAATGGCCGGTTTGATTTCACGGACACCCGTTTGACCCCTAACTCACGAGCCTCTTACCCCCTTAAGTTTTTAAAAAACATCAAAAAGTCCTCTAAGTCAGGCCATCCGAGCACCATTTTATTTCTAACAGCAGATGCCTATGGGGTTTTACCCCCCATTTCAAAACTTGACCCCAACCAAGCCATGTTATGGTTTTTAATGGGCTATACTTCCAAATTAGCCGGAACCGAAACAGGCGTCACTGAGCCACAAGCAACCTTTTCACGATTTTTCGGTCAACCATTTATGCCTTTAAACCCCTCTATCTATGCCGATATGTTAGGTGAAAAAATGCAACTCCATCAAACCGATGTTTATTTAATTAACACCGGATGGACCGGTGGGCCTTATGGTGAAGGCAAACGCATGAAACTGTCTTACACCCGTAAAATGGTTGATGCCGCTTTAGAAGGCAAGCTAAAAAATGCCGAATATGTTTATGACGAACTATTTCATTTAAATATACCAACTGAGGTTCCCGGGGTGCCATCTGATATCCTCATACCCAGAAACACTTGGAAAAACAAAAAAGCATATGATAAAGTCGCGAAAAAACTAGCGGATGAATTTGCACAGGCATTTGACAAAAATTATGCTGACAAAAATATAAATCCGGCAGTCATAAAAGAATGCCCCGGAAAATAAAGGCAAATATATTACAATGAAACTTTGGTGAAAATTCTGTTTTTTACCAAAGTTTTATTATATTTAGGAATTAAATATTTTCTGTTATGAAAGATGATAATTGCCACTCAAATAAATTTATTCCTTCCATATATGACAACTGTAAAATAGATTTTACACAACAAAAAATGTTTTTTGGGAAAGGACGTAATCTACAACGTTATGATGTTCAAAAATACCCTTTTTATGAAGATCTGTCGCAAAAAATGTTGAGTTTCTTTTGGCGTCCCGAAGAAGTTTCCCTAATAAAAGATGTTAATGATTTTGCCGAACTGACACCTCACGAAAAATTCATTTTTACCGAAAATTTAAAATACCAAATTCTTTTGGATAGCGTCCAAGGACGCTCGCCATTCTTAACTTTCGGACAAGCCGTAACCCTGCCCGAAGTGGAAGAAGCTATTATTATCTGGGACTTTTTCGAGACAATCCATTCGATGTCTTATTCTTATATAATTAAAAATGTCTATCCGGATCCGACCAAAATTTTTGATGAAATAATGAACAATAAAATGATTGAAGAACGGGCCGGAGCCGTCACACAATATTATAATAATTTTTATCAAAATATAATTAAATACCAAGCGCAAGAGATGGGCATGAAAGGCGACAAGCCTATTACCTTAAATGATTTAAAAAAAAATTTATATTTGGCTTTGGTTTCGGTTAATATTTTAGAAGGCGTACGTTTTTATGTTTCATTTGCGTGTGCTTTTGGATTTGCCGAAAATAAAAAAATGGAAGGAAATGCTAAAATCATCAAATTTATTGCCCGGGATGAAAATGAGCATTTAAAAATGACACAACGCATTATTCGAGATTTACGCAGCCATAAAGATGAAGAATTTGCCGACATTATTAAAGGTCTGGACAATGAAGTTTATAAACTTTACGAAGAGGCTGCCGAACAAGAAATGCGATGGGCGGAGCATCTTTTTAAAGATGGTTCCATTATAGGTTTAAATGATAAGTTGCTCATCCAATATATGAAATGGTTAACCAACAACCGTCTTAAAGCCATTGGTTTAAAACCGATTTATGAAGAAACCAAAAATCCACTGAGCTGGATGAACCATTGGCTACGTAATGATGCTGTAGAAGTTTTACCGCAAGAAACAGAAATCACCTCATATGTGGTGGGAGGCATTGATATGGAAGTTTCTGACGAAGATTTTGATATTTAAAAACTTATTTTTGATATTTTAAAGGCAAATAAACCAGTTTTTTGGTATCAAAAAAATCCTCGTCAAAATAATCTTTCAAATCATAAACTTGAATATTTTTATAAGGCGCCAATTCATCTTTTAAATCGCCTCCTTTCAAATAAAGAATGCCATTTTTGTATTTATGCTTGTTTTCTTTTTTAATTTTCCCTTTGACCCATTTTACAAAATCAGGCATTTTGGTGACTGCCCGGCTCACAATAAAATCATACTTTCCGGAGATGTTTTCGACACGGTCATGAGTGGTTTGCACATTTTTCAGTTCTAATGCCTTGGCAACCGCATCAACTACCTTGAGTTTTTTGCCGATACTATCAACCAAATGAAAATTTGTTTCCGGAAAAAGAATTGCTAATGGAATGCCGGGAAAACCGCCTCCTGTTCCGACATCTAAAATATCGGCACCGGATTGAAATTCAATAAATTTAGCAATGCCCAAAGAGTGCAAAATGTGATGAGTATAAAGTTCGTCTATATTTTTGCGTGAAATAACATTGATTTTGCTGTTCCAATCTCTATATAATTCATCCAATTGTTCAAATTGTTGAATTTGACGGGGTGATAAATCAAAATATTTTTGAATAAGATCTGTTTTCATAACTATAATAATAGCAAAAGTTTATAATAGGAGAGCAAACGTATAACATTAAGCATTAAAAAAGGCTTCCAATTCGTTTAAAACTTCAGGAGATGACGGCATATCCTTAACCATATTGCCTTTATCAAGTACCACAATACGATCGGTGACCTCGGTAATATGTCCTAAATCGTGACTGGAAATCAGTAAAGTTTGCTCCCGGTCTTGTACCAAATCTTTCAAAATCTTTTTTAAGCGAATCTGTGTCGTTGGATCTAAATTTGCAAAAGGTTCATCTAAAACGATCACCTCCGGTTTGCCTATCAAAGCCGCAATTAGACCAACTTTTTTTTGATTACCTTTGGACAAATCACGTATATATTTTTGTTGACCTAAAATTTCATCATTAAAAAATTCTTTGTACCGGTCGATAAAAGAAGTAAGCTTTTCTTTATCCCAACCACGCAATTTGCCTATAAATTCAAAATACTCTTGGGGCGTTAAATAACCGATTAAAAAACTTTCATCGATATAAGCTGAGGTATGTTTTTTCCACTCTTCCGTTTGGTTAACTTTCATACCTTTATTACTGATATAACCCGTAGATGGCTTTATTAGATCTAACAAAAGGTTAAAAAAAGTTGTTTTGCCGGCGCCGTTATTGCCTACCAAACCAAAACTTTGCCCCCGTGGGATCTTCAGATGTGGTAAATTTAACACTACTTGCCCATTATATTTTTTACTCAAATTATTCACTTCGATCATATAGCCGATATTTAAAGCTAAAATAATTCTTTTCCGTCACAAAGCGAAAAAGAATTATTTAGTATTTCAATATTTACCTACTTATTTTTCCTTTTGCTTATTATCTTCTGCAATTTTATTAGCCGCAACCAGTGAAACGACCATATCATTAAGCATTTCGCTGGCCGCATTTGGGTTATTGGGCAACAAAATGAGATTAGACTTCGTATCTTGACCAATCGCTTGTAAGGTGTCATAATGCTGTGTTATCACAATTAAAGCGGAAGCTTCTTGCGGATTAATTCCGGCACGATTCAAGACATCAACTGATTCTTCCAAGCCACGGGCAATTTCACGTCTTTGGTCTGCAATACCTTTACCTTGCAGACGTTTACTTTCGGCTTCGGCTTTGGCCCGTTCCACAATCAAAATACGTTGGGCATCGCCTTCATATTGGGCAGCTACTTTTTCACGTTCGGCCGCATTAATACGGTTCATTGCTGCTTTTACCTGGGCATCCGGATCGATATCGGTCACCAAAGTCTTGATAATATTATAACCATATTCCATCATCGCATCATTCAATTCACTTTTAATAGCAATGGCAATATCATCTTTTCGTACAAATACATCATCCAATCGCATTTTGGGAACTTCGGCACGAACAACATCAAAAATGTAAGAAGTTATTTGCGCCGCCGGATCTTCAAGTTTGTAATAAGCATCTTTTACACGGTCTTTTGGTATTTGAAATTGGGTCGAAACTTTTAGGTGCACAAATACATCATCTTTGGTTTTAGTCTCTACAATAACATCTAACTGTTGGATACGCAGGTTGATAGGTTTCGATTTGGTATCGATAAAGGGCCATTTAAAATTCAGTCCGGCATATCGTACCGAATGGAATTTACCTAAACGTTCGACAATGACAGCCGTTTGTTGCTTAACAATGAATAGGCCCATGGCCAATAAAATGATTATTAAAAATACTAAAAAGGGTGTTGCAATCATAATTTTTTATTTTGGTTTGTTATTAAATATACGATTTTGTTGTAAAAATGTTACAATATCAAAAAGTTTTTATCAAAATCTTTCTAACACCCGACGGCTTAAATGAAAAAATTCAGTTTCTGTTAACATCCCCACTAACTTATTGTTTTGCACAACCGGCAAACTTCCTAATTTTCCTTCATCCATTATTTTTATGGCCTCAAAAAGCTTTTGATCAGGGGCAATGGTTTGCGGATTTTTTAACATCACATCGCTTACCTTGAGTTCTTTGAGAGAATTATCCAATTTTTGTTTACGCAAAATTTTCAATAAGCTCCGCGCTGTCACTAAGCCGGCAAAATGCCCATTGTCATCTTCAACCGGCACATATCGCAATTTGGCCCAATCCATCATATCGGCAACAAATTCGACAATATCGTCGGGTTGAACGGACAAAACATCCGTTTTCATCACCTCTTCCACTAATAATTGTGAAGGAAACCAATGAGGCAGTTCCTTTAATTGCGGAATTTTCCATTTATGTACCGGTAATGATTTTTGTTGATTTTTGATTGTATGCATGGTTATAGTACTCAAAATTTCTTCTTTTGAGGCTTTCCCTTTCAAATCATGAAAGGTCTGTAACATCCATCCTGCACCGGTTTTTTCTTTTTTAACCCGCTGCTCAATAATGCCTAAAAAAGTATTTATATCTGCTTCCGCTATATTTCGTGAAGACAAACCTGCGCGTGCAACCGGCAAAAGTTCATTTAGAATCAGGTCTTTGGCATAATATTTTTTATTGTCGAACCAGGTGAATTGCTTTGTTAACCCCCCACGTGCGGCAGCATAAAAGTTGGCTTTGGCCTGATCAAAACTAATGTGGTGGGTGATATCCTTGTATTTTTGGCTGTAACCTTCCATTAAACCCAACCAAAGGGCAGCATTGGCCATTTCGTCTTCTACGGTGGGACCGGCCGGGAACATTCGGGCTTCTATCCGCAAGTGTGGTTTGCCATTATCCGAAATACCGTAGACCGGTCTGTTCCACCGGTAAACGGTGGAATTGTGCACTGTTAAAGCTTTAAGTTTTGGCGTTTGTCCTTCTGCGATTTTTTCCAGGCTATCCTCTTCAATATCAGCCCCCAACAAAACACGGTATCGCAAAATATCTTCTTTAAAAATATCCGTGACGTCTTTCTTTACCCAATCCGTCCCAAAGGTTACCCGCGGATGGCGGTCTCTGATATGCTCATCGCTGACGCGTGTGTCTATAGCTTGCTGAAAAAGTGCAATACGGGTTTCGTGCCATAAGCGTTTTCCAAATAATATTGGCGAATTGACAGCACTGGCCAAAACAGGTCCGGCTATAGCTTGTGCGATATTATATTTTTGGGCAAAATCTTCCGGATCGACTTGCAAATGAACTTGAAAACCGGTATTTGCCGCTTCAATCATTCCGCTGTTGAGTTTTATATTGAGTTCGTCAATGCCGTAAATATTGATTAAAAATTCTTCACCACGCATTTCACGCAAGGCATCCATGAGGGCATAATAACGATCAATAGGTGTAATATTTTCGCGTTCTATATCAAATTTTCGGACAGTGGGTAAAATGCCGGTTAAAATTATATCTGCCTCAAATTTTTTGGATACCTGTCGCACTTTTTTCAAATCATCTTTTATTTCTTCTGACATAGCATGCAAAGCTGACTTTTCTAATAGTTGTGGCATTGCATTTAATTCAAGATTGAATTTTGCCAGTTCGGGGCTCAAATTTTCCATTTGGGCTTTCTCCAAAATTTGTAAATTGACCGGAAAAGGTTTGTAATTTTTATCAACCAAACAAAATTCTTGTTCGGCCCCTATTTTAACTACACCTTTTTCAAACCAATTATCTTTAAGCATAATTTCCAGGGCCTGAATATCTTTTAATAGATTCTTGGTGAATTTTTTGATTTCATTCTTGTCTTTGGCTAGTTTTACATTAAAATCTCCCATATTGCATATATTTTAAATAACGAAAATAACAATAAAATAATGCAATTAGTGTGAATTTTAAAAAAAATAAAATAATACTCACCTATATTAACAAGACAAGAGATAAAAATATGAATAATTGAAAATTTCAGTAAGCATTTATTTTATCCTATCCGGATTATTGGCAATAAAACTTTTCCAACTACCATAAGATTTTTTGCCCGTTTTATTTTTCTGATCAAAATTAAAATAATGACAAACTGCCACTGCCAACCCATCTGTAGCATCTAATTTGGTAGGCAAAACAGAAATATTTAAAAGACGCTTCAACATGGCTGCCACTTGCTCTTTACTGGCATTGCCGTTGCCCGTAACAGCCATTTTTACCTTTTTGGGAAGATATTCAGTAATAGGTACTTCACGATACAGTCCTGCTGCCATTGCCACCCCTTGCGCGCGGCCAAGCTTGAGCATAGACTGTACATTCTTGCCAAAAAAAGGGGCTTCAATGGCCAATTCATCCGGATGAAATTCGTCTATTAATTGTAGGGTGCGTTCAAATATCTTTTTTAATCTCAGGCTATGGCTGTCAAATTTGTTAAGGATAAGTTCATCCATGAGAATCAATTCCAATTTCTTACCGGTTACCTTAATCATCCCAAATCCCATAACGGTGGTGCCGGGATCAATTCCTAAAATAATGCGTTCGGATTTCAATATTTTTATGTATTTTGCATTTAATCAAATGTATAAACTTATTCAACAATATCATAATTTTATTTTGACCGGTGCCAAAATAGTCTTTAGCATTTCGGCATTTTATTATGTATGGCATCAAGCATTTATCTTTAAAACCTTTGTGATCCCCATTGATTTTTTTAACCTGCAGACTATCTTTGTTTTATTAACTTTCAGCCTCATAAACTGGGGTTTGGAAATAAAAAAATGGCAATTTTTGGCAGGACATATCCAAAAAACCGGCCTGTGGGATGCGGCCCGGCAAAGTTTGACCAGTTTTAGTATTTCTTTATTAACACCCAATCGTGTGGGCGAATATGGCGCCAAAATACTCTACTTCAAAAAAAAAGACTATGTCAAAGCAACCGGATTAGTTCTTATAGGAAACCTGTCACAATTATCGGTTAGCATTATTTTTGGCCTGATTGCTATTTTTTATTGGTTTAATACCGGTTTAATTTACCGTTTAAAAGCTATGAATTCATTTTTAGAAAACGGTCAAAACAAGGTTTGGATTTTAATTGTTCTTATCATTGGTTTAAGTTTACTATTATGGCTATATTATACAAAATACAATCAAAATTTATTAAAAATAAGTTTTATAAGCTTAGTATTTGCCATATTGCGCTATTTGTTTTTTTCTACCCAATTTGTTTGGCTATTGCATTATTTTAAAGCACCTCAACACCTGTTCTTTTTGTATTCGGGGGTCTGGCTGGTATATTTTATAGCCAGTTTGGTACCGATTTTAGCTTTTTTGGATTGGGTGGTGAAAGGTTCAGTGGCGATCATGATTTTCTCCATTTTACACTTACAGCCCGCAATTATTTTTCAAATCGTTTCAATTATGTGGTTGGCCAATTTTCTGTTGCCTTTTTTGATTGGGCTTCTATGGTTATGGCAGCAAAAAATTCCGCTAAAAACGGAGACATTATGATGTGGCTATTGGTTTTTGTGCCCATATTATACTCCCTACTTTTGGCTGCTATTGTCATAATTAATTCGCGGCATCCTGTTTTCAAACCTCTAAAAATAAAGAAGCCACATTTTACTTTTTCCCTTATAATCCCTTACAAAAATGAAGAAGAAAACCTCTCTGCTTTGTTGTCATCCATTCAAAAAATAAATTACCCTAAGGATAAATTTGAAATTATTATGGTTGATGATCATTCAACTGATTCATCCGCAAAATTAATCCATAACACAACTCACATCAAACAGTTTACCAATGTGGGACGCGGCAAAAAACAAGCACTCTTGACTGGCATATCCCGTTCCAAATATACTTACATTGTTACTATAGATGCAGATTGTATCATTCCCGAGAATTATTTGAAAACAATTGACAGTTATTTAGGCCAAAAGCCTTATAAAATGATTTTGGGTCCGGTTAAATTATTAGATAAACCGGATTTTTTAACACAATTTCAACAAATGGAATTTATGGTGCTTCAAGCTTTTACAATGGCGTTTACTTTTATCAAAAAACCTTTTTTGGCCAATGGGGCTAATTTAATATTTGACAAACAAGCCTTTTATGATGTTGAAGGCTATGCCGGAAATGAGCACATTGCCTCGGGGGACGATGTTTTTTTATTGCAAAAATTTAATGAAAAATATCCCGGTAAAATCGCTTTTTTAAAATCACCACAAACTATTATTCAAACACAAGCCCAAAAAAGTTGGCAAGATTTATGGCAACAAAAAATACGTTGGGCAAGTAAAAGTACACATCAGACCCAAAGAACAGCACAAGTTACCGGCTTACTGATTTTATTGGCCAATGCAGCGAGCTTGTTTAGTTTTGTTTATTTTTCCCATCTGTATTGGTTTCTTGTCAGTAAAGCAAGCATTGATTTTTGGCTTCTTTACAAGACAAGCCGGTTTTATAAAGCTAAAATAAAACACCGGCATTTTTTATTGGGTTTTATTATTTATCCGGTATATTATTTAATAGTTTTAATTTTGAGTTTAAAAGGAACTTATAATTGGAAAGACCAAACCTATCAATAAAAAATCAGATTTATATTGTACTTTTGTATTTCATTTCATGAGGAAATACTAAAGCGTATGCATACCGATTATCAAAAACATATTATAGATATATTAGGTCGTAATTCTGATATAAAATTTATAATTTTAGGGGGCATCCATGGCAATGAAATTAATGGCATTGAAGCTATTGAAAAAATATTACCTGTACTTAAAAAGAAATTTGATCCTAACAAAGGACAAATATATTTTTTAAAAGGCAACTTGCCGGCATTAGAAAAAAAAGAAAGATTTATTCATCACGACTTAAATCGTTTATGGTTAGACAAATACATTGGCAATAACACTTCTGAGATTGTAGAACTCAAATCTTTAAACGATTTGCAACAATTAATCATTAGAGATATTTGCAAAGGAAAATACGATAACTGCATTTTCTTAGATTTACATACTTTTTCGGCCAAAAGCGGTGTTTTTGCCATACCGGCCTGCAACGCAAAAAGTTTGGTTTTTGCCCACTCATTTGGCGTACCTTTTATTGATAAACTTTCTGGCAAATTACCGGGTACAGCCCTGAGTTATTGGGGCAAAAAAGGGATGACTTCAATGGTTTTTGAAGGCGGAACCCATCAAACACCTGAAGCAACTGAAAACCTAATGGCTGCCATATGGCATAGCTTAGCCTATTTTAATTTAGTAGATGGCCAATTGCCCGAAGTGATACAAGGCAGAAATCGTCTAAAGGGAATCTCCGAAAACTTGCCACATCATTTAGAACTTGCTTATCGCCACCAATTATCCGACAACCAAAAATTTGAAATGAAACCGGGTTATTATAACTTTAAGCCCATCAAAAAAAATGAAGCTTTAGCCAATCAGGACTTGGAAATAATTAAAAGTCCCGAAACCGGATTTATGCTTATGCCGTTGTATCAAAAAAAAGGCAGTGACGGTTTTTTTATCGTAAAAGAGAAAAAATGACTTATTACGCCCCCGGAAAACTCATGATCAGTGGTGAATATGCCGTCCTCGAAGGTGCTAAAACATTAGCTATACCTACCAAACATTATGGACAGTATTTAAACATATGCAATAATACCAAGCCTCAATATCATTGGCGAAGTTATGATCCGTCAGGTTTGTGGTTTGAAGCTGTTTTTTCTAACGGATTAGACGAAATTATCTCAAGTAGTAATGCTTCACAAGCTAAACTGCTACACACTTTATTACAATATATCCATCAGCAAAAGCCGGATTTATTTGCTACGCATTGGCTCGTTGAAACCCAATTACAATTTCCCCGTGCTTGGGGTTTTGGTTCATCATCAAGTTTGATAGCACTCTTAGCCAAATGGTCAGGCATTTCGCCCTTTACTTTACTTGAAAAAAGTTTTGGTGGAAGTGGTTATGATGTGGCTGTGGCAATGGAAAATAAACCGGTAATATATCAACTATCCGGATTAAAACATCCTGATAAACAAGCCTATAACGGGAAATATCCTACCTGGGAAACGACAAATTTCAGTCCCGATTTTGCAGAGGAACTTTACTTAATATATCTGAACAAAAAACAAAACAGCCGTTCGGAAATAAAAAAATTCCGCCAAAATATTATTGATGAAAATATTATTGATGAAATAAGTCAACTCACCGAAAATTTCACCCAAACCACAGACCTTAAACAGTTTGAAATATGCATGTATGAACACGAAAAACTGGTCAGCCAACTTATAGGACGGCCAAGCATTAAGGAACAAATGTTTAAGGACTATCCGCATGCCATCAAAAGCTTAGGTGCCTGGGGTGGTGACTTTATATTGGCTGCAGGCACTGAAGCCCCTGAATATTTTAAAGCCAAATCTTATGAGACGATTTTAAACTTCAAAGATATTTTAATTTGATGAATGTTTCAAAACTGATAGATTGGTACCATCAACATAAACGCCGGTTGCCATGGCGCGAAACCAAAGACCCTTATAAAATTTGGTTATCGGAGATAATTTTGCAACAAACACAAGTAACGCAAGGTTTGCCTTATTATGAAAAATTTATCCAAAAATATCCTGACATTTTCCATTTAGCAACTGCCAGTGAACAAGAAATCCTTAATTTATGGCAAGGTTTAGGTTATTATTCACGAGCCCGAAATTTGCATTATACAGCAAAAGAATTGGTCAACAAACACCATGGAAATTTTCCGGACAACTATACAGACCTTTTAAAATTAAAAGGCGTGGGGGAATATACAGCTGCAGCTATCGCCTCATTTTGTTACGATGAACCAAAAGCCGTCTTAGATGGCAATGTTTATCGTGTTTTGTCGCGTGTGTTTGGAATTGACACACCTATTAACACCACCGAAGGCAAGAAAATTTTTAAAAAATTAGCCCAAGACCATTTGTATTTTAAAGATCCGGCCACTTACAACCAAGCTATTATGGAATTTGGCGCGCTGCATTGCACGCCCGCTACTCCCAAATGTACCTGTTGCCCCCTATCGGTAGAATGTGTGGCCTATCAAACCGGAAAAATGAAAGAATTACCGGTAAAACTGAAAAAAAACAAAGTTAAAAAGCGTTATTTACATTATTTTATTATTAAAAGTTATAAAGCATTGATTATTCAAAAACGTGAAGGCAAAGGTATTTGGCAAAACCTCTATCAATTGCCTTTAATTGAAACAGCAAAACCGGAAATGCCAAGTGATCAACAAATAGAAAAATTGGCGCTTATGCATAATATTGAGCTGCCCGTTAAAGCAAAACTTCTAGCACAAAAAAAGCATTTACTTACCCATCAACATTTGGAAATCTTTTTTTGGGAAATTAGCCTCCCCAAAAAAACGCCTCAAATGATCTCATTTGCAGCATTAAAAGATTATCCTATGCCAATTGTAATTGCAAATTTTTTGGATAATAATATTTTATGATTTACCTTTGAGTTAAAATTAACTGGTCTATAAGGCACAATAAATTAATATTTTATGAACGGAACCATTAATAAAGTTATTCTCATAGGTCATTTAGGAGACAATGTAAAAATGCACTATTTTGAAGGAGGCAACTCAATAGGACGCTTCCCTTTAGCCACCAATGACAGCTATATTAATAAAATGACCAATGAACGTGTCGTTAATACAGAATGGCATAATATTGTTGTAAAAAATAAATTGGCTGAAATTTTTGAACGCTATGCCAAAAAAGGGGATAAAGTATACATTGAAGGCCGTTTACGCACCCGCAAATGGACCGGTGAAGATGGACGCGAACGCTATATGACCGAAATACATGTGACAGAATTCACCTTTTTGTCACCCAAGCCTAAAGAAAATGTCAAACCGGAAAATAGTTCTTCACCCACCCAAAACAGCAACACTAATATAAACCCGGACATTCAAAATGATTTGCCGGATGACGACGATTTACCCTTTTAAACAAATAGAAAACCATGGACGACGCGGATAGTTTATCCCAATTCTTACTTATTTTACCTTATTTAGTAGCCATCATTCTTTTACTCATTTCCTCCGCTTTAATTTCAGGATCAGAAATAGCTTTTTTTTCGCTGACGCATAGTCATCTGGAAGAATTGGAAAAGAAAAACAAAGGTTATATTATCAAAAAATTATTGCAAGAACCCAAAGAGTTATTAGCCACTATTTTAGTTGCCAATAATTTTATTAATATTGGCATTGTAATTTTATCAACTTATTTAACAGCTTACCTTTTTAAAGGATTGGAAGGTTGGTGGAAATTTCTTATCGAAGTTGTTTTTGTTACCTTTTTAATTTTACTCTTTGGCGAAATTTTGCCTAAAGTATATGCCAATCGTAAGCCGGTTCAATTTGCCATGTTTATGGCTACACCTTTATTATTTTTGAAAAAATTGTTTTATCCGGTGTCAATTTTTTTGGTAAAATCGACCAAGATTGTTGAAAAAAGATTAAATCAACGGCATGAACATTTAAGTATGGAAGACCTCTCACAAGTTTTAGAATTGGCCGGCGATGCTGATACTACACAAGAAGAGAAAGATTTATGGGAAGGGATTGTTTCTTTTGGCGAAACCGAAGCGCGTCAAATCATGCGCCCTCGTATTGATGTTTTTGCTTTAGAAGACGATTTGCCTTTTTCAAAAGTTTTGGAACAAGTCAGTAAAAAAGGTTATTCACGCATTCCGGTTTATCATGAAAATATGGATAATATAACCGGAGTGTTATTTGCCAAAGATTTGCTGCCATATTTGAATAAAAATGAATTTGACTGGAAAACTTTATTACGGGAACCATTTTTTGTGCCTGAAAACATGAAGCTTGATGATTTATTAAAAGATTTTCAAGAGAAAAAAACACATTTAGCCGTGGTCGTCGATGAATATGGCGGCACCTCAGGCATTATAACACTCGAAGATGTCATTGAAGAAATAGTAGGCGAAATTACAGATGAATATGATCATGATGAACATAATTTTAGCCGGATAAATAACAACACTTATGAATTTGATGGCAAAATACCTTTGAGAGACTTTTACAAAATAATGGATCTGACCGAACAGGAAGAAGATTTATTTGAGCAACATAAAGGTGATGCGGAAAGTTTAGCGGGGTTTTTCTTAGAACAATCCGGTAGTTTTCCTAATAAAAATGATCAAATTAAAATCAATGGTTTTACCTTGACGGCCACCTCAATGGATGGCAAACGGATTAAAAAGATTAAAGTTCAAAAGGGTGTGAAAAATTAATAAATATTTAACATAAGTAATTCATACTTAAGCTTTTTATTTCTACATTTGCCGGCTTATAAAACGAAAGATTTATTATGAAATTACATTTAAATTTTAATGAAATCATTACGGCTACTATGGTTTTATTTGCCGTTATTGATGTATTGGGCAGCATTCCCATCATTATTGATTTACGCCGCAAAGTAGGTCATATTCAGTCTGAAAAAGCTTCAATTGTATCCGCTTTAATTATGATTGTTTTTCTGTTTATCGGAAAACAGATTTTGAATTTGGTGGGAATTGATGTCGGATCATTTGCCGTCGCCGGTTCTTTTGTGTTATTTTTTCTGGCCTTGGAAATGATTTTAGGGATTACCTTATTTAAAGATGATGAACCTGAATCCGCCTCAGTGGTCCCTTTGGCTTTCCCTTTAATTGCCGGCGCAGGTAGTTTAACCTCTATTCTTTCATTAAGAGCAGAATTTCACACCATTAACATATTAATAGCGATTATCCTGAATATGATTTTTGTATATGCCGTTCTCAAATCATCTCAAAAAATAGAACACTTTATAGGTAAAGCCGGCATTGGTGTCATCCGTAAAGTATTTGGGATTATCCTACTGGCCATTTCTGTCAAACTATTTGTTACAAATATCAAAGAATTACTCTAAAAAATGACTAGTCCTAAATAACCGTTACAGGTTTTTAGCAAAATTAATTAAATTATTAACTAAAACCGCAGAAAGAAATTTCTTTCTGTGGTTTTTTTGATTTATATGTTCTTATTTTAATATCACT
>JALWTX010000013.1 GCA_026993355.1 Flavobacteriales bacterium | reverse complement strand
CATTTTGGCACTTATAAGTATGGCGATTTATTTAAAGCATCAACCAGTGTGCGAAATGCTGTAGCCGATAGCGCTGTAGTGGTAACGATGGACCAAATAAACAAAATACGTAATGAGAAAGTCGATCCGAAAGTTTTGTATAATAACAAGCAAAAATATTTAGGACAATTTATTTTACAAATGGAACGTCCTTCGACCATTGCCAACCAGGCTTATAATATTTATGTCAACAATTTGCCTGAAGATTACTATGAAACTTTTTTGCAAAAATTAGATGCCGTCACAGTTGACGATATCCAACAAGCAGCACAAAAATATTTACACCCTGACCAAGCACGCATCGTCATTGCGGGCAATGCTAACACGACTGTGCCCGGCTTAAAAAAAGCAGGTTACAAAGTCAAATTTTATGACAAATACGGCCAACCGGCGCAAGCACCCAAAATGAATCAAAAAATACCGGCAGGCGTCACAACGCAAACAGTTATTAATAACTATATAGAAGCTATTGGCGGTCAAAAAACTGTCAAAAATGTAAAATCGGTCAAAACTATTTATGAAGGACAAATGCAAAATGTTCCTTTAAAATTGACCGTTGCAAGCATGGTCCCCAATAAATATATGACACAAATGGAAGCCATGGGAATGGTAATGAGTAAAGAAGTTTTTGACGGTAAAAATCTTACCCGTACGGTCCGTGGACAAACAGTTGCTGCCAAGCCTGAGGAAATAGAAAAAATGAAACAAAAAACGCGACCATTTTCTGAAATGGATTTAATCAAAACCGGACACTTGGATCATATGGCCAATTTTGATGGAAATGATTATTATGTGATTGTTGATAAAGATGGCACCGAATACTTTTTTAATACCAAAACCGGCTTAAAAGACAAAAAAGTGGAACATATGAAAATGAAAGGTCATGACATTAGCCGGCCGGTTCTCTATAAGGATTATAAAACCATTGAAGGGATTAAACTTCCCGGAAAAATGATTTTAGTTAATGGCCCGCGAAGTTTGGAATTGGATTTAAAAAATGCGGAAATTAACACCTTAAAAGAAATGGATTTTAAGTAACCCAATTTCTTTTTGCTAAAAAACGCCTCGCTTGAGGCGTTTTTTTAAAATGAGGTTAATCATTTAGCTTTAACACTGCCATAAAGGCCGATTGCGGAATTTGAACATTGCCGACTTGGCGCATGCGTTTTTTACCTTTCTTTTGTTTTTCGAGCAGTTTACGTTTACGTGAGATATCACCTCCGTAACATTTGGCGGTCACATCTTTACGCAGCGCTTTGATGGTTTCGCGGGCAATTATTTTAGCACCGATGGCCGCTTGCACCGGAATATCAAATTGCTGACGCGGAATTAGTCCGCGGAGTTTACTCACCATTTTTTTGCCGATATCATAGGCGTTATCTGCATGTACCAAAGCCGAAAGCGCATCGACAACCTGTCCGTTAAGCAGAATATCAACTTTAACGAGTTTGGATTTTCGCATGCCTATAGGGTGGTAATCAAAAGAAGCATAACCTTTGGAAACCGTTTTTAATCGATCATAAAAATCAAAAACGATTTCTGCCAGCGGCATATCAAAAGTTAATTCTACACGGTCTTGGGTCAAATAAACCTGGTTTTTAATTTCACCGCGTTTTTCCAAGGCCAAGGTCATAATAGGGCCAATAAAATCAGATTTAGTTATAATCGTTGCTTTGATATATGGTTCTTCCACCCGGTCCAAACCCGAGGGTTCGGGTAGTTCTGAAGGGTTGTTTACAACAATAGGTTTGTCGGGATGTTTTTTAGTATAAGCATGATAAGAGACGTTAGGAACGGTGGTAATCACATTCATATCAAATTCACGTTCCAAACGTTCCTGGATAATTTCTAAATGCAACATTCCCAAAAAGCCGGCCCGAAACCCAAAACCCAATGCTGCCGATGATTCCGGTTCAAAGGTGAGGCTCGCGTCATTGAGTTGCAGCTTTTCCATGGCGTTGCGCAGCTCTTCATATTCATCTGTTTCGACCGGATAAACACCGGCAAATACCATAGGTTTGACATCTTCAAAACCTTCGATGGGTTTTTCTGTCGGATTGTCGGCGTCGGTAATGGTGTCCCCCACTTTTACCTCGCGGGCATCTTTAATTCCGGATATTAAATAACCGACATCGCCGGTCGTAATTTCATTGGCCGGCAACTGTTTAAGCTTTAAAAAACCTACCTCATCAGCATTATATGACTTGTCAGTAGCCATAAATTTGACTTTTTGTCCTTTTTTTATTTTGCCGTCAAAAACCCGAAAATAAACCTCGACACCGCGATAAGGATTATAGACCGAGTCAAAAATCAGGGCGCGTAAAGGTGCCTGCGGATCACCTTGCGGCGGTGGAATTTTTTCAATAATGGCTTTGACTATTTTATCAACGCCTTCACCTGTTTTGGCACTTGCCCATATGACATCATCGGGGTCGCAACCCAACAGGTCAACAATTTCGTCGGTAACTTCCAAGGGCTTGGCACTCGGCAGGTCAACTTTGTTGAGTACCGGAATGATTTCCAAATCGTTTTCGAGTGCTAAATATAAATTAGAAATGGTTTGCGCTTGAATGCCTTGTGCGGCATCGACCACCAACAGAGCACCTTCACAAGCGGCGATAGCTCGTGACACTTCATAGGAAAAATCAACGTGTCCCGGCGTATCAATCAAATTAAGTTTATAGGCTTCTCCTTGATATTGGTAATCCATTTGCACCGCATGACTTTTGATGGTGATACCGCGCTCACGTTCCAAATCCATATCGTCCAAAACTTGTGCTTGTTTTTCGCGGTCGGTTATCGAGCCGGTATATTCTAACAAGCGGTCGGCCAAAGTGCTTTTGCCATGATCGATATGGGCTATAATTGAAAAGTTTCTAATATTTTTTATAATCGCCATTGATATAATTTATTTGTGACAAAGATACATAAAATACCCCGTATTATTTAAAATATCCGTTGGGGTTAAAAATAACGAAAGATATCTATTAATGTTTAATTGAATTTTTAATAAAAATGTTTATTTGTTATAGTAAAAAATTTTGATGAAACATAAAACGACATTAGGCTTATTTTAAGTTTCTAAAACAAATTATGTATAAATAATTCTTTGCATACGCAATATAAATTATACCACACAAAAATTTTAACAAAAAAATGTTATAATATAAATCGTCACACTGCTTGACCTTAAAGCCAACAAAAAATTTAAACACACAAAAAATTGTTTTATTTTTAAGAAAAATGTAGTTTTGTTTAAACAAGCATAAAATTCAACAATTATTTGCAAAAAACTTGCATATCAGTTTTTTTTTTTTGTTTTTCACTTTTATTGTTATTCCAAATGCGCGCTAAGTGATAATAATAACATAAAATCAAATATTAATTTTAAAAAACTTTAAATTATGAAAAAATTATTTGCTATTCTAATGTTATCAGGAATGATAAGCTTTACAATTATCAATCTTTATACCTCAACAACCAAAGCATATGCCTATCAAGACAAAGGTGTTAAGGGGTATAACGACAATAAATTTGGCTGCCCCAAAAGAGGCACTAACTGTGCACACCTCGATCCTGTGGTAATTAAAGGTGGTAATTAAATAAGGAGAAACATTAATTAGAGGCTATCTCAAAAGACTTTTCATATTTGGGGTAGGTATTCGTAAATTTTTTCAAATATTCAATTCTCAAATATGTACCTGATGCTTTTGAGACAGCCTCATTATAAACCATAAAAATAAAATATTATAATGGTGAAAAAAAAATGGTATTTATTAATCCTATCTTATTGGATAATTTCATGTAGCCAAAATATAAATAAAAAAGCAAGGACGCAATTTACACTTCAAAAAGTAGATAATGCAACTATAAAGAACATACCGGATAACAATTATTTTGCTTACATGACATATGTTTTAGACCAGGGGAAACACACTTATCTGATACGGGATAATTATAATGCAAATGCTTATCTTGTATATGATTGGTCACAAAAAAAACTGATTAAAAAAACTTATTTCAAATATGAAGGCACAAATGGCATTTCATATTTTCTTGGTGCTGCTATTTTCCCTATCCAAACAGATTCTCTGGTAATTACCACTGTGACTGGAATGACATATATCACCAAAAATGATAGTATAATGTTCCGGCAACGTAATATGCTTGGCAACAACAACTACCGGTCATATGGACTAAACCCTTATAAACCGCAAAAAATAAAAAATGAGATCTTTTTTTGGCGGGCAGCAGATCATCTCCCCACCGAAAAAGCCTACTATCAAGATCCGCTATATTTCAAATACAATATGCAAACACATAAAATTAGTCCGCTAAACATTGTGTTACCCCCTGTATTTGATAACCAAAAATGGTCATCTTTTCAAACAGACAGTTATTTCACAAAGAAAAATGACCAGCTGATAATCGGCTTTGCGGCTATTCCTACACTTTATATCTATAATCCTAAAGCCAATAAGGTTACAGATACTATTCACCCTGATTACGGTAGTTTTACAAAGCAAACCAAAGCTATTGCAGATGATGATGAAAATGAAGCAAAAAAACTAAAACAAACCGAATTTTATAACAATATTGAATACGACCCCTACCGGGATGTTTTTTACCGGTTTTATTTTACACCGTCCAAAAAAACAACCGGATTGACTAATAAATTTGATTTTTGGACCAGCATGCCATTTGTCATACAAGTGCTCAACAATAAATTTAAATTAATAGCCGAGAAAAAACTACCGGAAAAACATTATAACCTTAGAGACTATTTTGTGACCCAAGAAGGACTTTGGCTATCAGCCAATCATCCCGACAATCCTGACTATAATGAAGACGAATTGCATTTTGAATTGTTTAAACTGATGAAAAAAAAATGAAAAAAATATTCTTTATATTAGCAACAACTATAATTTTAACAAGCTGTAATACTACTTTACAAAAATCTAAATATGACAAATATCTTGATGAGCATGTAGTTAATAAATCGGAAAAAGCACTTTATATATTTATTCCTATTGATATTTGTCAAACCTGTCTTAATAATGTTATACAACATCTTAATATTATTGAAAAAAATAATATTTACCCTATTTTTATAGCAAAATCTAAGAGGGAAATTTTACCATTTAGAAGGAAATTATCTAAACATTATAAAATAAAATATGAAACTAAGAATAAAGATATTTTAAATACTTATCACATTAAAATTGTTATGTACAATAATAAAAAAGGTTATTCTGATTTTAATTTTGAAGAGGACAATGATTATAACATCATTAGATTAATTGATAAATTTTGATAATAAAAATGACATTTGTATTAAAAAATAAAAAGTATTTACAACCTATTTTTTGGGGTCTTATACTTTTAGGTTTTATCTTCATTAATAAACATATTAAATTAGCCAAAATTCAGTCGAATTCTATGTCCCCAACCATAAAAAAGGGAGAATATGTTATTTATATAAATCGAACATCTAACATAAAAAAGGAGATATTCTTTTATTTAAACAACCAGGCAATAAAAGAATTTTAATTAAACGATGCTGGAGTGTTCCAAAAGATTCTATATTTTATTACCATAAAAAGTTTTATAATCAACTGGGTCATAGATTCAAGAAAGAGGCAGTTAAAATAATAATACCCTATAAAGGTATGCTTATTGGAGATGGAGATCTTAATAAATATAATGAATTAATTAAGAAAGAGGACTTGGATTTTAAGCATCCTATACAATTTAATGAAAATTATTACTATTTAAGAGGAGATAATATTTTGAACTCAATAGATTCGAGAATTTTTGGCTTAGTTAAAGAATCTGATGTAATAGGAAAAGTATTATTTAAATTATAATTCTCTTTATTTTTAAATAGGATAAATTAATTTTATTAAACAAATTCCCCTTGCTTTTTCTTTTAAATCAAATAAATACTATTAAAGAAATACAACAAACAAGTATAAAATAAAAAATATAAACTAATTTTTTAGTTTAAATAAAAAAAAACATATATTAGCAACACAAAATACCATTATGACAAATAAGATTTTATGGCTTTTCTTAGGGCTTATTATTTCGTGTAAACAAACAAAAACGCCCAAAACTAAGCAAAAAACTGAACCTGAAAAACAAATGGGCAAAGCCATAAAAGTCAAGATAGCCCTTGCTAAAGATACGGTCTTTTATAAGCAAATACTCTCGAACGGACGTGTACAAAGCCCCCGTATGGCACAACTTCATTTTAACCAAAACGGCTATTTAAAAAAAATATATATTAAAAACGGGGCGTATGTCCGCCAAGGTATGCCGGTGGCAAGTCTCGAAAACAATTTGTGGAAAGTCAACTTGCAAAAAGCACAAATTGCCGTCGCCAAAGCCCGGCAAAAATATGAAGCCTTGCAAATAGAATATAATCAAAAAGAAAAGACGGCATTGCAAGTGCAATCCGGTTTGTCCGAAGCAAAAGCTTTGCTAAAAGAAGCACAAATCAAATACAATCAAAGTGTTTTAAAAGCCCCTTTTAGCGGACAAATTGCCAATTTAAACAACCAAACCGGCAACCTCATAACGCCCGCTGACACCATTGCTACACTTTTAGATACGCGTTATCACGAAGTGGTTTTTAGCGTACCGGAATCAGATTTTGCCCTACTACACAAAGGCGATCCGATACAAGTAGCCAGTTTTTACAATCCTGACGCTACTTATGCAGGTGTGCTTACCAACATCAACCCCATGGTTAATGCATACGGCTTAGTAAACTTACGCGGTAAAATTACCGACCACCCAACAGATTTAATAAATGGGATGCGGGTAAAAGTATTCATAAACAAACCTATGAATAATATGATCGTTATACCCAAAACTGCCGTTGTGTTACGCAACAATAAAGAAGTTGTCTTTACCTATCATAAAGGTTTGGCCGTTTGGCATTATATAAAAATTTCCGGCGAAAACAAAGACAGCTATGCCATTTCGTCGGGCTTAAAAGATGGTGACAGCATCATCATTTCGAACAATATAAATTTGGCTCATGACGCCTATGTTAAAATAGCAAAATGATTCGTTATCTGATCAAACGTCCGGTAGCCGTTTTTAGCATCGTGGTAGCCGTGCTTATTTTGGGTTGGGTGGCAATGAAACAATTGCCGGTTTCATTGTTGCCGGATATTGAAATTCCGCGTATCAGTATCCGCGTCAATTACAGCGGACATAGTGCCGGAGAAATTGAAAATAATATTGTAAAACCACTGCGAAATGCACTGGCACAAACAGCTCATTTAAAAGATATGAAAACATTGACCCAAGATGGTAGTGCGGTTTTACAACTCTTTTTCGATTTTGGGACGCCCACTTCCTATGCTTTTTTAGACGTCAACGAAAAGATAGACGCTACCTTAGACCAACTGCCTAAAGATTTACCTTTTCCAAAAGTCATCAAAGCAACTGCCGGTGATGTACCGGTTTATAACCTGTTGCTGACAAGTCAAAATCCCCGACAATCTTTTTTGGCTTTAAGCGATTTTGCCCGCGAAGTAATCAAAAAACGGATAGAACAACTACCCGATGTAGCCCTTGCCGATATGAGCGGCGACGACCGGTCGCAAATCATCTTGCAAATAAAGCCGGAAGCAATAGCTAATTACCAAGTTACACCCCAATTCATCAAGCGTTTCATTAAGCAACACAATTACATGCCGGGTAGTTTAACAGTTCAGAACGGCATTTATCAATATCACCTCAAATTTGAAAAAAATCTGAATACAGTCGATGATTTAAAAAACCTGACGGTTAACATACGCGGCAAATTATTCAAATTAAAAGATTTGGCCGAGATTACCAAACAAGCAATCCCCCCCAAAGGCAATGTTAGCTACAAAGGACAAAAAGCCATCTCGTTTTTAATCATTAAACAAGCCGATGCCAAAATATCACGACTCAAAAAACAGGTTTATCGATTAATTAACGACATGCAAAAAGAATTTCCACAATTGCAATTTCATGTTGAGCAAGACCAAAGCAAACTGATAGCCGTTTCTTTAAATAATTTGAAATCTTCATTAATTATCGGCACCGTATTGGCTGCTTTATTAATGTTTATTTTCTTTAAAGATTGGGTCTCGCCCGTCGTTATTGCCGTCAGTATGCCTTTATCGTTAATTATTGCGTTTCTGTTTTTGCACCTGTTTCATCTCTCGTTAAATATCATTTCTCTATCGGGCTTGGTGCTGGGGGTTGGTATGATGATCGATAATGCCATCATTGTCATAGACAGTATCCAACAAAAACTACGAAAACACACCGATTTGGACACCGCTGTTGCGCAAGGCACCAACGAAGTAATTGCCCCATTAATCAGTTCAATGCTCACCACTGTTTCGGTTTTTTTACCACTGATTTATCTCAGCGGCATTACCGGTGCTTTATTTTATGACCAGGCCGTTTCGGTCAGTGCCGGACTAATGGCATCACTTCTTGTGAGCTTTTTTGTCATACCGGTTTTATACAAGATGCTTTATCGTTTTTCAGGCCAAAAAACTTTTTTTTATAAAGGACAAAATATCGAAAAGTATTACCAAAAAACACATGATTTTTTTATCAAACGAAAACTCATTACCCTAATAATTGCGTTAACTGGAATTGCTTTTATGTTTTTATTTTTTAAAATCTTACCCAAGTCCAAATTACCGGTATTCAATTCCGTAGAAACTACTGCACAAATTGATTGGGGAGAAAACATTCAATTAAAAGAAAATCAAAGACGAATAGACAGTTTGCTGTTAACAATGAACGAAATTGATACCTATATTGCATGGAACGGACAACAAAATTACTTGTTACAAAATGAAGCGGAAAGAAGTCCGGAACAAAGTAAAATCTATATCAAAACCCACAATATACAAGAACTCAAAGAAGTCAAACAAAAAATTAAAAAAACAATAAAAAGCTTTGATAAAGCCAAAATAAACTTTTTGCCTGCCAATAATTTGTTTGAGTATATTTTTGCAGACAATCAACCGCAATTGGGGGTAAAACTTTACGCAAACACACACAACCATATACCTGCATTATCACAATTGGAGTTTGTGCGGGACAGTCTTGGTTTGCCCACCTCGCAGATCAAACTGATGAATAGCTTGCAAATTCATATTAATCCGGAAAGCTTGGCACTGTTTCAAGTCGATTATAACAATCTTATTAATACATTACAATCAGCGGTTCAGTCCCATTATATAGACCATTTAAAATCTGCGCAAAAATATATACCAGTCGTTATGTCTTATCCTAAAAAAGATTTGACCGATATTATAAACCAAACAACAATTATCAACCGGGACAATCAGGAAATTCCCTTACGGATATTGCTGCACATACAACCTGCAAAAACTTACAAATTCATTCATGGCGATCTTTCGAGCCATTTTTTGTTTTTTAAATTTGACAAAACCGGTAATCCAATTTCATTGATGCAAAAAATCAGTCAACGCGTTAAAAATTTTCCGGCATATTCCGTTCGTTTCTCAGGGCGTTATTTTTTACAAATCCGTCGAAATAAAGAAATGTTAAGCGTCATATTTATTGCCTTAATGCTTTTGTATTTTATTATGCTGGCACAATTTGAAAACTTTTGGCAACCGTTTATTATTTTGTTAGAAATTCCTATTGATATCGGATTCGGATTGCTATTTATATACTTGTTCGGACATAGTATCAATATTATGGTTATTATCGGCATTGTGGTAATGAGTGGTGTGGTAGTCAATGACAGTATCCTCAAAATTTATACTATTAATATGTTACGGAAAAAAGGTTTAGCGGTTGATAATGCCATTGAGCAAGCAGGTACCATGCGTTTTAAAGCCATCTTAATGACATCCTTGACAACCATTTTGGCGTTATTACCATTTTTGTTTATGGATGGATTAGGTGCCGAATTGCAAAAGCCCTTGGCATTGATGGTCATTGGCAGTATGTTGTTTGGTACATTTGTCAGTTTATATTTTATACCTCTGGCCTATAAAGCGGGTGCCAAAATCTTTAATTTTTAAATTATGCATTTTATTAAGTTACAATTATTTCAAATAAAAAAATATGGGCTATTCCTTTGGTTATTAGTCGGCTTTAATCTGCAAGCACAACAGACTTGGACTTTGCAGGCTTGTATAGACTACGCCTTGGCACATCACCCCGAAATACAACAACAAAAAACCAAAATTACAAACAGTAATTTGTTGCTAAAACAAGCCAAATATGATTTTTTGCCGGCTCTCTCTTTCAATGCCAACCAAGGTTTTAATTTAGGAAATACCTATAATATATCCACCGGCGTGGGACAAAAGCAGAGTAGTTTTACAGGCATCAGTTTAAATGCAGACGTAGTTTTGTTTAATGGACTATTAAAGCATTATCAATTAAAAAAACACCGCATAAGCTTAGAGGAAGCACAGGCCGGCTTGCAAAATAAAAAACTTGAATTGACCCGTCAGATTATTGAAACATTTTTATCAGCAGCACTGCATAAAGCTGAAATAGAATACTGGCAAGCCGAACTGTCCTCCATGAAAAAAAGTATGGACATTGCCAGGCAATTAACACAAAAACATTTAAAACCGCTAACGGAATTGTATAGCCTGAAATCGGAATATCAAAAAATGGAACTACAACATATTCAAATTGCCAAAGACTATAAAAATATCTTAATAAAACTCTCGGCTTTGATAGGTATAAAAGATAGTTTGCATATCAATATTACAGATACCAACAACTATAAAATTGAGTCTGTAAAATTTGATACTGAAAACTTTCCGGCAGTCAAGCAACTTAAAAAGCATTTGATGGCAGAACAATATCAACTAAAAATTTTAAAAAGTAAATTATATCCCAACTTGTCTTTACGCTATAGTTTTTACACTAATTATTATCATATCATCGGACAGCCGGATATTATTTACAATCAAACAACAAATCAGTGGGAAACCAACGGTTGGCAACAACAATTTCAGAATAACCGCTTGCATTATATAGGTTTATCTCTACACATTCCTGTTTTCTACGGATTTAAAAACCGCTTACAAATAAAGATAAAACAAAACCAACTCAAAGAGCTGCGAAGCGGTATTGCTTACAAGCAAAATGAGATAGAAAAAATATACCAGCAGTTGAAAAATGAAGTGAAGACAAGTCAACAAAAACTTCAATTACTGGATAAAAACCTGGCTTTAAACCAACAATTACTAGATATTGCTACTCAAAAATGGCAAAAATCTTTGCTGAGTGTTTTGGACTATTTACAAATTAAAAGACAATACACCCAGGCGATGCTAAAACGTTTGCAAGAAGCCCATATTTTGCGCTACAAAAAAAGAATATTAAATATATTAAACCAAGCCTCACAAGCCAAACAATGAGTAAATATCCTAAAATATCATCCTTTAGGATATTGGTCATCTTTATACTTTTGTCAGGTATTGGATTGTTTCATCTTAAATATTTGAACATTCGCCTTAATCCTTCCAGACATAATACGCGAATCAATATTTCATATCAATGGCATAATGCAACACCCTTTTTGTTAGACCAAAATATTACAAGCCTTATAGAAAACGCGGTTAGCGAATTGGGAGGCATCAAAAAAATAAGTTCGCGTTCTTATGCCGGGAAAGGCTTTATCAATATAGAACCCGGTAAATATACCGATATAGATGCATTAAAATTTGAAATCTCGTTTAAAATCAGGCAAATCAGAAACAGATTACCCCTAACCGCTTCTTATCCGGTCGTTTCTTTAAATAGTGCTGAAGAAGAACAGCACAAAAAAGAATTGTTGGTTTACTCGTTTTATGCGCCAAAAAAAGTATACGACATAAAAGAAATCTTGCAAAACAGGCTTATTCCCTTTTTCAATGATATTCGCGAAATTGACAAAATAGAAATTACCGGCGCTACAGGATTGGAATATGTCATAACCTATCGTCCCAACCTGATGGATTTGTATCATATCAGCAGGCAAGATATTGTAAAAGCCATAAAAAACAGTCAACAAAAATACGGCATAGGCCTCCTTAAATCCGCCAAACATTACTCCAGGATAATTGTCAATAATCACTTTGACAAAAAAATGCATATTCCTGTCAAAAATTATCAAGGCAAAATCATTTATCTCGACCAAATTGCGAAGACCGGTTTACAGGAACAAGCGCCAAACTTTTATTATCGTATCAATGGGAAAAATGCTGTAAATGTGATTTTTTATCCGTCAGGTTCTACCAACAATTTGGTACTGGCAGATATTATAAAACATCGTATGCAACAAGCGGTTAAAAAACTACCGCTCGATTTTGAAATGAAAAAAACCTATGATAGCACGGCTTATATCAAAACCGAACTGCATAAAATTTATATACGTACATTTTGGGTAATCGCCATTCTCATGGCATTTATTTTATTGACGACTTTTAATTATAAATATTTGCTGATTAGCCTTATCAGTTTGATAGTTAATTTAAGCATCGCCTTTTTGTTTTATTATATTTTGCATTTGGAAATACAATTGTATTCACTTGCCGGTATTACCATTTCCTTTGGGTTGATGATAGACAACACCATTGTGATGTTAGACCATATAATAAAACATCGCAACCGCAAGATATTTTTACCGGTATTGGCTTCTACTTTAACGACGATAGGGGCATTGTTAAGCATTTACCTTTTGTCCAACGACTTACAACAAAATATGATTGATTTTGCCTTGGTTATTATTGTCAATCTGGGGATTTCGTTGTTTATTGGTCTTTGGTTTATTCCGGCAGCGGTTGCGATTATCAAACCGGACAAAAAAGATTTAGGTATCCTTAAAACATTCAGTAGTATTTTTTATAATGTTTACGAAGCATCTCTGCCTTATTTAATACGATTTAAACCACTAATAATTCTTTTATTCTTATTGCTTCTTGGCACACCTGTATTTATGTTGCCAAACCATAGTAACGGAAAAGCTTGGTATGACCAAATTTATAACAAAACTATAGGCAGCCAGTGGTATAATGACAAAGCCAGACCAGTGGTAGATAAATATTTAGGGGGTAGTTTGCGCTTGTTTTCAACTTATGTTTTTGAGCGCGCGTTTTACCGGCAAAATGAGGAGACCAAACTTATGGTTTTGGCGTCGATGGAAAGAGCCGCAAGTATGGAACAAATGAATGAAGTTATGCTGCAGTTGGAAAATTATTTGCGTCAATTTCCTGAAATAAAATCTTTTACAAGCCAAATATATAGTAGTGATTATGCCCAAATCGAGATACGTTTTAAACATCCTGATGCCGGTTTTCCCTATATTTTAAAATCCAAACTCATTAGTAAGGCACTAGACTGGGGCGGGATGAATTGGCAAATTTACGGGGTTGGACAAGGTTTTAACAATACAAATGCGCATAGCGAAATGATGAATTTTGTAATTAAAGCCAAAGCTTACAACTTGAACAGCTTAAACCGGTGGATTGACAGTTTGCAAAACAACTTAAGAAAGCATCCGCGCGTAAATAAAATCATTGTTTCCAGTCGCGAATATCCGGGATTTCGACCTCGTTTGCAATACATTATGAAACTAAATAAAGATTTTTTGGCCTTGCAAAACATAACCGGCAATGAGATTTATCAAACATTACAAGGAAAAACTTTATCTGAATATGCCTCTGATTTTATTCAGATTGATGAAAAATCTTATCCTTTACGATTACAAGCGTCAGATCAGGATCAATATGACATCTGGCATATTATGAACGAGCCCATTCTGCTAAACAATCAGCTAATTAAACTAAATAAATATGCCACGATTTATAAAAAGAAGATGCCGGATTTTATCCGAAAAGAAAATAAGAATTACTTAAAAAATATATTTGTTAAATATGTCGGATCCGAAAAGTTTGGGAAAAAGGCCATTCAAAAAAAAATTCATATGCTGGAATCGAAATTGCCTTTGGGGATGACATTCGAACTTAAAACAAACAATTGGTCTTGGACAGAAAAAAAGGAAAGTTGGATCAGTATATTAGGTTTTATTATTTTAATTATATTTTTAATAAGTGCCATTCTTTTTGAAAGCTTTAAACAAGCACTTGTCGTCTTGAGTATTATACCGGTATCATTTACCGGGGTTTTCTTAACTTTTTATTTATTTGATTTTGATTTTGATCAAGGTGGCATGGCCTCTTTCATATTACTGAGTGGCATCACGGTCAACGCCGTCTTTTACATTCTTAATCAATATAATTTTTATGTAAGTAATGAACGGCTATCACCAAAAACGGCTTTTATTCACGCATTAAAAGATATGCTTTTCCCTATTTCGCTGACTATTTTATCAACGGTTTTGGGTTTTTTGCCTTTTGTGATAAACGGTCAAAAAGAAATTTTTTGGTTCGCATTAGGGATTGGTACCATGGGAGGTATCTTATTTTCCTTTTTAGGTTTAATACTTCTCTTGCCTGTTTTAATAATTAAAAAAAATAAACCTGTCCAAATTATTAAAACTTAGACAGGTTAAAGAAATTGATTTAAAAAAAATTAACCAAAAAACTTTTTACCCATATTAAATAAATCATCAACGACACTGCCATCACCATCTTGATCTAAAAGTTGTTCTATAAAACTACTATGTTGTGCCACTTCTTGTTGGCTGCCCAGCATATTTCCAATAATATTGGCCAAATCAGTTGGTTGAGACACCTTATTTTGCTTGGCTTGTTTGCCTACTATACCCATAACAACCGGAGCTGCCATTTTAAGAATATTCATAGCAGCACTCATATCAATCCCATTTTGTTTGCTGATAGCAGCCGCAACCACTTCTTTTTTCTCACCTAAAACATGACCCAAAATTTTATCACCATCTTCCACTACTTCCGGGTTAACATTGCCACCGCCAAAAATATCCATAAGATTATCCAGCAAACTGCCATCATGTTTGCTTTGTAAGGCATTAAACAATCCGGCTGCTGTGTCCGGATTAGCCGCTTGTTTTTTCAAAGCCCCCATTAACATAGGAATGGCTGCGCTAAGTGCAGATTGTGTTTTGTTGGTATCTTGTCCCAATTGCGCACTGGCGCCTTGCACCAACATCTGTGCCATAGGGCCTTGAAGTAGATCCATTATTCCTGACATAATTTTATAAATTTTAGAATTAAAGTGTAAAATTAAGGTTAAATTTTAAGAATATCAATATTTTTTATATTTAAAAAAGAAAAATAAAGTAACCGGCAACAGCAAGTGGGCTTTGAACATTTTTTTATATCTTTGTTATAATAAAAAATTAATTATGAAAAAACAACACAAAACCAAAAAGAAAAAGTCAATTTCTTTAAAAAAAATCACCTTACTATTTATTTTATATTCTTTTACTTACTTAACTGTCTTTGCCTTTATCGATTTTTATGCTTACTATGCTATTAATCCTTATTTACTTACCATTTTATCCGTTTTATTAGGAGCCGGGTCTACTTATATCCATGTTAAAAAAAGATACCATACTTATATAGACCATTTGGTAGAGAGATTAGAGGAGTAACAAAACAATTTTAAAATGAAAAAACCGGCAGAAATTATTCTACCGGTTTTTTTTATGTTGCCTTAATTTTAAAATAAACCAATTAGCTAACCAATTGAGTGTAAACTGAAAGAAATAAAAAATAATGTCAATTAAATGAAGAATCATCAATTTAAGACTTTATAATTTAATCAAACCAAAAAAAGAAAATATATTTAAAAAAAATAGAAAAAATCAATTATTCGGTGCTTTTTATTTTCTATTTTTGTCGTTATACTGAAAAAATAATAATTTTATGAGCAAAGAAGCTTTACATAAAAATAAAAAACAACTCGATCACGTGGTGATCAGATTCGTGGGCGATTCCGGAGATGGGATGCAGCTCACCGGAACGCAATTCTCAACCTCTGCAGCCCTCTTGGGAAACGATATTGCAACTTTCCCCAATTATCCTTCGGAAATACGTGCGCCGCAAGGTAGCTTATATGGTGTTTCCGGATTTCAAGTTAATATTGGCTCGAACGAAATCAGCACGCCAGGTGATGATTTAGATTTGCTGGTTGCCATGAATCCGGCTGCTTTAAAAACCAATATCAAAGACCTGAAACCCGGTCATATGGTCATTGTTGACTCTGACGCTTTTACACGCAGCAATTTGCAAAAAGCCAAATATGATTCTAATCCATTGGAAGACGGCTCTTTGTCTAACTACAACGTGGTGCCTGTCCCGATGACCTCACTTACCCGTGAAGCCTTAAAAGACACAGGTTTGGACAGTAAAAGTATGACCCGTAGTAAAAACATGTTTGCCTTAGGCATGCTATACTGGCTATACAGTAAAGATCCCAAATACACAGAAGAATTTTTAAAAAAGAAATTTAAAAATAAACCGGAAATAGTTGAAGCAAACATTAAAGCGCTAAAAGCCGGTTATCATTTCGCCGACACCTTAGAATTAATGCCGACCCATTATGTCATAGGACCGGCTAAAAAAGAAAAAGGAACCTACCGTATTATTATGGGGAACCAAGCTACGGCATGGGGTTTTATGGCGGCTGCAAAAAAAGCCGGCTTAGATTTATTCTTAGGCTCCTACCCTATTACCCCTGCAACTGATATTTTGCACGAACTGGCCAAATGGCGAAATTTAGACGTTATTGCCTTTCAAGCGGAAGATGAAATTGCAGGGATCAGTTCGGCTATCGGTGCTTCATTTGCGGGCAAATTGGCTATTACTACCACCTCAGGACCAGGTTTGGCCTTAAAAGGTGAAGCCTTGGGTTTGGCAATTATGTTAGAAATTCCGCTGGTTGTTGTAGACGTGCAACGTGGTGGCCCATCTACCGGTTTGCCTACCAAAACAGAGCAATCTGATTTGATGCAAGCCATGTATGGCCGTAATGGTGAAAGCCCGGCTATTGTTATTGCTGCCAAATCACCCGCAGACAGCTATGATATGGCTTTTATGGCAGCTAAATTGACCTTAGAACATATGACGCCGGTTATTTTGCTTTCTGATGGTTATATCGGCAATGGTTCCGAACCATGGCGCATTAAAACTTTAGATGAAATGCCGGAGATAAAAACCTATCAAATCACCGAATATGTCGAGGATTTTCATCCATATAAAAGAGATCCGAAGACATTGGCCAGACCATGGGCCATCCCCGGCACTCCCGGTTTAGAACATGTAATTGGCGGACTGGAGAAAGATAAAGTGGAAGGAACTGTGTCGCAAGATCCGCTTAACCATGAAGAAATGGTAAAATTAAGAGCCGAAAAAGTCAGAAAAGTAAAAGATTTTATTCCTCCTATTGAGGCAGAATTTGACCAAGAAGGCGATTTGCTAGTTGTGGGTTGGGGTGGAACCTATGGTAGTTTAAAAACTGCTGTCAAAAAATACCGTGAAGAAAATCCGGATCATAAAGTCGGATTGGCACACTTTTCATACATCAATCCGCTGCCACATGGGGTAGCCGATCTATTTTCAAAATACAAAAAGATTATTGTTCCTGAGCTAAACATGGGACAGTTTGCCGACTTATTATGCATGAATTATCCACAATTTGATTATATAAAATATGATAAAGTCCAAGGCTTACCATTAAGTTCAGAAGAATTGATCAAAGAATTTAAAAAAATTATTAAAGACGCATAATTATGACCACAAATATTAAATATACATTCAAAGATTTTGCCAGTGACCAAGATGTCAGATGGTGCCCGGGTTGTGACGATTATGTCATTTTACGCTCTATCCAAAAAGCTTTACCGCAAATTGGACGAAAAAAAGAAGATATAGTATTTATTTCCGGTATCGGATGTTCGTCACGATTCCCATATTATATGGACAATTATGGTATCCATGGTATTCATGGCCGTGCAGCAGCTATTGCTACAGGGACCAAATTAGCCAATCCTGATTTGAGTGTTTGGGTGGCTTCAGGCGATGGTGATTCAATGGCGATTGGTGGCAATCATTTCATCCATGCCATAAGACGAAATATCGATTTAAATTATGTCTTATTTAACAATGAAATATATGGATTAACCAAAGGTCAATTCTCACCTACTTCTTTATTGGGACAAAAAACCAAATCATCACCTTATGGTAATGTCCAAGCACCTTTTAATCCGGGTGAACTGGCCATTGGCGCACAAGCTAAATTTTTTGCCCGTGCTGCCGGTAATGATGCTAAGTTGCAAACAAAACTATATATCGAAGCCGACAAGCACAAAGGTTTATCTTTAGTAGAAATTTTGCAAAATTGCGTCATTTTTAACGATGGTGCTTATAAAGACATCACCGATAAATCTGTAAAAGAAGATGCACAACTAGTTGTTGAACATGGTAAACCAATGATATTTGGCAAAAATAAAGATAAGGGTTTGGTATTAGACGGTATGAAATTAAAAGTCGTCAAAATTGGTGAAAATGGCATTACGGAAGATGATATTTTAGTCCATGATGCCAAAGAAAAAGACCCAACCCTGCATTTGGCATTGGTCAACTTAAAAGAACCGGTTGTAATGGGAGTTATTAGAGCTGTTGACGATAAAACTTTGGAAGACCGTGAAGCAGAAGTAACTGAATATGCCAAAAAAGTTAATCCTATCAAGAGTTTTGAAGAACTCTTATTTTCCGGACAAACATATGAAGTAAAATAAGTTTATAACCCTTACTTAAAATAAGCGGCTGGCGAAATTCGCCAGCCGCTTATTTTTGATTATTGATCAAACAAAAAGGAAGAAAATTCATCGTATCTGTAACCTTTCTGATTGAGGTAACGGGCAATTTTTTGCTTTGCTAAATAAGTATTAGATTGAGGTAGTAAACGGCGTTTTTTATCGATTAATTTCAAGATTGTTTGTTTATAGTCATCATCATCTATTTCTGATAAAGCTTTGCTGATGAGTTTGTCATGAATCTGGTGCTGCTTTAAGCCTTGAATAATTTTTTGTTTCCCCCAATCTTTATGATAAAACTTTCCTCTGGCATAGCTTTTGGCAAAACGTTCTTCATTCAAAAAGTTTTCATTTAACAAATGAATAATGACATGATCAATGGCTTCAGGATACATTCCCAAGTTTTTGAGTTTTTCTTCCACTTGTTTGTGAGACCGTTCTTGATAAGCACAATAATGCTCCATTTGCCGTTTAACCTCATCAACACTTTTGTAACCCATCCAATCGAATAACTATTGTTTAATCAATTTTATTATTTGGTTGCCTTTTGGGCTCTTAACCTCAAGCAAATAAAATCCACTTGGCAAATCAGCAATATCATACACTGCCGAAGCATTATTAAATACTCTAACTAATTGTCCGGAAAGCGTATAGATTGAAACTTTATTTATGACTGTTTCATTCGCTTTTTTCAGATAAAACTTTTTCTTAACCGGATTCGGAAAAATGTGAAACGTCTTGAGAACATTATTATCAATTGTCAAAGCCGTATTTAAAGTAGTGGTTCCTTTAACTATATCATGGTGTGGGTCAAAAGACACCTGTGTTACCTCAAAACCGGTATCTACTGTAAAATGTTGATCATTTTGGATATTATTTAAAGTTATATCAAATGTATGTCCGGCATCATCAGAAAAAACAAAAGGTAAAGGCATTTCGAAAAAACTAACAGAGGGATGAGAGGTCGTTTGATGCACCACTATCTCGTACTGAGTTGTGCCGGTTTTAGTTACATTAATTTGATAAGTGGGAAAGCCTTCGCCATAAACCCAATCATTAAAAAATTCTTGTAAATTTTGTCCTGATACATTTTCAGCCTCTGATCTAAAATCGGGTGTTTTGGCAAATCCGTAAGATTTATCTGCCACATAAGTTTTGAGTGTTTGAAAAAAAGGAGCATCTCCAAGCTTTAAACGGAGCATATTTAAAACCATGGCACCTTTATGATAAGACAGACGACTGCTAAAAATACGGTCAATACTGGTAGTATCTTGGACATAGACAGAACCGCCGGGTTCGGAGGTGATATAATTAATGGCATTTTGCTTCCATGTATCAAAAGCAGCTATACCATCCATATGTTCACGCGTCAAAGCTTCGCTATAAGTGGCAAAACCTTCGTTGAGCCATATATCATGCCAAGAGCCGCAAGTAACGGCATCGCCAAACCATTGATGGGCGAGCTCATGCGCAACCAATGGACGCGAATAATTGATCACAAAAGTAGCCGTTTGATGTTCCATGCCACCACCCCAAAGAAATTGGATTTGTCCGTATTTTTCATGAAAAAAAGGATAATGTCCAAAAGTTTGTTCATAATAGTTCATCAAGGGCACAAAATTGACGGCATCTGATTGTGCCTGAGACAAATTTTCGGGAAAAACATAATTGTCTATCGGAAACGGTTGTACAATACCGGCCTGATTGGTAAACTTGGTATAGTTTGTTACAGCAAAGGCAACCAAATAAGCCGCTATAGGGTAATGATGTTTCCACGTCGTTTCACGCATAATTGTCCCTGTTGACGGATCGGCAAAAGTCCGGTCATGATAAATTAACCCATTGGATACGGCTATCATATTTTCGTTGTTAATTTCATCGGGGTAGGTAATTTTTATGGTAATAGAATCAGCCTTATCTGTTAAATCTTGTTTGCAAGGCCACCAGTCTTTGGCACCATACGGTTCGGACAAAGTCCAGACAATGGGAACATTGTTATGGGTAGTAACCGAATACGAGTCCATACCGGTATTGGGCACATTGCCATTATAAGTAATTTGAATAGAATCTAAAACATGCACCGGCAAAGTCTGCGGAAAATTTATGGTTAACTGATTATTGGCTAAAGAAAAATTAACACTTTGGTTATGCCACGTAACTGATATTACCGACATTTGATCGTTAAAATCAAAAACCAATTGGTTTAAACTTTGTACAGGTTCAAAATATGTGCTTACTTCGCCCTCTAAATACCGTGAAGTTAAAGAAGGCTTTAAGGATAAACGGTGAAATTTAACATCATAATTGCCCGTATTAGACAAGGGTTGTTGTAACATGTGTTTTAAAGCCGCTGCTTTTTCGCGATTGACCAGTATCGAAAATGGTTTCTCAATAAACTGCGCTTGTAGTAGCATGGTCAAACTTAAAAAAATATACAAGAAAAAGTGTCTCATAACAAAATTGATAATGATTAAAATGCATTGGAATTTATGTAAAACTAAGAAAAAAATATCAGTATTGATAAAAAATTATTTTTATACATTTACATTTGCAAACAAAACAAGACAAATGGCACAGAAATACGAGATTAAAACCGCAAATGAAGGAAAGGAATTTAAAGATTTTATAAATTTTCCGTACCTTTTATATAAAGATAATAAATATTGGATTCCCCCAATTAAGTCTGAAGAAAAAAAGTTATGGCGCAAACATCCGGCACTAAAATTTATTGATATGCAAAAATGGGTGGTTTATTGGAAAGGACGACCCGTAGGACGAATTGCAGCAGCCATCAATCATAAATACAATGAAAAAACCGGGCAAAAATACGGCAGAATTATTGGGTTGGAGATGTATAATGATGAAAAAGCTTTTAATCTTTTGATGGATACAGCCACCCGCTGGTTAAAAGACAAAGGGATGAAAAAAGTGCATGGGCCACTTGGGTTTACCAATTTGGATACACAAGGTATGTTGGTCGAAGGATTTGATGAATTGCCCTCGATTGCCTCAGTCTACCATATGCCTTATTACAAAACCTTGATGAAAAAATATGGGTTTGAAAAAGAAAATGATTGGGTTGAATTCCATTTAAAATTAACAGATGAACCTGTCAAAAAAGGTGAAAGAGGTGCTAAATTGTTACAAAGAAGATTCGGGTTTGAAGTTTTTTCGCCTAAAGACAAAAAAGAATTGGCTTCTTATGCAGATACGGCTTTGGATATATTAAATAAAGCTTTTGCCCATTTACCTTATGTGATTGAACTAGATGATGAGCTTAAAGAATATTACATAAATAAATACTTTAAGTTATTAAATCCTAAGTACACTTTTTTTGTTAAAGACAAAGATAAAATAGTAGGTTTTTTAATTACAATGCCTTCGCTGTCGGAAGGGATGAAAAAAGCCAATGGAAAATTATTCCCTTTTGGCTGGTATTACATTATGCAATCCTTAAAACATCCGACTTGTATCGACACCTTGCTAACCGGTGTGATACCCGAATATGATTCGAAAGGCGTCGCTGTAATGTTATTTGATGCCTTACATAAAGCCATGTTAGCTAATAACATTAAAGATATTGAAACAACAGGCGTTTTTGAAGACAATCATAATGTGATTGCTAACTGGAAAAATTACGAACACATTCAACATAAACGGCGTCGTACGTGGGTAAAAGATTTATAATTAAAACCCCAACAGGCTGTCACTATAGATTGACAGCCTGTTGAGGTTATGTTGATCACTTATAGAGTTTAAAATTTGGCATTGAAACCCAAACCTAAAACTTCTTTGACCTGAAGGTCTTGCAAGGCATCATCATCATAAAGTAAGTTAAGGCCAAAATTGGCACTTAAATATTTGTTGACTGTCATTAGTATATTCATTTGATAATCTAAATCAATGTTTTGAGGATTGTTTAAATAATTGCTATATAAACCCAAAATGTTCTCCATTGATACATTTTTCATCAAGTCAAATTTAGCATATGCATTAACAGCCATCCCTAATTCATATCGAATATGTTTGCCGGGATCGACCCCATAAGCACCGATTGCCGAAAGAGCATTATCCGTTACAATAGTCAATTTAGAAGTCGCAGGCGCAAAATTAACATGCAAATTATCTGATTTCTTCCACAACATACCCGGACCATAATTTAAATAAGCCGGTGCAAAAGCACGTGAGGTTAAAAGATTGGGTGTTACACTATAATCAAAACCATCTGTCAACTGTGTTTTGAAATTGGCAAAAAAGGAATAATACCATTCCTTGGAAGCTTGATAACCATAGGTTGAATTTACTTCAAAACGGTCATCCGTTTTTTTGGTTAAGCCACTAATATGACTTAAGCCATAAGCAGCGATTAATTTTGTATCCCAAACACTTTTGTCTTTTTTATAATTAAAATTATAATTCAACAAGCCGTTTAATGACAAAGAATTTTCACCTCCTTTTATCCAATTGCTAAAAGAAGCCTGGTTAAACATCAGGCTGAAATCTCCGGAATTGTGCCATGCACTTACATTTTTTTCTTTCGATTGTGCCATTAAAACACCAGACAACGACCATAAAATTAGCATTAAAATAGTTCTCATAAATCTTATTTTTTTAAATATTTAGTCAAAAATAAAATTTTATTTTTAAAAAAGGAAATATTTTAACACAAATTACTATTTAAACATAATTGGGGGCGCATTCTTGACAGGCGTTTGCAAAGTAAAATTTTGATCCTTATATATAAATTGAACGATTAGTTTGTCTTTATCGGATTTTGGGGCTAAATTTTCTAAAATTTCAGCTTTAAAAAAATAATCTCCTTTCGGAATTTCTTTATGCACATCAATAATCTTTCCATCTTTTTCTCTGACTAAACTAAATTTAGACAATAATAAGGCTGATTTTCCATCGGAAATTTTAACGGATTTCAACAAAACAGGTTTATTTAAATGAATATGTGCTGTATAACGAATGTAAATATTTCCCTGCTCAACACCGGGATATACCACAGACTTTTCCGCCTTTGTAACTTTCCCAATATTTTCATTGCAACTTTGCAAGGTAGAGCCCATAATTAATAAGATAAAGATGACAGATAAGTATTTCATAAAATTTCTGTTTAAAATTTTTCATCCGGTTGGCATCAACAGGATGAAAAAATTAAGTTTATTAATTTAATATCAATTTTTGTACCATTTGTTTATGATCATTAAAAATTTTAATGAAGTACAAACCTTTCGCGACTTTATTGAGTTCTATTTTATTTTGTTTGGTAAACAATTTTCCTTGTCGAACAATGCCACCTACCGGATTGTAAATAATATAATTTAATTGTCCGGCGTTTAAAAGAACACCAGGTAAGTCAACATGTAAAATGTTATCTGTGATGGGGTTGGGATAAACCACCGGTTTTTCAGCCGTTTCAAAATCAATCGCTTGCGGATTGCTAATAGAAATTTTCCATAAACCGCGACCATACGTACCGACATACAATTCTTGACTCGCATAATTAATTCTCAAATCAGTGACAATAACATTGGGTAAACCTTGTCCGAGTTTTTCCCAATTACTCATGGTATTATTTTTCCAATAAACCCCCAGTTCGGTCCCTAAAAACAAAGTTTCATTATTTTCATCTGTTTTCAAAACAATTCGTTTGGCCAAAATGCCATTTAAACCACTATTCATGGTCGTCCATGTTTGACCACCATCTTCTGATTTTATAACTTTATCCCCACTATAAGAAGGTACAGTCGCATACAAAGTTTGACTATTAGGTTTGGCTATTAAAGAATTAATTCGTTCATTCTGTGGGGTTGTTAAGGTTTGCCATGTGACCCCATCGTCTGTGCTATAAGCACCTACCCCCGACGTATTAATGGCACATAATAAAGTGTTATTATTATAAGGAGCCGCACTTAAATGTCTAACAGGTTTTTGTGGACAATTTAAGGCTTGCCAATTATTACCATTGTCTATTGATTTATACAAATCATTATTTGAAGCGTAAATTACCTCAGGCTGAACCGGATTAATCACCATAGGCGATATAAAGGCTGCGTTATTGGATGGATTTTGAATAGTAGTCCCAAAAGCACTTGACGAAAACCCATCGGTAGAACGGTATAAAGCACCTCTAGTGCCGCCAATATAACGTATGTCAGGATTGGTGTAATTGATTCCGGCTGTGGTACCATCACCAGCAGCTACAGCCACCCATTGACGGATACCATTTTTAGCCACTTTAGAAAAACCGTCGTTATCTTGATTGGCCATCATAAAATCGTCACCATTTGCGGCTTGGGTAATAGCAATGTCATAAGATTGTGTAATAACCAAACCATTAGATAAATCTTGCCAATTGTTAGACGAAAAACCACCTTTATGCAGCCCGCCGTCATGGGCGTCAACCACTGTTTCGCCATCACTTAAAAAACCAAGATAATGATGATCCGGATGAACATAAAAACCAACACCGGGAGGATCGTTGTAAGGGTTTAGTTTCACACTGAAACTTTGCCCGTTATCTGACGACACATAGCCCCTTACACCTGCAGCTATTATTTTATTTTTATCAGTTGGTGATACTGCCAAGGTCATATTGTAACTTCCCTGCGAATCAAAACCGGCAATACTTGTGGAAGACACCTTATCATTGGCCGTTCCATCCATATTAAAGCGGAATTTCATAAAATTTCCTACATCATCCAAGCCATAAAAATAGTTCGTATCATTGGGGCTTGCTGCGAGTTTCAATTTATTTCTACTATTACCACCGGTTATACTTTGATGTAAAGCAAAACTATTACCACCATCTGTTGACGTGTATAATCCGCCCCAATAATCTGAAACAACTACTTTATTTGCATCATCCGGGTCAAAAACCATACTTATAAAACGGGCAGTATAAGGACCATAAGGACTATAATCAACATTCGCATTTTGCCAAGTATCCCCACCATCTACCGAGTATTTAATTTGTGTATTGGTCAAAGCAAAGATCTTTTGCGCGTTACCCGGGGCAAATTTTAATTGATAAATCAATTGATTATCTGCCAGCGAATAAACCAACCCGGTGGCTTGCCAAGTATTGCCGCCATCGGTAGATTTTAAGACACCAATAGAGTTTATACTATGTCCATCGGCATCACCGGTAGCCACATATAAAGTTTGCGTGTTATTGGGGTCAATCAGTATATCTGTTACCCCCATTCCGGTAAACTGATCTCCTTTAGGCGTCCAGGTTTGTCCCCCATCAGTGGTTTTCCATACCCCACCGGCAGCGGCGCCAACATACATAATTTGCTCATTGGCAGGATCAACAGCCACCACATTAACGCGTCCCATACCGGGATAAGCTTGATAGCCATTCATATTTACGTTATGATCGGGGCCTACCATTGTCCAGTTATTAACACTGCGTCTTTTTGCCTGGAGCTGATTTTGGTTAACAAGACCTTTGACAAAAGTGTTTTTTGGCAATAATTGTTCAGCATTTGGCAAGCTACCATCCTGATTAATACGATCTTCCCATAAATATACCCATCTTTCAAATTGCTTATAAGCTTTTTCAATTTTATGGGTCCACTTGCCTTGCAAACGCAAAGTTTTAAAATAATTTCTTTGAGATTTAACTACCTCAAAAAAATTATTATGGTCTTGAAAAACAGCTTTTTTATAATCAATTTGAGCTTTTAAACCCCAATTGAAAACAAAAAAACTTACAATAATTAGTAGAAATTTTAATTTCATAATAACTTTTTTTATATTACAATATTAATAAAAATTATCTTAAATTATTTTTATTGTCAAAATATTTTTCGCCAATTATACATACTTCGTCGTACCAAGCTTGACCAAATTTTCTGATCAATGGTTCTTTTAAAAATTTATATAAGGGCACCTTTAGGCTTTGGCCCAGTGTACAAGCACTGCTGCAAATATCCCACTGGTGATAATTTAGGGTTTGAAATTCTGGAAATTCCTTAACTCTAACCGGATAAAGGTGACAAGAGACAGGTTTGGGCCAATTTATTTTTTTTTCGCGATAAGCCTTTTCTATACCACATAAATAAGTCCCATTTTCGGCTTTGGTGACATAAGCACACTCGCGTCCTTTAATCAAAGGCGTCGTTAAATCCCCATCCATATCCAGCACATATTTACCTTGTTGCTCAATAGCTTCTATTCCTTCGGGTGTTAAATATTCTTTAATTGAAGGATAAATCCGCTCTAATATTTCTTTTTCAGCTTCTTCTAACGGGGCACCGGAATCGCCTTCAACACAACAAATTCCTTTACAATCGGCTAAATTGCAAACAAATTCTTCTTCAAATAAATCATCTGAAATGATGGTTTTTCCAACTTGAAACATACGGTAATTTTTTAATAGATAATTTTCTAAAGATAAACTACAAAATTGAGATATACTCGGACAACAATTTTTCAATAGCTTTCTTAACCGTTTTATGTTTACCTATAAAATTATTAGTCATTATTGAAAAGCTATAAAAGTGGCCGGACTTGGCTTTGAAAATACCGGTATAGTTTTGCACTTTACTAACCGAACCACTTTTAAGCCATACTTGAGATTGCAATGGATTGTTTTTCAAGAAATATTTGGCATACCCATCGACCCCGGCATGTGGCAGGATAGCCAAAACCGTTTTTATACCCATTTTATTTTTCATCAGTTTTAAAAAAGCGGTCATTTGTGCCGGTTGCACCAAATTATCCGGTGCCAATCCGCTACCATCTTCAATATCGGCCTTTTGAAAACCATAGGACGAAAAAAATTGATGAATTGCTTTTTTATCCAAATAACCTTTTGCAGGTGTTTCTCCTTGAATTAAAAGCCAAGCTAATGCTTCACTAAAATGATTTATACTGTAATCGTTGGTATATTTTACCAAATCGATTAAAGGCTTGGAATAATGAGACCAAAGCGGTTTAAAATCTGACGGCAGAGCATAGCTAAGCGCTATATTTTTAACTTCTATATGATTTGCGAGTAATTCCTGTTTAAATAATTTTAAAAAAGACAAAGGTGGATTTGGCATTCCTCCTTTGACACGAAAAGCTTCTTTGCCGGCCGGGATTGTGCCCAAAATAAAGCGTGTTGTATCAAAAGGGGCTGCATGTATATACGCTTCATCATCAGAACCGGGCTCAGCCGTCAAGACTTTATTAATGTAAGTGATACCCGGCACTACCGGTTCTGTTTTTATCAGGTGGGTAGGTTCTCCAACCTGATGCCCCGATTTTAAAAACAAATCCAAGCGGTTGTCATTAAAATTAAAATCCCAAGCGCCGGTCCCATAATAATTACCAATATCTTCTACCGGCCAAGACCCAGCAGCCGGATAACGCCACCCATTGCAGGCCATTATCATCCGTCCGTTAATGGTTTTAATCTCGGAATTACGCAATTTAGACACCATTTCCGCCATCAATTGACGATAATCTTCTTTCATACGCTTTGAACCAAAACTAGGATCGCCTGAGGTTTTAATGATTAAATCGCCAAACAATATTTTATTGACAATTTTTCCCGAATAGCCTAATTCGGTTTTATAACGATAGTCCTTCCCCAATTGATCAATAGCAGCAAAGGTATAAAGCAACTTTAAGTTAGAAGCCGGCACAAAATTTTGGTTGGCATGCCATTGAAATACTTCTTGACCATTTTGAAGATCCCGGATGGAAATACCAATATGCGCTTGTTTTAAAGCCGGTGTTTTTTTAAAAGCCGACAAGGCCTTAATTAAAGCCGGCTTATCAGCTTGTGCATCAATTTTAAAAGAAAAAAATAAAACTGTTAAAAATATCAATAACTTTCTCATAATAAATAGGTTTACTCAAATTTATTGGCTAATTGGCCGCAAGCGGCATCAATATCTTGTCCTTTACTACGGCGCAAAGTGGCTACAATACCGGCTTTGTTTAAGGCAGCTTTATAAGCTTCCAAAACAGCATCGTCAGCTTGCTGAAAACGATCTGTATCGTCAATAGGATTGTATTCGATCAAATTAACTTTGGAAGGGACTTTCTTAGCAAAATCCACTAAAGCCTTTATGGATTTTTCATCATCATTAATGCCTTTAAAAACCAAATATTCAAAGGTAATTTTTCGCTTTGTTTTCTGATACCAATACTGTAAAGCCGATAAAAGTTCCTTCAATCCACCTTGACGTTTATTAACGGGCATAATTTGGGTGCGAATCTCATCTATAGCCGAATGCAAAGAGACTGCCAATCCCACTTTAGCATTTTCATCGGCCATTCTGCGAATATTTTTGGGTATCCCCGAGGTAGAGATAGTGATACGTCTGGCAGCCATACCTAAAGCTTTTTCGGAGGTAATTTTTTCGACCGCCTGCATAACATTGTCATAGTTTAACAAAGGCTCTCCCATTCCCATAAACACAATATTGGTCAATGGATGTCCATAAAATTCACGGCTCTGTTTATCGGCCTCAACAACCTGATCGACAATTTCGTCGGGTGTCAAATTACGCATGCGTTTAAGGCGGGCTGTAGCACAAAATTTACAATCGAGTGAGCAACCCACTTGTGAAGAAACACAGGCTGTTGTTCTTTTTTTAGCAGGAATCAAAACTGACTCTACAACCAGATCATCTTTTAGTCCCACGGCATTTTTTATAGTCCCGTCGGTACTGCGTTGAAATTTTCTGATTTTAATATGCGGAATACTGAAATGCTGGTCTAAAAAAGCACGCAAATCTTTTGATAAGTTTGTCATTTCATCAAAATTACGGGCATTTTTTTTCCAAAGCCATTCATAAACCTGTTTAGCACGATAGGCTTTTTCACCGTTTTGTACAAAAAAGCGGGTCAATTCTTCTAAATTAAAACTTCTGATATTAGGTTTGTTATGCATACCACAAAGGTATGATATATTTACTAATTTTGACCGGTTTGCTTTATCATAATAAATTTTCTTTATAGACCAATAAGAAAAAAATTGGCATAAAAACTTTACATTTCTTCTTAAATGAATTATATTTGTTTAGAAACATTAAAAATTAGAATTATGAGTTTTAAATTACCGGAATTACCTTACGCATATGACGCCTTAGAACCTTATATAGATGAAGCAACCATGCGCGTCCATCATTTAGGTCACCATCAAGGCTATACCAATGGCTTAAATGCTGCCATTGAAGGAACATGTTACGAAAATAAAAGTATAGAAGAAATTTTAAAAGACATTCATATTAATGATACTGCCATTCGAAATAACGGTGGTGGCTATTGGAATCACATTCTTTATTGGCAAATTATGTCGCCCAATGGTGGTGGTGAACCCAAAGGTGAATTGGCCGAAGCCATTAAGCGTGACTTCGGTTCTTTTGAAAATTTTAAAGAACAATGGGCCAAAGCCGGTGCTGCCCGCTTTGGCAGTGGTTGGGTTTGGTTGTTATGCAATCATGGAAAATTAAGTATTTGTCATACGCCTAATCAAGATAATCCTTTGATGAAATTTGTAGATTGTAAGGGAAAAGTTGTTTTAGGCATGGATGTTTGGGAGCATGCTTATTATTTGAAACATCAAAATAAAAGAGGCGCTTATATCAATGATTTCTTTAATGTAATCAATTGGGACGAAGTAGCCAGAAGATATGCCGATTGCGTTAAGTAACATCGGTCTTTTTTCATAATAATTGGGGAACCTGAGCTTGAATAACAAGTTCAGGTTTTTTTATGGTTTAATTTTAGTTAAATTTTCAAAATGGTAAGAGTTAAAATGTTTATAATAATGCATCATTTTTTGGTAATCTTCATTTCTTGTAAAATAAGACGGTTTGAATTTAAATTGTTCCACTGGCAAAATTTGATAATGCCATTTTGATGCTTTTTTAAATTTATAAACCCATAGTGGATGAACTTTGATGTTTTTTATCACAAGTTTGTCAGCTGCATTAGGCACAAATGTGAGTTCGAGCATTATGCTTCCATCACGAGGGAAACTGCGCTGATTGCTGATAAAATTGCCTAATGAAAATGCAGTAAAATTACCGTTTATCTTATTATAAGTAACATCTTGTATGACATGCGGATGTGCCCCTATGATACAATGGACACCATTTTGATGTAAAAAATTGACTAAGTCTTTTTGTCTTTTATTCGGATGGTTTTGATATTGTTCGCCCCAATGCAAAAAAACAAGGAGCAAATCAGGCTTAAGGCTGCGTGCTTTCTTCAAATCATTTTTTATCTTTACTTTATTTATAATGTTTACCTTAGCCGGTGAGGGAACAGGTAAGCCATTAGTACCATACGTATAGTTTAAGACCATAATACGCCGGTTATTTTTTTTCAAAATAAGCGGATTCTTTTGTGCTTTGTCCTGTCCGTTTTTAAATGTTCCGGTATGAGAAATATTGAGACTATCCAAAATTTCAATCGTTTTAGTGATGCCTTTTCGTCCTTTATCACAACTATGATTGTTAGCCGTACACAGGACATTAATGCCTGCACGTTGACAAGCAGTTGCCAGAGCAGCCGGTGCACTAAATTGCGGATAACCATGATAAGGTTTGACGCCCAAAGTTGTTTCTAAATTAGCCAAAACAAAATCAGCTGACTTAAAGTAAGCTTGGATATAAAAAAAATTTTCATCATAATTAAATTGCCCATTAGGTTGTTTTGCAGCACGTAGCTGTGGGCCATGACTCATAATATCACCTACAAAAATCAGTGTTAAAGAATCATTCGGAACACTTTGTGCATAGAGCCTAAAAGCCAAAAGCATCAATAAAATACTATAAGTTTTATACATAGCTTTAATAAAAATTAAAAATACAAATAAAAACAAAAATTAGGTAGTTTTTTTATCTTTGTAAAAATTTGAAAATAAAAAACATATGTGGAATAAAAACTTAGACCATTCGCAAAAGAAAAGTCATTATGTTGCTATAGTGGGTGGAAGTGTTTCAGGATCTGAAGCCGCTTCCTTATTAGCAGATAAAGGGGTTAGAGTTGTTGTATTGGACCAAAACACCTTGCCATATGGAAAACTGGAAGACGGATTGCCCAAGTGGCACCATAATTTAAGAGACAAACAAGAAGCAGAAATTGATAAAAAACTTGACCAAAATCTTGTCCGGTTTATTCCGAATGTTAAAGTAGGAAAAGATATTTCTTTTAAAGATTTAGTTGATTTAGGCTTTACAGCTGTTATCTTGGCTAACGGCGCATGGAAAGACCGCCCTTTGCCAGTTCCCGGTATTGAAAAGTTTAAAGATAAACAATTAATTTACCAAAATGATCTTGTTAAATGGTACAATCATTACCATGAGCCGGATTACAAAGGCAAACAATACGAGATTAAAGATGGAGCTGTTGTAATTGGTGGCGGTTTAGCCTCATTGGATGTGATGAAAATTGTGATGATGGAATTGGTCGAAAAAGCCCTGAAAGAAAAATTAGGTAAAGATATTGTCGTGGACCAATTTGAAATGGAAAAAAAAGGTATCGATAAGTATTTGGAACAATTTGGTTTGAAATATGAAGACTTGGGACTAAAAGGCGCTACATTGGTATACCGGCGACAAGCTAAATACATGCCGCTAAAACAACCGCAAGGCGGGACCCCTGAAGCTAAAGAAAAAGCCCAAATCGTGTCCCAACGTATCTTGGACAACTATAAAAAGAAATTCCATTTTAATTTTATTCCTGAAGCAACACCGGTAGGTTTTATTGAAGAAGATGGCAAATTAAAAGGTTTAATTCTACAAAAATATAAAACAACCGAGGATGGAAAATTAATCCCGATTGAAGGAGAAACATTTCCAATTTATACCGAACAAGTCATCTCATCAATTGGTAGTATTCCGGAAAAGATTGATGGGATACCCTATGAAGGCGACCGGATTAAAACGGAGGGAGATGAAGAAATTTCACGTATATCAGGTTATCAAAATGTTTTTGCTATAGGTAACGCTGTTACAGGAAAAGGCAACATAAAAACAGCCAAAGAGCATGGCTCGATGGTTACCAAAAAACTATTGGATGAGTATTTGGATAAAAACACCCAAGCTTTTGATATGGAATTGGAGGCTTATAACAAAGAAGTCAGAAGAAAAACCGACAGTAAAATCGGGAAAATTTTTAAAGAATTATTTGATAAAGAACTACCCGATGATGCTACGGTCGATCATATTTGGGAAGTCAGTAAAGAATACCAGGACAAGGTCGGTTATAAAGATTACAAGTCTTGGGTTGAAGCACACAAACCTGTCAGATATGAAGATATTATAGCCCGAAAGAAAAAAGAATCTGAAACTAAAACTGAATAAATTTTAAACATTTGAATACCATAATCACAAAAAAAAGCTACTCATTGGAGTAGCTTTTTTGTATACTATAAATTAAATTTTGATAAACAAATTATTTATTGTCTAAAACACTACCCTTTTTAGTGGAATAGTTTACTTTAAGTGCATTTACTTTACGCAGTTCTTCTTTGATATCGGTTATTATACCCATACCTACGTCTTCGTCTGCCTTAATAGAAGTTATCATTAAAGGTTTTTCTTCTTCTCGTTTAGCTGCCTTTTCTTTCAAAACAAAAGGACCAACTTCACTAACATCAGCAAAGGCATCATTAAGTTGAATACGTGGCTCATCACCAAATTTTGCTCTGTATTTGGGAATAGGTTTACCTACATAAATAAAAGAAACCAAACCTTTCTTTTCGATTTTCTTCACTTGGTCAGCAGAAGGCAAACGTACCATCACTTTCTTTTCGCCATTTTCCCGCATAACGGTGGCCACCATAAAAAAGAATAACAGCATAAAAACGATATCCGGTAGCGAAGCGGTCGAAATGGCCGGTGTTCCACTATCTTTTTTCTTTGAAAATTTACCCATAACTTATCTTTTTGGTGTTGATTCTGCGATTTTTTGAGGATAAGCCTCTTTAACCGCTTTTTGCTCTTCTTCTGTTAATTTGTCAAATGGCTTACCATATTTTTGGCGGGCATAACGATTTCTTATTTCGTTATAAGCCGCAATAAGCTCGTTATAAACAGAAATGTATTTCTTATAAGATGTTTCGCGTGAATGTTTGATGCTGATAACAGCTTTTTGCGGACTATCTGACGATTTTGGATCCTTGCCGTTATTTGTGATAAAATCAATCGCTATATTTTTGACATCTTTAACATCTGCCGGTTCTTCTTCGATCAACATTTGGTCTTGTCCGTTAATGACAATTTCCAACACGTTTTTCTTTTTAACGACCGGTGGTTTCTCGGTTTGCTCGGTATCCGGCGGCGGTAATTTCCTTCTTATACCATAGTTACTTTCCATAGTGGTCGTAACCAAGAAGAAAATCAATAGCAAAAATGCTATATCGGCCATAGATCCGGCATTTATTTCTTGTAATTTTCTTTTAGCCATTGTTAATTTTTTAAATTAATTTCCCGTTAGTTATTCAGCATCTTCTTCATACTCTTCTTCAGAAGCGCCGGAACTGCTGCCACTGCCCAAGACAGATAAAACAGGAGAAAATAACATTAACAATACAGCAATTGTACCTAATATATAAAAAGTATATAAGCCTGTATCTACCCAATTAGAGGTAGTCGCATCGACATTAATATTGGGATAATAATGAACAGGTTGATTAGACGCTAAGACATATTTTGAAAAAGCGACAATACCCAAAAATATGACGGTAACAAACACTGTTTGTTTTAATTTTTCGGGGTGTGAAAGCAAATCTTTCAACCATACCCAAACAGATGCAATAACGGCAAATGCCAACACTAAATAGGTAAAATTGAGCATGGCATCAATAGCACGGTCTGCATTATCGGGGTCTTTCATAATCATGATGAAAAGCACCAAGCCAATAATGGCTATAGCTCCCACAATGATTTTGGTGATGAGTGTTAAAGTTTTATTTTCCATTTGTAAAATTCTTATTTTTTATTGTGACTATATTTTACCAACAAATCGACCAATGAAATAGAAGCATCTTCCATTTTATTAACGATGCTGTCGATTTTTGCAATGATAAAATTATAGAAAACTTGTAAGATGATAGCCACAATCAAACCAAACACAGTTGTTAATAAAGCTACTTTAATACCACCTGCGACCAAAGAAGGTTGCATATCGCCGGCTGCTTCAATTTTATCAAAGGCTTGAATCATCCCGATTACAGTTCCCATAAATCCGAACATGGGTGCTACGGCAATAAATAAAGCTAACCAAGACACATTTTTTTCTAATTGTCCTACTTGCACATTACCATAAGAAACGACTGCTTTTTCGGCTGCATCAACGCCTTCGTCCATTCGCTCTAAACCTTCATAAAAAATAGCGGCAATAGGACCTTTTTTATTTCTTAATAATTCTTTTGCTTCTTCAACACCACCTTCATCTAAAGCTTGTTCTACTTCTTCTAACAATTTATCGGTATTCGTATCAGCAAAAGATAAATATATAATTCTTTCAATAGCGACAGCCAAACCCAAAATTAAAGTTAAAAGTACAATACCCATAAAAGCAGGACCACCTTCTACAAAACGTTTTTTTAATTCTTGGTGAAAGGAAGTAGTAGCTTGACCATCATCCGCTTTTTTAGTTTTTTCTACTTTTTTCTCAGTTTGCGCTTTGGTTTCTTGCGCCTGAATGTTAGTTGTTACAAAAAATAACATTCCTACAATAGCTAGGATCGTAAATACTTTTTTCATATCGATTTTAATTTAATAGTGATTTAACTTTTCTTTTTTATTATTGATTATTCTTTACTATATAAAGCGGAGAGAGAGGGATTCGAACCCTCGGTACGCTTGTGGCGCACACACGCTTTCCAGGCGTGCACCTTCGGCCTCTCGGTCATCTCTCCAGCGGCACAAATATAATTTGTTTTGCTGGAAAGACCAAATTTCGTTTTTTTATTTAATCTCTAACGAAAAATAGCAGCAATTTTATATATGTCCGGTCTAAAATTACATTAAATTTAAAATAATGTCGTTTTTTTTATGATTATTTTAATCAGTCTTGTTTTATTACAAACTCATTTCGCCTCGTAAAGGCCTTTCAAAAGCATTTTTTAGGGCTTTGTGGGTCAATTTTTTACCCAATAAATACATCATTTTAGTCAAAGCAGCTTCTGTGGTTAGATCTTTACCATTAAATACACCCAAATCCATTAATCGGCGGCCGGTTTCATATTTATATGGCGCAATCCGTCCATATTGACATTGCGTTATATTTATAAGGTATATCCCCTTATCAATAGCCGATTGAAGAGCAGACAAAAACCAATCTTCGGTAAAGGCATTTCCCGACCCATAGGTTTCCAAAATCAAGGCTTTTAAACCGGGTATATTTATAATATGTAAAAGTTCTGTTTCTGTCAAGGCCGGATGTAAACGTAACACCATCACATCAGACACAAGCTTGTCGTGAATATGAAAAATACCATCGGGAACAGGCAAAATCCTTTCTTTAAAAAAATTTAATTCAACACCCGATTGCGCCAAAGGTAAATAATTGGGCGAATGAAAGGCATTGAAATGTTCTGCACTGGCTTTTATGGTACGATTGCCACGTAACAATTTAAATTCGAAATAAATACCCACCTCAGGTACCATAGGTTGGGCACCCTCATAACTCCCAGCAATTTGAATAGAAGTAATAATATTTTCTTTGGCATCGGTACGCAAATCACCAATGGGTAATTGTGAACCGGTTAAAATAACAGGTTTAGACAAATTTTCGAGCATAAAACTTAATGCCGATGCCGTATATGCCATGGTGTCAGAGCCATGCAGAATAACAAATCCGTCATAACAATCATAATTATCATATACCATTTGACTGAGCTTGATCCAATGTGCCGGCCTTAAATTTGATGAATCAATAGGCTGATCAAATGAAATGGTATCGATTTGTTTATCAATCAATCTTAATTCGGGAATTTGTTCCATTAATCTTGAAAAATCAAAAGGAACCAAAACACCCGTTTGACTATCTTTACGCATCCCGATGGTGCCACCGGTATATATCATTAAAATTTTATTACTAACCATATCAAAATTTTTGTAAAAATATGAATATTCGCAAGAAAAACAGGCTTATTAAAAATCTTTTTAAAGTTTAAAAGTTATGCTTGACTGTGTGTCAAACTTCTTTATTTTTTTATTAAATTTGTTTTTACGAAAAAGTTCTCCATGAGTTTAGAAACCTATATTTCCGATTTATTGTATCGTTATGATTTAGTGATCATTCCGGGATTTGGGGCCATAATTGGTCGCAAACGTCCGGCACGTTATGTGGCTGAAAATTATACTTTCTTACCGCCACATAAAGATTTAAGTTTTAATCCGCAATTAAAAGAAAACGATGGTTTATTAACCAATTATATAGCTGAAATGGCCGGAATTTCTTATGGTGAAGCACTGGCTTATATTGAAAAAGAAGTTGAAAAATGGCAAGAAGTTCTAAAAAAGGATAAACGTTTAAGATTAGAAAATATCGGCATTTTTAATCGCATCAACGAAGAACAACTGATATTTTTACCGCTTACAACCAAAAATTATTTGGCTTCTGCCTATGGTCTTATCTCATTCAGACGTAAACCGGCCGGCAAAAAAACAGTCGAAAAAAATATTCATTCCGTAACATCTGTAACTGAAAAAACAAAGACTATCAAGCTTAAGTCTAAAGTAAACAATGATTTCAAAGTTTGGCAATACGCAGCGGTTTTAGTGGTTGGTTTAGGTTTATTTACCACCGGTGTCAGCTGGTTAAAATCACAAAACAGCGTGGAGGAGCCGACCTTCCAAAAAGCTACTTTTGTGCTAAAAAAAGATTTTCCGGCTATCAAAATTGTTAAAAATGAACCGGTAAAAACGACTGAACAAAAAAAATATTTTATTATTACCGGCGCTTTCCGCGATAAAACCAATGCCGAAAAAAAACGTTTACAATTAATAAAAACTGGCTTTCCGGCCAAAATAATCGGTCAAAACCAATATGGTTTATGGATGGTGGCATCACACTCATTTGACTCTGATGTTAAAGCACACGAAGTCTTGACTAAACTAAAGGAACAAATGCCGGGCGCATGGGTGTTAGAAAAAAAATAATTTTGATGAAATACATTTATATCCTGCTCATTATAAGCCTTATAATGGGCAGTTTTTATTTATGGGATGCTTCAAAAAGATATGAAGACATTGCCATTTGTCCATCGGCAAAAGAAATGAAAGCTTTTTCGCGTAACCCAAATAATGAAACCCGTCAAGCGGTTTACCAAAAATTCCTTTACGATGACAATTTTAACTTTCCACGCAAAAAGGTGCATGCCATAAAGGTGATTAAAAACCGGGTATTTATCGGTCAATTATTTAGTCATTACCTACAAAAAGAGAAAATTAAAGCCTTAATAAATTTTTTAAATCAACCGGACAATTTTAATTGGCAAGAGGTTGATATGCGTCATGCGGATAGCAAATATATTTTAATTTTTTACGACCAAAATAACACTGAAATTGGAAAATTATGGTTTGATCCGGTGCAACGGCAAATATTAGCAGTGCCTTTTTCGCCCCATATGAAGTTTGGTCATTTAAAACGGGATAAAGCAGCGTGGCTACTGAAATTTCTTAAAAATAATTAAGCCAACCGGTACAATTTAGTCGATAAAATCCGAAAAAGAAGCAGATAGTCTTTAATCAAATTAAAGATTTGTATCCGTTCCGGTTCTTCTACAGGCTGTTTCAATTGTTCTTTTTGTTCATTAATGAGATCTTGAATTAGCAGGCGTCTTAAATTCAACAAAACATCCATCACATGCCAGCCCAGCGTATCTTCTTTAGACTTGACTTCAATTTGTCTGTCTTTCCAATTGGCTAAGCGATATTTTTCTTCCTCCATCAAAATATCGGATATAAGCTTGGCTTCAACTTCAGTTAATTCAGGCATTAGTTTGACAGTATCTATAACTTCTCGCTGCATTAATTTATGGGTAAGTAAATTAAATAAATGCTGAAAAATATCATTCGAAAATTCTAACTCATCATCTTGCAAATACTTATATATTAACTCTGCAACTTGCGAACGGCGTGTCAATTTTTCTAAAACAGGATCAGAATTATCTTCGGGAATTTCTTTCAGTTCCCATTCATCTACCTCAATCTCGCGATGACCATATAACAAAAGAAGTTTTATGATTTCACGCTCCAATATTTCACGGCGACTGATAACAGGGTTTTCAAACTGATTTTTTTCAACCGGCTTTAACACTTCTTTTTTACGTTGCCTTAAGGCTTCTTTATCAGCACGATTTTGGGCTGTTTTTAAAATGATTGCTAATTCTTTAAAAAGAACTTCTTCTGAAATACCCATAATGCGTGCCACTTCCTTTATATAGATTTCTTGCTGGATAGCATTGGGAATTTTGGCAATACTTTGAACAATATTCCGAACCAATTCTCCTTTTTTCAGAGGATCATTTTGCGCATCATTTTGTAAGAGCAAGGCTTTAAAATTAATGAAATCCTGCGTATTATCGACTATATATTTTTGCAAATCACCAGCAGAAAGTTTTCTACTGAAACTATCCGGATCTTCGCCACCGGGCAAAAGCAGCACCTTAACCTGCATGCCTTGTGCCAGAATCATATCAATACCGCGCAAAGCTGCACTTATACCGGCTCTATCGCCGTCAAAAACTACTAGAATATTAGGTGTCAAACGTTTAATTAGCTGTATTTGCTCTATGGTTAAGGCTGTCCCGGAAGAGGCAACCGTATTGGTAATACCCGCCTGATGCAAAGCCATGACATCGGTATAGCCTTCGACCAAAATACATTGATTTTGCTTGACAATGCTTTGTTTGGCCTGAAAAATACCGTATAATATTTTGCTTTTATGGTATATTTCGTTTTCGGGCGAATTGATATATTTAGCTGTCTTTAAACTGCTGTTTAGTATTCGCCCACCAAACCCCAAAACACGACCGCTCAAACTATGAATCGGGAACATAATCCGACCGCGGAAACGGTCAATCAAACGGTTGTTTCGTTCAATGGAAAGACCGGCTTTAATCAAAAAGTCTTTTTTAAAACCTTTTGCTAAAGCAGCTTGTGTAAGGGCATCTGGTTTATCGGGTGAAAATCCGGTTTCAAACTTTTGTAAAATTTCTTCTCTAAAACCCCGTTCCTTGAAATAATTTAATCCGACTGAACGACCAAAAGAAGTATCAAACAGCTGTTTTTTAAACCAGTTTTTAGCAAATTCCAATACCAAAAACAGACTTTCACGTTCGGTTTGTTTTTGTCGCTCTTCGAGGCTTAGTTCAGCCTCTTCAATTTCAATATTATAGCGTTTGGCCAACCAGCGTAGGGCTTCAGGGTATGTCATGCGTTCGTGTTCCATTAAAAAAGAAACAACATTTCCCCCTTTGCCCGAGCTAAAATCTTTCCATATTTGTTTGGAAGGCGAAACCATAAAGGACGGACTTTTTTCATCGTTAAACGGGCTATAACCTTTAAGGTTGCTACCGGCACGTTTAAGATTGACAAAATCACCCACAACTTCTTCGACCCGGGCCGTGTCAAAAATTTTTTCTATGGTTTCACGTTTAATCATATAGGAGGTAAAAAAGAGCAAAAATCAAAAGGAGACGAAAATTATTTTTTTCGTTCTATCACGTAATTTACCATCAATTTTAGGCTTTCTTTAGCCGGATTGTCCGGATACTTTTCTAAAATTTGCAAGGCTTCCTGTTGATATGCTTTCATTTTATTAATGGTGTACTCAATGCCACCATGCGATTTGACAAATTGAATCAATTCCTTGACTTTCTTTTTGTCTTTATGATGCTTTTTTACAATATTTATAATCCATTTTTTGGTCTTGTCATCAACCGTATTTAGGGTATAAATCAAAGGCAAGGTCATTTTTTGTTCTTTGATATCAATTCCGGTTGGTTTACCGATGCTATCTTCGGTATAATCAAACAAATCATCTTTGATTTGAAAAGCCATTCCTACCAATTCGCCAAAACGGTGCATCTCATCAACGGTTTCTTTATCGCTGTCCACCGAAGCCGCACCCATAGCCGTACAAGCCGCAATTAAAGTCGCTGTTTTTTGACGGATTATTTCATAATAAACCTCTTCCGTGATATCCAATTTACGAGCTTTCTCAATTTGCAGTAATTCACCTTCACTCATTTCTTTTACGGCAACCGAGATAATGCGCAAAAGATCAAAATCGCCATGATCGATAGACAACAGCAGCCCACGTGAAAGCAAAAAGTCCCCAACCAAAACAGCAATCTTATTCTTCCATAAAGCATTGATTGAGAAAAAACCCCTTCTGTAGTCACTTTCATCTACCACATCATCATGCACCAAGGTGGCGGTATGAATTAATTCTACCACACCGGCTCCCCTGTAGGTTCGTTCTTTGACCTGCCCTTTAAGCATTTTGGCAGTCAAAAATATAAACATCGGCCGCATTTGTTTTCCCTTACGCGAAGCAATAAAAGCCGTAATCCGGTTGAGTAAGACAACTTTGGTTTGCATAGACGCTCTGAATTTTTTTTCAAAAAGCGTCATTTCTTGAATTATCGGTGCTTTTATTTTTTCAACAATCTTCACAATATCGTGTTATAGGCATTTAAATTCGGTTTATTTTTGAGAGGGTTTATTTTTCAAAGCATTCCAACCTTGTGCTTTTAAAGCTATTTTTTGGTTGTCTTGTGTTATCAAAAAATCACCGGGTTCTTCGGTTATATGGCCAATGACGGCAAATTCTTTACGATATTGAATTTTTTCATAGTCTTTTTGACTAATCGTAAACAATAATTCATAATCTTCTCCTCCGTTTAAAGCAGCTGTCAATTCACTTATATTAAATTCTTCGGCCGTTAAAACCGTTTGTGGGTCGATAGGGATTTTTTCGGCATAAATTTGTGCTCCTACACCCGACTGATGGGTTATATGCATTATTTCGGAAGACAAGCCGTCAGAAATATCAATCATTGCGGTAGGCAGTACTTTTAATTCATCTAAAATTTTAATGATATCTCTTCGCGCTTCCGGTTTTAACTGACGTTCGACCACATAGGCATAAGGGCTTAGGTCTGGTTGGTGTTGTGGATTGACCTTAAAAACTTCATTTTCACGTTGCAAAACTAACAAGCCCATGTAAGCCGCCCCCAAATCTCCTGTCACCACAATCAAATCGTTTGGTTTGGCACCTGACCGATAAACTTCTTTGCCTTTTGGAACCACACCTAAAGCTGTTGGTGCCAAAATGAGACCTGAGCGGGATGAAGTAGTGTCACCACCAACTAAATCTACATCATATATCCTACAAGCTAATTTTATCCCCTCATAAATTTCTTCAATGGCTTCCAAGGGGAAACGGTTTGAAACAGCCAAACCATTCAAAAGTTGAGTGGCCATCCCATTCATGGCATAAATATCTGAAAAATTGACCACAGCGGCTTTATAACCTAAATGTTTTAGAGGGAAATAAGCCAAGTCAAAATGTACCCCTTCTACCAGTAAATCGGTCGAAGCCAAAGCCAATTTATCTTGATAGGACATCACGGCTGCATCGTCACCCACACCTTTGATAGTCGATGGGTTTTTCAGGCTGACGTCTTTGGTTATGGCTTCTATTAAACCAAATTCGCCCAATTTACTTAAATCAGTTTTAGCCGGATTTTTATCTTGTAACATATAATGTAATTTATTTTTTTAATTTTAAATATAGCAATTCTTTTTCATATTGTATAACAGCTTTTGCCAGATGCAAAATATCTGCACCAATTATGCCATCGACCTGTATGTCAAAAACTGACAAAGCTTGATTGATGTGAGACAAATCCATGACGACCACTTGCATTTTTTTAAGACCCCACTCCCCTATTTTCAATTTATTTTTTTTAGCCAATTGAATATCAATTTCAGTTGTACCTGCCCCGGTTGCTTTATGGTCAGTCTCTTTGACCTTTAGTTTAAAATAAGGTACTTTTTCTTGACTAATACAAGTCGTTGAAGCGCCGGTATCTAAGATAAAATTACCTTTTTTTCCATTGAGTTTGGCTTTGATCAAATGATGACCCGAAGGCAAAGTTTTTAATTTTACGGGAAAATAATCTTGTGCTTTTAAAAAGCTTTTTAAGGAAGGCTTATTCAATTTCTTCATCCTTAATTTGCGTTGTTTTAATCGGGTTGATAACAGCCTGCTTAAAGCCTTCTTGTAATTTATTCATTTTTTCAATCACATGATTAGGATCTTTTAAAAAATACATATCCTTTAAATAGTTCATATCTTTGTACAATACCCATGTCCGTCCTTCGGCATCTTTATAAATGAGTGCTTTCATAGGCAACTCAATGCCAACTTCGGGATTTTCTTGCATCAAATACCCCCCCATTTTAGGGTTACCGAATACCATCAAATAAACCGGTCTTAATTCAACATTGGCATTTTTTGCCGCCGTTTGATGATCGACAATGTGCGGATAAAACATCCCTTGCTCTTCTAAATAAGATTTTAGTTGTTGATAGGTTTTTTTGGGACCATAGTCACTACGGAACAAAACAAATTTTGTTTTACTATGATCGGCTTGACGTTGCACTGTTTCAACTTTGGGTTGTGTCTTTTTTGTTGTTTGGTTTTCTTTTTTAGCTGTTTTGTTACAAGCACTTACTAAAAATATAATGCTTAATGCCAAAGTAAGTTTTTTTATCATCATTTTTGTTTTTTATTACGGGTTAACATGCGTTTTATTTCATTTAATTTCATCAAAGCTTCAACCGGCGTTAGATTGTCAATATCGGTATCTAAAATTTCTTCTTTAATTTCTTCGAGTAAAGGATCATCCAATTGGAAAAAACTGAGTTGCATTCCTTTATGAGAGGCATTTAAGTTTTCCTTAACTTGTTCTTTTTGTTTGGCGGCTTCCAGTTGGGCTAATATTTTTTTGGCCTTATTGATAACACGCAAAGGCATACCGGCTAATTTGGCAACATGTATACCAAAACTGTGTTCGCTGCCACCCGGCACTAATTTACGCACAAAAATAATATGATTATCGACTTCTTTGATTGCGACATTAAAGTTTTTTATCCGTTCGAAGGATTTTGCCATATCATTCAACTCATGGTAATGCGTCGCAAACAAAGTTTTGGGTCTGGCCGGATGTTCGTGCAGATATTCTGCAATAGCCCAAGCAATAGAGATGCCATCATAAGTACTGGTGCCACGTCCTATTTCATCTAACAAGACAAGACTTCGAGCCGATAGGTTATTCAAAATGCTGGCCGTTTCGTTCATTTCAACCATAAAAGTCGATTCGCCCATTGAAATATTATCAGACGCCCCGACCCGCGTAAAAATTTTGTCTACCAAACCAATACGGGCATATTTGGCCGGCACAAAACTACCCATTTGCGCCAATAAAACAATAAGAGCAGTTTGTCTTAAAATAGCCGATTTACCTGACATATTAGGACCGGTAATCATGATAATTTGTTGACGTTCGCGATCTAAATAAATGTCATTAGGAACATAAGCTTCATCTTCCGGCAACTGTTGTTCAATAACCGGATGTCTGCCCTCTTTAATATCAATATCATAAGATTCATCTATTTCCGGCCGGATATAATTATGTTGAACGGCAACTTCAGCTAATGATTGATAGGTATCAATTTCGCCGGTTATATGGGCATTGTTTTGAATGGCCTGAATATATCCTTGTAACCAAAGAACCAACTCATGAAAAAGTTGTTGTTCTAATATACTTATTTTTTCTTCAGCGCCTAATATTTTAGCTTCGAGTTCTTTTAATTCGGGAGTTATATATCTTTCGGCAGCCGTTAAGGTTTGCTTTCTAATCCAATTATCGGGAACTTTATCTTTATAGGTATGCCGTACTTCCAAGTAATAGCCAAATACATTGTTAAAACCAATTTTAAGGGAATTTATACCGGTATTCACAATTTCCCTTTGAACAATTTCCGCCAAAATTTCTTTAGAAGATATTTTTAAATGTCTGAGTTCGTCCAATTCGGGTGATATACCTTCCCTTATGACCCTTCCTTTAGAAACATGAACGGAGGCATTAGCGTCAATGGTTTTTGTGATTTTATCCCGCACATGTGTCAAAGCATCTATTTGCGCGGACATATTTTGCAAATCCTCATTTTTTTGTTGACCTAACATGGTTTTTATTGGCACCAAGGCCTCAAGCGAATTTAATAATAATAAAATTTCGCGCGGATTGACTTTTCCGGTGGCAATTTTGGAAATAAGACGCTCCAGATCGCCAATTTGCTTGAGTTGCGTTTGCAAATCGATACGTAGCAATTGGTATTGAACCAATTGTCCTATAATATTTAAACGCTTATTAATTTGCAATCTGTCTTTTAAAGGCAAAGCTAACCAACGACGAATATTTCGTCCGCCCATAGGCGTTAGTGTCCGGTCAATTATTGCCAACAAAGTTACCGCGTTGGCATGATGACTGCCGTATAATTCCAAATTGCGAATGGTAAATTTATCCATCCAAACATAAGCATCTTCTTCAATACGGCTAATTTTGTTAATATGTTTCAGGTCATTTTGTTTGACTTCAGCTAAGTAATGCAAAATGGCACCGGCAGCAATCTGTCCTGCCTTTAAATCATCGACGCCAAAACCTTTTAAATTCAGGGTTTGAAAATGATTGGTTAATAATTCGCGGCTATAATCAGGCTGATATACCCATTCATCTTGTTTGAAAGTATAAAAATCTTGGCCAAAGTTCTCCACAAATTTTTGTTGCTGATGTTGTGGATATAAAACTTCGGAAGGCCGAAAATTTTGTAAGAGTTTATCTATATAATCTTTTTGACCTTCGCTGACTAAAAATTCGCCGGTTGAAACATCAACAAAAGCAATACCTATTTTCTTTTTATCAAAAAAAACAGAAGCCAAAAAATTATTAGATTTGGCTTCAAGCACATCATCATTTAAGGCGACACCCGGCGTTATGACTTCCGTCACCCCTCTTTTAACAATTTTTTTTGTCAATTTAGGATCTTCCAACTGATCACAGATAGCTACCCGTAAACCGGCTTTTACCAACTTGGGCAAATATGTATTTAAAGAATGGTGCGGAAAGCCGGCTAAAGCGGTTTCGGCTGCCGACCCATTACCTCTTTTGGTTTGTACTATCCCTAAAATTTTAGCCGCTTTGATGGCATCATCACCAAAGGTTTCGTAAAAATCACCTACCCTAAACAGTAATAAAGCATCCGGATATTTTGCTTTGATACTGTTGTATTGCTTCATTAAAGGCGTTACTTTTTTAGCCAAAATATTTTTATTTTTAATTGGCTAATTTACGAAAAAGAACGGATTTTCAGAAGAAGGAACTTTAGTTGTCAATGGATTATTTTAAGACCTTTTGTTTTATAAATTTTCAGGTTTCCTTTATCATCACTATAAACCAAAAAGGCTTGCAATTCGGGATGTTTGGCTAAGAATATTTTGGCGGCATCTATTCCCATAACCATCATAGCTGTCGCATAGCCATCGGCCATGGTACAGTTTGGTGCCACTATGGAAGCGCTGAGTAAATGTCTTTGAACAGGATAGCCTGTTTTAGGATTAAGCGTATGCACATATTTTTTCCCGGTGATAGAATCCACATAAAACTTACGATAATTACCTGAGGTAGCAATTGCCTGATTTACCAAAGCAATTTTTGAAATAATTTTTTGTTTTTTATCGCGTTGTGGATTATCAATAGCCACTAACCAATTTCTATTCTTTAAAGTATTTCGTCCTTTGGCTAACACTTCCCCGCCGATTTCGACAATATAATTGTTAATTCCTTTATTTTCAATCATCTTGCCTACACGATCAATAGCATAGCCTTTGGCAATTGAATTATAGTCGATATATACTTGTGGATAACGTTTTTGCAAAAAATCTTGTTCATCAATATGCAAAAAATCATATCCCACAAATTTTTTAAGAGAATCGACAATGGTCGAATCCGTTTCAATATGGGCTATTTTCTTTTTGGGACCAAATCCCCAAGCGTTAACTAATATCCCAATGGTTGGATCATACAAACCGCCTGTTTCTCGGTAAATCTCTTTTGCTGCTGAATAAACGTCTTTAAATTGTTGATCAACTTTTAAAACTTCTCCTTTATTTATACGGGAAATCAAAGAATTTGACCTATAAGTAGATAATGAAGCATTAATAGCCTCTATCACACTATCGACATCTTTTTTTTGGACTTGTTTGGAGGTTGTTGAAGGAATTATATTGATGTGATATGTGGTTCCCAAAGCTTCTCCTTCGAAATAATGGCTATTGGTATTCTTTTTAACTTGACAAGAAAATAAAATTAAGAGAAAAAGAAAAGAAATACGAAAAAATTGTTTCATAATCATATCATTAAAAAAGTAGAGACGTTCAAAAACGCCTCTACAAATATAAGTAATCATTCATATATTAACCACCAAAATCATCAAAACGGATATTTTCGGGAGGTACTCCTAAATTCTCGAGCATACCAACTACCGCTTTATTCATCATAGGTGGTCCACAGAAATAGTATTCAATATCTTCAGGCGTTTCGTGTTTGCTTAAGTAATTGTCATACAAGGCTTGGTGTACAAAACCTACAAACCCATCACCCGGACAATCTAAACACTCTTTTACCTTCCAATTGTCTTCCGGTCGCGGTTCGGAAAGAACCAAATAGAACTTAAAGTTAGGGAATTCTTTTTCTAATTCTCTAAAATGATCAATGTAAAACAATTCACGTTTTGAACGTCCGCCATACCAATAAGAAACTTTGCGATTTGTTTTGAGGGTTTTGAACAAGTGGAACAAATGCGAACGCATAGGTGCCATACCGGCGCCACCACCGATATAAACCATTTCGGCATCAGAATCTTCATTGATAAAGAACTCACCGTACGGACCGGAAATTTTAACAATATCACCCGGTTTACGCGAGAAAATGTAAGATGATGCAACCCCCGGATTGACATCCATCCAGGTGTTTTTTTCGCGATCCCATGGCGGGGTAGCGATTCGAACATTAAGCATAATACGTCTGCCTTCGGCCGGATAACTGGCCATAGAATAAGCACGGGTAACTTCTTCTTCGTTTTTCATGACCAACGGCCATAAGTTAAATTTATCCCAATCTTCTTTAAATTTATCCGGTTCGCCGGGGTGCTCAATGGGATGTGCCGTAATGTCAATTTCTTTATAAGGTACAACCACGGGCGGAACATCTATTTGTATATAACCACCCGGTTTATAATTGATATCTTCGGGTACTTCTACGACAAATTCTTTGATAAATGAGGCTACATTATAATTGGACACCACTTTGGCATCCCATTTTTTTACCCCAAAGACTTCTTCAGGCACTTCTATTTCCATATCCTCTTTGACCTTAACCTGACAGCCCAAACGCCAACCTTCTTCTTTTTCTTTAAGAGTAAAGTTAGGTTCTTCAGTGGGCAACATATTACCACCACCTTTGAGGACTTTAACTTTACATTGTAAGCAAGTACCACCACCACCGCAAGCGGATGGTAAAAATATTTTTTCGTTAGACAAGGTGCTCAATAATGAAGAGCCCGATTCTACTTCAATTTCTTTTTCACCGTTTATCTTTATTTTGACTTTGCCGCCGGGTAATAATTTTGCTTTTGCCCATAAAAGCAAAGCTACTAAAATTAACACGACCGCTAAAAAAACCACGATACTGGCTATAATAACTTTTATTGTATTTTGATCCATCTTTGAATATTCTTTTTGTTAAATTTTAATTCCCATAAAGGCCATAAATGCGATAGCCATTAAACCGGTTATAATAAAAGTAATGCCTAAACCACGTAAGGGTTTGGGAACATTTGAATAAGAAATCTTTTCTCTGATTGCTGCCAAAAAAACGATAGCCATCAACCAACCAATACCACTACCTAATCCATACACAATTGCTTCTGATACATGGGTAAACTCTTTTTGTTGCATAAATAAGGAGCCACCCAAAATAGCACAGTTTACAGCAATAAGCGGTAAGAAAATTCCTAAAGAGGCATATAAAGCCGGGGCAAAACGTTCGACAAACATTTCAACCAATTGGACCATAGCTGCAATAACAGCAATAAACATGATAAAACTCAAAAAGCTTAAATCGACATCAGCAAATGAAGGATCCAACCATTTTAAAGCGCCCGGTTGTAATAAATATTTATCAATTAAAAAGTTCACCGGCACGGTTATAGCCAAAACAAAAACGACTGCAGCACCCAAACCAACGGCTGTTTTCACCTTTTTGGAAACAGCTAAATATGAACACATGCCCAAGAAAAAGGCAAAAATCATATTTTCTATAAAGATGCTACGTATAAATATATTCCATAATTCCATAATACTCTCTTTTTATTCTTTTTCTGTTAGTTGTGGATATAAACTACGTTGTACCCAAATATAAATTCCTAAAGTAATCAATGCCATTGCAGGCAATAACATCATTGCATTGTTCACATAACCGGCATCATAAAATGATTGCGGAATTATTTTTTTATCCAATAAAGTACCGGAACCCAATAGTTCGCGGAAAAAAGCGACAATAATCAACACGAATGAATAACCGGCACCATTACCAATGCCATCTAAAAAGGAGTCAATTGGCTTATTGGCTAATGCAAAGGCTTCCAAACGGCCCATGACAATACAGTTGGTAATAATCAAGCCTACAAAGACCGATAATTGCTTACTGACATCATAAGCAAAAGCTTTAAGTAATTGGTCAACTAAAATAACCAAAGTAGCTACAATAAGTAACTGCACAATAATTCTAATCCGGTTGGGAATATAATTTCTAATTAATGATACAATAAAGTTACTAAAAGCAACCACTACCATAACTGAAATTCCCATTACAATGGCCGGCATTAGTTTGACTGTAATAGCCAATGCAGAACAAATACCTAATATTTGAACGGTAATCGGATTATTTTCATTTAGGGGATCTACTAATAGATCTTTCCATTTTTTTTTCTTTGCCATAATCTGCTAATTTTTTTGTTCTTTAATTTTTTTGAAAAACGGCACATAATGTTGTAAACGCTCTTTAATCATTCTGGTAACACCATTACTGGTTAAGGTTGCCCCTGAAATAGCATCGACTTCGTGGTCTTCTTTATCTTTGTTTTCAGGATCTTTATTTCCTTTTAAGACGGTTATACCTCTGAAGGTACCATCTTTATCAAAAATTTTCTCTCCGACAAATTGCTTTTCAAACCATTTTTTAGTGATTTCGGCTCCTAAACCGGGGGTTTCACCTTTATGACCGAATTTGACCCCTTTAACAGTATTGGCATCTTCTTCAAGTGCAATGTATCCCCAAATATCATCCCACAGTCCTTTACCATATAAAGGAATCACATAATATTTATGGCCATCCATTTGGGCAATAAAAATAGGAAAGCGTTGTTTGTCAACCGGTTTTTTAACCTCAGCTTTCATATTTATATCAAAAGCATTTATGCTTTTGTCAACAGTCCCATCGGCTTTGAGAGCATATTGTTTTAAAAAATATTTCTTAAAATATTTTTCAATTGTTTTATAGTTTAATTGTAAACCTTCGGCGGCTGCTTTGCTTATTAAAGCAGTTTCATCCAACCCGATGGTGTACATAATATCAGTCATTTTCTCTTGTCTTTTGTTACGCTCTTGAGCCGGTTTTAATACCATCACGGCCACTGCTAACAAAACTGCAGACACAGTTACAATAACGGCTGCAAATAAAATTGTATATAAATTACTATTTCTATCCATAATCTTTAAATATTAAGCCGTTTGTTTTACCAATCTTTTCATTCTTTTTTTAATATTTGCCTGAATGACATAATAGTCAATCGTCGGAGCAATAACATTCATCAATAAGATGGCTAACATGACACCTTCTGGATAAGCCGGGTTAAAGACACGAATCATAATGGCCAACAGACCGATTAAAAATCCGTATATCCATTTCCCTTTGCGTGTTTGTGCTGCTGTTACAGGATCAGTCGCCATAAACACAACCCCAAAGGCCAAACCACCCACCAATAAATGCTCCCACCAAGGGAATTGCATTAAGGTATTAGCGCCCCATAAATTGAAAATAAAAGCCATAATTGCAGCGCCCAAAAAGCCTGAAACCATAATACGCCAACTGGCTACACGGGTATAAAGTAAAAGGGCTGCACCAATTAAGATCATCAAAACCGAAGTTTCACCAATACTACCGGGAATGGTCCCGAAAAACATATCTTTCCATGTATAAGCAATATGATGCCCCTGACCTAAAGCCCCTAAAATAGTTTCGCCTGAATAAGCATCGGCGTTTTCGGGTTTAGGGATCCAAACTTCGTTACCGGACATAAAAGTGGGGTAAGCAAAAAAGGCAAATGCCCTGGCCGTTAAAGCCGGATTGACGATATTCATACCGGTTCCGCCAAATACTTCTTTACCGATAATAACAGCAAAAACCACTGAAACTGCCAGTATCCATAAGGGAATGGTGACGGGCATAATCAACGGAATCAACAAACCGGTAACCAAATAACCTTCATTGACATCGTGCCCTCTTAAGACGGCAAAATAAAATTCGATACTCAAACCAACCACATAAGACACCACAATCATGGGTAAAACTTTCCAAAAGCCATACACAAAGGCATCCATATTGGTAAAATCAAGTTGGGCATGTGTAAAATACTGATAACCGACATTCCACATACCGAAAAGTGTGGCCGGAATAAGCGCCAACACGACAGTAAACATCACTCTTTTCAAATCGACGGCATCACGTATATGTGCGCCTTTTCTGGTCGTTGCATCGGGTGTAAACATAAAAGTATACAAGGCCATAAAAGCCGGATGCCACTTTTCATATTTACCACCTTCTAAGAAAAGATGTTCATATTTATTAAAAAATTTCTCTAATACTTTCATTTATATTTATTTAATTCATTTTATTGTTTTTCACTTTGAAAACCTTTAAAAAATCTTGCTTATTTTTTAGTTTTTATCCGATTTCCACTTGCATAATATCCAAGCCTTTGCGGATTAATTCCTGTGCTTCTATTTTGGATGAATTGATATAATCAACCAAAGCAAAATCTTCGGGTGCGACTTCCAAAATACCCAATTGTTCCATTTTTTCCACATCACCCAAAAGTGCTGCTTTTAACAAGTGAACGGGATAAATATCCAAAGGCATTACCGCTTCATATTCTTCATTCATAACAAAAGCTCTTTCTTCGCCATATAAACTGGCATCTAAATCGAGTTCTTTTGGCGAAAATCCGAATTTATAAAAACCTTTCCGGTTTTTACCAATAAATGGCAACCAACCCATAAAACGTGGTTTTTTACCCAATGGAATAACCGTAACTTCATTGTCATAGAAATTTAAAAATTGGTCTTTGGTAATATTGGATCCGGTTAAAACATTTCCACTGATAATGCGCACATCGTCATCCACCAATTTATCTTTCAAAAACGCTGATAAATCGGCTCCGGTTTTAATACTATAATACATCGGTTCTTTAACTTTAGAACCGGCTAAAGCAATATTTCGTGCCGGATTATAACGACCTGTTTCAAAAAATTCACCAATCATAGCCACATCTGCCGGATTAACGGTCCAAATACGATCTCCTTTGCTAATAGGTTCAAACTTTTCAACACTTACACTGACATTTCCTACCGGGTGCGGACCAAAAGCTTTGATGATTTCGACCCCTTCCATTTTATCAAAATCTGTTGCTTTACGTCCATCGGTTATTAAGTAAACCTTTCCGGAAGTCAGTTTGGTTAAGGCCTTTAGTCCTTTGGCAAAAGATTTCATTTTATCTTTTAAAGCAAATGAATAATCAACTCCCAAAGGTGCTGAATCAAAAGCAGAGACAAAAATAGCTTTAGGCTCATCCTCCGGGTTCGCAATCAAATCGTATGGGCGTTGCTTAATGGTGGCAAATAAACCGCTTTCAAGCAACAAATCCAAAATCTGTGCTTTGTCTAATTGTTCCGGATCACTGACTTTGAACTCTTTAAAGCTATCTTGCGGATCAGCCTTGATAACAATTTTTAAAATTTTACGACGTTCACCGCGAATAATATCCTCAATCGTACCGCTAACAGGTGATGTAAATTTAATTTTATCGATATATTTGTGATAAAAAAGCGGCTGGCCGGCATCAACATGATCACCGACTCTAACGGATAAACGCGGATTAATGCCGTAAAATTCAGTCGGTCTGACAACATATTTTGAGGAACGTGGTGCTTGGCTGATTTTAAGCGCAGGCTTCCCTTTTAAATTGATGTCCAAACCTTTTGATATTTTAACTTGTTTATGCATAATAAGTATATGTTTTCTCGTAATTTGAAAATTCAAGCAAATTTATAAAAAACATAGTTATCAAAACTGATAATTATCTTTTTATTTATTTATTTTTGTACCTATTCTATTTTTGACAAATGCTTAAAACTTTTAGAATGATGTTAAATATTCCCATTTATAAATTTGAACCCGTTACATATAACGAAACTATTGTTACACTGATAGAAACTTGTAACCACTACGGATTTAGTCATTTACCGGTCGTAGAGAAAGGTATTTACAGGGGAATGATTCGTTATGATGATTTAATTGAAATTGAAAATAAAGAAGATCTCTTAAAAAACTACACGCATCTTTTAGAAAAAATTTACTTAACCGACCGGATGAATTGGACAGAAAATCTAAATCATTTAACCCGCAATGAAGCCAATGTGATGGGTGTATTAGATTTATCGGGCACTTATATCGGCATTCGACTTTTAGATGACATATTAAATTTAATTAGTGATAAAGCCTTTATAAATGAACAAGGATATGTTTTGGTTGTCCGTAAACTAACGGCTGATTTCAGTTTTAGCGAACTGACGCAAATAATTGAATCTGACGGGGGAAAAATTTTGGGCATATTGGTCAACGAACAAAGTCAAAATACTGAAGTGGAAATCAAAGTTCAGACTGATGACATCAATGAAATTATCCAAAGTTTCAGACGATATGATTACCAAATCGTCAGTCAAATGGAAGAAGATTTGCACTTGCAAGAACTAAAAGAACACTCCGATTTTTTACGCCGTTATTTGGAAATGGGCGAAAATTAACTACGCACTATTAAGATAGGTATATTTAATTTGTGCCGGACCGCATTGATGGTCGTGCCAAAAATTAAATCTTTTAGCCATTTATGACCATGGGCCCCCATAACCAATACGTCAGCTTTGAATTTCTGCACTATTTGCGGAATAGCTTTTTTGGGGTTGCCATAACCTATTTCTGTTCTCACATCATAACCCAACCGCCTTATTTTATCGGCATAGCGTTCTAAAACCTCAGCATCTGTTTGCGTTTCCAAATCCAAACTCCCTTGACGGTGATATATAGCCGGGGCACTTTCCACTATATGAATTAATAAAATTTGGGTGCCTTGTTTTCCCAGTGCTAATCCATGTTTCAAAACGTCTTGATCTATCTTTGAAAAATCTACTGCAATGGCCACTCTTTTATAAACAGGCGGCGAAAAAGATAAATCAATATCATCTAAGGCATGCATTTTTAAATTTTTGGGTCCCAAGGAGTTAAAAACCGGCCAAAAGGTAATGTAAAGCAATAATACAACCAAAATACTTAAGAAAATGAAAAGTAAAATCAGTCCTAATATATCTAATGTCCCGGCCGATAACCAATTTTGTATTTCGTCCACTACCAATAAGCTATTTAAAACAATAATAATTGCTGCAATAAACCAGGATAAAATTTTTGTTTTGAGACTAATGGCATAATCGCCCATTATTTTTGGACTACTGACAAAATGGATTAAAGGAATAACAGCAAAACCCAATTGTAAACTTAACACCACTTGACTAAAAATCAACAATTTTCCGGTATAAGCAGCGCCAAACAGGACGATGGTCGCTATGGCTGGCAATATGGCCAAAAGTCTTGTGAGCATCCGGCGCACCCAAGGCTGGATACGAAAATTGATAAAACCTTCCATAATAATTTGCCCGGCCAAAGTACCGGTAATAGTTGAACTTTGTCCGGCAGCTATTAAAGCAACAGCAAACAGTATGGGAGCCCAATGCGACCCTAATAAAGGCTCAAGCAACTTATAAGCATCTTGTATTTCGGCCACCTGGTACAAACCGGCTTTATAAAAAGTGGCAGCCGCCAAAATTAAAATAGCAGCATTTACAAAAAAAGCCAAATTAAGTGCCACCACACTATCGATAAGATTAAACCGCAAAGCATTTTTAATACTTTGGACCGAAGTCCCGAATTTACGGGTTTGCACCAAGGATGAATGTAAATACAAATTATGCGGCATAACCGTTGCCCCAATAATACCTAAGGCAATATAAAGCGCATCTTTATTTGGCAAATGTGGGATAAAACCTTTTAAAATTTCAGACAAAGCCGGCTTGGCTAAAAACAATTCAATTAAAAAAGACAAACCAATGACAAAAACCAAAGCCAAAATAAAAGCTTCCATTTTACGCATCCCTTTATCAATAAGAAATAATAATATAAATGTATCTAAAAAGGTGAGCAAAATACCCCAAATCAATGGTAAACCAAATAAAAGGTTCAAACCGATAGCCATCCCGACCACTTCAGCCAAGTCGGTAGCGATAATGGCAATTTCGGCCAAGAAATATAAGGCATAATTAACCACCGGCGGATAAGCCGCCCGGCAAGCTTGCGCCAAATCACGACCATAAACCACACCTAACCGGGTACTAAGACTTTGCAACAAAACCGCCATCAAGTTGGACATTAATAAGACCCAAATCAGCGTATAGCCAAACTGACTGCCACCGGCTAAATCGGTTGCCCAATTGCCCGGATCCATATAACCCACACTAATCAGATAAGCCGGCCCCATAAACGCCAACAACTTTCTGACAAAGCCTTTTTTCTGTTCGGTATCTATACTGCCATGAACTTCTTCCAAAGATTTCCGCGCTTCGTGTTTCATGCTTAAAAACAAGGTTTTAAAAATCAAATTTAATTAAAAAATAAGCGATATTATAAATTTGTGCAATAAGTTTTCATTATGTTGTAAATAAATTATTTTAATATCGAATTTCGTAATAAGTTAATATTTAAATATTACATTTGTGTTATTAATTTTAAAAAATAAAAAAATGGCAAAAATAACTTTAAAAGGTAATCCTGTTAATACCATAGGCGAATTGCCTGCTGTAGGCAGCCAAGCACCTGACTTTAAATTAACGGCAACAGATTTAAGTACTAAAACTCTAGCCGATTTTAAAGGTCAAAAATTAGTCTTAAATATTTTTCCGAGTTTAGATACGCCTACATGTGCAGCATCTGTTAGAAAATTTAATGAATTGGCTACCGGTTTAGACAATACCAAAGTATTGGCTATTTCAAAAGATTTACCTTTTGCCCATGCACGTTTTTGCAGTAGTGAAGGTATTGAAAATGTCATTGACCTATCGGGTTTCAAATGTAGCAGCAATTTCGGTAAAGATTATGGCGTCGAAATTATAGATGGCCCTTTGGCCGAATTATTTTCCAGAGCCGTTGTTGTTATTGATGAAAATGGACAAGTCATCTATACACAACAAGTACCGGAAATTGTAGACGAACCTAATTACGATGAAGTTTTAGCAGCTTTAAAATAATTGATACCCACAAAATAATATAATTGAAGTGTTGCGTTTGCAGCACTTTTTTTCATGCTCAAAGAATAACAAAATTTTATAGCCATATAAAAAACAATCATTACATTTTATAACATTAAAGTTATTTCCGGTTTACTTTTGACATACAAACTTTAAAAAAATATATATTATGAAAACATTAAACCAAATAGGATTAAACCAAAATGAAAGTAAAAAATTAGCCGGAAAACTCAATGAATTATTAGCCAATTATTCCGTTTTTTATCAAAACGTCAGAGGCTATCATTGGAACATTAAAGGAGATAAATTTTTTGAGTTGCATACTAAGTTTGAAGAGTTGTACAATGATTTGTTTATTAAAATAGATGATATTGCCGAAAGGATTTTAACACTGGGGTATTCCCCCGAATACCGGTATTCACAATACATCTCTTTAGCGCAAATAAAAGAAAGCACTTTTACCAGTGATAGTATTAAAGATGTGGAAGAAATATTGACTGCTTTTAAACTTTTAATTCTCAAACAACGAGAAATTTTGGACCTGTCAGACCAAATTGGGGATGAAGGGACCAATGCTTTAATGAGTGATTATATCAGAGAGCAGGAAAAACTCGTTTGGATGTACTCTGCATTTTTAGGCTAAAATTTAAAAAACACCGGTGAAATTGCCGGTGTTTTTTTGGCACCCATCTCAATAGTCCATTGAATTAGATTGCAACCGCCAGTCAATTTCATAATCAAAATTTAGGATTAAAAGAAAATTAATATCTTTGCTATACACCTTGAAAGGAAATACCATGAAAAATAAAAAAAATAAAATAAAGGTCGGCATAAGCGTTGGTGATTTAAATGGAATAGGCGCCGAAGTCATTTTAAAAACTTTTCAAAACAATTTGATGTTTGATTTTTGCACACCAATTGTTTATGCCTCTACAAAGGCACTTTCTTTTCAAAAAAAATTACTCAACTTAAAAATAGACTTACATGGTATTACCCATGTTAACCAAGCCTTTCCAAATAAACTGAATGTTTTAAACTTGTGGAAAGAACCGGTGCCCATGGATCCAGGAAAACCGACTAAAATTATTGGTCAATATGCCGTTGATTCCTTTATAAAAGCGGTTGAAGCCTTAAAACAAGGAGAAATAGATGTCTTGGTTACGGCACCTTTTAATAAAGAAACTATACAAAGTGAAGCTTTTGACTTTCCCGGACATACAGATTATTTAGCGCAAGAATTATCCGGAAGCCCCTTGATGTTTATGGTCACCGAAGATTTAAAAATAGGTTTGGTGACGGACCATTTACCCATTAATGAAGTTGCTGAACATATTACTGAAGAAAAAATAATAGACAAAGTGCAAATTATGTCACAAAGTTTGCAACAAGATTTCGGCATTGATAAACCTAAAATTGCAGTTTTAGGGCTCAACCCCCACGCGGGTGACGGTGGCATTATCGGGAAAGAAGAAGATGAAATTATACGTCCTGCTATAGAAAAACTTCAAGCGGAAGACTTTTTGGTTTTTGGGCCTTATGCAGCTGATAGTTTTTTTACCGGCGATAATTATAAAAAATTTGATGCGATTTTAGCCATGTATCACGACCAAGGCTTAATCCCCTTCAAAACCTTAAGTTTTGGAAAAGGCGTAAATTATACAGCCGGGTTAAATAAAATCCGCACCTCTCCCGACCATGGAACCGCCTATGAAATAGCCGGAAAAAATATAGCCGACCCCGGCTCATTCAGAGAAGCAGTCTTTACCGCTATTGACATCTTTAAAAAACGTAAAGAATGGGCAGAACTCACAAGTAATATACTAAAAACTAATCACTTAAGAAATAAATAACACCCTTAAGTGAAAATTATTAAAATGTTGGTAGCCATTGGAGTAAGGTTATTCTAATAAAAGATTAGCAAGAAAAAAAATAATTTCGTGATGAGTAAAATGTAAAACCTAATTTAATAGTTTCAAGATATCAGTTTGTAAAACTATTACTTTGTAGTATGGTAACAAAATAAAATTTTTTGAATTAAAAAATATCAATGATCAATAGAAAACTTATCATCATTAAATCTAATATTATGAAAAAAATATTTTTTATTACCCTTTTAATTTCTCAACTAACTTTTTCACAAAATACAATAAGATTAAATACGGGATTTGCCGGATATGGCAATCCATTTGATGGTTATTATTTTTCAACTGATATAGGTTTTGAAATCTTAAATGGTATTCAAATTGCCCCTACTTTTACATTTGAAACTTCATCATTAAAGAAACAGCAGATTGAATATTATAAAAATGATATAGATGGTAAAGAGTACTTCATAAATAAAAATAGGAATAATGGTGAAAAATCAGCAGGCCTGATAGAAATCTATCTTTTAGTTAATCCATTTAAATACTTTAAAAACAAAAAAATCAACTCAATTGATTTTGGAATTGGAGCAGGTTACGGATATAGTATTTATTCAGATAACTATTATAATTATAGCAATCCATCTGGTGATTTTATAGGTATAATTCATAAAAGTGGTGTTCGAAATTCATATTCATTTAAAATTTTCTATAACTATCATATTAAAAGTTATGCGTTGGGTGTTATTTTTGGTGCCACAGATTTACATGACGACGGAGTTTCAATTTTTGGTTTCCAATTGAGTAAAATGTTATAATGTTTTTACAATTAGCAGTTCTATTAATCTATATCCAATGATTAAAAACTGCTAATATTAATAACGGCTACCAACACTATATATAGCGCATAGCGGGGTTCTCGCCTACTTCAATGTTTAGGCGTATTTGCACCTGAAAATTCTATGAATTTTCCTATCATTGTTGCATAAGGCGAAGGAAAGCGAACTTTAAGCCCGCTACGACGCCATATATTAACCGTTTTATTGAATAAGAACGAGTTAAGTCTTTTTAAATTTTGATAAAAAGGATTTAGCATATTCTTGCATGACCAAACGGGCCGAAATTTCTGCTTTTTCAGCCAATAAAACAGGCCAATTCTCTGTTCCATCCCATAAATCCTGTTTTAAACGGGCGGTCGCAACCGGATCATATTTAAGCAATTTATCAGCCAAAAAATCAATGGCCTCATTCAATTGATTTAAAGAAGGCAAAACTTTGGCATACAAAGATTTTTCTTTTGCCCAAAAAGCTGTATGCCAAGTGGTAGCGTCAATAGACAATTCCGAAAAAGCCGCAATCCCTATTTTTCTTTTCACAGCCGGACCTATTACATATGGACCGATGCCTATTGATAGCTCTGACAATTTAACGGCGGCTTTTTCACTGGCTATGGCATAATCGGCACCCGCTATAAGACCGACACCGCCACCCACAGCCTTGCCTTGTACTTTAGCCAAAATAAATTTGGGGGCTTCACGCATGGCATTTATAACACGGGCAAATCCCATAAAAAAATCGACTGCTTGTTCATGATTTTTCAGTGCCAATAATTCATCAAACGAAGCACCGGCACAAAATGTCCGTCCTTCACTTTGCAAGACAACCACTCTAATCCGATCATCCTCACCGGCCTTGGTAATAGTTTGAGCCAACCGGCTCAATAAATATCCCGGCATGGCATTGGCCGAAGGATGATAAAAAGTAATAATTCCAATTTGACGTTCCACCGTTAAATTAACATAAGCTTGCTCCATATGGGTATCCGTTTATTTATAAAACATTCAAAACTTGTTCTTTAATTTTTTCTAAAGCATCTTTCATTTTGACTACTTCACGTTGTATATCACTGTCATTGGCTTTAGATCCGATTGTGTTGATTTCACGACCTATTTCTTGGGTTATGAAACCTAATTTTTTCCCTTTTAAATCATTATTTGTCTCCAACTCCTCCTTAAAGTAAGCTAAATGATTAGCTAATCGCACCTTTTCTTCATTTATATCCAGTTTTTCTAAATAATAAATCAATTCTTGTTCAAAACGGTTGGCATCAACCTCTATTTTTAATTGATCTAAAGCCTCTTTTAAGCGGCTTTTTATTCTGATTAAGCGGTTGCCATCGAGCTGAGAGATGTTAGACAAACCGGTTTCGATAGCATAAAGTTGCTTTCTCAAATCAGTTTCTAAAGCTATGCCTTCATCCCGCCGATAATGGGTTAATTGATCAGCCGCCTCAGCCAAGAGTGCCATTAACATTTGCCATTCTGCCTCATCAATATCTTCTTGTGCTGCTTGCAAAACATCAGGCAAACGCAAGGCAGCCACCAATAGTTGGGTATCATCAGCAGTAGGCTGAATGGATTTAAGTTGCTGTAAATAAGCGGTTAAAATAGGTGTATTAATTTGGTTTTTGGGCTGGTCAATGACATCTTCCACAATCAAATTAAGGTCAACTTTTCCCCGTTTTAATTTATTGGACAAAAATTTCCGGATGTCCATTTCTTTTTCTCGATAAGCAACCGGAATTCGCGCTTTTAAATCAAAATTTTTACTGTTTAAAGCCCGTAACTCAATTTGAATATTTTTATTTTGAAAGTTTTGTCCGGCCTTGCCGTAACCTGTCATGGATAGTATCATTGTTTGTTTTACGTTTGGTAGATATGTTGACTAAATATACGCCTGAAATAATAAGAATAGCCGAAATTATTTTGACTAAACTTAGTTGATCGGCACCAACAAAGATAGCAAAAATACTGGCAATGAGCGGTTGCAAATAAATAAAGACACTCATCGTCGTCGGTTTTAAAGCTTTTAGGGCATACAGATTAAACAAATAGGTCAAAACAGTCGAAAACAGGACGACAAAAGCAATTTTTAAATGGATATTCAGAGGAATAACCTGCCATTTTATGGCCAAAAATTCTTTTAGACTAAAAGGTAAAATAAGGAAAAATCCGAAGGTATAAAGCCATTTGGCAAAAGTTACCGGATTATATTTTTTTAAGATAGGTTTAGCCAAAATTAAATACAAAGCGTAAGATATGGCATTTAAAGCAACCAAAAAATTACCTAAACGCGGGTTGCTCCCCGGACTTTGGTCGCCTTTTCCATAGATAATTAAAAAGGCGGCACCGGCCATACCTAAAAAAACGCCTAAAATTTTGTATCTGTTAATGGGATTTTTTAAAAAAATAAAGGAAAAAACCATCACAAAAATCGGAGCCGTAATCATTAAAACTGATGCCGAAATAGGTGACGTATAAGACAAACCGGTCAAAAAACTCATCATATTAATACCTATACCAAACAGTGCCGCCACAAAAAACTTCAGATAGTCTGACCGTTCAACTTTTTCTTTAGGCCACAAAAAAGAAAGTAACCAAAAAATAACCATGGCACCGCTAACCCGCATCAAAACAAATGCAAATGACGGAATATGAATTTTCATCACATCTTTAGCAACTGTAAAAGTGACCCCATAAATAAGAGCCGCCAAAAAAGCAAACAATAAACCTTTTTGCCTACTGGTCATTTGGGGCTATTTTTTTCTGCAAAGTTTCCTTTAATTGGCTTAAATTTTTATTGCCGCTTCCTACAAAAATATCATTGTCGACCATAATAACCGGAAGCTTTAAAAAAGTATAGTCATTTAATAAGTAATATTTATAATCATCTTCTGTCAATGCTTGATTTTTCAAATCCATCGCATGATATTTTTTTGCCCTCCGGCTAAAAAGGGCTTCATAAGACCCTGCCAAATTGCGCATCTTTTCTAATTGTCGTGCTGTAATAGGTTCTGATTTTATTTCTTGATATTCAAAACCATCCAGCAAGCTCCCTAATTCCTTTATAATGCGTCTTGAAGTATCACAGGTTTTTAAATAATAAACTTTTTTTGCCATAATAATGCTTTGCAACAAAAATAGAATTTTTTAGTATTGGCAACAATTTCATTTATAAGTATTTTTTATAGAATGATTTAAAATACTAATTAAACCTTTGCGCTTGTTCATTGTCTTATTCATGAAATCAAAACCTATCCGATATGAAAATTAAAATTTTTTATTTTTTAACCTTATGGTCCTTTTTTTTGCTTAGCGCCTGTAGTTCAAATCAAGCTGTTGCACAACGACGCGCACAAGTAACCACCGTTGTCTATGTTAAGAAAACACCCCCTAAACCCAAATATGAACGCGTAAAAAAATGTCATCGACATAATATTTGGATCAAAGGCCATTGGAAATGGAATGGCCATATTTTTGTTTGGGTAAAAGGACATTGTGTAAAAAAGAGACGGGGCATGGTTTGGGTCCCCGGTCATTGGAAACACACTCCACACGGCTGGCGTTGGATACCCGGACACTGGCGATAAACATTTTTTTCAGGAGTTATTTAACCGGCAAAAGCCGGTTTTTTTGTTGGAAAAAGAAAATGTCATTTTGGCAGAAATTCATTTTTATTAATTATATTTGCAACAGTGAGCACATTTCTGACCCCAAATAACCGGCAACAATATGTACGACCATTTGCAAAGTATTAAACAACGATTTGGCATAATTGGCAACGATCCTAAACTAAACAGAGCGCTTGACAAAGCTGTCCGGGTGGCCCCAACCGATATTACCGTGTTAATTACCGGAGAAAGCGGAGTGGGTAAAGAAAATATTCCTAAAATAATTCATCAGAATTCCCATCGCAAACATGGTCCTTATTTTGCCGTCAACTGTGGCGCAATACCCGAAGGGACTATTGACAGTGAATTGTTTGGTCACGAAAAAGGTGCTTTTACCGGCGCTACCGGCACGCGAAAAGGCTACTTTGAAGTAGCGGATGGCGGCACTTTGTTTTTAGATGAAGTAGGCGAGTTGCCTTTAACAACCCAAGTCCGTTTATTAAGAGTCTTGGAAAATGGTGAATTTATTAAGGTTGGTTCGTCTAAAGTCCAAAAAACCGATGTACGCATTGTCACGGCCACCAATAAAAATTTGATTCAACTCATAGAAGAAGGAAAATTTAGAGAAGACTTATTCTATCGTTTAAATACCGTTGAAATTGAACTTCCGCCCTTGCGTGAACGTCAGGGAGACATTCATCTACTCTTTCGTAAATTTGCTTCGGATTTTGCCCAAAAATATGGCAAACCGGCTATCCGGCTTACCCCTGAAGCCATTGCCGTATTAGAAAGTTATGAGTGGCCCGGCAATATCCGGCAGTTGCGAAATGTCGTCGAAGAAATTTCGGTGATGGAAGAGAAAAGACTTATTGATGGCGAAACTTTAAAAAAATATTTACCAAATTACCGTCAAAAATTACCATCGGTTATTCCTCATGAGTCAGCTCATTTCGATTTCAATAAAGACCGTGAAGTCCTTTACAAATTGATTTTTGATTTGAAAAAAGAAATCGATCATCTTAAAGAACAGGTGCATTTGCAACAAAACACGCCTATGCGTCTGCACGAAACTACTGTAGCGCCAAAATCCAAGCAAATAGATGACGGCGTAGAAATAATATATCCGGGGGAAACATCCATGAACCCGGCCAACCACAATTTCAGCAACCACCCTCCAATAATAAATTTGCGACAAGCGGAAGAAGAATCTTTGTCTTTACAAGATAAAGAAATAGATTTAATAAAGAAAGCCCTTGAAAAACACCATGGCAAACGTAAAAAAGCCGCCGAGGAATTAGGTATTTCAGAACGAACTTTATACCGAAAGATTAAGCAGTATAACTTATAATATGCACAAGAAAGCACTTATCTTCATATTAACACTCATCTTAATGCAAGCCTGCAAAGTAAACTATTCTTTTTCGGGCATTAACATTTCTAAGAATATCAAAACATTTGAAGTAGATTATATTCCTAATAATGCCTCTTTTATTGTTCCCGGGTTAAATGAAGCATTTAGAAATATGCTTATTGACCGTATTGAGCAACAAACCAATTTAGTTCAGGTTGAAAATAATGGTGATATCACCTTTCAAGGCGAAATAACAAATTATAAAGTATCCCCCGTAGCATTGACCGCAGGACAAACTGCGGCGCAAAACCGGTTAAGCATCAGTATTAAAATAGATTACATTAACCGTAAAAATGAAGCCGAAAATGTCCAAAAAACTTATACGTGGTATTATGATTATCCGGCCGATTTAACCAGAGACCAAGTTGCTCCCGAAGCACACAAAAAAATACTTGAAACGATTTTAGATAATTTATTCAGCGACACATTGGCCAAATGGTAAATGTCAAAACCAACATATTAGAAGCCATTAAGCAAAATAACCTTAATGATTTGGCTATTGATCAAGTCGATCAACTCATTGAAGCCTATCCTTATTTTCAAGTTTTATATGTACTTAAAACAAAATGGCTCAAATATAAGGGTGAAAATTATCATGGCATTTTGCAACAAACAGCAGCGCGTAGTATCGATAGAGAAGTTCTTTTTAGACATATAGAACAAAAAAAAGCGGTCATAAGAAAAAAAGAATCAAATATATCAGCCAATGTCGTTGTCAAACCTGTTTTTAAACCCAAGCATAAAAAAACAGAAAAAACCAAAGAGATTCAGGAAAAGAAAAGAAGCGGCGCAAAAAAACATCGCATAAGCATCACTGAAAAACCGGAAGCAGAAAAATTAAGCTATACACAGTGGTTGCAAAAATTTAAAAATCCCCCTGAAAAACCTGAGAAAAACAGACAAGAAACTTTAGATCCGATTGAAAGATTTTTAAAAGAACGGCCTAAAATTGTTCCCAAACGGCACGTTTCTGTTAAAACACCCGACATTGTCGAGAAAAGTATTGCCGAAAAACAAATGCTTATGACCGAAACTTTGGCCAATTTATATGTTAAACAAAAAAAATATGATAAAGCAATTCAAGCTTTTCGCATATTAAGTTTGAAATATCCAAAAAAAAGTAGTTATTTTGCAAATCAAATCAAAGAAATAAAACAAAATTTAAAATAATAAATTATGAGTTTATACATTTTTATACTGTTAATTGCCATTGTGGCATTTTTATTAATAACCGTCATCATGGTACAAAACCCAAAAGGTGGTGGTTTGGATTCTAATTTTGGGGGCGGCGGAGCCAATATGTTTGGCGGTGTTCAGCAAACCACTGATTTTTTAGACAAAGCCACATGGTTTTTATTCAGCTTATTGGTAGTCCTTATTTTAGTATCCAATGCGGCTATTATGAGTACTAATAATACTGATGTTTCTCCTGCCAAAGAGGCTATTGAAAATCATATTCCATCGGCAGATGAACAGCAAAAGCCGATGCCAAACCCCATTATTCCGGCTAAAAAATCCGACAAAAAATAAATTCTTAAAAGAACATTTTATAATATAAAGGTGCCAGTCTGACAGATTGGCACTTTTTTTTATATTTTTCCTTTCTTATCTCAGCTGGCACAATTTCTGTAAAAAAAAAGAAGTGAACTAAAAACTAAAATTTTACACTATGGCAAAAAATATTCAATTTGATATCGATGCAAGAGATCAATTAAAAAAAGGTGTTGATGCATTAGCCAACGCCGTTAAAGTTACATTAGGTCCTAAAGGACGCAATGTAATTATTGAAAAATCATTTGGCGGACCTCACGTTACCAAAGACGGGGTTACCGTTGCTAAAGAAATAGAACTGGAAGATCCTTTACAAAACATGGGGGCTCAAATGGTCAAAGAAGTAGCTTCTAAGACCAATGATTTGGCAGGTGATGGTACCACAACAGCAACAGTATTGGCACAAGCTATGGTAAAAGAAGGCTTAAAAAATGTGGCTGCAGGTGCCAATCCGTTAGACCTTAAAAACGGAATGGACAAAGCTACCCAAGCTATTGTTAATGCATTAGAAAAACAAGCTGTTGAAGTTGGTGATGACTTAGAAAAAATAAAACAAGTAGCTTCAATTTCTGCCAACAATGACCAAAGTATAGGTGATATGATTGCCACTGCGTTTGGCAAAGTCGGTAAAGATGGGGTGATCACTGTCGAAGAAGCCAAAGGAATGGATACATATGTAGATGTGGTTGAAGGTATGCAATTCGATCGGGGGTATATTTCACCCTATTTTGTGACCAACCATGAAAAAATGGAGGCTGAATTAGAAAAACCCTTAATTCTTTTAGTTGATAAAAAAATATCAACAATGAAAGATCTGCTACCCGTATTGGAAAAAGCAGCTCAAACCGGCCGTCCATTATTGATTATTGCTGAAGATGTGGATGGCGAAGCCTTAGCTACTTTAGTTGTCAATAAATTAAGAGGCGCTTTAAAAATTGCTGCAGTAAAAGCACCCGGATTTGGTGACAGACGTAAAGCTATGTTAGATGACATTGCTACTTTAACAGGTGGTACCGTTATTTCTGAAGAAAGAGGTTACACACTCGAAAATGCTGACCTTAGTATGTTAGGACAAGCTGACCGCGTCACTATTGATAAAGACAATACAACCATTGTAGGCGGGGCCGGCAAAAAAGAAGATGTTGAAGCACGTGTTAAACAAATAAAAGCACAAATGGAAAGTACTACTTCTGATTATGACCGTGAGAAACTACAAGAACGTTTGGCTAAACTAGCCGGTGGTGTTGCCGTCGTTTATGTGGGTGCACCCTCAGAAGTTGAATTAAAAGAGAAAAAAGACCGTGTAGAAGATGCTTTAAATGCCACACGTGCTGCGGTAGAAGAAGGTATCATCTCAGGTGGAGGCGTTGCTTTAGTACGGGCCCAAAAAGTACTAAAAGACTTAAAGCCTGAAAATAAAGACGAAGAAACCGGTATCAAAATAGTCGAAAGAGCCGTGGAAGAACCTTTAAGACAAATAGTCAATAACGCCGGAAAAGAAGGTGCAATTGTAGTAGGAAAAGTATCAGAAGGTGAAGGTGATTTTGGTTACGATGCCAAAAAAGATCAATACGTCAATATGTTTAAAGCCGGTATTATCGACCCTAAAAAAGTAACCCGTGTTGCTTTAGAGAATGCTAATTCGGTATCCGGTATGATTTTAACAACTGAAGCTGCCATCACCGATATTAAAGAAGAAAATGCCGGTGGTGCTGCTATGCCACCAATGGGTGGCGGAATGCCAATGATGTAAAATTTAAAGTCATAAAAAAAACCGTTCTGATTTTTTCAGAACGGTTTTTTTTATTGGAATGGGCATACTTTTTATTGGAAAGCATAACCAACGGCCAAGCCTAAAATAGGATATCCTCCGGAATAGTCATAGGTGTCAAATTTTGCCCCACGGTATCCATAACCAAAGTATAAATCTAAGGCAACACCGGAATCCCATACCCATTGGTAACCTCCTTTAACACCACCGCCAACGGCAAAAACAGATTCAGTTTGTGACCCGCCTGAATAGGAATATGAATTCAAATTTAAAACAGGCGCGCCAAATAAACCTTCCGGTGCTGTTGTGTTATTTGAGAAGTAAAAACGATATTCACCGCTCAACCCAAAGCCTGAAACATGAACACTTCCCCAATTGAAAAAACTGGCACCAACCGCAAATGAATTTTTGTCATTAAGTGGTTTTTCGTAAGTGGCATTAAAAATTCCGAATGCAAAACCAATAGGGTTTACTTTAATAATACCATTTACATCTTGGGCTTTAATTGTTGAAACGCTCATCATAGCAATTAATAACAATAATAATCCTTTTTTCATAATAAATAAATTTTAGTTAATTTTATGCCTACTCCCTTTTTTAGTTGGTTTTTCGGCTTATTCCCAACACTCAACAAAAGTAAATATTTTTAAATAAAATAAAAGCTTAATTACTATAAATTTTTCCAATTTTTTTGTATTTCTTCGTCCGAGATATCCGGTTTTAGCAATTTCATTGCTGCTTTAAATTCGCCAAAACTGTGTTTTTTGGGTTCCCGTAAAATATCGATGGCTTCTATTTGATTCATTTGTTTGCTTTTTTGCTCATCTTGGGGGGTGATAGTTACCTGCTTACCATCATTTTTATGCATTTGATTATAGGCTTTTTTAATCTCGGCTTCCTTATAGGGTATTTGTCCGTTTTGAGTGATAAAATTTTTGAATTCGCCATAAGACATATTCCTGTAGCGTCCCATTTCGCCCAGCATGGCTTGCATGCCTTTTTCTTTTTGTTTTTCGGCAGTTTCCCACATATCTTTAATGAGTTGCTTGTCTTTTTCCGAGATTCTATATCCCGGATCTAAGCCTTTATCCGCCCGAATATAAGCATCAACAATCTTAAAAGCTTTTTCTCTATCCGCTTTGGATAGCCGGGGATTTTCTTTATCGACAATTCTATTAAATTTTGCTTTTCGCACCGGTTCAGGGGCAAGTGGGTCGTATTCTTTGAAATAATCCATATAAACACTGAGATAGTCCTGCAAGTTCTCTTTATTCACTTTCTGAGGGGATTGTGCAAAAGTCGCCCCAAAAATTAATGTAAAAAAGAAAAGTATTATTTGTTTTTTCATTATCGCTTGTTAATATTATCTAATTCATACTTGATATAAACCGGCTCATCCATCAAACCGGGCGCTTCATGAATTATTTTTGCAAACACCCCCGGCAGGTTATTAATCATCCAATATTGGTATTGTTCATCTCCGATAATTCCGTTGATAACGGTACATTCAAAAGTTTTATCCCCAATTTTCCATGGCCGTTTGCGGTCTATAATACGATACCTATCTAAATCTTTTTGCGGAAAAAAGCGGTTATAAGACTCCATCAAAGGTCCTTTTGTCCTCGTGATAAATGGGATACGTTCCTCATCCATCTCCTTATAACTATTAAATTTTATACTTTGCTTATCAGGATTTACAAGGACATCCACCGAAATATCATCCTCGGAAAAAACTTTGACCTCAGGGTGATAAACAAAACGTTTATAATGAAGATTTTTTAACTTAGGCAAAAACATCCATAGGTCGTCATCATTCCAAGGCAAGTCCGGCTGTCCTTCTGTGGGTTCGGGCAAGGAGTCTTCATCAATTTGTAAATGTTTGATTGATGATACCTCCGGTTGTTTTTCCAGCTGATATTGAATGCCCTTATTCAGGACTTCCATATATTCCTTATTAATATTCAGGATGGAATCTTTTCTTCTTAGCACATCTACATCGGCCAGAACTACAAAAGCTTTTTCGTCAGGGATAAACAACCATGAACCTTTGGTGGTGACATTCATTTCTTCTTCCAAGTTTAACATGATAAAACGGCCGTCTTCTTCAAACTTCACATAAGTAGGCCTTGTGCCGTGCATTAGCCAAGTACCGATCAAATTTTGATAAACCGGATTATTTTGTTGCTTGGGATTATAAGCCCGTTTATAATAAAAAGTAGCAGAATCGCCTCCCAATATCAAGTCTTTTGGCGTATGCTTCAGAATATGAAAACGCCCGTTATAAAATTTTACACGCTCCGATTTAAAATCAATCGTTTGATTCCTTTGTGTAAATTCAGCTATTTTGGTGCTGTAAATGGAAATATCTCCATTGGCATCAAAATGGTTTATAATATAAGGTTGATCCGTTTTTTGACCGGTTTCTATTAAAGTTAATAGCCAATTTCCGGTTACCGGCTTGGTTTGCCCATACACTTGAATCGTTATAAAGGAATAGAAAAGATTTAAAAAAAATTTTTGTTTCATTAATGAATAAGATTTAGGTTTATAAGGCAATAACCGGAAATTTTATATATCAGTTGTCAGGCAACTTTCGATATTTTACTATTTTTTTTCAATTTTCAACACATTATAGGTATGATTAGTTGTATCTTGCAACAACAGTAAATACATACCTCTTGCCAAATGAGATAGGTCCAATGTATTGGTTAATTGATTAGTGTTTTTAACCATAAATATTTTGCCATTCATATCACTGATTTGCATACTATAATCCGATGATTGGGTAAAGTTTATATGAATTATATCCGTTGACGGATTAGGAAAAACTTTAAAATCACTGAATAAGACTTCATCAGTAATACCTAGAGATTGCCTTAAATCCGGTCCTATAAAACCTTCCGAGAGATGGATGTTTCCTTGTGTATTTTCTTGTACGGCAGTTTCGCCAATAGAAAATACAACTTGGGTATTATTAACCCTAGAAAGATTACCGCCGGACGAAATACTTGACTTTTTTATTGCTGTTTGAGAAAAACCTTGTATGCCAAATAGTAATAATAGCAGAATAGTAAAAATTTTCATCGTATAAATGTTTTTTTAGTTTGAATGATAGGGACCTCCTCTCCAATAAAACCAATTGTCATTATCATCGGTACCATAAGGTATATATAATTGCGCACCGCCACTGATAGACGAATAGGGTTTGGTTGCTGCGTTATCATAACCGCCGGTAACTGTTGCAAATTTTTTAGTTATACGATTACCTTCTCCAAAAACAGCACCACCATACGAAGTATAATTATTAACTTTTCCAATGATCAAATTATGAAAACCGGTTCTAAGACTAGGATGTACATTAGTATCGGGGGCTTGCTCGTTATACCCGATAATCAGGTTACCCAAACCTTCTCCTAATAACATGCCGTTTTCAGCTCTATCCGTGGCACCGGTTCCGTTTACTATTTGTACATTTACATGACTAAATCTGACCGTTTTATATGATGTGCCTTCGTAAGTTAATTGAACAATACTCATATCAGCAGTTTTGGTTTCGATGGGATCTATTCTGGCATTCAATAGGTTTACAAAATATTGAAGCCTGCCGTTTGAATCATTTAAATCGTAAGTATTGGTAGCTATATTTGCGGTATTATTTGTAACACTTGTTTCTAAATCGTCTAAGTTTACATTTTGCGTAACTGTTATCAAGTCCAATTTTGATTGTAAAGCATTTACTTGGTTGGTCAATGCAGTGTTTTGTGTTTGCAGCGTATTCACATCTGACTGCAAAGAACTAACTTGATTGTTTAAAGCAGTGTTCTGTGTTTGCAGATTACTTATGTCAGACTGCATGGCACTAATCTGATTGGATAAAGTGGTATTTTGCGTTTGCAGCGTACTTACATCAGATTGCAAAGAGCTAACTTGGTTAGATAAAGCAGTATTTTGAGTTTCCAAATTGTCTAAACGAGACAAAATGCTATTAAATCTTTCTGTATCCAGTTCTGCTTTAATGTCGGCAATGGTTTTTCCTTCCAGTTTATCAGTATTTTTTGATATGGGTACCGCTTTAAAGGCGGTTGTGCCAAAATCTGTATAACCGCTACCGGTATTAATTTCGGTTTTTAAAAACTGTTCATTAGTCCAGTCGATACTGTTAAAAGAACCGGAAACAACAGTTCCTTCACCTATATTTAAGACTATAATACCGTTGGCATCGGTTGTCGCGGTATGTGTTTCTTGATACACAGAAGTGGAACCGTTTTCTAAAATGGTAAATCTGACTGTTACATTGTGGTTTTGTAAAGCATTACCATTATCGGTAATGAGTGCTTTGTAATTAAATCCGCCACTTTGGGCAAAGGATAAACTTGCTATTAAAATAGCTGCTAAGGTAATAATTGATTTTTTCATATCGTAAGTTTAAGTAGTAAATTAAATTTTTTCATAATTATTTTTTTATTATGCTTGATATCGTTTCATTGTTTCTGTTACACATTGAAACAAGAATTTACCTCTGACCGTTTTTAGTTTGTAAGCTTCAAGAATATATTTTGCCGGTAATTTTTTTGACTAAGGAGCAAACACCGGACGGAATCCCAGATTGTTACCCACATCAGTAGGATGAGCGCGAGAACGGTTAGCAACTCTACTCGTGTAATCAGGGTGAAACCAATCGCCACCACGAAAAACACGATCATAAATACCTTGTCCTTGTGAAGGTCCTTGCGGATCAACAACAGTTCCTGAATTATAATAATCGTTATAAATATTGCTGTCATACCAATCGTTGCACCATTCATTTACATTACCTGACATATCATAAATACCTAATTCGTTAGGGTTTTTTGTGCCTACTATATGAGTGCCTTGTCCATCCAGTATATCATTATCCGGATTGTTTGAATTAGCATCGTACCAAGCAACGTCATCAATATTATTACTACCGGCATAAATATAACCATTGCTATTGCTACCACCTCTTGCGGCAAATTCCCATTCAGCTTCGGTTGGTAGTCGTCCACCATGATATTCGCAATAAGCTTTGGCGCCGAACCAAGTTACGTCTATTACCGGATAATTTTCTTTACCGGGATACACAACAAAATTATTGCCATCATGATCTATTTTACAATCATTGTTAGCCATATCTATATAAGTTACACCATTTACACTGCCGTCACTGTTTGCATTTATGGCATTTAAAAAATCTGCATATTGTTGATTGGTAATTTCGTATTTACTTATTCTAAAATCACTAATTGTAACGCTGTGCTTTGGCATTTCATCGTTTTCAGCTTCATTATCTGAGGCATCGCTTCCCATAAGAAATGTCCCGCCGGCTACAAAAACAGTTTCCATTTGTATGATGTCTATATTACCTGCCATTGTTGTAAATTGAATTTCATCACCATATCCCGTACCGTTGCTATTAGTTGCATATGCCCGCACATAGTAGGTAGTTGAATTGGGTTGTAAACCGGATAAGTTGCTGGTAAACGCGCCTGTATCTGTTCCGTCCTCTGTAATATTATCTGCTATAGTGGGATTGGGACTTGTGCTGTAACAAACGCCTTTTGCTGTTACGTAGCTACCTGAATCGTCAATAACATTACCTCCGGCTGTGGCTGTAGTTTTGGTAATATTGGTAATTGGATTTGTAGTAACAATTGGCGTATTTGTATCATCCTGATTGTCTTTGTTACAGCTACTAAAACCTGTAAGAATAACAATTAACAATATTAATAAGTTTAGTTTTTTCATAAGATTTTTATAAGTTTTAAAATTTAACAAACTCAACTCTTCGGTTATTTGCCTTACCTTCGGGTGTGGCATTGGTATCTATGGGTTTGCTTTCACCCCAACCGGTATATTTTAATCTGGATTTGTCTATTCCCATTGAAATTAATTTATCCATCACGGTTTTGGCACGTGCTTTTGAAAGCTTCATATTGAAAGCTTCATCGCCGTCGCTGTCGGTGTGACCTTCGACGCTGAATTTAAGGTCGGGTTGTTTTTTCATCAACTTATAAATACGGTTGATGGGTCCCATACTTTCGGGTTTGAGCGTAGCTTTATTGACATCGAATTTGATGCCGTTGACGATGATTTTACCATCAGATAAAACCCGTTTGTAATATTTGACACCTCCTTTAGCGATACGGAAGTTTTTGATATACATATTTTCATCAGTAGCAGTAACGGTTACACCGGTAGGATTGCCTTCAAAATGCGGAATGTTGATTAATCGTTGGTCGTCTAAATATACTTTGAGTTTCCCTTTGGTGTAAGCAACAGCTATATGACGCCAACCACCTTCCGGATCCCGGTTACTCCTTTCTTTTCCTTTTAAAGAGCCTTCAGAGTCTCCGCAACTAACACTATTAACATAAATCTCTATTTGCGAACAACAATAAGATTGATTTTTACGGTCATATAACGTCAGATAATACCTTTCATTATAGACATTTGGTTTATAATAAGCATCAAATTCAATGGTAAACACATCCGGTAAATAATCTTGTTCAGCGTTTTTTAAGTAGGGTACAATTCCTTTTCTGTACATATTACCGGAATCCGTGATAAAGGTAATAACCGGTTCACCGTCAAATTCCGCTATCTCGGCACCACCTTGATATAAATCCCACCGGCTCGGGAATTCACCGTTTTCTTCATCGGGACTTGGTCCGTCCTCAAAAATCACCGTGTCACCGGGGACAAAATCATATCTACTCCAAACCAAATTGTGTTTTTTGGCTTTGGACGATTTGCCGGAAGTGGTTTCGGGATCACTATCACTTGATTGTTGTGATTTAGTTTTTTTTGCCGATTTTTTTTCTTTCGATTTTTTGTGTTTACCGTCAATTTCGTTTTCGGCTTTGTCAAATGTTTTGTCAATACCTTTGTCGACACGTCTTTCGGATCGTCGTTCGGCTTCCGATTTTATTTTTTCTTGTGCATGCTTCACGAGTTTTTTAAAAAATTGTGCTTCAGATTGCTGCGGTGTTATCAAAAAAAACGTTAAAATAAATAAGGTTTTAATTATAGCTTTCATAATGAATTCTTATTTGTAGATTTATTGTTTTACAATTTTATATATGCCAGATTGATGATCAACTTGTATTTTTAAATAATAAATACCCGGTGCTAATCCGGACAATTCAATATTATCTTCAGTATTATCAATTTCTTTTTGATAAACTTGTTGTCCTAATAAAGAAAATATTTTAATATTATCCATCGGTTCATCTGATCGTATATGCAAGATGTTTTCAATCGGATTAGGATAAAATTCCACATTAAATAGGGACAAATCTTCAGTGCTTGCGGTCGTAACTTCTTGCAAACAAATACCTACAGAACCAAAATCATTATTATTCCATTCCCACAACCGCAGCCAATAATAATTATTAGGTGTTAAACCGGTAATATTGCCACTTGAAGTAACTCCTTGTGCTATCACCCCACAAGTTAAAGTTGAGCTACTTGTTTCTGAATCATAAATGGCATAACCCAAAGCGCCCCAATCTCCATCATTTGGTCTGTTAATTTTTATTCCACCTGAATTTGGTGCAACAAATTTATACCAAGAATCGCCTCCGGCATAATTACCACAAGAAGGTGTGCCGTTTATAGGAGAAGAATCGGTTACACCATTTGCATTCCAAACTATTGTAGGGTTGGTGCAAGTTACACCAATGCCATTTACCGGTATTTCTATGGCCCCTGAGGCCTCATCGTTTTGAGGAGGAATTCCGTTTATTGTCAAACTAAAATTTGTAATTTCATCATCATCGGTAGATACATAAATATAATAGGCTGCTCCTATTTGGGTTTCAAATTCTGCATAAGGATTATAATCTTGAATATTAAAATCACAGGTTAAATTCGCACAATCACCCGTCAGGACTGCCACATTTGCGCTATGATTTGTATCAGCGACATCAATACTTACCATTCCACCATATGTTGATACAAAATGATACCAAACCCCTAAATCATTTACGGTATTTCCACAAGTTGTAATACTGGCATCTGCACCTGCCGTCGAGCCTTGCACAGTTTGATTGAGATTTAATTCTTGAGCTTGACTGCAATTATTATTAGCCGGTGCAGAATAATATACATTTAAAGATAAATTACCCTCCTCAATATGATTTGCCGTACTGGAATAATCACCTAGATTGATCATATAGTGTTTTCCTCCCGTTACTTGAGCTGTTAAAAGTTCGCCATTACCTGAGCCGTGACTATCCGCACTGCCCACACAAGAATAATTGCTAAAATCTGATAATTCATTTGGATCGTTCAATTCGTATAAGCCTATTTCCAAATCTACTTGACCGGCTATAGCCTCAATATTTATTTCCCCATCAGCAGGTGCATAAAAATCGTACCAAACGCCATCGTTCATTCCCGGAGCACAAATAGTCACAAATCCGTTTGTAGCTGTATCATCATTATTAGTCGTCCCATCAATGGATTGAGTATTGGAGTATGGAAAATGATTAATAATCTCCGGATGTGTTCTATCATCGTTTCTTGGATGATTATAAAAAAACGATAAGTTAAAAGTATCATCATAGGTATTATAATCACTTTGTGAAAAACCATATTTACTGACATTAACCCAATACTGCGTACCGGCAATAACATCTAATTCATAAATTGAACTGTAAGGCCCATTCTCAGATTTTGTTATATCGACACAAGACAAATTTCCACAAGAACCGGTATAAACTTCTAAGTTATCTGCAAGTATGCTACTGGTAAAAATTTTCATTCCCCAACTGTGTGTTGGCGTAAAAGTGTACCAAACGCCATCATAAGTACCATTGTTACAAGCATCTACACCGCCATTATTATTGGATGTCCCTAAAAGAGTTTGATTGTGCAAAGAAGTACCTTGTTCGTTTGACAAAGTAACTTGTGTTGCATTGCTACAGGTATCATTAATCGGATTTCCGGTTATTTTTACCCAAGCAATTCCTGCTCCGTAGGTAATGCCATGGTTTAAATCGTCGTATTTAAATCCAACTCTTAAATCGGAACGGTCAATTCCGGGATAAGTATTCATATAGGCTTCTAAATCTAAAACTATATCTGCCGTAATTACATCGGAAGTGTAGGTGGCCATATGCCGCCACGAATTAGTACTTTGATCAAAAACCAATACAATTAATTCGCCGTTACCATAAGAACCGGATGTTCTTAAAGATGCATAGAATTCTAATTTTAAATTAGTGAAGTTAGAAGCATCCACTCCTTGTTCTGTTCTTGCTAAAATTCTTATATTATGGCTATCTTCGTCTGAGGTATAGTCGCTAAAAATTGCGGCATTGTTATCAAAATTCCAGTCTGTTGCATCATGCCAAGGAAAGTCTCCGGTTCCAAAAGACCATTCTGATGTTCCTCCACTTCCCCAAGTTGTCCAATCGCTTGGGATTGTATTTCCTTCAAAATCTTCTTGCCAAAGTACGCCTTGAGCAAAAGAGGATATTCCAAATAGGAATGTAAATAAGTAAATAATTTTTTTCATTAGAAAGTATTTTTAAAATTTATTTTCTACAACAAAATTACACTGACAAGCTTATTTTAATCTCATTTTAAAGGATGAATTCTTACCACCCGAAAGGGTTAATTTGACTATCTAACTATTTTTTAATGAAAAAATTAAATGAAATCAAAATTAGATTCGGTTTACTTTAATTAACCTGTAGAAATATAGATAAGTCTAAAAAAAAATTATAACTGTTATAAATGGTCCGGATTTATTTCATAAAAGAAAGTTTTTTCATAACCTAAAATTGACTGTTCTTGAATCATATTTGTATATTCAACAAAAAGACAAGGTATATATCTAAAATTTTCTTAAATTTATATCAGTAAAAAAATTTGTCAGAATATGATCAAAGCAATTATAATTGATGATGAACAACTCGCCATTGAAAGTTTGCAATGGGAGATTGAAAATTTTAGCCAAGAAGTAAAGGTTATAGAATCTTTTACCAATCCGAAAGATGCCATTAGCGGAATTAATTATTTAAAACCCGATTTGGTTTTTTTGGATATAGAAATGCCTGAAATTGATGGTTTTCAGTTGTTACAATTATTAGATTACAAAAACTTTGATTTGATTATAACCACTGCCTATAATCAATACGCCATACAGGCCTTTAAAGCCAATGCCATTGACTATTTGTTAAAACCCATTGATCCTGATGATTTAACACAAGCCATAGAGAAAATTAAAAACAGACAAACTTCGCAAACTTCCACTAAAAATATTGAAACTGTTTTGAACAATTTGGTCAAAGACAACTTGCAAAAAACAAAAAAAATACCTTTAGGTTTAAGCAATAAAATTATCTTAGTCGATTATGAAGATATTCTCTATTGCAAATCTGATGGCAGCTATACCACTATTTTTATGCGTAATGGAGATGAGCACGTTGTTTCTAAAAATATTAAACATATTGAAGAGTTATTACCTGATACGGTTTTCTTACGTATTCATAAATCCTATATTGTTAATTTAAATGAAATCAAAGGCCTTATAAAACAAGGTTCGGGAGAATTGATTTTGAGCAATGAAAAAATTATTCCGATTTCGCGCAGTCATCGTAAAAATATTTTTACAGCACTTAATATTTCATAAAAAAAGCTACCTTTAAGAGGCAGCTTTTTCAAGATTAAAAACAATATCTACTGCTTTTTAAAAGCTTTTATTTTTTCAATTAGTTTGGGAACCACTTCAAAAGCATCACCAACAACACCATAATCGGCTGCTTTGAAGAAAGGCGCTTCCGGATCATTATTAATAACAACCATATTTTTGGACCCGTTTACTCCTGCCAAATGTTGTATAGCGCCGGATATACCTACGGCAATGTACAGGTTAGGCGCAATTTGTTTACCTGTTTGCCCCACGTGCTCTTGATGTGGACGCCAGCCCAAGTCGGCAACAGGCTTAGAACAAGCCGTGGCCGCCCCTAAAACATCGGCTAATTCTTCTATCATTCCCCAATTTTCAGGGCCTTTTAAGCCACGTCCGGCAGAGACAACAATATCGGCATCCGATAAAGAAATTTTACCTGTAGCCTTATCTACTTTAACAACTTTATATTCATCATAAACACTTAAATCGACTTCAGGCTCAAATTTTTCAAGAGTACCTTCTACCGGTTTTTCTATAACCTCAAAAGAGTTTTTGGCAATGCGCAATAATTTATTATCCGTTAAAACTTCTGTGTAGGCAATTCCTTTATTAGAAAAGACTTTGCGTTTCACTATAAAAGTATCACTTTCTTCGGGCAATGAAATAACTTGAGAAACATAACCTGCATCTAACAAGTCTGCCAACACAGGTCCCATATAAACCGCATCATTACTGGAACTAATTAACACCAAATTTGCGTCGTTTTTTTTGGCAGCATCGGCTACCATTTGTGCATGTGCAAAAGCATTAAATTGTTTCAAAGTCTCATTTTCGACCGTCAAAACTTTATTCACACCATATTTAAACAATTCACCGGCATCTTCAAGACCTGCACCTACAGCAAATACTTCTTGTCCTGTTTTATCGGCATAAGCTTTAGCATAAGAAGCTAATTCTTTAGCACTCTTAGCAACTTTTCCATTTTGTGATTCTGCATATATTAAGATATACATAATAATAATTTTTTAGTTAAACATTAAATTAAATAACCTTCGCTTCGTTGTGTAACAAATCAATTAGTTCATCCAGGTTATCTTTATCGACTAATTTAATAGCACCTTTCGGAGCCGGCTTTTCATATTTATCGATTTTGGTACGAACAGGAGCATCAACCGGAGGAAGTACTTCTAAAGGTTTTTTACGCGCCATCATTATACCACGCATGTTCGGAATACGCAATTCTTCTTCTTTAACCAAACCTTTCTGTCCGCCTATAATTAACGGCAAAGTTGTTTCGATGTATTCTTTTCCGCCATCTATTTCACGGGCTACCTCCACTGTTTTGTCATCTTTGAGTTCTAACCCCATCACCGCGTTCACAAATTTTAAACCGGTCATACCGGCTACCAAACCATGCACCATGGCGCCATTATAATCCAAAGACTCTTTTCCGGCAATAATTAAATCAAAATCATTGTGTTTTTTGATGTAATCAGCTATTTGCACCGCCGTAAAATATGAGTCAAGTGGTTCGGCATCTATTCGTACAGCTTTATCGGCACCAATGGCTAAAACTTTTCTGATAACAGGCTCTGTTTTTGCCGTACCTACATTTAATACTGTGATTTCGGCACCGTTTTTTTCTTTAATTTGAACTGCTTTGGTTAAGCCAAACTCATCATGTGGATTAATGACAAACTGAATTCCCGATTCATCAAATTTAGTATCATTGTCTGTAAAGTTAATTTTTGAAGTAGTGTCGGGAACACTGCTCATTAAAAATAATATTTTCATATGCTTATTTTTTTGATTTTTAATGGAATAAACCCTGAATTTTAATCGATACGAATTTACAATTTTATTTTGAATTTATTATGCACGCATAATAAATTTTTTGTAAAATTAAAAAATTATCAGTTTTGGCGTTTGTTTTTAATTTTATATTCAATATAAATGGCATATATTCCAAAAAAATAAATTCCTTTACGGCAACTCAAAATAATTTTAAAAAAAAGAACATTTTACATTTTTTTATAAGCGATAGCCCTTAAATTTGCATATAGAAAACCAAAGCTTAGGCTAAAAGTTAATAAAATGAAAGAAAAAAGACTCAGAAAAGAAGCATTAAAATATCATATGGAGCCACGCCCGGGAAAAATTGAGGTAGTTCCTACTAAAAAACATTCTACCCAAAGGGATTTATCCTTGGCTTACTCACCGGGGGTCGCGATCCCTTGTATGGAAATACATGCAAATCCGGATGATGTTTACAATTACACCAATAAAGGCAATCTCGTTGCTGTCATATCCAATGGTACGGCTGTATTAGGCTTAGGAAATATAGGTGCCGAAGCCGGCAAACCGGTTATGGAAGGTAAAGGTTTACTCTTTAAAATATTTGCTGACATTGACGTTTTCGATATCGAAGTCGATACCGAAAATATTGATGCATTTATCGAAACCGTTAAAAATATTGCGCCAACTTTTGGCGGCATTAATTTAGAAGACATTAAAGCGCCCGAGGCTTTTGAAATTGAAGAACGCTTAATAAAAGAATTAGACATTCCGGTGATGCATGATGACCAACACGGCACTGCTATTATTTCGTCAGCAGCCTTGCTCAATGCCGTTGAACTGGCCGGAAAAAAACTATCAGACATTAAAATTGTCATCAATGGTGCCGGCGCTGCAGCTGTATCTTGCACCAAATTATACCAATCTTTGGGTGTCAAAAAAGAAAATATTGTCATGCTTGACAGCAAAGGTGTTATCAGAAGCGACCGTGAAAACTTATCGGCACAAAAAAAACTTTTTGCGACCGACAGAGATATTCACACTTTAGATGAAGCCATGATAAATGCCGATGTGTTTGTCGGTTTATCTGTCGGCAATATCTTAAATGAAAAGCATTTAAAGTCTATGGCCCCAAATCCTATTGTGTTTGCGTTGGCCAACCCGACACCGGAAGTAGATTATAATTTTGCAACCAAAGTAAGAAAAGACATTATAATGGCCACAGGCCGGTCAGATTATCCCAACCAAGTTAACAATGTGTTGGGTTTCCCATTTATTTTCCGTGGTGCTTTAGATGTTCGTGCCAAAGCCATTAATGAACAAATGAAACTGGCTGCCGTATATGCGCTGGCCGAATTGGCTAAAGAATCTGTTCCGGAACAAGTCAATGCCGCTTACCAAGAAAAACATTTGGCTTTCGGTAGAGAATATATTATACCCAAACCTTTTGACCCCCGGTTGATTTACAAAATTCCACCGGCTATAGCCAAAGCAGCAATGGACAGCGGTGTTGCCAGAAAACCCATTGAGGATTTTAAAAAATATGAAGAAGAACTCATCGAACGTTTAGGCATTGAAAGTAAACAAATCAGGATGATTACCAACCAGGCCAAAAAGGATCCGAAAACAGTAGTTTACCCGGAAGCCGATTTGCCGGAAGTATTAAAAGCGGCTTATATTGCCCATGAAGAAGGCATTGCCAAACCGATTTTATTAGGGAATAAGGAAACTATTGAAGAGCTTAAAAAGGAATTGGACTATGTTGAAGATCTTCCGATAATCGATATAATTTCATCCGAAGCCAATGAAATGGTGGAAGATTTTGCTAACCGGTTCTGGGAAAGAAATCAGCGTAAAGGCATTACCCTTCTGGAGGCGCGAAAACTTATGCGAAATCGAAATTATTTTGGCGCCATGATGGTCGAAACAGGACAGGCTGATGCCATAATTTCGGGTTATTCGCGTAGTTTTAAAACGATTTTCAAACCCATGATTCAAGTCATTGGCAAAAGACCCAATGTTGACAAAGTTTTTGCTACCACGCTACTCATCACCAAAAAAGGCCCTTTATTTTTTACCGACTCATCTATCGTCATCAATCCGGATGTTAATGATATCGTCAATATGGCTTCCATGATGAAAGATGTGCTGAAAATATTCCGTTTAAAACCTAATATTGCTTTACTATCCTATTCAAACTTTGGTTCATCTAAACATCCTGATGCCCAAAAAATGAAAAAGGCAACCGAAATTCTCAAAGAAAAATATCCAAATTTGACCATTGACGGAGAAATGCAAGCTGATTTTGCTTTAAATAAAAAACTCTTAAAAGAAACTTTTCCATTTTCAACCTTGGTCAACAAAAAGATCAACACACTTATTTTTCCTAACCTCGATGCCTCAAATATTTCTTACAGAATGATCAAAGAGTTAACGGGTGCACAAATGGTAGGGCCAATTTTAATGGGAATGAATAAACCGGTACATATTATACAACTCGGTTCTACAGCCGATGAAATCGTCAATATGACAGTTGTAGCTGTTATTGATGCACAAATGCAAGAAAAACGGAATAAAGCCAAGAAAAAAGCCTTGATTAAAGTAGAACAATAGTCCTTAGAAAACTTGGATTAACCTAATAGAAACCGCTCATTTTGGGCGGTTTTTTATCTGAATAAACCGGTTTTTTGACACACGGAGGTAAATATTTCAATAGGTGTTTCGTGGCCCAAGTCTACCGGATAAATTTGGTGTGGCACCTGCCAATAATTTAATAAGTATTTCGTCGTTAACGGTGGAATAACCTTATCATTATTGCCTAAACTAATATGATGAAAACCACAAATGGCCATTGGCTTAAGGTTTGGCTTTATAATAGTTGTCATAATTAAAGCCGGGTTAAATAAAACGGTAGGCAAGCCAAAATAATTAGCCAAATGAAAGCCAAAATAACCGCCCATGCTACTGCCTACAATGACATCCGGATGATATTTTTTTATCAATTTTTCTAATTTACCATAATCAGCGGGTAAATTTTGATAGGCCATCAACGGATTAATTACACGACCAAATTGTGATAGCCAATCGGTTCTATCATTTATATTGGTACTGTTTAAACCATGCAAATATAAACTGGTCATAAATATTTCTTGAGGTGATTTATGATTTTTTGGGTCGCTCCCAGGTTGCTTGACACATAATTTTTAGTCAATTGAGCCTTTTCTTGACGAAGTTGCGGGTTTTGCCACAAGCTATCTAAAGTTTGGCTTAAATCTTGTCCGGATTCTATCGTCATTAATGCCCCTAACTTTTTTAAAGCTTTGGCCTCTTCAAACTGATGGATATGTGGCCCTGTAATAATAGGGACCCCATAAACAGCCGGTTCTTGCACATTATGAATACTTTTACCGAAACCATTGCCAATATAAACCACATCAGCATAGGCATAAATATATTTTAATACACCAATTGTATTCAAAATCATCACTTTAAAATCTTCCAGATTGGTATTTTCATCGATATCGGAATACAATATGTAAGGCACTTGTAATTGCTTAACTATTTGCTGAATATGCGTCTCATTTATTTCATGAGGTGCCAAAATTGTTTTAAAAGGGAAATTAGTTTGATTAATGTATTTTATCAGTAGTTCTTCATCCTTTGGCCACGTACTACCGGCCACCAAAAGTGGCTTTCCTGCTTTGAATCGATGCACAAATGATAAGTTTTTATTATTTTGAACTAACTGAAAAACCCGGTCAAAACGGGTATCGCCGGCCAGTGTGACTTGCTGAATGCCATGACCATTCAAAATGTTTTGAGACGTCTGATCTTGTACAAATATATGAGCAAAATTATGTAAGATTTTTCGGAGCCAGTTATATTTTAAAAAGGGATGTTTTTTATTGAATGTAGCCGAAATGAGAAAAACCGAAATTTTATGGATTTGTAATTGCCGTAAGTAATTTGGCCACAAATCATATTTGACAAAAATAGCCATTTGAGGCTTTACCAGTTCTACAAATTTTTTGGCATTATCCGTCGTATCCAAAGGTAAATAAACCGTGCAATCAGCAGGAGAATTATTTTTAATAATTTCATAGCCCGATGGCGAAAAAAAGCTTAAAAGGATAGCATATTTTTTTTTCGCGGATTTTAAGGATTCGATAACCGGTAGAGCTTGTTCATATTCACCTAAAGACGACACATGCACCCAAATAACAGGTTGATCGAGATTTTTACATTTTGATAGTTTTTGCCATACCTCAGATTGGCCGTTTTTGAATTGTCGAACCTTTGCACCAAAAAAATTTCCGAAAACTTTCAACAAATTTTCGGAAATATAAAGTATTATATTGTACAAATATTGCATGATATGCCGTCTTAACTCAACATCAAAGGCATGACCAACATGGTTACAAATTCACCTTCTTCCAAACCGTCCATAGGATGAATTAAAGCAGCTTTGCTGGGGCCGGACATGTTAAGCGACACTTCATCCGAATCTAAATTGGACAACATTTCGACCAAAAATTTGGAATTGAAACCAATGGACATATCATCACCTTGATAATTAGCAGTCATCCTTTCTTCTGCTCTATTTGAAAAATCCAAATCTTCTGCAGATACTTTCAGTTCAGCACCCGTAATATCTAAACGGATTAAATGGGTCGCCTTATTGGCAAAAATAGCAATCCGTTTGACTACATTTAACAGGTTTTGCCGGTCAGCAATCAAAACATTGGGATTATCGGTTGGAATTACCGCACGATAATTGGGATATTGCCCATTTATCAATCGTGATAATAACTGAATATTATCAAAATTAAATTTTACATTCCTGTCATCATAAGTTATTTGCACTTCGTCATTTGACCCTGCAATATAATTTTTTAGAATTTGCAGAGGTTTTTTGGGTACGATAAATTGGGTTTCGGCATCGGCTTTCAGATCATTGCGTTCATATTTAACCAACTTATGAGCATCTGTAGCCACAAAATTTAAGCCTTGAGGCGAAAATTCAAATAAGACGCCTGTCATGGTTGGACGCAATTCATCGTTACTGGTTGCAAAGATCGTTTTACTGACAGCATCGGCCAAAACACCTGAAGGTATAGAAATTTGGGCGGCTTCTTCCATTTCCACCGGATTAGGATAATCGGCCGCATCCGCATAGGCAAAACTGTATTTTCCTGTTTCACTGACAATATTCATGGTATTATTGTCATTAAACATAAAAGTTAAGGGTTGTACAGGTAATGCCTTAATGGTATCAACAAGCATGCGTGCCGGCAACAAAAATTTCCCGGTGTCATTAGATTCTACCGCAACAGTTGCTGTCATGGTTGTCTCTAAGTCAGAAGCGGTTATTTTTAAAGAATTATTATTTAGTTCAAATAAAAAATTATCTAAAACCGGAATGGTATTATTATTATTAATGACATTACGTAATGCCTGAAGATTTTTTATTAATTCATCGCTTGATACTAAAAATTGCATAAGTCTTAATTTTTTCAATAACAAATGTACGCAATTTTTCTTGTAGTTTATATATTTATAAGGCTATACAATAGAAAAAAAATAGTTTGATAACTTACATTTATTGTTTTTTAATCATTTTATCGATTTTATGATGCATTTGCTTTGATTTCATCCGGATCATTTTACTGTCCGTGTTGAGCATTGTATCAGATGGTGAAATAAATTTGATGCCTAAATTTAACCCGCGTAAAATAAACAATATTCCTACAAAAGCGACTGCATATGGAATTAAACGGTTGATCTTGTTACGCATTTTAATAGAAACAAAGCTTCCCAAGTACACAGCCAAGGTCATCATTGGAGTTGTACCCAGACCAAAAATTGCCATATATAAAGCGCCCAAGAGCGGGTCTCCTGTAGCCATAGCGCCAACCAAAGCAATGTAGACAAGTCCGCATGGTAAAAGTCCGTTTAAAAATCCTATCACATAAAAACCTAATGTAGTACGCTTATGCAGGTAGGCACTCAAATTATTTTTGACAAAATATACAAAAGTATTCCACCACCTAAAGGCTTTTAAGCCTAAAACTTTGTTAGAGGGGACAAAGGCAAAAATAAGCATTAACACGCCCATTATTAAGGACACCTTTTGTTGAAATCCAATTAAAGAAATACCTTTACCCAGATAACCAAAAATCAATCCGATACTGGCATAAGCTGATATTCGTCCCAAATGGTATAGAAAAGTTTGAATAGCCATTTTGGGTTTACTATGCCGGTCAACCGGCAAAATAAAAGCAATGGGGCCACACATGCCCAAGCAGTGAAAACTACCCATTAAACCAAGTAACAAAGCCGTTAAGAGAATAGTCGTCATCTTATTTAAGCATTATTTTTTTTTCTACCCGGTATGGTACTTTCCCGCTTTGCCAATCTACACTAACATTCCAACGCCCCGGCACCATTTCTTTGGAAGGAATAAGTTGACTATTATCTTTAGCCAACTTTATATCCACAGCTTTATCAAGCTTTGAGTTATCAGGTTTGTAAAGTTCAATTTGTCCATGTACATCCGATACATATGAAGGAAATTGAATTTTTAAGCCTTTAGGGGTTTGCAATATTTGCACCGCCACGCGCATAGTATCGGCATTCTTTTTTTTGTCGATAACCTTTTCATAATTCAATTCCTTGTTATAATAATCATTCGTAACCATTTCATTGGTCTCCTGTTCTTTAAATGAGCGAACAAAATAAAAAATAAAAACACTCATAAAAAGAAGATAAACTAACAAAATACGCCAACCCCAATGGAATTTAAAATTTTTCATTATAATATTATATTTAAAATCAACAGGTTGCGATTTGACAACCTGTTGAAAAATTAAAATTATCTAACAGGTGCAATAAATACGGTTTTATAGCTATCTAAAAGCTTATTTTTGTCATAAATACCTAATTTTATTTTATGCTTACCATGAAATTTATTTTTAGGAAAATCAATAAAAATTATGACCTGTTTTATTTCTTCTTTCTTTAAATCAAGGCCACTTCCGGTACCACTATTACTACCGGAAACAGTTACTTCGCCATCTTTGGGATCTATCAACTTAATTTTTAAACCTTTATAAGCATGAGTACTTTTATTGACAATAGTGGCTTGATACATATTTTGTATTTTACCATTTGGCAACTCCGTAAATACCTGTCCCCGTGTGCGTAAAACTTTTAATTGGACATCGGGACGATGCGCAAACAAATAAATAAAAGCACTTAACAAAGCTACTAAAACAACCGTGTAAAATTTGACCCGTGGGGTAAAAATTTTACTATGACCTTCTTCAATACTTACTTTTGAGGCGTAACGGATTAAACCACGTGGTTTACCAATAGCATCCATTGTAGCATCGCAGGCATCCATACAAGCGGTACAATTGATACATTCCAATTGTGTTCCATTACGTATATCTATACCGGTGGGACAAACCAATACGCATTGTTTACAATCAATACAATCACCCAAGCCCAAGGCTTCACGGTCTTGTCCTTTACGCATAGGCCCGCGTTTTTCACCCCGTTTATAATCATAAGCCACCATAATAGTGTTTTCGTCGGTTAATACACCTTGAAGCCGGCCATAAGGACAAGCAATAATACAAACTTGCTCTCTAAACCAGGCAAAAACAAAATAAAATACAGTGGTAAAAGCCAAATAAATAATCCAAGCTTTAACATCAGCAAAAGGATGTTTCCAAAAATTAATCACATAATCCGAACCGGCCACGTAGGCCAACATAACACTGGTAATGCCTAAAGAAACTAAATAAAATACCACCCATTTTAGTCCGCGCTTTCTAATTTTTTCGGCGTTCCAAGGCATTCTATCCAATTTGATTTGTTTTGGCCGGTCGCCTTCAAAGAAATATTCAATTTTACGGAAAAGCATTTCCATAAAAATGGTTTGTGGACATAGCCAACCACAAAAAATCCGGCCATAAACAACCGTAAATAAAACTAAGAAAATCAGAGCAATGACAGCTGCCAATGCCAATAAATAAAAATCTTGAGGGAAAAAGGGTTTTCCGAAAATGTGAAATCTTCTTCCTAAAATGTCAAACAACATAAATTGTTCGCCATTCACCTTAATAAAAGGGCCAATTATAAATAAAGTCAGTAAAATAATACTTAAAATAGTCCTTCGCGTATAAAAACGACCATGTGGTTTTTTTGGGTGTATCCAATTTCGTAATCCTTCTTCATTAATAGTTCCTATATGATCTCTAAATGATTCTTGGTTATTTGTATTCATTTTAAATAATTTTTTAAATCAAAATAAAGCAGTTTGATTTCAAACTGCTTTATTTAAGTCAATTATATTTATTTTAACCACGTTTGCAAGGTTTACCTTGCGGGGCTTTAGGTTTGGCCGGCTTAGTACCATGCAAAGACAAAACATAACTGGCAACCTTTTGTATTTTGTCAGCACCTAAGGCTTTCCATGGCGGCATGCCTTTGCTGGTTCCATTGGTAATGACATTAAAAATTGATTTGATGTCACAACCATAAATCCAATAGTCATCTGTCAAATTAGGACCAACCAAACCACCACCATCGGCAACATGACAAGCCGCACAATTTTTCAGATAGATTTCTTTACCTTCTTCTAAAGACTTTTTATCAGTTAAAACCGTTACCGTATTTGCATCAACAATATGATGTGCTTTTTTATAAGCATCTACTTGTGCTTTGGCACGTGCTACTTCACGCTGATACTCGACATACTGACTGTCTTTACCTTGCACCATATAATAAAAGATATAAAATACAGATAAAATAATGGTGATAATAAAACCGGCTGTCCACCAGGGTGGCAACGGATTATTAAGTTCTTGAATACCGTCAAAATCATGGTCTAATTTAACGGAACTTTCTTCTTCTATAGGGGTTGCTTTTGTTAACTTTTTTAATAGTCTGTCAAAAGCAGATTCATTCTTTTTTGCCATAATCTAAATCGTTTTGGTCGTTAAGGGGAAATTCTTTTAATTCATCAATATGTCTTTTTGGTAAGCCAAAAGTATATACTATCACAAAAATGAAAATGAATGTGAAAAGTATAATAGGAAAAACGTCAAAAAAGTTTAATCCCGGATGACTCGCCAAATAATCTTTGATGTTTCTTAACATAATTATTTTTTTGCAGTTTCAACTTTTTTAGTTGTATCGGTTCCTAAACGTTGCAAATAAGCAATCAATGCAACGATCTCTTTCTTGCTCAAATCAACTTTCTTGTTACCAAAAGCTTTGGCATAGGCTTCAGTTGACTCAACATTATTGGCTTCTAAATCAGCCGCAATTTCTTTGGCTTGTTTTTCCAATAATTTAGGCGCATTTTCTATATATTCGTCGGTATAATATTCGGTACCATCTTTCAGTTTGGTTCCCAATTTACGCAAAGTTTTTAACTTCTCTTTGATATCCGACGTGTCCAAATCGTTGGTTACAATCCATTTGTAGTTAGGCATTATAGAACCGTACATCATCGATTCAGGTTCGTACATGTGATTAAAATGCCACAAATTAGGACGTTTCCCCCCTTCGCGTAACAAATCCGGTCCGGTTCGTTTAGATCCCCATTGGAACGGGTGATCATAGACATATTCACCGGCTTTAGAATAAGGGCCATAGCGTTCAACTTCGCTACGGAAAGGACGAATCATTTGTGAGTGGCAGTTGTAACAGCCTTCACGGACATAAATATCGCGTCCTTCAACTTCTAAAGGAGTATAGGGTTTAACAGAAGCTAGTTTGGGTATATTAGAGTCGATAAAAATAGTCGGAATAATTTCGACTGCACCACCAATGGCAGTTGCAATCAAGGCTAAAACTGTGAATAAGACGCCTCGTCTTTCCAACCAATTATGAAAATCTTCACCTTTTTGACGGGCTGCCGGAATTGGTTTAAGCGGTGCAGCTTCAGCTGCCGTGTCTTCAACGCTATGACCTTTGACAGTTTTTAACAAGTTATAAACTAAAATCAAAGCACCGGTTAAGTATAAGGTTCCACCTATGGCACGCATATAGTGCATTGGCAAAATCTCGGTAACCGTATCCATAAATTCACCATACTTTAATGTGCCATCCGGATTAAATTCTTTCCACATCAGTGCTTGTGTCCAACCGGCAATATACATGGGAATAACATATAATAAAATTCCAAGTGTTCCGATCCAAAAATGATAATTAGCTAATTTTTTGGAATATAATTTGGTTTTATATAAACGTGGCACCATCCAGTAGAGCATGCCCATAATCATAAATCCATTCCATCCTAAAGTTCCTACGTGCACGTGTGCTATAATCCAATCGGTAAAGTGCGCAATGGCATTTAATGATTTGAAAGACAACATCGGTCCTTCAAACGTACTCATACCATAAGAAGTGATTGCCACTACAAACATTTTCAAGATGGGGTCTTCCCGAACACGATCCCAAGCACCACGTAAGGTCAATAAACCGTTGATCATACCACCCCAAGATGGGAAAATAAGCATAACGGAGAAAATAGTTCCTAAAATTTGTGCCCATTCGGGAACGGCAGAATAGAGTAAGTGGTGTGGCCCTGCCCAGATATATATAAAAATCAATGACCAGAAATGAATAATAGATAATCTATAGGAATAAATTGGTCGTTTGGCTGCTTTCGGCACAAAATAATACATTAAACCTAAAATGGGTGTGGTCAAGAAAAATGCCACAGCATTGTGTCCGTACCACCATTGTACCACTGCATCCTCGACACCGGCATAAATTGAATAACTTTTCATGGAAGACAAGCTTACCGGTAAACTCAAGTTATTGAAAATATAAAGCATCGCAATGGTGACAGCGGTTGACAAATAGAACCATATAGCCACATAAATATGACGCACCCGTCTATTCACAACCGTCATAATAAGATTGATAGTAAAAACAACCCAAATTAAAGCGACTAAAATATCAATTGGCCATTCTAATTCGGCATATTCTTTACTTTGTGTAAAACCCAATGGCAAAGTAATGGCAGCTAAAACAATGATTAATTGCCAACCCCAGAAGTGGATACGACTTAACACATCGCTATACATCCGGGTTTTTAACAATCGTTGGGTGCTATAGTAAGCACCGGCAAAAATACCATTACCAACAAAAGCAAAGATAGCGGCATTGGTATGCAAGGGTCTTAACCGGCCGTAACTCAGCCATGAAATCCCATCCATATAATGCGGGAACCAATACAAGTAGGCTACCATAAGACCAACTGTAAAGGCTGTAATACCCCAGACAACCGTTGCCCACGAAAACAGCTTTACAATTTTGTCATCATAATAAAATTTCTCTTTTAACATATTAATATAATTTTGATTAATTTAATTTTTATCCTTTTCTGAAGGCAAATCCTCATCAGGATCATCTGTGAACTCATCTTCAAAAATCATTCGAACCGATGGTGTATAAGTATCCTCGTATTGACCTGCTTTTACAGATTTCATAAATAGCACTAAAAAAATCAGGGCTATAATTAAACTGATAAAAATGGTCAGGTATAAGGCAATCATCTTTTTTTACTTAAACTTTACAAAGATACAAATATTTATAAAATACTAAAAAATCTTTTAATTATCTAATTTGCTGTTTTTTAATTTATTAGAAATGATATTTGTCATAATTGTTACAAAAATAACTATCGAGATTGAACTAATTGGCATTAAAATAGCCGCCACAATAGGCGTCAAATGATTGGTCACGGCAAAACCCAATCCAATAATATTATACAAAAAAGCAATTAAAAAACTGACATAAATAATTTTTTTAGTTTGTTTCGAAATTTCCAAAAAAACAGGAAGTTGTATCAACTTGTTTCCTTGCAAAATAGCATCTGAAGAAGGGGTAAAAACATTTGTATCGTCAGATAAAGCTACGCCCACATCGGCTTGTTGTAAGGCACCGGCATCATTTAAACCATCGCCAATCATCATAACATGATGACCCGCTTTTTGCAAATCTCGAATAAAATTCATTTTATCATGGACCGACTGATTGAATTTAAAAGTGACCCCTTCCGGAAGAATTTTTTCTAAAATTTGTTTTTCGTTGGCATTATCGCCGGATAAAACATATAATGTATATTTCTTTGAAAGTTTATTAAAAAGATCTGATAAGCCGGGACGGTAATTGGCTGTAAAAATAAATTTACCTATTTTTTGATTATTTTTTGACAAATAAACTTCTGTACTCTTATTGTCGGTTTTATTATTAGTAAAATCTGCCGAGCCAAGTTTATATATAGCTCCATTAAAAACGGCTTCGATACCTTTACCCGGTATTTCTTTTAGAGAAGATAGGTTTTCTTGTCCGGCTTGCGCCAAATGTTGATAAATTAAACGACTCAAAGGATGATTCGAGGCTTTGACCATGGTTTTAAAAACAGCTTTATCAACAGACGACAAAGGTTCTCCTTGATATGTCAATTTGTATTTGTCTTGTTTAGTTAAAGTTCCGGTTTTATCAAAAACCAAACTATCTATTTGGGACATATTTTCGACAACCCGGGCATTTTTTAAATAAAATTGATGATAACCAAACCGGCGCAATATATTACCAAATGCAAAGGGAGCGGACAATGCCAAAGCACACGGACAAGCTACTATCAAAACAGCGGTTACGACCCAAATAGCCGTTGACCAATGATCGGTTAAAGCCCAATATAAACCGACAATGATGGCAATACTCAAAATAACAAAGGTGAAATATTGACTTATTTTGTCCGTTAAAGTTTTAATCGTCTGCTGTTTATCATCTTTAAAAGCCTCGCGACTCCACAATTTGGTCAGATAACTGTTGTCCACATCGGCTATGGCTTCAATTTCGATATAGCCTCCTTTTTGTTTACCGCCGGCTAAAACTTTGTCGCCTACTTCCTTTTCAACCGGCATTGATTCGCCGGTTACAAAACTATAGTCTATCAAGGCTTTATTTTTCATTAAAATGCCATCGACCGGAATAATCTCTTCATTGCGGATAAGAAAACGGTCGCCGGCTTTCAAATCTTTAATTTGCGTTATTTTTTCTTGTCCATTAATAATTTTGGTGACAGCAATCGGAAAGTAAGATTTATAATCTCTTTCAAAAGAAAGATAATCATACGTAATACGTTGAAAATATTTTCCTAACAATAAAAAGAAAACCAAACCGGTTAAACTATCAAAATAACCGGGGCCTGTCCCTGTAAATATTTCATAGGTACTGCGCAAAAATAAAACACTGATGCCCAAGGCAATCAAAATATCGACATTTACAATTTTTTGACGTAAACCTTTGAGGGCACTTTCAAAATAATCTTGCGCGGCATAAAAAACGACCGGCAAAGACAAAGCAAACATCAACCAACGAAACAACGGAGCAAACTTTTCTATCCAAAAACCCTGCTGTTGAATGTATTCCGGTAAAGACATCAGCATAATATTACCAAAGGCAAAACCGGCAATAGCCAATTGATAAAGTAATTTTTTATTGTTTTTTTTCTTATCCTTTTCCACGTCGTCCAGACTGATCAAAGGCGGATAGGCAATCGAAGCTAAAATCTCGACTATTTGCCGCAAAGTCAAATGATCACCTTGGTAAGTAATACGGACATTTTTGGTGGGAAAGTTAACTTCAGAATGTGTAATATATGGGTTGATCTTATCTAAATTCTCCAAGACCCAAATACATGAGCTACAATGAATATTTGGAATATAAAAATTGACAATTTTCACCGGACCATCTTCAAACTCCAGTAATTTTTTCTCAATATCCGGCTCATCCAAATAAGCATATTTTTGCTTAATATGCTGGTCTATCTGTTCAGTTTTAATCCCGGGCGCCTCATTTATTTTGTAATATTGGGTAAGTTTATTTTGATTTAAAATTTCATAAACCGTCTTGCAGCCATTACAACAAAATGGTTTATCGTCAAACCAAACCGTTTCGTTTTCGGACATCTCCAAGCCACAATGGTAGCAAGTCAATTTTTCTTTTGATGACATTTGTTGCAACTTAAAGATGCAAAATTAAGCTAAATATCACTAAATGACTGTTAAAATAATGTTTATTTGCCCGCGCTAAACAATTGCATAAAAAAAACCAGCATTAACATTATCATAATTAAGCCCATGATATATAAAACGGCATCTTGTCCTTTCATTTTTAAACAGTTCAATTCAACAAATATTATTTTTGAGAAAGTTTTTTATGACTGCCATCACAAAAAGGAGGATTTTGGGTATGCTGACAGGCACAAAGCATATATTCTTTGGTTTCATCTACTTTAAAAATAAGCGGACGCATGCCGGTATCCGAATGTTTGCCGTCACAAAATGGCAAACGTGAAGACAGACCACATGTGCACCAGGCATAATTTTTACCGGCTTCTAATTTTACTTTTACAGGATGATTCATAAGTTACTTTTTTATAATAGCAAACATACAGTTATAATTCTAATCTTACAAATTATAAGTGGCGACTTTTTTACTTCATCGCGTTTTTATACTTTTGCATGATAAAAATGACAACCCATGAGTAAATTTGTAGAAGAACTAAAATGGCGTGGCTTATTACATGATATGATGCCGGGCACAGAAGAATTGTTAGACAGTAAACAAGTCAGTGGTTATATCGGCTTTGACCCGACGGCTGACTCCTTACATATTGGCAGTTTGGTTCCCATCCTTATCTTAATGCATTTTCAGCGTGCAGGACATAAACCCATTGCATTGGTCGGCGGGGCTACCGGCATGATTGGTGACCCTTCAGGCAAATCCAAAGAACGAAATTTATTGGATGAAGAAACGCTTAATCGTAATGTCGAAGCCATTAAAAAACAATTGGCACAATTCATCGATTTTGACGCCAAAGACAATCCCGCTGTTTTGGTCAACAATTATGATTGGTTTAAGGATATATCCCTCATCGATTTTGTCCGGAATATTGGTAAACATATTTCCGTTAATTATATGATGGCCAAAGATTCGGTTAAAAAAAGGCTTAATCCCGAACATGATGACAGTGCCGGCATGTCTTTTACCGAATTTACTTATCAATTGTTTCAAGGTTATGATTTTTTACATTTATACCGGCAAAACAACTGCCAATTGCAAATGGGCGGCAGTGACCAATGGGGCAATATGACCACCGGAACCGAACTCATCAGGCGTGTTGAAGGCGGTAAAGCTTATGCCTTGACCGTACCACTGATTACAAAAGCCGATGGCGGCAAATTCGGCAAAACCGAGCAAGGCAATGTTTGGTTGAGTGCCAAATATACCTCACCTTATAAATTTTACCAATTCTGGATCAATGTCAGTGATGAAGACGCTGAAAAGTATATCAAAATATTTACTTTTTTAGATAAGGAAACGATTGAAAAACTGATAGCTGAACATCAAGAAACACCTCATTTGCGATTACTTCAAAAAAAATTAGCCGAAGAAGTAACACGAATGGTTCATGGCGAAGAAGCTTACCAAAAAGCACAGGAAGCCAGTCAAATTCTGTTTAATAAAAAAGCAGGAGCACAAGCCCTTAAACAACTGGACGAACAAACTTTTTTAGATGTATTTGAAGGTGTGCCGCAAGGCAATTTAAGCCGTGAAGCGATCGAAAAAGGGGTTGACATTGCCACTGCGCTTATCGAAAGTGGTTTCTTGTCATCCGGAAACGAAGCACGACGGGCACTCAAAGAGAATTCGGTGTCAGTCAACAAAGAAAAGGTGTCGGGTGAGAAAATTTTGTCAACAAATGACCTTATTAGTGATAAATATATTCTATTGCAACGGGGCAAAAAGAAATATTTTTTAGTAAATGTGCAATAAAAAACAAAAGCCTTGTCAAATGATAAGGCTTTTATTCTATTCATAACAACCAATGTATCAAGACCTTCTCTCTCAAATATATCATGAAGTTAAAGCACTTCGTTTAACCGGTCAGCAGACCGCTTATATACCTGAATTGGCAAATATCCCTGCAGATAAATTTGCCATTCACCTGAGCACCATTACCGGACAAAAATACGGCGTGGGTGACTTTGACGAAAAATTCAGCCTCCAAAGTATTGCTAAAGTCTTTGCCTTTAGTTTAGCTTATAAAATCAAAGGTGCCGGTATCTTTAATCATGTCGGCGTTGAACCTTCCGGCGATCCGTTCAATTCATTGGTTCAATTAGAACAAGAACAAGGTTTTCCGCGCAATCCACTGATTAATGCCGGTGCATTGGCCGTTTGCGACGTTTTAATAAACGAATTGGCAAATCCTGAAATAGAATTGATGTCTTTTATACGTCAAATAGCCGGAAATGAAAAGATAACTTACAATACGGCTGTCTATAAGTCCGAAAAATCTACCGGTTTCCGAAACAGAGCCCTCATTAATTTAATGAAATCATTTGGCCGCATAAACAACGATCCGGAAGAGGTTTTAGATTTATATTTTAAACTCTGTTCCATTGAGATGACAACCGCCGAGTTGTCCCAAACTTTTTTAATGTATGCCAACAGAGGAAAATTGCCTAATAGTAATGTCCAAATTTTGACCGAAAGTCAGAGTAAACGCCTTAATGCGATCATGCAAACCTGTGGTTTTTATGACGAAGCAGGTGAGTTTACATTCCGCGTCGGACTTCCCGGAAAAAGTGGGGTTGGTGGTGGTATTGCTGCCATACATCCGGGTAAATATGCTGTTGCTGTGTGGAGTCCTTTACTTAACTCCAAAGGCAATTCTATCAAAGGCATGAAAGCTCTGGAATTATTAACCACTAAACTTGGTTGGAGTATTTTTTAAAGAATGAAGTTTTACAACAATATAAGCCTATTTTGTTCTTATTGTTAATAACTATTTAATCTGTCGTTGGCAATATTTTATACCTTTGCTTAAGATATTTTGACCTTATTTTTGATTATTATCTTCTTATTCTTAAGCGCTTATGTATTTAATTTTTGACACAGAAACCACCGGCTTACCTAAAAATTTTAAAGCACCTGCTGCCGACACTGATAATTGGCCCAGGGTCATACAAATTGCTTGGCAATTACATGACGAATGGGGTGATCTTATAGAACAACAAAACTTTCTGATTAAACCTGAAGGTTTTAATATTCCTTTTGAATCGGAACAAGTTCATGGAATCTCCACCGAACTGGCAATGAAAGAAGGACATGATTTAGAAGAAGTCTTACACACTTTTAATCGTGCTTTGCGCCAAGCTAAATTCATTGTAGGACACAATATTGAATTTGACCGTAAAGTAACCGCTGCCGAATTTATCAGAAAAAAAATTCCAAGTGATCTGCTTGACAAGAAAGCTTTGGATACCATGACCGAAAAAACGGCTCAATTGTGTCAACTACCCGGCGGGCGTCATGGCCGTTATAAGCTACCCAGATTAGGTGAACTATACCGGCATTTGTTTGGCGAGGATTTTGCCGAAGCCCACAATGCCTCGGCCGATGTAGAAGCAACGGCACGTATTTTTCTCGAGTTACTTCGTCAAGGGCATTTTAGTCCTCAAGAATTAGAACATAGGGCTGAATATATCGAAACCTTTCAGAAAAAAAATCCTAAGCCTTTCCAACTTATCGGTTTAAAGCACGAGAGTTTTAAACAAAAAAGTGCTGCTTTACGTCAAAAAACAAATAAAGGTGAAACCGTACAAAAAGAGCAAAGCCAAATTTCTTTGGCTGAAGTCCCTTTTGTCCATTTGCATAACCATACGCAGTATTCTGTATTGCAGTCAACTACCAAAATTAATGAGTTGGTCGAAAAAGCCATAGAATACAAAATGCCGGCTGTAGCTATAACGGATAGCAATAATATGATGGGCGTTTTCCATTTTGTTTCTGCCATCGAAAAACATAATCAAAATAAACCAGAAAACGAACAAATTAAACCTTTGGTTGGCGTTGAATTAAATGTCGTAAACGACCACACAAAAAAAGATGTTAAAGATAATGGTTATGCCACTATTTTTATCGCTAAAAACAAAAAAGGTTATCAAAACCTCATTAAACTAACCTCTGCAGCCCATACTGAGGGCTTTTATTATGTGCCGCGTATCGGTCGTGATTGGATAGAAAAATACAAAGACAACTTAATTGTCCTCAGTGGTGCTCTCAATGGTGAAATTGCCCAAAAAATCTTAAGCATGGGCAATAATCAGGCCGAGGAGGCACTGCTGTGGTGGAAGAATCTTTTTGGTGATGACTATTATTTAGAACTCAACCGGCATGGGTTGGAAGAAGAAGAACATGTTAACCGGGTAATGCTTGCTTTGTCGCAAAAGCATCAAGTAAAAACGGTGGCAGCCAATAACACATATTATATAGAGCAAGAAGATGCCGATGCACAAGATGTGTTGCTTTGTATTCGTGACAATGAAAAAAAATCGACTCCTATAGGTCGTGGCCGGGGTTTCAGATATGGCTTACCCAACAATGAGTTTTACTTCAAATCGCCCGAGGAGATGAAAGAATTGTTTAAAGACATTCCGCAAGCCATTATCAATATTCAAGAAATAGTGGATAAAGTTGAAGTCTTTAAGCTCAAAAGAGATGTTTTGCTACCCAAATTTGATATTCCGGAAGAATTTGTTGATCCCTTAGACGAACAAGATGGCGGCAAACGTGGTGAAAATGCCTATTTGCGTTATCTCACCTATGAAGGCGCCAAAAAGCGTTGGGGCGAACTGACACCTGAGATTAAAGAACGACTTGAATTTGAATTGGATACTATTGAAAAAACAGGCTATCCGGGTTATTTCCTCATCGTTCAAGATATCATAAAAGCAGCCAAAAAAATGGGCGTTATGTGCGGTCCCGGACGGGGTTCGGCAGCTGGCTCGGCTGTAGCTTATACCTTAGGCATTACTAATGTCGATCCAATAAAATACCAATTACTTTTCGAACGTTTTCTCAATCCCGAACGGGTGTCGTTACCGGATATTGATATGGATTTTGACGATGAAGGACGTGAAAGAGTGATCGAATATGTCATCAATAAATATGGACGTGAAAGGGTCGCACAAATTATTACTTACGGCACCATGGCTGCCAAATCGTCGATAAAAGATGCTGCCAGAGTAACCGAATTACCTTTGTCCGAATCGGAAAAATTGGCCAAAAAGGCCCATGTATCTTTAAGTTTGGTCCTAAAAAAAGACGAAGCTAAGATTAAAGAAAAAGCCAAGCGCCCTGAGTTGATTGCCGACGTGCTTGAATTGGCAGAAATAGCCGGTGGTACCGATGAACTTGCCCGTACCGTTAAGACAGCCGGACGTATAGAAGGATCGTTACGTAATTTGGGGCTGCATGCCTGTGGTTTTATTATTGCCCCGACAAATCTGGACAATGTCGTGCCGGTTACCACTGCCAAAGGTTCTGACATGTTTGTCACCCAGTTTGACAACTCGGTTGTGGAGTCGGCCGGACTATTGAAAATGGATTTTCTGGGCATTAAAACTTTGACCATCATCCGCGATGCCTTACAATTAATAGAAGAACGCAGAGGTGAAAAAATTGATATAGATAACTTGCCGTTGGACGATGAAAACACTTACCGTTTGTTTCAACGTGGGCAAACGGCTACCGTTTTCCAATTTGAATCGGACGGAATGCGCAAGCATTTGATGAACTTACGGCCAACAGAATTTGAAGATTTGATTGCCATGGTTGCCCTATACCGTCCCGGACCCATGGAAAAAATTCCAAATTATATCCGCCGTAAATATGGTCAAGAGCCGGTGACATACGATTTGCCTGAAATGGAAGAGTACCTTAAAACCACTTATGGTATAACCATTTATCAAGAACAAGTTATGCTGCTGTCACAAAAATTGGCCGGTTTCACCAAAGGACAAGCCGATACCTTGCGTAAAGCAATGGGTAAAAAAAACCATGCTTTATTGGCACAAATGTATCCCCTCTTTATTGAAGGTGCAACTAAAAACGGGCATCCTAAAGAAATATTGGAAAAGATTTGGGAAGACTGGAAAAGTTTTGCTTCCTATGCCTTTAACCGTTCACATGCGGTTAGCTATGCGGTAGTATCCTACCAAACGGCTTATCTTAAAGCCAATTATCCTTCTGAATATATGGCAGCCGTTTTGTCGCATAATTTAAAAGATGCAAAAAAATTGTCCTTTTTAATGGAAGAAACCCGCAAAATGGGGATTAAAGTATTACCGCCTGATATCAATGAATCTAATTATTTATACACGGTTAACAAAGAAGGTAATATACGCTATGGTTTAGGCGGAGCGGCCGGCGTTGGTAAGGCGGCTGTCGAAGCCATCATCAACGAACGACAAAAGAATGGACCTTACAAAATTTTTTTTGATTTTATAAAACGTGTTAACCTGAGAGCCGTTAATAAAAGAACGATAGAAACACTGGTAAAAGCCGGTGCATTCGATTGTTTTGAAGGCACGCACCGGGCGCAATATTTTCATGAAACCAATGGGGCAACATTTATAGAAAAAGCCATTAAGTTTGGCCAAAATTATAAAAAAAATGAAGCTTCTTTACAAACTTCATTATTTGGCAATTCGGCTGAAGTACAAATTCCCGAACCCGAAATTCCGGCTTGTGAACCTTGGTCCGAATTACAAAAATTAGAAAAAGAAAAAGAAGTAACCGGCATATACTTATCCGGGCATCCATTAGACACTTTAAAAACCGAATATGAATATTATGTTCAAAAATCCATTTATGAAATCAATAAAATGATTGAAACATTATCCGGCAAAAAGGATGAAGAGCGACAAATAGAAGGAGCAGAACTACTTGAAAATGAAGAAGAGAAGGTAGAAAAACTGCTCGAATATCGTAAATATGAACAAATGCTGGGGAAAGATTTGGTAATTGCAGGCATGGTGGTTGGAGCACGTCATTTTGAAACACGCAATGGTAAGCAAAAAGGCGAATTGACATTGGAAGATTATTCAGACAGCATCACCTTGGATTTATGGAATGATGATTATTTGAAATTTTCACGTTTCTTTGTTCCAAAAATTTTTGTTTTGGTAAAATTACGTGTCAGCCGGAGTTTCTATGACCCTAAACGTTTAAGAATTAATATTTTAGACATCCAATTACTCAATGAAGTCTTTGAGAAAAATCCCAAAGACTTAACCATGACCTTATATGCAGATAAGCTTTCTAAAGAAGTTATTGATAATTTACATGAAAATTTGCATAAATTTCCGGGAAAACAAAAATTTAAAATCAATTTAATTGACCGTAAAGAGCCTGATTTGAGTCTGCCTTTATCCACCAAATTAGGCATTAAAGTAACACCGGAACTGATAAAATGGTTGGAACAAAACAAAATTAAATTTAAATTAATTTAAAAGCAATCGATTTGAAAAAAACAGATTTAGAAAATTTAACGGAAGGCTCCATCTTAAAGGCGCTTATAAAATTATCGATCCCTTTAATTTTAACCAATATATTACAAACTGCTTATAACCTGACCGATACCTTTTGGGTTGGCCGGTTGGGAAGTGTGGCTGTTGCTGCCGTTTCATTGGCATTCCCTATCGTGTTTATCATCATTTCGTTGGGATCGGGCATGGCCATAGCCGGTTCTATTTTAGTTGCTAAACGCAAAGGTGCTAAAGATTTAAAATCGGTCGCCCATATTGCTTCACAAACTTTTTACAGTGTCTTTTTTATCTCCATCATACTGTCGGCAACCGGCTACTTTCTAAGCCCGGTTTTGGTAGGTATCATGAAAGTAAAACCGGATGTTTATGAAGAAGCCGTGGCTTATTTGAAAATAACTTTTTTAGGCTTACCGGCCTCTTTTATTTATCTGACATTCCAATCTCTGATGCGAAGTATCGGGAAGGTAAAATTGCCCTTTTATATTGTGTTGACAACGGTCTTGCTCAATCTGATACTCGATCCGCTTTTTATATTCGGTTATAAAGATATTTTGCCCGGTTTTGGGGTAAAAGGAGCTGCTTTGGCAACCGTCGGCACCCAAATTTTATCGGCTGGCATTGCGCTGTATTATATGTTTAACGGGTCACAAGGTATCAAAATAAGCTTAAGCGATTATAAACCCGATTTTAAACTAATCAAAGAACTCTTTAAACTAGGTTTGCCTGTTTCTATTGAACAAGTAAGCCGTGCTTTGGGTATATTTATGATGGTTATGCTGGTAACGCATTTTGGCACTATGGTGTTAGCCAGTTATGGTATTGGCTCTCGAATTTTAAGTTTTATTATTATTCCGGCTTTTGGACTGAGTATGGCAACATCTACTTTGGTGGGACAAAATATTGGGGCCAAAGCTTATTACCGGGTTAAAAAAACCTTGGAATTAAGCTTAGGAATCGCTTTTGGGGTCTTAAGTTTTATTGGAATCATTCTTTTTATTTATGCCATTGAAGTGGCAAAATTTTTTATCCCAAATGACATAGCCACCATACAAGAAAGTGCCCGTTTTATCAAATGTCTGTCCATTTCTTTTGGCTTTCTAGGAATATTATTGGTATTAATGGGAGCATTTAGAGGTGCCGGAAAAACAAAAATTTCAATGATTTTGGCCCTTCTTTCAGTCTGGTTATTACGGTTCCCATTGGCCTACTATTTAGGCTATCATACTGATTTAAAACAATTTGGCATATGGATATCTTATCCTATCACCAATATTTTGACCGCTATTGCCGGGTTGATTATCTTAATCAAATACAAGTGGTTTAAAAATGTGACATAAATGTTACAAAGAAAAAAATAAGCCGCTGAAAATTAAGTATTTACTTTTTCAGGCAAATACTTGACAATGCCTATTAAAATGTTTTATATTTGCAACTCATTAAAAAACTGAAATTATGCCAACAATTGATTTGACCTTACAAAAATTTAAGGATGAAATTTTTGATTACGAAAACGAGAAAGAGTGGAAATACAAAGGAGATGTCCCTGCTATTATAGATTTTTGGGCAGATTGGTGTCAACCATGTAAAATGGTTGCTCCCATTATGGAAAATCTTTCAAACAAATATGAAGGAAAATTAAAAGTCTATAAAGTAGATACTGAGAAGGAACGTGAATTAGCCGGCATGTTTGGCATTCGTAGCATCCCCAGTATTTTATTCATACCTAAAGAAGGCACCCCGATGATGCAACCGGGTGCACTTCCTGAAAATGTTTATGACGAAATCATCAAGAAAGAATTGTTTAAAGAAGGGGGTAACGAACAAAAAGATGCCTCTAAAGAAAACTAAAATTCTAAAACACTTATTTTAAAAGTCGCCTCAAATGGCGACTTTTTTAATATTCAACAGCTATATTGGATTAAAAGCTTAACCTTGATTGATTAAAAAAATGTATTTTTGTCGCAAAAACATTTATGGGTTATATCATCCTCTCTAATATACGCACATACAGCTTTCACGGTTGCATGGATGAAGAAGAAAAAATAGGAGCTGAATTCAGGACAGATCTTAAGGTCAAAACAAATATGAAAAAAGCTGCTGAAACAGATGATTTGGCTTATGGTTTGGATTATACCAGATTAAATGAAATAGTTATTGAAGAAATGAAAATCAGAGCCAAATTAATGGAAACAGTTGCCGCACGGATTATTGATCATATTATGCAAGAATTTGACAATGCTCAAAAGGTAGAAGTTAAAATTACCAAATTAAATCCGCCGGTTGGTGGCAATATTGAAGCCGTCAGTGTTTTGATGAAAAAAAGACGATAAAGAACTTTGGCATAATAGAAAAAAAGTGTAAATTTGTCCCACTTTAAAAGGCACCTTGGCCGAGTGGCTAGGCAGCGGTCTGCAAAACCGTTTACAGCAGTTCGAATCTGCTAGGTGCCTCTTATTATTTGAGCTGTTTATAATATGAACAGTTTTTTTTATTTAGGTAAAACAATTCTAAAAGTTGTTCCCTTTGCCGAGGTCTGCCGTAAATAAATTTTCCCTTTATGATATTGTTCAATAATTCGTTTGGTTAAGGACAAACCCAAACCCCATCCTCTTTTTTTGGTGGTAAATCCCGGTTCAAAAATTCGTTTGGCTTTACCTGCCGGTATACCACTGCCGGTATCGGAAATATCAATTAGTACTTGTTTATCCGACTCTGTCAAAACAATATCAATTTGGCCTTTACCTTTCATCGCATCAATGGCGTTTTTTAAGATATTTTCTATCACCCAAGCATAAAGTTGCTCGTTAACCAAAGCACATACAGGCTTGGCCGGTTTATGCAACTTAATATCAATCCATTTCGAACTTCGGTTTTTGATATATTGAACAGTCTTTTGTGTTATTTTATAAATATCAGCTTGAGTCAAAACAGGCACAGAACCTATTTTTGAGAACCGTTGTGAAATAACGTTCAAACGCTGCACATCTTTTTCTATTTCTTCTACCGGGATATCAATATTGTCTTCGGCCTTAAGCAACTCTACCCAACCCATTAATGAACTTAAAGGAGTCCCTATTTGATGAGCTGTTTCTTTGGCCAAACCGGACCATAATTTATTTTCATCAGAAATTTTTCCGGTATGATAATATAAATAAATGATGATTAGAAAAAGTAAAAAAATACCACCCAAAATAAGGGGATAATAAGTTAGTTTATTTAAAAGCGATGAGTTGCCATAATATAAAATTTGATAATCGCCTTTTCCCAAATCCAGTTTAAAATGTTTATCTGTTTGCTTAAATGCCTGTAATTTTTTTTTTAAAAATGCCGGTTTATTTTTAGAAAAATTACGGTAAAATACGATATGATCATTTTTATCGACAATAATTACCGGAATAGTGTGGTTATTTTCCAAAATCATGGATGAAAGGTTAAACAAAGGCTGATTGTCGTTTTTTACTTCTATTAATTTTTGATAAGCCGAAGCCAAAATAGCCATTTTAGCATGTTCTTCCTTTTTAAAATCTTGTAAAAATTGATTTGTTTTCCACAAAGTGACCATTAGTGCAGTTAATGAAACACCAATAATAATAAGCCGCTTGTATTGAGATAACAAATGATGCATACCGGGCTATTCTACTGTCACAGATTTTGCTAAATTGCGTGGTTGATCGACATTACAAGCCCGGTAAACAGCAATATAATACGATAACAATTGTAAAGGAATGGTAGCCAAAAGCGGCGTAAAAGCTTCGATGGTTTCAGGTATTTCAATAACATGATCGGCCAATTCTTTTACTTGCTGATCCCCTTCAGTGACAATAGCAATAATTTTTCCTTTTCTCGATTTGATTTCTTGGATATTACTCACAATTTTTTCATATTGTCCTTTTTTGGTCGCAATTACAAACACCGGCATATTTTCGTCAATCAGAGCTATGGGGCCGTGCTTCATTTCTGCAGCCGGATAACCTTCGGCATGGATATAGGAAATCTCTTTGAGTTTTAAAGCGCCTTCTAAAGCCACCGGAAAGTTAAAGCCACGTCCTAAATACAATGCATTGGTCGCATCTTTATAATGGTGCGCTATCTGTTGTATATACAAATCTGTTTGCAAAGTTTTCTCTATTTTATCCGGAATGGAAGCCAATTCGGACAAATATAAATTATATTCAGACATCGAAATGGTCCCCTTTTCTTTGGCTAACTTCAAAGCCATCATGGCCATAACCATCACTTGGGTTGTAAAAGCTTTGGTAGAAGCAACTCCTATTTCAGGACCTGCATGGGTATAAGTACCTGAATCAGACTCGCGCGGAATAGAAGACCCAACAACATTACATACCGCATAAATAAATGCTCCTTTATTTTTAGCTAATTTTATAGCTGCTAAGGTATCAGCTGTTTCGCCGGATTGTGAAATAGGAATAACGATATCATTTTCTCTAATAATAGGATTGCGATAGCGAAATTCGGAACTATATTCTACCTCAACAGGTACGCGCGCTAATTCTTCAAATAAATACTCACCAACCAATCCGGCATGCCATGAAGTACCGGCTCCTATCATTATAATGCGGTCCGCATTTAAAAATTTTTGCAAATGATTGTCAATCCCCGAAAGTTTAATCAAATTCTGTCCGGGCAAAACACGTCCGCGCATCGTGTCTCTTATAACGTTTGGCTGTTCATAAATTTCTTTTAACATAAAATGTTCATATCCCCCCTTTTCAATTTGATCCAAACTCAATTGCAATTCTTGTATGTAAGGTACCACCTTTTTATCGTCTTTTATGTTTCTAATATCAGGGGCGGCGCCTTTTTTTATGATTGCCATTTGTTCATCCTCTAAATACAAAGCATTTTTGGTAAATTCGATAAAAGGAGTGGCATCAGAAGCAATGAAATATTCCTCTTCCCCTACGCCAATAGCCAAAGGGCTTCCCAAACGTGCCAGGACAATTTCGTCAGGATTTTGACGGTCAAAAACGGCAATGGCATAAGCGCCAACAACTTCATTCAAAGCTATTTGTACGGCTTTTCCCAAGCCGACAGCTTCTTGCTTCATCACATCTTCAATCAGATTAACCAACACCTCGGTATCGGTATCACTTTCAAAATTGTAGCCACGTTGACTTAAGGTTTTTTTAATGGCATCATAATTTTCAATAATACCATTATGCACGATAACCAAATTGCCCGAATTGGATACATGCGGATGTGCATTTACATCATTTGGCTCACCATGAGTCGCCCAACGGGTATGCCCCAACCCAATATTGCCTTGCTTATCATCAGCCTCAACAAATAAAGCTTCCAAATCAGCTACTTTTCCTTTAGTTTTCTTTAAAATCAAATCTCGATGATACAATGCCATGCCGGCGCTGTCATAACCCCGGTATTCTAAACGTTTTAAACCATTAATAATAATTGGAAAAGCATTTCTTTGCCCTATATATCCTACGATTCCACACATATGTATTATATTTTAAAATTTTAATAAAAACCTAAAAGCCGGCTTCTTTTTCTTTAATCAAATTATAGACTGCTTTGAACAAATTTTGCTCAATCGAATCAAAATCTTTTTGTCGCCGTTTCATAACCGCCTCAGCAACTTGTTGGGCTTTATCCAAACGGTAATCAACATAGTTTTGCCCGCCCCATTTGAAGGAAGGAAAAAATTTGGGTTGATAATCACCACCAAAAACATTACTGTTAACCCCTACAACTGTTCCGGTATTAAACATGGTCGCAATGCCGGATTTGGAATGGTCCCCCATAATTAAACCGCAAAATTGCAAACCTGTATCCGCAAAATCTCCGGTTGGATAATGCCATAATTTGACATTGGAATAATTATTTTTCAAATTTGAATTATTGGTATCGGCCCCCAAATTACACCATTCTCCTATCACAGAATCACCCAAATAACCGTCATGGCCTTTGTTGGCATTGCCAAAAAACACCGTATCTTTAATTTCGCCACCGGCTTTGGTGTTTGGTCCCAAAGTAGTTCCACCGTATATTTTTGCCCCCATTTTTACCACCGAACCTTCTAACGCGGCAAAAGGACCTCTAATCAAACTTCCGGCCAAAATTTTCACATTTTTACCAATGTAAACCGGACCATCACCGGTATAAAAAATAGCCGATTCAATTTGGGCACCTTCCTCTAAAAAAACAGGATAGTCGCCTATTATAATAGCTGTTTCAGGCAATTTCCTACTTTCTTTGCCATATGTAAGCCTTTCAAAATCCTGCTTTATTTGCTGTCCGTTAAGACGAAATATATCTGTTAAATGGGTTAAGGTTTGCAAGTTACCATCGTATAGTTTTTTCTTTCCAGCGAAATTTTGTACTGCTTCCCAATTTAATTTCCCTGACCTTATGGCAATGGGGAAATTGCCTTTCGATAAGATTTCACCGGGCAATAAAGTATCAATAGCCCGGACTAATTCTCGCGAAGGAAAAACAGCGCTATTGATATATACATTGTCGGTCTGATATGAAACCGGAAATTTTTCTTGCAAATATGTTTCAGACAAAATACTCGTTGGTGAATTTAAAAACGATTCCCATTTCTCTTGGAGTGTAAGAATACCACAACGAATAGCCGGAATCGGCCGGAAATAAGTCAAAGGCAAAAGATTTTCCTTTAGGGAATTTTGGTCAAACAAAATAAAATTCATGGATAAATGTCACTATTTACATATTAAATACCAGGTGATAATTATGTTGCAAAAATAAGCAAAAATCATTCCCTTTTTCGTTAAAAATAATTAATTTAGCTTATAAAAATTTAATACTTATGTCACAATCACCCATTATTGCTCCTTCTATTTTATCAGCTGATTTTGCTGATATGGAAAAAACTTTTAAAATGCTTAACGAAAGTGAAGCTGACTGGATACATTTAGATGTGATGGATGGCAACTTTGTGCCCAATATTAGTTTTGGTATGCCGGTGATTAAAAGTTTAAGAAAACTTACCGGAAAAGTCTTTGATGCACATTTAATGATTGAAAAACCAGAGCGATACGTTCATAACTTCAAACTTATCGGCGTTGATATCCTTACTGTCCATTACGAAACGCAAATTCATTTAAACCGCACCGTTGATTTAATTAAAAAAGTCGGCATGAAAGCCGGCGTAGCCCTAAATCCACATACACCCGTCAGTTTATTAAAGGATATTATTGCAGATTTGGATTTAGTCTTAATCATGTCCGTCAATCCCGGTTATAGTGGTCAAAAATTTATCGAACATACTTATGATAAAATTAGAGAAGCCAAAGATTTGATTGCTGATAATGATAGTAAAGCCCTCATAGAAGTAGATGGTGGCATTAATGACACCAATGCGCCTAAGCTCTATGCTGCCGGTGCCGACGTGTTGGTCGCAGCCAGTTACATTTTTAACCACGACAATCCACTTAAAGCTATCAGAAATTTAAAATATTTTGGGAAATAAGCCAACGCGCTTTATTAAAAGCTAATAATTTGACACTCAAGCTTGTAATTTATTTTACAAGCTTTTCTATTCTTTATATTTCATTTTTTCTTAAATTTTCTTAAATTTGTATGAAAATTAAGAATTATGTCCTATAAAGTTTACATCTTTGATAAAGCAATAACGATAACGGACAATCTTAATAACAATTCCCGCCATGTTTATGCCTTTTCTTCAGTAAATTTAGATGAAATTATTCAAAAATTACAAAATAATTTACTACCCGAAGTATTTTTGTATCATCCGAATATAAAATACGCATGGCACAACTTTAAAACCCATTTTGATGTTATAGAAGCTGCCGGCGGTATCGTACAAAACGATGAAAATAAGTATTTGTTTATATACCGGAACGGCAAATGGGACTTGCCAAAAGGAAAAATGGAACCCGGTGAGCAACCGGATGAAACGGCCCTAAGAGAAGTAAAAGAAGAATGTGGCATCCAAAATATCAGCATCGATCATTTTTTGTTAGACACTTATCATCTTTTTACCGAAAATAAAAAAAAACGCCTTAAAATTACCCACTGGTATAAAATGAATGAAGACGCTAAAAGCCCTTTAATACCACAAGAAGAAGAAGGCATTGAAAAGGTTGAATGGTTAGATATTCAAAAAAACAAATGGCCGCTTGAAAACTCTTATGAAAATATCAAATTACTTTTTTCAGATTTAGACCGGCTAAAAAACTATTGACTATCCGTCCGAAACCGCTTGATATCAACTTCCTTCATCAAAGGTAAATCAAAAACCAGATGATTAAATAATTGCTTTGCCATAGTTGGGGCCAATATAACGCCTCTGGTTCCCATGCCGTTTAAAACCGCCAAATTTGGATGCAAGGGATGTGTGCCTACCAAAGGACGCCGGTCTTTTACCGTAGGTCTAATACCGGCTTTTTGTTGGACAATGTCAAATGGAGCATGCAGCAATTGTTGAAGCTTAGCTGTTAAATGCCGGCGTGCTTCATCTGTAGGAATATTGGTTTTATCTTGCCAATTATAAGTCGCCCCAACGTAATATTGTCCTTTTTTTGCCACATTTGGTGCTATAAACACATTGGATTTAACTATATAAGGTATATGTACACCGGTTTCAATCATTAACATCTCACCTTTGGTGCCTGTCAAAGGTAAATTTTGGAAGAAAGGATTTTTCTTTAAACCATAGCCTTCTGCAAAAACAATATATTTGGCCTTAATATCTTGATATTGCACAAAATTGTCATGAATTTCAAGCCGGTCATAAACAAAATTCTCTTTTTTTAACAAGCCTTTTTTTTCAAGTTTTTGGGTTGCATCATCAAGTAAGCGGGCGACATTAACAATACCGGTTCCATACAACACACCAAACCCGTATTTGGCAGGAATCCCTTCAATAGATTCATGACTTATACCATTCATATAAGCTGACAAAACAGGTTTGTCCGAAGCAGCCATCCAATTGTTTTGCTCTTCAACACCGGTTAATTTGCGGTAAATGTTTATATCATGTATGTATTTTTGTTGATAAGTAAACTCAGCTTTTTTAAATTGAAGCAAAGAATAGGGCAACATTTGGTGCGCTTGCCACGCCGGCGTAAAACGTTTTAAAATAACCGGATTATACATCCCACCGGCAATGCGGGTCGATTGTTGCGAATTATTATCAAATACAATAAAATTCTGATGATTTTCTTCTAAAACCTGCAAAAAAGACCATCCGGCAATACCTAAGCCGACTACTATAAAATCATACATTGTGTTCTATTTTGAAACCAAATTTTGTTGCCATTGCCAAGCATCACGCAAAGCATCTTCTAAACCTAATTTGGCTTGCCATCCCAACTCGTTTGTTGCCAATTGCGTATCGGCCCATACTGCAACAACATCGCCCGGCCGCCGGTCAACAATTTTATAATTAAGCGGTACACCGGTTACTTTTTCAAAAGTTTTGATAATTTCCATGACCGAACTTCCTTGACCGGTTCCAATATTAAACACTTCAAAATTTGATTTTTGCTTATTATTAAACAAACGTTCAAGTGCAATAATATGAGCTTGTGCCAAATCTACCACATGAATATAATCACGAATAGCTGTACCGTCAGGTGTTGGATAATCATTGCCAAAAACAGACAATTCTTTTCTAATACCGGCGGCTGTTTGCGTGACAAAAGGAACCAAATTTTGCGGAATACCACGCGGTAACTCGCCTATTTCACCCGATGGATGCGCACCGATAGGATTAAAATACCGTAAAGCAATAGCTTTAAATCCGGCATAAGCATTGACGGTATCATTGATTATTTCCTCTCCTATTTGCTTGGTATTACCATAAGGAGATAAGGCAGGTTTTATAGGTGCTTGTTCTGTCACAGGTAAGTCATCGGGTTCACCATAAACGGTACATGAAGAGCTGAAAATAAAATTATTAATATTTCGATTGGTTAATTCTTTCAATAAATAAATTAATGACGAAATGTTATTTTCGTAATATAACAAGGGCTTTTCCACACTTTCTCCCACTGCTTTTGACGCAGCAAAATGAATCACTCCCTCAATATCGGGATGAAGTTCAAATATTTTTTGTACCGCGTCTTTATAACGCAAATCCAGTTTTTCGAAATAAGGTTTTTGTCCCGTAATACTTTCAATACCTTCTAAAACAGCCGGCGTCGAATTAGATAAATTATCTACCACCAAAACATCATATCCTTTTTGTTGCAATTCAACAACTGTATGCGAGCCGATAAAACCTAATCCGCCTGTAACTAAAACTTTCATATTTTTCTTAATTTACCCTACAAAAATACATTTTATTCTCCAGTCAAACTATGACAGACAATAATATTTAATCAACCAAAAACAAAATTAATATTTTGGCAATTGGCAAAATACCGAGCAACAAATACACTAAACAATATAGGAATACTTGTTTATCTTTGCCTTAAATTAGATAATATGAAATATTTTATTATAGCCGGAGAAGCTTCCGGTGACTTACATGCCGCAAACCTTATGAAAGCGCTCTTAAAAAAAGACAAGCAGGCAGAATTTATGTTTCTTGGCGGCGACTTAATGAAAGCGGTCAGCCACAAAGAACCGCTTATAGATTATAAAAAAATGGCTTTTATGGGCGTTATTGATGTGCTTAAAAATATAAAAACCATCTATCATAATTTTAAAAGAACCAAAAAAGCTCTCATAGCTTTTAAGCCGGACAGCGTCATTTTGGTTGACTATCCCGGTTTTAATTTAAAAATAGCCGCTTTTGCCCATAAAAAAGGGTATAAAACAACTTATTATATCTCGCCCAAATTATGGGCATGGAAAGAAGGTCGGGTCAAGAAAATAAAAAAATATGTCGATCAGTTATTAGTCATTTTACCATTTGAAACGGACTATTACAAAAAACATGGTATTGAAGCTACTTATGTCGGTAATCCGGTAGTCGATGCCGTAAAAAATCATCAAGGCAAAAGCCGTAAAGAATTCCTTCATCAAAATAAATTAAAAGACAAGCCGGTTATTGCCCTATTGCCGGGCAGTCGCCGGCAAGAACTCAAAATGATATTGCCGGGAATGCTAAAAATTATTAAAAAATTCCCCGGTTATCAATTTGTTATATCAGGGGCGCCATCATTTAAACCTGAAGATTATCACTATTGGCTCAAAAATTATCCGGACATTCCGGTTGTTTTTAATCAAACATACGATTTACTTCAACATAGTCACAGTGCGGTGGTTACTTCCGGAACTGCTGCCCTTGAAACCGCATTGTTTAAAGTTCCGCAAGTGGTGGTGTATAAAACACACAATTGGCAATATGCCATAGGCAAACACTTGGTTAAAATCGATTTTTTTTCCCTGCCGAATTTGATAATGCAACGCCCCATTATTCCGGAATTACTTCAACATGAATTTAATACACAAAACTTGACTAAACATCTGAAAGCTTTGAATAAAGGGCCTGAACGGGAACAATGTTTAAAGGACTATGAGGCACTCGAAAATTTACTGGGAAAAGAACCGGTGTCAGAAAAAGCGGCCAACGAAATAGTTGCTTTTATAAAAAAACAAAAACCGGCAAATTAGCCGGTTTTTTGGTTTAATATATTTATCAAAAAGTTTTATCGCGTAATTTCTAATATTTCTAACTGCAGTTTGCCTGCCGGAACATCTATTTCAGCTATATCGCCGACAGATTTACCCAATAAGCCTTTTCCAATTGGAGAGTCAACCGAAATTTTGCCTTTTACCGGATCGGCTTCATTAGCTGACACCAAAGTATAACTTTTTTCTTTTTTGGTTTTCAAATTTTTAATCTTTACCGTCGAAAAAATCAAAACCTTGGAAGTATCCAAATCTTTTTCATCCAAAATACGGGCATTGGCAAGGGTCGATTGAAGTTCTTGAATCTTATTATTCACCCGTACTTGCTCTTCTTTTGCCGCATGATATTCTGCATTTTCGGACAAATCTCCTTTATCGCGCGCCTCTGCAATTCGCTTAGTGATTTCGGGCATCTCGGTAAATTTCAAATATTCCAATTCCTTTTTCAGATTCTCCAGTCCTTCGGGGGTTAAATATATTATCTTGCTCATATTCAATGTTTTTAAAAATGATAAAAAATATTTCCCACCAATGGGTTTTGGCAGGAAATATAAAACAAAGATACAAAAATTTAAATGTGCTTGTCAAGTTTAATCCAAAAATCAACCGGTGATAAAAATTAAAGACTTAAGAACAATAGGTTTAAATCCGTATCTTTGCCACTCAATAAAATAGTAAATGAAAGTTAAACAGAAAAAGATAAATATCATCACCTTAGGTTGTTCTAAAAATGTTTATGACAGCGAAAACTTGATGGGCCAACTCAGCCATAACGGCTACCAAGTCACCCATAATGGAGACCAAGGTGATATTGTGATTATAAACACATGTGGTTTTATACATGATGCCAAGCAAGAATCGGTCGATACTATTTTGGCAGCCATACATGATAAAGAAGCGGGAAAAATTGACAAAGTATATGTAACAGGCTGTTTAAGCGAACGTTACAAAGAGGAACTACCTAAAGAAATTCCGGAAGTAGACCAATATTTCGGCACACACGATATGGTCAATTTGCTAAAAGAATTCAATGTCGATTACAAACATGAACTTATTGGCGAAAGAAAACTAACAACCCCGAGTCATTATGCCTATTTAAAAATATCAGAAGGTTGTGACCGTTCTTGTTCCTTTTGTGCTATTCCGCTCATGCGTGGCGGACACCAAAGCCGTACTATAGAAAGCTTGGTGATGGAGGCCAAAAAATTAGCTGCCAAAGGCGTCAAAGAACTTATTCTAATAGCCCAAGATTTAACTTTTTATGGCTTAGATTTATATGGCAAACGCCGCTTAAATGACCTGTTAAAAGCTTTGACAAAGGTTGAAGGTATTGAATGGATTCGACTGCATTATGCATTTCCCACGGGTTTTCCCGAAGAAGTTATTGACACCATTGCACAAGAAGAAAAGATCTGTAATTATATGGATATTCCACTGCAACATATTAATAATGATATCTTAAAATCGATGCGGCGGGGACATACCCGTGAAAAAACGGAAGATCTTTTACGAAAATTGCGCGAAAAAAATTCGGATTTAGCCATTCGTACGACATTAATTGTAGGTTATCCGGGTGAAACCGAAGAAAAATTTGAAGAACTAAAACAATGGGTAGCCCAAACCAAATTTGACCGTTTAGGTGTGTTTGCCTACTCACATGAAGAAAATACCCATGCAGGAAAATTGATTGATGATGTCCCTGACGACATAAAAAATAAACGGGTTGCTGAAATAATGGCCCTTCAAAGTCAAATATCTTATGACAAAAATCAGGCTAAAGTCGGAAAAGTTTTTAAATGTTTGATCGACCGGAAAGAAGGAGATTATTTTGTCGGAAGGACTGAATATGACAGCCCTGAAGTCGATAATGAAGTTTGGGTTGATGCCCGTAAATATGCTTTGGAAATAGGCAAATTTATTCCATTAAAAATTATAAAAGCCGAAGAGTTCGATTTGTATGGCGAACCAATCAGATAAACAAAAAATACCTTTAATATGAAAAATATTATTCTTCTTTTTTGGCTGTTAACCGGACTTGCCGGAACAGCACAAATTAAAATACTTTTTGATGCAACCAAAGCAGAAACAGCCAACAATGCCGATTGGCAAATAGATGCCGATAATTTTAACTTAAAATACAATCCCAATCCGGTTATTGGTGGTAATGAGGCTAATCCGCAACGTTTTCCAAGCCCGGACCAATCTACAGTGACTATGCAAACAGATGAAAGCTACTGGACCGGTGCCAACTCTGCTTGGGGCATTGAATTAGTGCAATATGGCTACCAGGTCGAAACCTTGCCTTATAATGGACAAATCACTTATGGGGATAGTAACAATCCGCAAGATTTAACAAACTATAACGTCTTTATAGTTACAGAACCTAATATTTTGTTTACGGCTAATGAAAAATTAGCTTTGATGAACTTTGTGCAAAATGGTGGTGGTTTGTTTATAACTTCAGATCACGACAGATCTGATCGTAATGGTGACGGTGATGATTCTGTTGATGTTTGGAATGATTTTTTTCAAAATAATCCAATGCAATCCGACCCTTTCGGTTTTTTATTTAACTATAAAAACTTTAGCGAAACCACGTCTAATGTAGCCAACTTACCAAGCAACCCTATATTACATGGTTTTTTTGGCGATGTAACCGCTCTTGAATTTCATGGCGGCACCAGTATAAATCTTTTCCCCACTGACAACAACACGGTCCAAGGCTTAATTTTTAGACAATCTTTACAAGATGAAGCTTTATTTGTATCGGCCCAATTTGGACAAGGACGGGTGGTAGCTATAGGAGACAGTTCACCGGCAGATGACGGAACAGGTGATCCCCATGACCGCTTGTATAATGGATGGTATGACGAAGGCAACGGTTCACATAGAAAATTGATGCTTAATGCCAGCGTTTGGTTAGCTCATGACGACACCAATGCTATTGCTAATTATAATAAAAAAGCCTTACGTACGTTTGTCAAAAACGACTTTTTATATATTAAATTAAAGTATAAATCTAAAGTACGATCTATTGTCATAAACGATTTAACAGGAAAAACGGTTTTAAAATTCAGCAAATCTGCAAACAATTATAATATTGCAACTTTGCCTCATGGCATTTATCTCTTGAATGTGAGCGACCAAAGAGGAAACCATTATTATGATAAGTTTATGAAATGAAGCTAATATTAAAACCTTTATGCTTTTATTGAAAAATTTAAGACAAAAGACAAATTCATTTTGTGGGAATATCTTATTATAATATATTTTGTTCGAAATAAAATTTTAATAAACAACCGTGTGCTTCATTAAAAAGAATTCAAAAGATTCTTTCTCTGAGTTAAGTTTTAAGAAAATAAATAATCAGCATAATAACACGCCAGCACAAAGAAAAAGGTAAAGTTAAACATAACCAATCTATCTAAAAAGTACTTTGTCCATCAGAAGAGAATGATTATTTAATTTGGTATTGCAATTCAAATATAAGCCAACGTCCTGGCATTTTTATATATGACAAATCTCTGTACGTAATATTAAAAAGATTCTCGACACTTAACCCAACACGAAACTTTTTCGCTTGTTTAGACCATTTTAAATTCGTTAAAAAATAAGGTTTAAAATCGTATAACCGATAGGCATCATTTTCGTAAGTTAAATATTGTCCGTTCCTATTTTTATAGATGCCTGTCCAAAAAAGATTAGTTTGGAAAATAAAACGATGCGAGAATTGAAAAGTCAATTTATGCTTCAAATAATCCAAGGCATATTTTGATATAAAATCAGATGTGTTGTCTTTATTCATCTGCAAATAAGCATAAGACAAAGCAAATTCTTTAAAAAATTTATGTTGAAATACTTGCCTAAAGGAAAATTCTAATCCTAAAGTTTGCAATTTTGTCAAATTTTGAGGTTGCCATTTATCGTTTATATTAAATTTGACCCAATCAATGGTTTGGTTAGCTTGACGATAAAAAATACTGGCATTGATCTGACTGTTTTTATACCAATATTTGCTACCGAATTCATAAGTCCATGATTTTTCGGGTTTTAAATCAGGATTACCAATATTAGAGGGACCTTGGTAATATAAATCTGTAAAAGTCGGTAAGCGCGAAGCCGAGCTTATACTAATGTATTGCATTAAATGTGACCATTTGTGATTGACAAATCCACCACCGGTTACTTGCCAGCCATATTTTTCGTCAAACAGCGTATTGATTCCTGCCCCAAATATCCAATTATGCCATTTTTTTTGTTGATTTAAACTTGTTTCAAAATAAGACCGCCCGGCATATTTAGTATATGAAATACGGTCATTTACCACGATAGGCTGTGATAAATTTTCGCCCAATTTATTACTCCAAATTTTTTGATTTTGCCAAGCAACATGCCCAAAAGTATAGCCGTATTTGGAATGAAAACTAAGGTGCAATTCACCACCTAATTGTCTTGTTTTGTGGTAATTGTGTCCAGGATAATAAATGCCGGGCGCATATTGGGCCGTATCTTTGTGATATATAAAATAAGGTTTTTCATACCGGTAAACACTTTCTCTAAACAATTGAAATTGATCAAAATTCAATCGATAATATACCACTGGTTTTAAGATAAATTTCTTGCCAAATTGACTGGATAAAGCCGCAAAGTATCCTTCGGTTTTTTCATATTGCCAAGGATATTTGGCCGTATAAAAACTATTGGCTCCAAAATCTTTTTGATGATAACCGGCTTGCAAGTCAAGAGGAAATTTAACCCCATTATAATGAATATTCACAAAATCTTTTAAACTGTAAAAATCGGTATTATTAATACTATCATTGACTAAATATCCATTTGAGCGTTGAAATGAAAAGCCATTGTAGACCGCAATATTTTTCAATTGATGTGACAGATCAAAAACACCTTTAACATACCCGAATTGACCGGCTTTTAATATGGCTTTTGCTTGTTTACGATGCGGACTTTTCGTTACCAAATTAATAGCACCACTAAAAGCATTGACACCAATATTGTCGCCGGATGCACCCTCTAAAATTTCAATATGATCCAGCATATTAAAATCAACCGGAAGATCTAAATTATGATGACCTGTTTGCGGATTATTGATTGGGACACCATTGAGCAAAACTAAAACTTGATCAAAATTTCCGCCGCGTATGCTCAAGTCAGATTGAACGCCTTTGCTACCTCGGCTTCGGACATCAATGCCGGCAACAAGTTCTAATAAAGCATCCAAACTTTCAACAGGAGCAGCTGTAAGTTTATTGATCTTTATAATTTGAATGGTTTTAGGAATTCTCGCCGGCGTATTTTGGTAACCGTAAGCATTTAGTTGAAGGGTGTCCAAAACTTGGATATGATCGCTATTATTCTGGGCAGACATTGACCAAAGACCATAAAAAAGACAAAAAAAGAGCACAATTCTTTTCATGAGTACCATTTAAAAATAAGGCGCAAGATATAAAACTTTACCTAAATTCTAAACCGGTTAGTTTAATGGTATTAAAAGTATAATTTACGTTTTTTGATATAATACAATACGAATGAAGCAAATACTAACTGAAAAAAAACAATAATTTTTTGCATAACAGCTCTATATTTAATAATAAAATCAGGTTTATTAAATTCAAGCATAAAACTTTGATAGAACAAAGCAATGATAAGTAAAGTGTTAAATATTAAAATGTTATAATATAAAAAACGGTATTTATCTTTGTCTAAAAATAAATTTAAAACAAAAATTGCCAAAATAAATGCAAATAACCCCACCTTACTGGCTGCTAAATTTAAAACCGGATTGATATTAATGGGTGAAAAAGCCATAATCATATAGCCTAAACCCGAAATACCCCCAAATATCATTATTAAATTACGCAAACGGTAAGATTGGATTAGCCGTGATATGAGATAGAAGAATAGCATGATACCAATGCCGATCAAAAAAAGAGATAAACTATAATAAAGCCAAAATATGTTTTTTTGACCATTATAAAAAATGGTGCGTCCCAAATCATTTAACAAATTAATATTCCAAACATACTCCTTACTATGAGCATCTACCACATTCCCGCCATTATATAAATACATTAAGACAACGGCCATGAAAATATATTGTAACAAGATAAAAATAGTAATATCAGTTAAATTTTTTTTGAAAAAATTCATTATAATTTATTTTTTTCAACAAAATTTCAGCGGCTTCAAAAGCTGTAATTTTCTTTTCTTCCAATTGTTTTAACAACTCCTGCAGCGTATTTTTTACAGATTCATTTGTAAAAAACCGTTCTTTCAATTGTTGGATAACAGTTTCATTCAACCAAAAAATATTTTGTTCTGTTCTTTTTTGCTCAAAATAACCATTCTGCTTTGTCAATTGTACGTAACTTTCAATTTCTTTGACAATCAGGTCCGTCCCCTTATTATATAAGGCACTGGCCAACAAAACTTTGGGGAACCACCCACTTGGTTTGGGCGGATAAAAATGCAAAGCCGTTTGAAAAGCTTTTTGCGCCAATTTAGCGGCATGCCTGTTATCATTTTCTGCCTTATTAATCACAATTAAATCAGCCATTTCAATAATCCCCCGTTTAATACCTTGCAACTCATCGCCCGCGCCGGCTAATTTTAACAACAAAAAAAAGTCAACCATTGAATGCGCAATCGTTTCTGACTGACCAACACCAACCGTTTCAATAATAATACGGTCGAAACCTGCTGCTTCGCATAACAAGATAGTCTCTCTTGTTTTACGGGCAACACCACCCAAATTATTACCCGAAGGGCTGGGCCTGATATAGGCAGACTCATCTCTGGCCAATTGTTCCATGCGCGTTTTATCACCCAAAATACTGCCTTTAGACAAACTACTACTGGGGTCAACAGCCAAAACAGCCACTTTGTGCCCTGACCGGGTATAATGTTGTCCCAAACTTTCTATAAAAGTACTTTTACCCACCCCGGGCACCCCCGTAATGCCTATTCTAATCGATTGTTCGGCATAAGGCAAGCATTTTTTGACAATTTTTTGCCCTATTTTAAAATGTTTGGGTTGGTTACTTTCTATTAAAGTAATAGCTTTACTCAGCGCAATTTTATCACCGGAAAGAATTTTTTCAACCAACACCTCAGCATCAGGCAAAGTATTTCTACGATGTAAAGCCGCCACCAATTTATGGTTAATTCGCGGCAAATCATCGACACCTTTGACTTCTAGTCGTGCTGATTTGTGTTTAGATGCATCCTTCATTTCCGATATATAAATTTATAAAAAAAAGACAAAGAAACAAAAATTTGCCTAAACTTTAAATCATTTTTTTGACAAAGAGAAAGCCAATACCTTATCTTTGTATCTTAAATCTGTTAGATATGAATAAGAAAGTATTATTAATGATTTTAGATGGTTGGGGCATTACACAAGACCCGAAAGTTTCGGCTATTGCCCAAGCCAACACCCCTTTTATGGACGAAGTGCTTAAAAAATATCCACATGCCAAGTTATATACGTCGGGCGAAAATGTCGGGTTACCCGAAGGACAAATGGGCAATTCCGAAGTGGGTCATATGAATTTAGGGGCCGGTCGTATTGTGTACCAAGATTTGGTCAAAATAAATAAAGCCATTAAAGACGGTGATTTTTTTGAAAATCAAGCCCTTAAAGAAGCTTTTGAACAGGCCAAGAAAAATCACAAAGCCGTTCATTTACTCGGCCTTTTATCCAATGGCGGTGTGCATTCGCATATCGATCATTTAAAAGCCTTGATTGATATGGCTAAAAAATACAATGTTCCGACTTATATACATGCCTTCATGGACGGGCGCGATGTTGACCCGCATTCTGGCATCAATTTTTTAAAAGAAATTCAAGACTACATCAAAGATACGCCGGTTAAAATAGCCTCGGTGATCGGACGATATTATGCCATGGACAGAGACAACCGGTGGGAACGTATCAAAAAAGCTTATGATTTATTGGTAAAAGGTGAAGGTAAACCTGCCAAAGATTTAATTAAAGCGGTTGAAGAAAGTTATAAAGAAGGGATTAGTGACGAATTTATATTGCCCATTGTTCATGTGGATGAAAAAGGACAACCCATCGGGACCATTCAACCCGGCGATTCCGTTATATTTTATAATTTCAGAACCGATCGTGGACGTGAGCTCACCAAAGTATTAACCCAAGAGGACATGCCTGAATATGGCATGAAAACTTTGCCTTTACATTTTGTGACCATGACCATTTATGATGAAAATTTTAAAGGAATTAATGTTGCTTATCCCAAAGAAGATTTAAAAAATACTTTAGGTGAATTGGTATCCAAAGCCGGCAAAAAACAAATTCGTATAGCCGAAACCGAAAAATATCCGCATGTTACCTTTTTCTTTTCCGGTGGTAAAGAAAACGAATTTACGGGCGAAAAACGCATTCTTATTCCTTCGCCCAAAGTAGCAACTTATGACCTAAAACCGGAAATGAGTGCCAATGAAGTAACCGATGCCCTTTTACCTGAAATTAAAAATGAATCGGCAGATTTGATTGTCCTAAACTTTGCCAATGGCGATATGGTCGGTCACACAGGCGATTTTGAAGCGACTAAAAAAGCCGCCGAAACAGTGGACAAGAATGCAAAGAAAATAGTAGATGAAGCTTTAAAACATGGTTATGCCGTTATTATTTTAGCAGACCATGGTAACGCCGAAAATATGATTAATCCGGATGGCTCACCTAACACAGCTCATACAACCAATCCTGTTCCGGTCATATTAATCGATAAAGATTTAAAACCTGATTTAAAAGATGGTATTTTGGCCAACGTGGCGCCTACCATTTTAAAATTAATGGGCTTAGAAAAACCCAAAGAAATGACAGAACCTTTGTTCTAGAATTTTAATCTAACTTGTTCAAAAAAAAGCAGTTGACTCAATTATCAACTGCTTTTTTACATTAAATTAAGTGAATAAGCTTAAAACCTTTTCAGCCGGCCGGGCCAAAACAGCTTTGTCTTTATAAATAACCACTGGGCGCTCTATCAATTTAGGATACTGCACCATGGCCTCTATAATTTCGTCATCTGTCAATTCTTTTCCTTTAAAATTTTCTTTCCAAATCGATTCTTTAGTCCGCACCAATTCGATAGGTTTCATTCCTAACAGGTTCAAAACCTTTTTCAGTTCCTCTTTAGACGGCGGATTGTCTAAATATTTTCTAACTTCGACTTGCAAACCTTTTTCCTCGGCTATTTTTTGCACCATAGCCAAGCCTTCACGGCTTTTCCGGCATCGCGGATTGTGCCAAACAATAATTTTTTCCATATTTATATCTTTTTTAATTTAACGGTAAAATGTCTTAAAATGGGCGGTTCGTAAATAATTTCATAGCCGGTTTTAGCTTCATGACGCGTATTATAGACATGAGCCAAAACTGCTGCTACGTAGTCCATATGGTTATTGGTATAGGTTCGCCGTGGTATTGCCAAACGCACTAATTCTAAATCGGGATAACGGTTTTCGCCGGTTTCAGGATCTCTGTCGGCAAGGATCGTACCGATTTCGACACCACGAATACCCCCGACAATATATAACTCAACAGCTAAAGCTTGTGCGCGGTATTGCTCTCGCGGAATAGTCGGCACAAATTTGTTAGCATCCAAATAAATAGCATGTCCCCCAATGGGTTGTTGAACAGGCACGCCGGCAGCCATCAATTTGCGCCCTAAATAATGAACTTGTTCAACGCGGCTTTCGAGATAATCAAATTCCGTTGCCTCATCTAGTCCGACGGCCAATGCGCCCATATCACGTCCACTCATACCGCCATAGGTAATAAAGCCTTCAAACAAAATGGCAAAAACAGTCGCCTTGTTGTACACTTCTTCATCATTGGTAGCGATAAAGCCACCCATATTAACCAAACCATCCTTTTTGGCACTCATGGTCATACCATCGCCGTAACTGAACATCTCCCGCACAATTTCCTTAATTGTCTTGTGCTTATAAGCATCTTCACGTTTTTTTATAAAATAAGCATTTTCGGCAAAACGCGCGGCATCAAAAAACAAAGGGATGCCATAACGCTTACAAAGCGCTGAAGTTTCTTTGATGTTTTTCATCGATACCGGTTGCCCCCCGGCTGTGTTACAAGTAATGGTCAGAATAACCATCGGGATTTTTTCTTTGGGATAAGTCTTGAAAACTGTTTCGAGTTTATCCAAATCTATATTTCCTTTAAATGGATGAAATCTTGAAGTATCTGAAGCTTCATCAATCGTGCAATCTATAGCTTTGGCTTGTCTAAATTCGATATGACCTTTGGTCGTGTCAAAATGTGAATTTCCGGGGACAACATCGCCTTGCTTAAGCATGGCCGAAAACAAAACATTTTCTGCCGCACGCCCTTGGTGGGTGGGAATTAAGTATTTATAACCGGTAATTCGCTGAACGGTTGATTTTAGCAATTCAAAAGACCGGGAACCTGCATAGGCTTCATCCCCTTTCATTATTTCGGCCCATTGATTATCGCTCATCGAGCCGGTGCCACTATCGGTTAACAAATCTATAAATACTTGATCACTTTTTAGATTAAACAAATTGTAATGTGCTTCTTGTATCCATTGTTTACGTTGGTCTATAGTGGACCGTTGGATGTTTTCAATGGTTTTAATTTTAAAGGGTTCTGCGTAGGGAAAATTCATGGTAGTTAGATTTCTAATTTATGATAATAACAAATATAGCACTTTACTTTAAGCATCTGCTGACATAAAACAGGCTTAATCTTTTTCTTTTTGCCCCATCATCATAAGGTAAGCTTTTAAAAATGCATCTATTTCACCATTCATGACTTGATCAACCTGAGAGGTTTCATAACCTGTTCGTACATCTTTTACCATTTTGTAAGGATGCATAACATAATTACGAATTTGCGAACCCCATTCTATTTTCTTTTTATTGGCTTCTATTTCATTGCGCTCGGCCAGTCGCTTTTGCATTTCTATTTCATACAAACGGGATTTAAGCAATTTTAAAGCTTTTTCCTTGTTTTCCAATTGCGAACGCGTTTCCGAATTTTCAATCATTATACCCGATGGCTCATGTCGTAAACGGACGGCCGTTTCAATTTTATTAACCGCTTGACCGCCTGCCCCACTGGCCCGCATTGTTTCCCATTTTATATCAGCCGGATTGATATTAATCTCGATAGTGTCATCAACCAACGGATAAACATAGACCGAAGCAAATGAGGTGTGGCGTTTGGCATTGCTGTCAAATGGTGAAATCCGAACCAATCTGTGAACGCCATTTTCACCTTTTAGATACCCATAGGCATACGGACCATCTATTTCGATGGTAACGGTTTTGACACCGGCTACGTCGCCTGCCTGATAATTAATTTCTTTTGTTTTGTAACCGTTTTTTTCGGCCCACATCAAATACATACGCAAAAGCATTTCGGCCCAATCATTACTTTCTGTACCGCCTGCCCCGGCAGTAATTTGTAAAACGGCGCTTAATTCATCGGCCTCTTCAGACAACATATTTTTAAATTCCAAATCCTCAATGCTTGCCTTTACTTTTTCATATTGATCGTTCACCTCTTCTTCTGAGGCTTCCTTGGCTTTATAAAACTCATACAATATTTGTAATTCTTCGAATTGTTCACGGGCATTTTCAAAATCGGTTACCCATTTCTTATTTTGTTGAATGGACTTCATCACCTTTTGTGCCTCTTTGGGATGTGCCCAAAAATCAGGATTACCGGTTTTCTCTTCGTCGTTTTGTATGTTAATGCGTTTACCATCTATGTCAAAGATAGTGGTTTAAAGCGGTGAGACGTTTTTCTAAATCTTTTAATTGTTCTGCCGTAATCATAGTCTTAATTTAAAAATTTATGCAAATTTAGTTTATTAAATTTTTATTATTAAATTTTTATTTATATTTTGTGGACCTATAAAATTTAAACTATGAGTAAAAAGCTTAAAGTAGAAATGGAATTCCCGATTCATGCATCTCCCAGCATGATTTATCAATATTTAACCACACCCTCCGGTTTAAGCGGTTGGTTTGCCGATGATGTCAACTCAAGAGGAAAAAATTATACATTTGTATGGGACGGCATGGAAGAAAAAGCCAAAGTAGCCAGCAAAAAAGAGAATGAAAAAATAAAATATAAATGGCTGGATGAAGATGATAATGAAACCGGCACTTATATCGAATTTAAAATATCGGTAGATGAATTAACCAAAGATGTTTCTTTAATCGTGACTGATTTTTGTGATGAAGATGAAGAAGAAGAAACACGCCTTTTATGGGAAAATCAAATCAATGATTTGAAACATATTATTGGGGCATAAAGTGCGAATATTTACACCATTATAAGCCGTTTGATAATTCAGACGGTTTTTTTATACCTACGACTAAACCTTTTGTAATTAAATTAGTCTAATTATTAAAACACAAACATTTGGCACACGAACCGGATATAGAGCAGTTTAAAAAATGGTCAACTGAACAGCAAATTAATTGGATTGTTAAACATTACTTACAGGATCTTTACTGGGTTATCCGCCCCATTGTTAAAACCCACGAAGATACTGATGATGTATTGCAAAATGTCCTCTTAAAAGCCTACAAGTATTTACCAAATTTCAGGTTTGAAAGTAAGTTATACTCTTGGTTATACCGTATCAGTGTCAATGAAGCGCTGAATTATATTAAGAAAAATGCCAAAATGAAAGCAATTGATACACAAGAATTGCTTATGCAATCGTTAAGAAGTGACCCCTATTATGATGGAGATGAAATATTGCTTCAACTTGAGCAAATACTGCAAAGCTTACCCGAAAAACAACAAGAAGTTTTTCGTCTTAAATATTTTAGTGAAATGACTTATGAGCAAATGTCAGCGTTGCTGGGGACATCAGTAGGTGCACTAAAAGCCAATTATCACTTAGCGGCAAAAAAAATTAAAGAAAAAATAGCCCGGATTTAAACCTTTTCATTAATCTATTGTCTTACAGTCAAATGAAAACAAAAAATAACATAGAAGCCCAATTCAAAAAATTAAAACAGGCATACAAAGTCCCTGATAATTATTTTGACAATTTTACACCGGTAAAACCTAAACCAAACAAACGAATTAATATTCGGTTACACAAACGAACATGGGCCATAGCCGCGGGGATGTTACTAATCGTTAGTTTAGGCTACAAAATTTTGCATTGGCAGCATGCTGAAAAAGGTATTCCTAATATACCGCAAAACCAGATTAACCGTAGCCAACAAGATTTATTTAAGGATATCAGCGATGACGAAATCATCGATTATTTAACGGATGAAAACATATCTGAACAGATGTTCGATTATTAAATTAACACTAAAAAAAAATTGAAAATGAAAAGAAAATTATGGATATTGATGCTTATAATGAGTATCGTCCCAAATATAAAAGCGCAAAACAAGCCTATTTCAAAAACGTTTAAACATAGAATATGGCAAAGAAAACTTATTTTCTTAAAAGAAAATTTGATATTGGATAAAAAAGAAGCCAAAAACTTTGAAATGGCTTATAAAGATTATGCCACTAAAAAAGCCCGGATTAATAAAGCTTTTAAAAAAGAAGTTATTGATAAAATTAAAAACGGAGGATTGTCTGAACTTTCAGAAAGCGAGCAGGATCAACTCATTGACAAAAAACTTATATATGACAAAAAACGTTATCTATTGGAACGCGATTTTACTCTAAAACTAAGAAAAATTTTCCGCCCCGAAAAAGTGATTCGTTTTTTTAAATTAGAACGTCAATTTGACCGGGAATTATTAAAACGCTTGAGAGGAAGGCGCTTAAAAACCCGGAAATATCAGCGATGATATTAAATAAATAGCCATCAAAAAAAGGAAAGCCGATTGACTTTCCTTTTTTGATATAAATAATAAATATTTTTATTTGATTTTTTCAACGATGGCTTTAAAAGCTTCGGGATGGTTCATGGCTAAGTCGGCAAGAACCTTTCGGTTCAAATCGATATTGTTAGCATGAATTTTTCCCATGAATTGCGAATAAGACATACCATGCAAGCGTGCTGCTGCATTGATACGTTGAATCCACAAACTTCTAAAATTACGTTTCTTTTGTTTTCTGTCTCTGTATGCGTAAAGCATCGCTTTTTCAACCGCATTTTTAGCGACTGTATAGACATTTTTTCTGCGTCCGAAATATCCTTTTGCTTGTTTCAGGATTTTTTTGCGACGTCTTCTTTTTGCTACTGAATTTACTGATCTAGGCATAATTTAATGATTTTTTTGTAACAGGCGTTCTCTCGAATCTTTTATTTTTTAGCACTGTTCCAGGGTTAATAATCTACCAAATCACCGGAATTTATTTTAATCCCAATGATGTTAATACGTTGTTTTTGTCGGCATCACTTACCAAAGTGGCATGTGTCAACCGCAATTTACGTTTTTTGCTTTTTTTGGTCAAAATGTGACTTTTATAAGCATGTTTTCTCTTGATCTTGCCCGAACCGGTCAATTTGAACCGTTTCTTGGCACTGGCTTTTACTTTTAATTTTGGCATAATCCTTCTTCTTTATGTATTATTTATATCTAATTCTTTTTCTTTTGCGATTTGGGCGACATCAGCATAATCATTTTTTTGCCTTCCAATTTAGGCATCTGTTCTACTTTGCCGTATTCTTCCAAATCTTGCGCCAAGCGTAATAATAATATTTGTCCTTGGTCTTTAAACACAATAGAACGACCTTTAAAGAAAACATAGGCCTTTAATTTATTCCCTTCTTTAAGGAAATTTATGGCGTGTTTCTTCTTAAACTCGTAATCGTGGTCATCGGTATTGGGACCAAATCTGATCTCTTTAAGCGTGACCTTTTGTGTTTTGGCCTTAATGGCTTTCTCTTTCTTTTTTTGGTCGTACAAGAATTTCTTGTAATCCAAAACTTTACAAACCGGCGGGTCTGCTTTGGGCGAAATTTCGGCCAAATCCAAACCTTGTTCTTCGGCAATTTTTAATGCCTCTCTCAAAGGGTACACCCCCACTTCGACATTATCACCGACCAAACGAACTTCTCTGGCGGTAATTTCGTCATTGATGCGATGCGGGTTTTTCTTGATGACCCTTCCCGGTCTTCGACTGCGTCTTCTACGTATTGCTATTGTCGTATATTTTTATGGTTACTATTCAAATTTTTTAAGGTCTTTTTGGGTTTCTTTCTGCATATAATCAACAAATTCGTCAATGGTAAAACTTCCCAAATCACCTTCTTTGTGTTTCCTTACAGAAACCGTGCCGTTATCTGCTTCTTTTTCGCCTATAATAATCATATAGGGGACCTTCATTACTTCGGCATCGCGAATCTTTCTGCCGACCTTTTCATTTCGCAAATCAATCGTGGCGCGAATATCGGAATTATCGAGCAAATTTAAAACATTTTTTGCATATTTTTCATATTTTTCGCTGATAGGCAAAATTTTAACTTGTTCAGGCGTTAACCAAAGCGGAAAATTTCCGGCTGTATGTTCCAATAAAATGGCGATAAACCGTTCCATGGACCCGAATGGTGCGCGGTGAATCATGACGAGACGGTGTGGTTTGTTATCAGCACCGGTGTAGGTTAAATCAAAACGTTCGGGCAGGTTGTAATCAACCTGAATGGTTCCCAACTGCCAACTACGTCCCAGTGCGTCTTTAACCATAAAATCTAATTTTGGTCCGTAAAAAGCGGCTTCGCCGTATTCGGTAACCGTATTGAGATTTTTGTCTTTTGCCGCTTGGATAATAGCTTGTTCGGCGCGTTCCCAGTTTTCGTCGCTACCTATATATTTACTGCGGTCTTCTTTGTCACGTAACGAAATTTGTGCGGTAAAATCTTCAAAGCCCAAAGACCCGAATACATACATAACCAAATCGATGACTTTTTTAAATTCGTCAAGTAATTGATCTGGTGTACAGAATATATGTGCATCATCTTGCGTAAAACCACGCACACGTGTGAGTCCGTGTAATTCACCGCTTTGTTCGTAACGGTAAACCGTTCCGAATTCGGCAAAACGCACCGGCAAATCTTTATAACTATAAGGCTTGGTTTTAAAAATTTCGATATGATGCGGGCAATTCATGGGTTTAAGCAAAAATTCTTCGCCTTCTTTGGGGGTTTGTATGGGTTGAAAACTATCTTTGCCGTATTTTTCATAGTGCCCGGAAGTTACATACAAGTTTTTATGCCCGATATGCGGCGTGACCACTTGTTGATAACCGGCTTTTTTCTGGGCTTTTTTCAAAAAGTTTTCCAAACGCTCGCGAAGCGCGGCGCCTTTGGGTAACCATAGAGGCAAACCTTGACCTACTTTGTTTGAAAAAGCAAATAATTCCAATTCTTTACCCAACTTGCGATGGTCACGTTTTTTGGCTTCTTCAAGTAACGCCAAATGTTCTTTGAGCATTTTTTGTTTGGGGAAAGATATACCGTAAACCCGTGTGAGTTGTGGTTTGGTTTCATCGCCGCGCCAATAAGCCCCGGCAACATTGAGTAATTTGACGGCTTTAATCAAACCGGTATGTGGAATGTGTCCGCCGCGACATAAATCGGTAAAATCGTCGTGGTCGCAAAAGGTAATTTCGCCGTCATTCAGATTTTCGATTAGCTCTATTTTAAACAGATTGTTTTCTTTTTGATAAAAATCCAAGGCGTCTTTTTTGGACACTTCACGCAGTTTGAATTCGTGTTTACCTTTGGCAATTTCCAACATTTTCTTTTCGATTTTTTCAAAATCTTTTTCAGAAAATTGTTGGTCGCCGAAATCTATATCGTAATAAAATCCGCTGTCAATAGCCGGACCAATGGTTAATTTGGCATCGGGATAATATTTTAAAATGGCTTGCGCCATCAAGTGTGCCGATGAGTGCCAAAATGTTTTTTTACCTTCGTCGTCGTTCCAAGTATATAAAATCAAATTACCGTCGGTGGTCAAAGGAGTGGTAGTTTCCACTTTTTTGTCGTTGAATTTGGCTGAAATCACATTGCGTGCCAAACCTTCGCTGATGTCTTTTGCCACTTCGTAAGGCGTTACACCGCCGGGATATTCCTTGACGCTGCCGTCCGGTAAGGTAATTTTGATATTCATAAAAAATGTTTTTTATTTAATTGGCAAATTTAAAACAATTTACACATTATTTTTTATTTTTTTCTTAATTTTATCATATCGATGTGTTATTATCATCTATTATTACAAATGAGCAATAAGTGAATTTAATTTTTATTATCATCTCTTTCTTTTTTTCAATTATCTTTGCAAAGACAAAGTTATTATGGTTGACAAAATTCTTATATTTAGTGAAAAACTTTATCTCCGGATTAAAAATATTTGGGAAACAGAACAGATGCACCGGATTATCAGTAATTTTTTGGTGTCAGTTTTCTTACTTTCCCTCATTTTATATTTTTTAATTCATCATCATTTTTTACCGGAAAAGGGGCTCTTTAAAAAATTTGCCAATCCTTTTTTCAGTATTGAGATATCGTTTACTTTGCTTTTGCTCACCGAAATTATCTCTATGATTTTTGTATTGCCAAAATCGGTTGCTAAATCTGTCACCAAGCAATTTGAGTTATTGTCTCTTATTTTTTTACGACACGGTTTTCAAGAATTTTCAAATGTACATTCATTGGTTGGGCACGAAATGGTTAAACCCGTACAACATATGTTTGTGTACGGTGCCAGTTCTTTATTTATATATTTTATAATTGGTATTGTTTATAAAAAACAACGTCACATCATTATTTGCCGGACCGACCGCGCACAACGAAATTTTGTACGTTTTAAACGCGGTATTTCCTTGCTGTTACTAATTGCATTTATTTTTATTGTTTTGAGTGATTTTAAAGATCTGCTGCTTTACAGTATTTATGTCACATCATTTCACACTTTTTTCACTATCCTGATTTTTAGCGATATCTTGGTCCTGTTAATCACAATTAGATATGCTGTTGATTACCGCACCATGTACCGGTACTCGGCTTTTATTTTGGCCACTATTTTTATCCGTATAGCCTTGACCTCTCATCCTTATTACGATGTAATAATAGGCAGCTTGGCCGCTTTATATCTTTTATTTTTGGTCTTGACTTACAATTATTTTGAAGGCGCCAAAAAACCCAAACATCACAGTATCATTGCACAAAATAAAGTTCCGGAAAAATATTTAAAGTAAAATAAACAAAAAGTAAATGGAAGTAAAAGGAAAAATCAAATTAATTACCGAAACCAAAACTTACGGCAGTAATGGTTTTAGAAAAAGAGAAATGGTGGTAACTACCGATGAACAATATCCGCAATTTATCAATATTGAGTTTATTCAAGACAAAACCGAATTGCTTGATAAATTTAAGGTGGGGGACGAAGTCGAAGTCAGTATTAACTTGCGGGGACGCGAATGGGTTAATCCTCAAGGAGAAACCAAATATTTTAACTCTATACAAGGTTGGCGTATTACCAAAATTCAGCCTGATATGCCGGGAAATAATAATGTCCCGCCACCGGTAAATGATGCGTTTGAACCCGGCAATAATTTTGGGGTAGATGATAATGAAGATGATGATTTGCCTTTTTAAAACCATAGCCGGCAACACTTTTAGCCAAAGATTTTCGAGCATAAAAAACTTCTTCCTGAAATTCTACCGGAAGAAGTTTTTTATGATCGTAATAAATGCGGACATAAAACCGGCATTAAAACTTATAACCTATTTTAAGCAATATTAACCGTGGATATAAACGGATGTATTCCCGGGTGAAAAGATAATTAGTTTGGCTGGTCTTTATTTTTTCATTATCGTTTAACAGGTTTCTAAAATCCAATCCAACATACCAAGATTTATCAGCAAAATTATAATCTGCCTTAAAATCAAGATAATTATTTTGGGTGTCATTTGCATTTTTTATCATCATTTTTTGATGTTGGTAATTTATTTTCGTAAATAATTTATGTATTTGGTAAGTCACGTTCAACATTAACGACCAATTGTCAACCTGTGTCCATGGCAAATTTACATTAATTGACCGGCCATAACGATTGGCAATCTCTATATTAGGAAATCTTTTAAGTTTGGTTCCGGCACTTATATTCATATTGTAATTATAAACCCGGTTAAATTTAAATATACCATTGACCTCATTCTTAAAAGCATTAAATGACAATCCGGGAGCAAGGCTATAATAAAAATCCGACAATTCCTTACGGTAATACGCGTTAAACTGCCAAGAAATTTTTGGCTCATTAAGCCTGATTTTTTGAAAAATAACATTGAAATTATCAAACATAATTTTGGAAGTAAAATAATGCGTATAATAGCGATAAGAAATATCGCCTAATAATAAAGTGCCTTTGGTCAGGTCAAAATAAAATGCGGATAATTTCAATTCATGATTTTTTTCTAAACTTAATTGTGGATTTCCTAAATAAATGGTTTTAAAGTCCATTAATTGTTGTCCGCCCAACCAGTCTTCTATATCAGGCATACGGTTTTGATAACTATATGCAAATTTATATTTGGCATCGCCATTTTTGACTTCCAAATTTAAAAAGGGGAATCCCTGCGCAATAGTCCTATGGACATTGTATTGAGACAAGTTCCAATTAAAAACATTTAGCTTCAATCCGGTTTTTAGAATAATTTCACCCACTTTAACTTTATAGGCCAAACTACTGTAATATTTTTTTGTAAAAGCCTTTTGTTGATTGGCAAAATTTGACAATGGATAAGACTGCGTATTACCAAGCATTTGCCAGGCATCAGACTGTAAATTGGTCTGGCGATACGCAAAACCAAAGGAAGGATATAAATGCTTAACTGCTGTAAGAATCAAATAATATTTTAAATCAAAACTTGCTTGATAATTGGCCGATGATTTAATAGTGTTGACACGGTAAAGATTTTGCGGGAGAAGCTGTACAAAATCCGGTTTAGACCAGCTCTGAAAGTGCCTGTCTTTTGTATTTTTGAAATAGTTGAATTGTAAATGTGCCCGAAAGGCATTTTTCATATTTATACGATGAAAATAATTGATATTTTGCCGTACAGAATAAACCGCATTTAATCCCTTGTTAACAACAGTATCTTTTCCCTGATCTGAAAAATAAGTATTTTGCATCTGTTGTTTTGTCTTTGTATGAACTAAAAAAAGATGATAGCGAATTGTCGTGTTGGTGGCAGGGGTATAATCTATTTTAAATTGACCTAAACCAATCCGGTTTTGATCTGATATTTTTTTTTGAGTTGATAAATTTGCGCTGTCTCCATTCAAATCTGTTTGCAAACTATATTCTTGTCCTTTATTCTCATTTTGATTAAAAATTGCATACATAGAAGTATTTAAAAACGAATTTATTGTCGCCTGTCCTTGTAAAGCATGAAAGTTATTTTTAGACCGGTAATAATCATGCGGTAACAAACTTGCCATAAGCTTATTATTTTGCCGGCTCTCTTTATCATTATCCAGCCTGTCACCGTCTGTTGCAAAACGCAATAAGTCGTTAAAAGTGATGACATTTTCATTTATATTATTAACCGTCCCTATATAATTCAATGTTTTCTTAGTACTGTAATAAAAAGTTTTAACAGCTGCTAAATATTCTTTTTTTAAGCCTTTGCGTAAGCCGGCATCACCAAAAACAAAGTTTTTCTTTCCTTCTTTAAGTTTAACATTTAAAATCATTTTCTTACTATCGTCAAAAGACTTCATAAAACTAACATCTTGAAAATGATCAATAGCTTGTATTTTATTGACCGCATCTGCCGGTATATTCTCTATAGCCAACTTACTATTACCATTAAAAAACTTTTTATTTTCGACGAACACATGCGTAACCGTCTTGCCGTTTACTTTTATTTGCCCGTTATCATCAACCTGTACGCCCGGTAATTTTTTTAAAATATCTTTTAAACTTCTTTCGCTACCATTGGTAAAAGAGCCGGCATTATAAGTTGTTGTATCTTTCTTTACGACAACAGGCAGACTATATTTTAGACTTATTTCATCTAATTTTTCATTATTTTCATATAACACAAATTGTAAGTTATATATTTTTTTAAGTGTTTTAATCTTTTTTTTAACTGCTTTATAACCAAAATAGGAAACAGTTAATGTGTAAGATTTATGCATTTCGGCTTTTATTTGAAACCGGCCATCTGTTGCTGTTAGGGCAAAATGATCAGCTTGCAGGCTGTCATTTTGATGCAACATAACATTGGCATAAGCCATAGGCTTGTGCAAACTATCTATAACACGCCCATTAATAAAAACTTGTTGGGCATAAATAGGTAAACCGTAAAAAAACAGAATAAGTGGAAGTAAAATTTTAATGTTTGCCAAACCTTTTTTGCATTTCGATAGCCCCCCGTAAATTTCTTGCGCGAATATCTGCTTCACTTTCTATTTTTCCTTTTGTAAAAGGTTGGATTTTGAAAGGTTTATTGTAATAAATTATTTTTTGCGCCACTAAAACGGTCGTTGGCATATTTTCAATTTCTTTTTTCAGAATTAAACCGGGCAAATTACCATAACCCATCGGACCAAAAGGGACCGGTAAGTCCGGTGCAAACCAGACGGCCAATTTAGGCCTATCTTTATTTACCGCTTTAATAACCTTATGTCCTAAAATGGTATCGGTTATTTGAGTTATTCGCCAATGATTACGGTCCCCATTTAAAGAGTCATCACCTATAAACCACTTCCCTCTTTCTTTAAATTGACGCAAAATTTTATTCCCGGATTTGCTTTGATAATATTTGTAAAATCCCGCACCTAAATATTTGGCCATAATAACCATATTAGACTCCCAGTTTTCGGGCGGTAAAAAATCGGCCATATAGTAATAACTTTCATTGGGATTAACTTTTAAAATAAAATCCATTGGTTGGGCATATTCATTGGTTTTCCGTTCGACTAATTGTGTGTAGGCGGATATTTTCTTTTTGTTTTGTTTTTGGTACGAAAAATCTACTTTTGGCACTTTATAAATAATTTCCAAGCTTTTTTGTCCGGTGGCAGTAATAACATTTATAATGGTAAAAATAAAAAATAGCACTTTAAATTTCATTGTTGGTTGTTTAAACAGGCTGCCCGGTAAGGCAGCCCGTATTCATTAATATAATTTTTATTTATTGGTACAGCCCGCCATATAAGCCCATAGCATAGGTTTAAAATTATCATCTCCGGCATGTATATTGTTTGCATTTAAATAGGCGATACCATCTTTATAACAATCGTCAAAACTTTTTTCGACATAAGTTAACTTTTTGGTTTTAACGGGCTGGTCTTTTTGTGTCGCATTTATTTGCATAAAAGCAAAGATAATAAATGATAAGGTTAAAAGTGTTTTTTCATAATTGATTTTTTTAAATTATTATTAAAATAGGCGTTGTTAAGTTGCGCGCTTAATACTTAACAGCGCAATAATAATAATACCAACCTAACTTTTTTTACAATTTTTTATAACTGACTAAGCAGCAGATGACAAAATTAGAAACCGTTTAGGCTTGAAAATTATTTTTATGGACTCAATACCATCAGCTTAGGTTCGGTATAGTCATGCATGGCATAATAGGCGGCTTAGGCTACAGGTTTAGGAAAAAAATGTAGATTTTACCGGCACTAATATGATTAAGCATTGAGACAGGGCAGAACCTGCTATGCGCTATATGTAATGCGATAGCCATTTTTATTAATATATTAGCTAATTTTTTAAAAGTCGCCCATTATTAAAATTTAAATGAGCGACTATTTATAATTTTTCTTAATTACAAAATATTAATATATTAAACCTGAATTTTTAAAATTTGGCACCTAAATTAACTCCAATGAGAGAGGTGCCGTAAGCTTTTAAATCTGCTATCCCTAACGTAAATCCACAAAAATAATTTTTAAAATGGTAATTGTAAATAAGCCTTGATGAGTATGAAGAAAAGATGCCATATATACTCCCTAGTGTGATATTTCCATTTTTATCTTTTCTAAAGGTTACAAAAGTATGTGAACTAATACCGTAACCAAAACCAATTTTTAGGTCATTTTTTTTTAAATTATTTTTTTTAAAAATTAACAATGGATGTAAATATAAAAAAAGTTCAGCCAGCCCTGCTTGACGCGCAGCATTAACTTTTAAATTTTTATATTTAATGAGATTGTTTTCAGATTTATATGTAAAAGTACCATTTTTAAATTTCATATTTGAAATAAAAGAAAATGTTGGGGCTATGCTAATTATGTTGTTTATTTTTTGTTCATAATCAAAACTAAAATAATAGCCATCAATTGGTGAACTAAAACCCGCAAAGCCCATACTGGTATTTATTGATTGAGCGTTGGCGAAAGTTGTAATAAAAAACAAATTTAATAAAAATAAGTATTTCATGATTTCATTTTTTAATGATCTGACACATATAGTTTTGTGTTGTTTACATCAGGAAAAGATAGCGTTTTATTTGGTGGATCAATGTATCTTAAATAAGCTTCCCCAATTTGGTCGTCATTTGCTCCAAAAATATCAGATATTTTAAATTTAAACGAACCGTTAAAAATATTATTTTTATCTTCATTTTTTCTTTGATATCCTAATGATACATTATAGTCAATTGTCCAAGTCGCTGGATCATCTTCAACCATTGAAAAAGTATATACTTCCATCCAATTATCAGGTAACCAATCTCTTAATTCTTTGTTAAAATTTTGCGAATTTGTCCTATGATCAAATTGTAAATAGATATTCCTATGTATTATTTCACCATTTTGTGAACTATCTCCTTTCATTAAGGCAACTATAAACTCTGGCGCACCCCTTATCCATGGTTCAACATTGCTTACGTCGTCAAAACTAACTTTTTTAATAAATAATTTGGTTGGAACAGAAATATTTCTATATGGCACTACAACAATGTCATATTTTGGATTTGAAAAATGATTGTTTGTTACAATTTGTGATTTATAAATTATTTTATTACCTCTATTGTTATTGGTATCTATAAAATCAAATTGGTTATTATTAAATTGTTGTATTTCGTCAAATTGACTTCCCTGATTAACAACCCTTTTTGATAGACTCATATAATCGAAATATTGGTTTGTTGGATATGTCCAATATAACCCTATTTCATTTGAAGCGTATACTTTTGCGTTAAAATTAGCTAGTTCTGACGGTCTATCCGGGGCGACAATTTGAATAATATTAGACGCATTGGATTCTTCAAAAATACCAGATGCAGTTACGTAATAAGAATATGCTGCATTTGAGTCAGTTGTATTATCATTATATGTCATATTATTAATGCCAAAGCTTGTTCCGATACGGCTAAATCTATTATCATACATCCCTTTTCTATATATATTGTATTTTATAATGGGTGAAGTTCCATTATAAGAATATGTCCAAGAAAGTTGAATCCCTGTAGGTATTGTTTGTCCTTGTAAATTCCAATTTGAAATTATAATTGGATCTGAATTTGGATTAAAATTATTAGGATGAATTCTTTCATTATCTCCAATCACTATAACAGGTTCATCTGGTTCAATTGTTGAATTTACAGATGTTAATTGTTGATTTTGATAAGCAGGTATATTAATACTTTGTCTTTCATTAAGCATTTCAGGAATAAAGGTCACCTTTGGCGTATAATCATCTCTCCACTCATCAGCATGTACAGGAACACTAATTTGCAAGTTAGGATATATTTGTGATAATTGATCAATATAATCTTGTGCACTAGATTTATTTTCCTTAATAATATCCAAATCCTTTGCATAATTTGAAAGTAAACTCCCAATACTAATTTTTGTACTTGATTTACTATTTGAAGCAACTTTTTGATTTTTAAAATTTTTAATTAAAATGTCATAATCACCATCAAATTTTTTCAAAGCTTCTTTTTTGACAAGTTTCCTAAAATCATCATTTTTGTTTATTGCAACACTAATAACTTTAGCTAAATCTTGATAATCTTTATCTTTTTTTGTAAAGGATAAATTTGATACTTCATCGATTTTTGTATCATCATTTTTTCTACAATTAAAAAACAATAGAGTTGATAATAATACTAGTAAGAAAATCTTAACTTTTTTCATCTTATTTCATTGTTAATAAAACCTACTCCTTTTTTTAAAGTCAGCTTTCCGGCTTAATCCTGACCGTCGGTAGTAATCAAGCGTTTTAACCTTTGGGGGTAATTAAATTCATATTTTGACTTCGTTTTGGCAAATTATCTAGAATTTTTGCTTTTTTTCTCCGAAATAGTCGGTGCACTACTGAATTTGTTACTGCCGGTCTCCGTCTTAATGACTAACAACAGCGCAATAATAATGATAATAATAATACAAACCTATTTTTTTTATAATTTATTATTTTACACAAAATTGCAGCCGTATTATGTCTAAAAACTATTATTAGGTGCCTAATACCATAAGCTTAGGCTCGGTATAGTCATGCATGGCATAATAGGCGCCTTCGCGGCCAATACCCGAATCTTTTATCCCACCATAAGGCATACTGTCAATGCGGAAACCCAGAATATCATTGACAATAACCGCCCCTGCCTTAATTTCTTTTTGCGCATATAACACATGAGTGAAATCGTTTGTAAATACTGCAGTTTGCAATCCGTACCGGCTGTCATTGGCCATACGCACTGCTGTTTTAAAGTCAGCCGCTTTTTCTACCAAAACGACAGGGGCAAAGGCTTCGTTTTGCCAAACTTTCATCCGGGCATTTGTACCGGTCAAAATAGTGGGCGCATATACATTGGCCTTTTTATCCAAAATTTGTCCACCACTTAATATGGTGGCGCCGTCATTAACCGCTTCTTTTATCCAATGGTCTATGCGGTGCACATCATGGGCCGAAATCATACTACTATTGACCACCTCCGGATCAAAGGGGTTGCCTGATTTGATAGCGCCTGTTTCTATTAAAAACAACTGGAGAAAATCATCAAAAATACTTTTATCAACATAAATTCGCTGGCTCGAAATGCAAATTTGTCCGGCATACAAAAAACTGCCATAAGCTAATTTTTTAGCAGCCCGTTTCAAATCTGCAGAGGCATCTATGATGCTTGCAGCATTACCACCCAATTCCAAAAACACTTTCTTTTTGAAGGCTTTGTTTTTCAACATCCATCCCACCCGGTCACTACCAGTAAACGAAAATATACGCAAACGACTGTCTTCAAGCATTTTTTGGGTCAGTTCGTTGTTCGTCAAAAGAATATTAACACTACCTTTGGGCAAATCTGTTTGTTGTAAAAGTTTGGCCAAAGCCAACAATGTCAAAGGTGCTTGTGGGGCAGGTTTTAAAATAATGGGTGCACCTACGGCCAAAGCAGGTATTAGTTTGTGCAAAGCTAAATTTAACGGAAAATTAAAAGGTGTAATACCCAATACAGGACCCGCGGGAATTCTGATGGTATAAGCCGTTTTATTTTTACCATTATAGTAATCCATGGGCACTTGTTGACCCGTAAACAAAAAAGTTTGTCTTATTCCGTCTTCAATATTTTGCAATGCCCGCTGCACTTCACTTTGGGCATAATGAATAGGTTTGCCGGCCTCGGCAGCAATGAGTTGGGCAAACAACTCTTTCTGTTCTAAAAGAAGCCGGTGCAATTGCTGTAAGATTCCGGCTCTTTTCTCGGCAGAAAAATTTTTAAAAATCTTAAAACTATTCGACACTGACTGCAAAGCCGTCTCTACCTGACTTTCATTAGCCATTGACACTTGAGCCAATAACTCTCCGGAATATTTGTCATATACCGGTATTGTTTCCTCAGCAGAAACCAGGGTGCCGTTAATATAATTAAACGGTGAAATCAGTTTTTTATATTCCATAAAAATAATTTAAAGTTAAAATATACACAAAAAAAAACAATTTATTTAAAAAATATCTATTTTTAAAATTCAAAAATTTTAATAAAAAATAAACACATGAAAAGAATATTTATTTTATCCGCTTTGCTTTTAGCATTCTTGAATGTAAAAGCACAACCAAGCACCAAAAAAACTTTTACCAATACCAAAGGTAGCCAATACCAATTTACAGTCGTCAAACATTTGGATGCGACACCGGTTAAAAATCAAAACCGTACCGGAACCTGTTGGAGTTTTTCGGGAATGTCTTTTTTAGAATCCGAACTTATGCGAAAAGGAAAAGGTAAATACAATTTATCTGAAATGTGGATTGCCAGAAATGCTTATTTAGGAAAAGCTAAGAATTATTTACTAATGGATGGGCACTTAAATTTTGGCGAAGGAGGTGAATTTCATGATATTCCTTGGGTTGCCAAACACTATGGCTTGGTACCTGAATATGCCTACCCCGGCAAAGCATATGGCGGCAGCAAACACAATCATGCCGAGTTGCAAGCTGTCTTGTCTAACATGCTAAAAGCTTTAAAAAACAAACCGCAAAACGGTCGTTTGACAAAATCATGGAAAAAGGCTTATACCGAAGTTGTCGATGCTTATTTAGGAGAGGTCCCGGATAATACCGAAGATTTTACTTTTAAAATTGATGGTAAAACCTACACGCCCAAATCTTTTGCCAAACATTTGGACTTAAATATGGATGATTATGTCGAATTGACTTCATTTACCCATCATCCTTATTATAAAGCTTATACCATGGAACTTCCGGATAACTGGCAATTGCATCAGGCTTATAACATCCCGTTAGATGAATTGATGACTGTTGCCGACAAGGCCATCACAAAAGGTTATACCTTTGCTTGGGGTGCCGATGTTTCCGAACCGGGTTTTTCACATAGAAAAGGCTTGGCTATTGTGCCGGAAGACCCCCGAACTGTCAAAGACAAGAAAAGCAATAAACTCTTTTTCGAAGAAAACGGCGAAAAAATTCCTAATGCATTTTACCAACCGGTTAAAGAAAAATGGGTTACACCCGCAGAACGGCAAGAAGCCTATGAAAATGGTAGCACCACTGATGATCATGGAATGCATATTGTAGGCATTGTTAAAGATCAAAAAGGCACCAAATATTTTGTGGTCAAAAATTCTTGGGGGACAAAATACAACGACTTAAATGGCTATTTTTTAGCCTCATATCCCTATTTCAGATATAAAACTATCGATATATTTGTCCACAAAGATGCCTTGCCTAAAGATTTAAAGAAAAAACTAAATATTAAATAAGGAAATTAATATGAACACGATACCCAAACTATTAATTTCTATTGGCCTCTTGTTTATTATAATGGGCCTATTTACCTGGTTATTTGGCGGCTTATTCTCATGGTTTGGCAAATTACCGGGCGATATTCGCATTCAAGGCGAAAACTATTTTATATATGCGCCTATCTCCAGCATGTTACTTATCAGTATTATTTTGAACATTGTTTTTTATATATTTTCAAAACTTTGATCAAAAATTGTAACCTTATTTAAAAACCGGCTTTCAGCCGGTTTTTAATGTTTTAAATTCTTTACTTAATTGGTCATTCATTAATTCAGTATAAATCAAATTATAGGCAAAATCCCTTAATTCGTCCACATCATCCAATGTTAACTGGTCCGTTTGAATAACCGGTAAAATTTTTACCCGTAAAGTGCCGGGTGAACCCTTAAAAATATCATAAGGATATTTGCGTTTGTTATCATAATAAACCATGGGAATTATCGGCAATTTATGTTCTATTGCGATCCGGAATGCCCCATTTTTAAAAGGTGCCAAAAAGACACTGGGATCCGGCACACCGCCCTCGGGATAAATAGCCAGGCTATTCCCTTTTTTGACAAAATCAACAACTTGTGTATAAACTTCTTTTCGGCTTCGGGGCGATTTGCGGTCCACCATAATATTTGATTTTTTATACAGATAACCAAAAATCGGAATTTTGCTCAATTCTATTTTACCGACAAAAACAAAAGGCAGTTTAATAACCTTGAGCAAAACCATAATGTCCATAACAGAAGTATGATTACCAATTATCACATAAGATTGATGCGGATCAATTGTAGCCTGATTATCGGTTTTAACCCTAAAACCCATCCAAAATAAAACCCATGAGCCCCAAGCATGTTTAAGCCAAGTAAATAGTTTTTGCTTATCAAAGGCTATGCTATAATAAATTACAGGTAAACCTATCAAAATAGGCACTGCTGCAACTATCACAAACCATACGCGCCATAAGAGCCGTAAGAAATTCTTAAAAAATTTAATCATGGCGCAAAAATAACAAAAAGAAATGAATCGATATTTTTTTGATATGAAAGCTATGCCGATTCAAAAAAACTTAATATATTTGCCATCTCAAATCCTGCGGGTGTGGTGAAATTGGTAGACACGCCAGACTTAGGATCTGGTGCCGCAAGGCGTGGGGGTTCGAGTCCCTTCACCCGCACATTTTAACTCTGTTTTTTAACAGAGTTTTTTTATGTCTAAAATTTACCGCTTATTTTTTATATTTGTTGACTTATTAGTGTACAAACATTATGAATATATACATTCAAGATTTACTCAAAGCCATCCCTTTAGGCATTTCATTAAGTTTTTTAATTGGTCCGGTTTTTTTTGTTTTGTTAGAAACCGGCGCAACAAAAGGCGCCCGCGCTGCCATTGTATTAGACTTGGGCGTTATTTTGGCTGACACCTTATTTATAGCAATTGCTTTTTTAGGCAGTTACAAATTATTGGAAAAACTTTCGCACCATCCGGCTCTCTATGGTTTAGGTGGTATGATTATGATGGTTTATGGATTGATCACCATTATAAAAAAACCAGCCAAAGAAAGTTTAGAAAATGAGACAGAAATAGAAATACCGAAAAACAATTATTTAGGTTTATTTGTAAAAGGTTTTTTGCTCAATTTTATCAATATTGGTGTTTTAGCGTTTTGGTTGGCAATGATTGTTATTTTCTCGCCAAAACTCGATTTGGACCCGACACGCATCATTATCTTTTTTGGTGGCATTCTCTTGGGCTATTTTCTCGTTGATTTACTCAAAATATTTTTAGCCAAGCAATTCAAATCTAAAATGACGCCACAACGCGTCATAAAAATACGGCGGTTAATTGGGGTTGTCTTACTCATAGCCGGTATTTATCTCATTTACGAAGGTTTTGCCGAAGATAACAAACTGGGTATTAATCATACTATCGAACATTTAAAAAAAGTTGAAAAGTAACTTTTTTAAATAATCTCAACATCGATATCTTTATTGATATATACCAATATTTTTTGCCCTATTTCATAGCCGGCTTCTTCCAATAAAGTGGCATAGTCTGTTAATTGTTGACGGTGTTTGGCCAGTTTTTCACCTGTTTTATAATCCAAAATGCTTACCACGCCGTTTTTAAGCATCAAGCGGTCGGGTCGTTTTTGAACAAAAGCTTTTGAATCAGGAATTAAAATACTTCTTTCATTCAACAAGTCATAAGCATCAGTGAAGTATTCTTTTAACTTTGGATGATGTAAAATAGTATGTATCATAGAAGAAACAGGCTGAATATCTTCCGCCGGAATATTTTGCAAATATTTCGATTGTTTTTTTTGCCAGTCCGTATAGGTTGTCACCTGTGACAACAAATTATGCACTTGTAAACCGTATTGAACAGCTTGTTTTTTGTGCGTCGCCCAACGCTCATAAGTTCGGGTATTAATTTTGATAAATTCATCTTGTCGCATTGGCCAAGGTTGATAATACAATCGTTTTAAATAAGGCACATCTTTGTCCCTGTCTTTTTTTAAACTTAGGTTTTGGGCTTGTCCATACCTGAATATTTGGTTATTATCAAAACCGAATTGTTCTTGCAAAAAACTTTTAAAGAGTTGGTTTACACCTTTATTAGTGGACTTTTGCGGGGGGGCATAAGTCATAACATATAGCTGATCAACCGCACGGGTCAAGGCGACATAAACCCGGTTCAAGTTATCAAAAGTTTTTTCAGCAGCTGTTTTTTGATAAATTTGGCGGTACGTTTCATTGGTACTATTCTCTAATATCCCCATTTTAACGGGCAAAAGCGAGAAACCTTTATATTTATCGGGATTTAAGGGAACCCAAACCTTTGTTTCTTTATCTTTTGACGACAAAACAGCTTCATCGGTGTAATAAATAACCACCGGAAATTCTAAACCTTTGGACCGGTGAACCGTCATAATGTGCACGGCATTATCTTTTTCGGGTGCCGCAATACTGTATTTTTCGGCTATAATGTCCCATTCTGACAAAAAAACACGCAAGGTTAGTGTTTCCCGCGCATTCATTTGATAAATTTTCTCAAGAAAGGCTTGCAAATAAGCCTGTTCCGACGAATCTTTATCTAAATTAAAAACGGCTATCAAATAAACCACGGTATCATAAATGGTCAAATTGTTTAAGAGTTTAGCATCTATTTTGTATCCGATGTTTTCAAACAGTTTTAAACGTTCGGCCGTATTTAATGAAGAATTACCTAAAAGTTCTTCATAAACTTCCGCCTTGTTCAAGTCATCTCTCTCAATCAAAAATTGAACAGCGGGATAAAGATCAATAGTCGCACCGGAATCTAAAAATTTCAGCCAACTCAATAAAAATATAACTTTGGCCGCTTTAGCAACCAACAATGTTTCGGACGATATAACTTCGATGCCATTTTCATTTAAATATTCGGCAATTTTTATCCCTTCGATATGTCTGTTGATTAAAATACAGATATCATTATTTTTATAACCATATTGTTGCACTTGTAAAATAGTTTCAAATACCGCTTGTGCATAATCTTCTTTTTCAATGCCTTTTTTATTGTCTTTACGATTTAGAAAACGAATTTGGACATAACCTTCACCGGTTTCTTTACCTTCCGGAATTTTTTGAGCAACTGATTCGTAAACTCTATCGTAAGGCGCTTCCAGCTCTTTCGCAAAACGACTAAAAAACAAATTATTAAACTCAATTACCGCCGGTTTACTTCGCCAATTATAAGCCAAATTAAAAACACTTTTTTCTGTTAAAGGAGCAAATGGATTACCGTCAGCAGTATGATCTTCCGGATTACTCAGTGCTATAAATTGTTCGGGTTTGGCCCCTCTAAACCGGTAAATCGATTGTTTGGCATCGCCCACCAACATGGCATCACCTTTTTGATTTTGGGCAAATTCTTTAGACAAAGCCTCTTTGACCAATGGAATTAAATTATGCCATTGCAAAGCAGATGTATCTTGAAATTCGTCGATGAAATAATGCATATATTTTTCGCCCAACCGCATGTAAATATAAGGCGTCTCGATGGCCAAATCTTTCAAAATCTGTTCTAAAATCAACCTGTTAAAATCACTGATAAAAATACTCCCTTGTTCTTCTTTGAAACGGGTTAAATCATTTTGCAATTCGTGTTCAATACTTAAGGCGTTTACTTCTGCCAACAGGGCCTTTAAAAAAAGAAAAGATTCAAATTTTTGATCGATATAATCAACAATTTCAACCATTAAAGCATGAATTGTATCATTCACAGGACCTTGTAAAGCCTCTTTTTGTACAGGCGTTAAATCCTTCAACTTCGATTTAGTATAATAGATATAATTCTCGCTAATAACTTGTTTGCGAAGTGTCGCATTTATTTCTATTTTAGCATGTTCTGTTATGAGATAGCGAATCAAGGTTTTAACTTTAACCATATCTTCATAAGCCTCTACAATGGCAGCCATTTGACGGCCAAAAGTTACAAATTGCCCACGTATTTTATTTATTTCACTTACCAACATTTTTTTTAAGGCAATAAAATCCGACAATTGTTTATTTTCAAGTGATTTTAATTCATGAAAATAATTATCGTCAAATATGATTTGACTAATCGCCAATAAATCTCTTTTTATATTCCAAGATTTATCGTTATCAACTTTTTCTGACGCTAGGGCAATCATAAATTTTGATAAATCCGTTCCGGGTTGTATCCGGTTTATCATGTCATCTATCAAATGACTGACCACCTCTTTATAATCCATAATGACCTCCACATCTGACGACAAATGCATTTCACGCGCAAAAGTTTTAATGATTTTATACATTAGTTTATCAATGGTAGTCAGCTGAAAATCATCGTAATAATGTAAGATTTCTGTCAGTCTGTTACGGCTTCTTTTAATTATTTCTTGCCGGTAAGCTTCATCACTTGATAAAGCCATTTGTGACATGATTGTTTCCTTCAGATTATGGCTGACAACAGCCATGACATCTTTAATATCGCCTTTAGCAGCCGAAATTAAATTTTGTATGATCCGCTTTTTCATTTCTTCAGCAGCCTTATTCGTAAAGGTAATCCCAATAAGCCTATTGATATAAAAAGGATTGGTTTGCTGCAGCAAATGTGATAAATAATGAGTTGCTATTTGAAAGGTTTTGCCGGATCCTGCACTGGCATTATAAACTAAAAGACGATTATTGGTTGTCATGACAAAAAACTTAAGTATCAAAAATACCGTAAATATAAGTTGTTACCAAACTTTTTTTTATAAATAAAACAGATTGATTATCCACATAAATTGCTATAAATCCGTTATGTTTTTAACAATATTTTAATATTAATTGAATTAATGTATATTTGCAAAAATTTTAAAAACTTAATTAAAATGACTCAAAACATTATTTATGTCGTCCTAGCAATTGGACTTTTCGCTTTATTATTTACTTATTGGCGAGCTGTTTGGGTTGCCAAGCAACCGGTTGGTAATGACCGGATGGCTGGTATTGCCAAACATATTAGAAAAGGCGCTATGGCGTTTCTTTTTGCCGAATACAAAGTCTTATGGATTTTCGTGGCAGTCGTATTTGCCCTATTAGCTTTAACAGCCAACGATAAAACCTCATCTTGGTTGGTAGGTGTCTCATTTATTATGGGTGCCTTAAGTTCGGCTTTAGCCGGATTTATTGGTATGCGTGTGGCAACCAATGCCAACGTACGTACCACTAATGCAGCGCGTAAGAGTTTAGGCAAAGCGCTTGAAGTAGCCTTTACTGGCGGTAGCGTTATGGGTATGGCTGTCGTTGGTCTGGGTGTAACCGGCCTGGCACTTTTATTTTTGATCTATTCTAATTTAAATTGGGATATTTATAAAGTTATCACGGTAATTACAGGCTTTTCATTCGGGGCTTCTTCTATTGCCTTGTTTGCCCGCGTAGGTGGTGGTATTTATACCAAAGCGGCCGATGTAGGAGCTGATTTGGTAGGTAAAGTTGAAGCCGGTATTCCTGAAGACCATCCTTTAAATCCTGCTACCATTGCCGATAATGTTGGTGACAATGTAGGTGATGTGGCCGGTATGGGTGCTGACTTATTCGAATCTTATGTCGGCTCCATAATTTCTGCCATGGTTTTAGGAGCGGTCTTTATTGGCACCGATGGTTTCACTGGCGACCATGCCTTAAATGCCGTTTTATTGCCTTTAATACTGGCAGCTACAGGTATTATCACTTCCATTATCGGAACATTCTTTGTCAAAGTTAAAGATGGTGGCAGCCCTCATAAAGCTTTAAATACCGGTGAAATTATTTCAGCGGTTCTAATGATTGTTGCGACTTATTTTATCGTAAAAAATTATTTACCGCAAGAATGGCATTTTGGCGATAAAACCTATACGGCAATGGGTGTCTTTTATGCTATTGTATTAGGCTTATTGTCCGGTGTTGCCATTGGTATGATTACCGAATATTATACCGGAACCGGCAAAAAACCGGTATTAAAAATTGTTAAACAATCGACAACAGGACCGGCAACCAATATCATTTCAGGTTTGGCCGTCGGCATGCAATCTACTTTATGGCCTATCATATTTATTGTTATCGCCATAATTGGCGCTTATTACTTTGCCGGATTATATGGTATTGCCATTGCCGCAATCGGCATGTTATCCAATTTGGGAATTCAGTTGGCTGTTGATGCTTACGGTCCTATCGCCGACAATGCCGGTGGTATTGCCGAAATGGCTAATTTACCCAAAGAAGTTCGTGAACGTACCGATAAATTAGATGCCGTTGGTAATACAACCGCTGCCATTGGTAAAGGATTTGCCATTGGTTCTGCTGCATTGACTGCTTTGGCTTTATTCTCAGCCTTTATGCACACAGCCGGTATTGATGTAATTGATATTTCAAACCCCAAAGTGATGGGTGGTTTGTTACTCGGTGGTATGCTACCGTTCTTATTCTCCTCAATGGCTATGGATGCCGTAGGACGTGCTGCAGAAGATATGATTGATGAAGTCCGACGCCAATTCCATAATATTCCCGAATTGAAAAATGCCTTGGCCGTTATGCGTAAAAACGAAGGCAAAGATGAAGACCAATGGTCTGCCGAAGACAAAGCTGTTTTTGATAAAGCCGATGGTAAAGCCGAATATGAAAAATGTGTCGAAATATCTACCAAAGCTTCCATTCGCGAAATGCTTTTACCCGGTCTTATTGCCGTATTGACACCAGCAATCGTAGGATTTTTAGGCGGTGCCGAAATGCTTGGCGGTTTGCTTGCCGGTGTAACCGTTACCGGTGTAATGATGGCTATCTTCCAGTCCAATGCCGGTGGTGCCTGGGACAATGCCAAAAAAATGGTAGAAGAGGGCATCGAAATTAAAGGTAAAAAATACGGCAAAGGAAGTGAGGTGCATGCAGCTGCCGTCACCGGTGATACCGTAGGCGATCCTTTTAAAGACACCTCCGGACCTTCTTTAAATATCTTAATTAAACTAATGTCTGTCGTCGCCTTGATAATCGCACCACTTTTGGCCAAATAAAGACATTTTTTACACTTTTATAAGAAGGCGCCCAAACAAGGGCGCTTTTTTTATTGAATTAATTATATTTACATAGTAAGATGTAAGATGTCTATTTTTTAATATAAATATATCAGAAAATAGTTTATAAAAAATGCAAGCATATGCAAGCAGGGTAAAGTTATTAATCTAATCAGTTGTTAATTCCATTTATACTAAATATATAAACAAATTGTTTTTCTTATTTTTCCTATATTTGTAACAAATATTTCTATGACTTCTATCTCACTCGAACAACGTTTAAAAGCAGCCGAAACGCACGTATTTAAAGTTGTATTCCCCAATACGACCAATCATTATGATACTTTATTCGGCGGCAATGCCTTACAAATAATGGATGAAGTAGCTTTTATTGCTGCCACGCGGTTTAGCCGTAAAAGAATGGTAACTGTCTCGACCAGCCAAATTGATTTTAAAAAACCCATACCTGCCGATACCATTATTGAAGTCATTGGCAGTATCTCCAGAGTCGGCAAAACAAGTGTGGATGTTTTGGTCGAAATTTACAAAGAAGAAATGTATAATTATACGCGTGAAAAAGCGATCGAGGGAACTTTTACTTTTGTCGCCCTTGACAAAAACAAAAAGCCTACCCCGGTTTTATAACTTAATAACTAACAACTTACACATATGAAAAAGACTTTAAAATATTTAGTATTAATTCTGATACTGTTAGGCATTGGCGGCTTTTGGTACATTCAACATCTAAAAAAATCTGCCTTACCTGATTATAATGCTGCCGTAAACATCCCCGGTTTAAAAGCCCCGGTAAAAGTATATCGTGATGCACATGGCGTTCCACATATTGTGGCGGAAAATGAACATGACTTATATATGGTTGTCGGCTACGTGTCTGCACAAGACCGTCTTTGGCAGATGGATTTATTACGTCGTGTAACCCAAGGACGACTTTCTGAAATATTTGGCGAAAAACTTTTAAATACCGATGTTTTGCTCCGTAAACTGCGCATGCCTGATCACTCTAAAAAATTATATCCAACCTTGAAAGAAAAGGTTAAAATGCCTTTGGTATATTTTTCTAACGGAATAAATGCTTATATCAAAGACCACAAAAACAATCTTCCGTTCGAATTTAAAGTTTTAGGATACAAACCCGAAAACTGGGAACCTCAACAATCTTTAAACTTGGTTGGCTTTATGGCTTGGAATCTTGAATTGGGTTATAAAATGGAAGGTTTAATCAATCATTTAAAAGACCAAATCTCAAAAGAACAGTTTGCCGAACTTTTACCGGATTACAAGGATATGAAAACCTATGTTTATCCCGATTTTAAATTTAAAACACAAATCGTGAATGATACTGCCTTGGTAGCGGCCCTTGATAGGGTTGGCAAATTATCGCCGGATATTTTTAACGGCAGTAACAATTGGGCTGTCAGTGGGCAAAAAAGCAAGACAGACAAACCTTTGTTTTCCAATGATATGCATTTAGCCTTGGATATTCCGGGAATATGGACCCGTATGCATTTTATTATTCCCGGTAAATTAAACGTAACAGGCGTTGTCTTACCCGGTGAACCTTTTGTAGTGGCAGGACACAACCAACGCATTGCTTGGGGGATGACCAATGTCATGCTTGATGGTGCTGACTTTTATATGGAAACGCTAAATCCGGAAAATAAAGCCCAATATAAATTTAACGGCCAATGGAAAAATATGACCGTTAAAAAAGAAAAATTTTATATTAAAGGCAAACAGGATCCGGTGGTTAAAAAGTTATACTTTACACATCGCGGCCCTATTTTTACCAGTTTTGATGATGTTCGGGTAATGCCGGTATCCATGCATTGGGTGGGCAATGAAGATAGTCGCGAAATAGAAACATTGTACGGCTTAGCTACGGCCAAAAATTGGCAAGATTTTACCAAAGCCATTCAAGGCTTTCAATCAGTCAGTCAAAATATAGCTTATGCCGATATCGATGGGAATATTGGCATACATATGACCGGAAGGGTGCCGGTAAGACAAGCGCCCGGCTATCTTTTCTTGCCTGGTGATACTGATAAATATGACTGGAAACGGTATGTCCCCTTTGACAGTCTGCCCTACGAATATAACCCGGCGCGTGGTTTTGTTTCATCTGCCAATAACAAAACCATCAGCGATGATAAATTTCCCTATTATATAAGTGAATGGTATGACCTGCCCTACCGTATTAAACGTATTAGACAAATGCTTACAGCCAAAGAAAAATTGTCACCTGAAGATTTTAGAAAAATGCTCTACGACCATCATTCCGTACAAGCCGACGAAATTAAACCTGTTTTATTAAAACACTTGACGCAAGAAAATAACTGGACTAATGAAGAAAATGCTGCTTTAGAAAGTTTGAAAAAATGGGATAATGTTTATGATAAAAGTAATACGTCTGCTGCTGTTTTTGATTTAACACTCATTAAATTGGTTGAAAACTTAGTAGCCGATCAAATGGATAAACCGAGTTTTAAACTCTACCAAAAATCACTCCTGGGATATAAATACTTAATATTTAATGTTTTTAAACAAAACAATTCGGCTTGGGCTGACAACATAACGACCCCTCAGAAAGAAAATTTTCATCAAATGGTGGTGCAATCATTTAAAGATGCGGTTGAAGAACTCGCTGCTAAATATGGTGAACCCAATCATTGGAATTGGGGCAAAATCCATCGTTTAAAATTGAAACATCCCCTTGGAAAAGTTAAAATTTTAGATCGAGTATTTAATCTCAACAGGGATTATCCCGCGCCCGGCGGTGTAAATACCGTCAATCCTTTTACTTATCCAAACGATAAATATTTTGAAGCGGACATGGGGGCGTCAGAAAAACATATTTTTAACACGGCTAACTGGGATCAATCCTATAGCATTTTGCCTACCGGTGTAAGTGGCAATCCGGCTTCTAAACACTATTGTGACCAAACAGAAGATTACCTCCGGGGCAAAGTTTATCCGGATATCTTTAGTCTGGAAAAAGTTAAACAAAATGCCCGGTATAAGGCCGTTTTTAAATAATAAATAATTGTTTGCATTTAAAAAAATCCCGGTATTGCCGGGATTTTTTACACCAAGATAAAGAATGTCTAATTAAAACATAAACAATTAGTAACCAAATATTTATGTTTTTGGCATAAAGATTGTATAAGATTTAATGAAACATAACACGATCTTTATGAAACTATTTGTCAATTACCGGTATCTGAAAGAAAAATCTAAACAATTATTATCAAAAGGATTCATTGATGAATATCTTGAAATATTAGACGTTTTAACAAAGATCGAACACAGAATGGGACATTTACAATATTTAAACTGAGCCTTTAAACTTTGTTATATCTTCTAAATTAAAAAAGCCCGATAAATTCGGGCTTTTTTAACATAGAATCTTTTAAAATCAGGATTGTTTATCCAAAAATTTAATGTCCCAAATCCCTCTTAAATCACCAACTTTAAATCCGGTTGCTTGATCTTGGGGATACTTTTCCTTTATCATCTTATAAATATTTTCGGGAATTTCTTTTCCGGGCGTGCCATGACAACTCAGACAAGCCGGCTTTATTTTTATAGGTGCATAAAAATGCACATAACCTTCAGAATCCTTTAATACAATGGGTTCTAGAGGCTTATGCTCTTGTTGAGATTTTAAATATTCATTGATAACAGCCTCTTCATCTATGTCCGGTTTGTTAGCCGGGTTTCTTAATTTATGTGAAGTACGTTTTATCTTGACATGATGCGCTTGACCAATACTATCGGTAATTTTCATAGCATTGTCATGACAAAAATCAACAACCGCAGGCAAACCACCATTTTCGGAGACTTTTGCTATTTTGGTCTTAAAAGTTTTAAAGGTTGTTTTGGCAATAATCATCCCTTTCATTTTATAGGCTTTATGATCAAAAGCCGGTTTTTTGTCCTGTTGCTCTTGAGTAGTATTGGAGGTAACCTGTTTGTTGTTTTTGGTCGAATTTTGGCATGACATCAGGCCTAATAAAACGACACTTACAAGTAAAAATTTATTCATTTTTTTCCTTATTTTTCAATGGGTAAATTTAATTGATACCATTCATTAATACCATGTGCTAAATTAATAACATGAGAAAATCCCAATTTCAGAAAAATCTTTCGGGCATTCCCACTTCTGTGACCGCTGCGACAATAAATAAAAACCGGTTTATTTTTATCAAATCCTGCTTTTTCAAGATTAGCCGCAAAATTACGATCATAATAATTGATTAAAACAGCATGTGGCAAATGACCCTGACGGTATTCGGCCGGCGTTCTAACATCTATTAATTGCGCCTCAGGCGTTTGTTGTAATTTTTCATAAAAATCTTTTGCCCCGAGATTTTCAAATTTAACGGCTTGTTTTTTACTCAATTGAGATTGAGCCATACCAAATTGACTAAAACCTACCATCAAAAAGATGATAAAAATCCATTTTAATTGTTTCATAGATATTTTTTTTAACATAATATTTTATATTTTAGCGCAAAAATATGACTTTTATTACAAAATAACAAAATTAATACTTTCACAAAATTCAACTTCTTATTAATGATTTCAACATATAAAATCATTTTTTATATGTATTTTTGTAACCATAAAGATTAATAAAATTTATGCTTAAGCAAGGTTTATATCAAAAATTACAGCAAAAACTGACGCCGCAACAAATTCAGTTAATGAAACTGATACAGTTACCGACAATTGAATTTGAACAACGGCTAAAACAAGAAATTGAAGAAAATCCTGCCTTGGAAGAGGGTAAAGAAATGGATGAAAATGAAGAGTTTGACAACCAATCGGATTATGAAGATGATACTGAGGTAATAGAAGCACCGGACATTAATATAGATGAGTATTTAAGTGATGATGAAATTCCGGATTATCGCTTAAGATCGAACAATTATACATCAGAAGAAGATGAAAAAAAAGTTCCTTATGCACAAGGAGAAAGCTTTACCCAATATTTAAAATCTCAATTAAGCGCCTTTCCATTATCCGATGAACACCGTAAGATTGCAGACTTTTTAATCGGCAGCATCAATGAAAACGGTTACTTGAGACGCGATATACAAGAAATTGTAGATGACTTGGCCTTTACGCATAATGTTATGACCACCGAAGAAGAAGTTGAAAAGGTCTTACGACTTATTCAAGACTTAGACCCGCCGGGTGTTGGAGCACGAAATCTTAAAGAAAGTTTAATAATCCAACTCAAACGCAAAAAACCTAACGAAGCCAGAAAACGTGCTTTGGATATTCTTGAAAAAGGATTTGATTATTTTATCAATAAAAAATACAAAAAACTTCTTCAAAAACTTGACCTTACCGAAGAACAATTAAAGGAAGCCATTGACGAAATCATTAAACTAAACCCAAAACCCGGTAATGCTTTTAATTCGACCGGCTCTTTTGTCGAGCACGTAACACCGGACTTTATTATAAATGTCGAAGATGAAAATTTAGAAGTGAGTTTAAATGCAAAAAATGCCCCTGTATTACGCATTTCGCCGGCCTACACCGAAATGCTTAAGGGCTATAAAGAGAACAAAGCCAAAAGTCAAAAAGATGCGGTTCTTTTTATCAAACAAAAACTTGATGCTGCCAAATGGTTTATCGATGCTGTGAACCAGCGACGCGAAACGCTATTAAAAACCATCAAAGCCATAGCTGAGTATCAAAAAGAATATTTTTTGACCGGTGACGAACGCAAAATAAAACCGATGATTCTTAAAGATATTGCCGACCGTATAAAAATGGATATCTCAACCGTTTCACGCGTGGCAAACAGTAAATATGTTCAAACACCTTATGGCGTAAAACTTTTAAAAGAATTCTTTTCCGAGTCGATGAAAGATGCCCAAGGCGAGGATGTTTCTACGATTAAAATTAAAAATATCTTAAAAAGCATTGTTGATCAAGAGGACAAAAAAAAGCCTTTAACCGACGAACAATTATCTAAAGCCTTAAAGGAAAAAGGCTATCCCATTGCCCGCCGGACCATTGCAAAGTATAGAGAACAATTAGGCATTCCGGTGGCCCGCTTGCGAAAAGAAATCTAATTCATGAAAAAAATAGCATCCAAAATTGTGGAAATATCTGCACAATTTTTATCGATAATCGGGCACCCCATCTTCTGGCCGCTTTATGTCAGTGCTTTATATTTTGACATCACTAACCGCTATTTTTTACCCCAAAACAAATCTTTCTTCCTTTATTATTTATTTATTGTAGCCATTTTTATTCCACTTTTATTTTTGGCCGTCTTATTTTATACCAAAACTTTATCGGGTTACCAGTTAAACAAACCTAAAGAACGCCTGTTATTTTCGGGCATAATGGCGGTAGTATATTTTCTCATTTTTAAAAAATTAAGCCGGTTTCATCAATTCATCGAACTTTATCCTTTTTTTTTAGGCATCTTTTTAGCTATCCTTAGTTTGGCTGTTTATAATTACTTCAACCGCAAACCAAGCATTCACGCGATGGCATTGGGCGGCAGCTTAAGTTTTTTACTCATTTGGAGTTACTATACCCAAATAGATATCTTAAATATTCTGATCGGGTTAATTATCACAAGCGTCTTTATTTTGGCTGCCCGTTTATATTTAAAAGCCCACAATTTTAAAGAAATTGCAGGCGGTTTTTTTATAGGTTGCTTAATGCAATTGGTTGCCTTTTATATTATTTGGCTTTATTATTGAGCTTATTTACCGACTTTAATAGTTAAGATGTTCCTGTTAGCCGAATTAACAACGTCTTCTGCAATGCTATCCGACAAAAAATGCATAATACCTTGTCGCCCTCGGGTAGCCAAAGCAATTAAATCCGCATCAATTTTGTCGGCAAAGTTAAAAATACCCTCTTGCACCGTATAATCATCATAAATAACCGGTTTTAAACCTTTGTATTCAGGCACTTTTGCCAAAAAATCAGAAAAAATTTGATCTAATTCCTTGGTCGATTTAAAATTTGAAATGGTATTAACCCGCAACAAATAAATATCCGGATTAAAAGGTTTTAAAAATGCCATAATCTTTTTAAATCCCGTTAAATATTCCCCCGTAAATTTGCCCGCTATGACCACTTTTTCAATCTTAAATTGGTCTGCCTGTTTTTTTACCACCAATACCGGTTTGGTACATGTGCGGACAACTTTTTCAGTATTAGAGCCAACAAAAAATTCTTCTAATCCGCTGGCTCCATGTGATCCCATGACAATAAAATCAATATCATTTTTTTTAGCAAATTCAGTTATACCTTCAACCGGTTTATCGGTTAAAACATTTTCATAGACTTCTATATCATTTAGGAAATCTTTATCTAAAAAGTCATTAAACTTTTGATGCACATTTTCCATTAGCATCATAGCCATCGGGCCTTGGGGTACATGGTGACCATCAGTTACATCAATTATATCTTTGGGCAAATCCAAAATATGCAAGACATAAATAGCGGCATTTATTTTTTTGGCAATTTTGGCGGCGACTTTTAAAGCTTCTTCAGATTTCTGAGAAAAATCGACAGGGACAAGTATTTTTTTCATGTGCGTAATTTTTATGCTATAAATTTAATAAAAAATATTAACACTTGAAAATAAAAGATTTATTAAAAAATATTGTATATTTGCACTGAATTTATGGAGTTGAAAGGAATGGGGACGGTTGTCCCCTATTTTTATACTGAAAAATATGGCGTTAAAACAAAAAGTAGAAACATTATTAAATCAAGCCTTAGAATCCCGTCCGGATCTTTTTGTGTTAAATTTTGATATTTCTGACAACAACGATATCAATTTAATTATTGACGGAGATAAAGGAGTAAGTATTGACGATATTGTTTATATCAGCCGGCAAATTGAACACAACCTTGATCGTGACGAAGAAGATTTTGCCTTAACGGTATCGTCGGTAGATATTACCAAACCTTTCCATTTAAAAAGACAATTTGTCAAAAATTTAAACCGGAAAATAAAAGTAAAAACCAATGACGGCGAAAAAGAAGGTTTGTTAACAGAGGTTAATAATGACAAGATTGTATTAGAAAACAAAGTACGTGAACCTAAAAAAATGGGTAAAGGAAAAGTAACCGTAACCAAACAGGAAGAAATTCCGTTTGATCAAATAAAGGAAGCAAAAGTAGTCCTGAAATTTTAAAAAAAAATAGAATTGCAATATGAACAACAAAGAATTGGTTGAAGCCTTTCTGGAATTTAAAGACGAGAAAAATATTGATAAAGCCACTATTTTGGCCATATTAAAAGATGTCATTGCGCATGCACTTCGTAAACGCAACGGCATTATCAAAAAGAAAAAAGACGGCTCTGAGCCTGATGAAGATAATTTTGATGTTATTATCAATCCGGATCGTGGTGATTTGGATATTTGGATTTACCGAAAGGTCGTTCCGGACGACAAGCATCCTATCAATCCTTATCAAGAAATACACTTATCAGATGCCAAAAAAATAGATTCGAATGTGGAAGTCGGTGAAGAAATAGATGAACCATTTCAATTGATAAATTTGGGGAGACGTGCCATTATTGCTTTAAAACAAAATCTGGAAAACCGTTTAGCCGAATACGATTATATTAATTTGCATAAGTTTTTTAAAGAACGCGAAGGTGAACTTTATACCGCCGAAGCACATCATACACGACCAAATGCTGTTTATTTAATTGACGATGAAGGCAATGAATTAATCTTGCCACGCGACAGACAAATTCCTTCCGACCGTTTCCGTAAAGGTGATAATGTGAAAGGCATTATAGAAAAAGTTGAAATGAAAGGGAATAAACCGGTTGTAATCCTTTCGCGAACTGATAATCGTTTTCTGGAAAAACTCTTTGAACAAGAAATACCCGAAGTTTTTGACGGGTTAATTACCGTTAAAAAAATTGCCCGTATTCCCGGAGAAAAAGCCAAAGTTGCCGTTGACACCTACGATGACCGTATTGATCCTGTTGGCGCCTGCGTCGGAGTTCGCGGATCACGCATCCATGGAATTGTACGCGAGCTGGGCAATGAAAATATTGATGTTATAAACTATACCGATAACGACAAACTGTTTATACAACGGGCGTTAGGACCGGTCAAAATACAACGCTTGGAATTGGGTGAAAATGCCGAAGGCAAAAAAACGGCTTATGTCTATATGAAACCGGATGAAATATCTAAAGCCATTGGGCGTCGCGGTCAAAACATCAGGTTAGCAACCGATATTACCGGCTATGAAATAGAAATTCAACGCGAATTAGATGATGAAGATGTTGAACTGACTGAATTTGACAACGAAATAGATGATTGGGTTATTCAAGAACTTAAAAAAATCGGGTTAGACACGGCAAAAAGTGTCTTGGCTCAAGATGTTGACGACTTAGTTAGACGAACCGACTTGGAAGAAGAAACCATCTTGGAAGTTATGAGAATTCTTAAAGAAGAGTTTGAACAATAAAAAAATTGCAAGTATATTGCAGACAAAACAATAGGACGATAATAATTAAATAATATGGCAGATAAATTTACCCTCAGGGAGGTAATGAAAGAATTCAATATTGGTATTGATACTATTAAAGATTTCTTACAAAAACAAAATATCGAAATTGGACGGGCAACGCCACGCACAAAAATTTCAGAAGAAATTAAAAGTTTATTGGAACAAGAATTTCAATCCGATAAAAGTATCAATAAGCAATCCAAAGCTATTAAAGAAAAACAAGAAGCAGCCAAAGCTGAAATTCAAAAAGAAAAAGCCGAAGATTTAAAACGTAAAAAAGAAGCCCAAGAAATTTCGGGTCGTGTAAAATTGACCGGACCTAAAATTGTAGGTAAAGTTGAAACTTTGGCTGAAAAAAAAGCAGCTGGGAAAAAGAAAACTGAAGTCAAAGATAAAGTTGAAGAAACACCGGTCAATAAACCTCAAAAAAACACAGGTGAGGTACAAACTACTACAACACCCAAAAGCGAAAAAACTGTAGCGGTTGCCGACGAAAAAAAGACTGCCAAAAATATTTCTGATGCGGCCGAAAAAACACCTATACTTGACAAAGAAACAGAAAAAAATAAGCTTAAGAAGATAGCCAAAGCACAACCAACGCTTACACCAACACCTCCCAAAGAAAAAGAAAAAGAACCTGTTGTTGAAAAAACAGTTGAAGAACCGACTGAAATTAAAACACAATACCAAAAACTTAAAGGGATTAAAACAACAGGTGAAAAGGTCGATTTGGAAAAATTTGCCAAAAAACCTAAGAAAAAAGAGACAACTACCGGAACCGATGATAAAACGAAAAAGAAACGCAAGCGAAAACGCATTTCTATTTCAGACAGACAAAATAAAAAAGGGAGCCCTCACAAAGGCAAACGTGGAAATTATAAAAAACCGGTAGAGAAAAAAGAAGTTTCCGAGGAAGAAATTCAAAAACAAATAAAAGAAACGCTCGAACGTTTACAAGGTCGTGGTAAAAGTAAACGATCCAAACTAAAACGTGAAGGACGTCAAAAAAGACGTGAACAAGCACAAGCTGATCAGTTAAAACAAGATGAAGAAAGCAAAATCCTAAAAGTGACGGAATTCATCACCGTGTCAGAATTGGCTAATATGATGGATGTTCCTGTGACCCAAGTTATTACCGCTTGTTTCAATCTAGGCTTAATGGTTACGATGAACCAACGTTTGGATGCCGAAACCCTCAGCTTGGTTGCTGACGAATTCAATTACGATGTTCAATTTATTGATGCGGAGGAAGAAACGGAAGATGCCGAAATTGTTGATGCGGAAGAAGATTTAGTCAAGCGGCCTCCCATTGTCACCATTATGGGACATGTGGACCATGGTAAAACGTCTTTGTTGGATTATATAAGAAAAGCCAATGTGGTCGCCGGCGAATCCGGTGGTATCACCCAACATATCGGGGCCTATAAAGTAGAACTTGATAATGGCGAAAAATTGACTTTTATCGATACACCGGGGCACGAAGCCTTTACCGCCATGCGGGCACGTGGAACTAAAGTAACCGATGTAGCCGTTATTGTCATTGCGGCAGATGATAATATTATGCCCCAAACCAAAGAAGCCATCAGCCACGCACAGGCTGCGGGGGTGCCGATGATTTTTGCCATTAACAAAATAGACCGGCCAACAGCCAACCCCGATAATATAAAACAACAATTGGCCAACATGAATTTGCTGGTCGAAGATTGGGGAGGTAAATACCAATCACAAGAAATATCAGCAAAGACCGGTGAAGGAATAGAGGAACTTTTAGAAAAAATTGTTTTGGAGGCCGAAATGCTTGATTTAAAAGCTAATCCAAATCGTCCGGCGGTAGGCACCGTCTTAGAAGCTGCACTCGACAAAGGGCGTGGATATGTAGCCGATATGCTGGTACAAAACGGCACATTAAAAATTGGGGATTATGTACTGGCCGGTAAATACCATGGTAAAGTAAAAGCCATGTACAATGAACGTGATCAGAAAGTAAAAGAAGCAGAACCATCGACTCCTGTACGTGTACTGGGGCTGGATGGTGCGCCAACAGCCGGTGATCGCTTCAAAGTGTATGAAGATGAACGCGAGGCTAAAAAAATTGCCCAAAAACGTGATCAAATTATCAGGGAACAACAACTTCGCGCCCAAAAACATATTACATTGGATGAAATCGGCCGTCGTATTGCATTGGGCGACTTCAAAGAATTGAACTTAATAATTAAAGGTGATGTAGATGGCTCGGTCGAAGCATTATCCGATTCACTCCAAAAATTGTCCACAGAAAATGTTAATGTGAACATTATTCATAAAGCTGTTGGTCAAATTACGGATACTGATGTAAACTTAGCTTCTGCTTCCGATGCCATTATAATCGGCTTTAATGTAAGACCATCATCCTCAGCCAGGGCTTTAGCCGAACAAGAACAGGTGCAAATCAAAACTTATTCTATTATTTACGACGTTATCAACGATGTAAAAGAAGCAATGGAAGGTATGCTCTCACCTGAAATTAAAGAAGAAGTGACCGGAACTGCAGAAGTTAGAGAAACCTTCAAAATTTCCAAAATTGGCACGGTTGCCGGTTGTATGGTAACCAACGGAAAAATATACAGCAATTCCAAAGTACGACTTATTAGAGAAGGAATTGTAATTTATGATGGCGAATTGGCCTCCTTAAAACGATTTAAAGATGATGTAAAAGAAGTCAGTAAAGGCTACGAATGTGGCTTAATGATTAAAAATTACAACAATATTGAAGTTGGTGATATTGTTGAAGCTTACAAAAACTATGAAGTAAAACGTAAATTATAATACTTAACTCGATTAGTAACAAACAACACAGAAAAAGGAGGTCATAAACCTCCTTTTTATTTTTAAATTTTACAACTTTAAATAAGAAGATTTCACTAATTTTGAGTGTTTAATACGTTTGGCATTAGGCTTATATTGAATGTAATTTATTCCCTCAAAAAAATAACTGTTATCCGACGATAAATTTTGCAATTTTATATGACCATCATCAATTATGGTTAATAAAAATTCTTCCCGGTTATTATTGATATCATAATATAAGTATAATTTTTTTTCTTGCGTATAACGCGTGTTTCTTACTTCATAAACACCACTGTAATCCCAATATATTTGTGCCAAAGGTGTTGAGGGAAGATCTTCGGACGAATTAAAAACATTGGTATTGGCTTCCACATAAAAACTAAGAAAATTTTCATTAGTAAAAGGTGCCGATGGTGATATAATGTCATCATCAAACTTACGCCATGCCTCATACTCTTGCAAAAAGTAGGTAACATTATCATAAAAAAGTTGGTCAAAATCAAAATTATTGATCGTATAACCTACCAAAAAATAGCGTACATCCCTTTCCGGATTATACAAGCTGATTTCGTTGTAGCTAATTTGGGTCACTTCAAAATCAAAAGTGCCTGATAAATCATCAACAATAGTGAGGATGCCATTTATATCATCGGTTCGGTAATAACCGATATCTATACCATATCCGCCGCCGGTTCTGCCCAGCCCAACCATATTATTGTTGGCAAACAATTCATAATTGGGTCTAAAACTAAGGGTAAAAGCTTTAGACATAAAATCGATATTTCCGCGACCTTCAGTCCGGTCAAAATAAACATACCACAAATCATAAGATTGCAATAAATCAGTCAAGTTAATTTGATTATCATCACCCGGTCCATAGTGGCCAGTCCAAGTACATGATGATAAAAAAATAGAAAATAAAAAGAGATAAAGGACTGTTGTTTTCATATCTTTATAAAGGCAAAGAATATGCCAAAAAATAATAACATTAATTTATGGTGCCCCATTAACACATAACATAAAAAAATAAGAAAATTGACATTTGTCAGCTGATATACGTATTTTTGCACAAATAATTAAATTTCATGAGAAAAAGAGCAGACAAAATAGAATTAATGGCACCAGCAGGCAGCTGGGAAGCCCTTCAAGCAGCTATTGATAATGGAGCAGATTCGATATATTTTGGTGTAGAACAACTAAACATGCGCGCCGTATCAAGCATTAATTTTACCTTGGAAGATTTGCCCGAAATAGTTAAACGATGTGAGAATAATGGTGTCCGTTCTTATTTGACCTTGAATACTATTGTATATGATCATGACTTAATGGTCGCCAAAAAATTAATCAAAGCAGCCAAAGAAGCAGGCGTTAGTGCCGTAATTGTCGCAGATCAGGCGGTTATGTTTATGGCCCGTGAAGCCGGTTTGGAAGTGCATATTTCAACCCAAATAAATATTACCAATGTCGAAACATTGAAATTTTACAGCACTTTTGCTGACACTATGGTGCTAAGTCGTGAACTGAGTCTGCGTCAGGTAAAACATATCACAAAAGAAATAGAACGCCAGCAAATTAAAGGCCCTTCGGGACGTTTGGTCGAAATAGAAATATTTGGCCACGGCGCCCTGTGTATGGCTGTTTCGGGCAAATGCCATATGAGTTTACATACATATAACTCATCAGCCAACAGAGGTGCTTGTAAACAAAACTGCCGGAAACCTTATATTGTGATTGACAAAGAATCCGGTATCGAATTGGAAATTGACAACGAATATATTATGTCACCTAAAGATTTGATGGTATTAGATTTTTTGGATCAGGTTAAAGATGCCGGTGTGCGTATACTTAAACTGGAAGGTAGAGGAAGAGCACCGGAATACGTGGCAACAACGGTCAGAACCTATCGTGAAGCCATTGATGCCTTATATGAGGGGACATTTACACCCGAACGGGTCGAAAAATGGGTAGAACAACTGGCTACCGTCTATAATAGAGGCTTTTGGAGTGGCTATTATTTAGGTAAAAAATTAGGTGAGTGGACCACGCCCGGATCACATGCCACACAAAAGAAAATTTATCTGGGTAAAGGATGGCATTATTATCCAAAAGCACAAGTGGCTGAATTTAAAATTGAAGCCTTTGATTTGAAAAAAGGTGACAAAATCTTGATAACCGGCCCAACTACCGGTGTTATCGAAACCAATATAAGCGAAATGTATGTAAATGACACCCCCGCTGAATCGGCCAAAAAAGGCGATATTGTTTCTATAAAAATAGATAAGAAAATAAGACCGGCAGATAAATTGTATAAATTGGTTAAAGCCGAAGTTTAAAATATATCGTACAAACTAAAATGCTATCTTTGTTTTATGAATTTTGACAATATCATAGGCCAAGATTTTTTAAAGGCACATTTTAAAAGGATTATCGCACAAAATCGTGTGCCACATACACAATTGTTTGTCGGTGAAGAAGGAACTGGAACTCTACCACTGGCTTTAGCTTTTGCAGAAGAATTGCTTTGCGGCGGCAATGAAAATTGTCAGCAAAAAGTTCGGAAATTAATTCATCCGGATTTGCATTTTGTGTATCCGACTGTTACCACCGACCGGATTAAAAAGCCGGAAAGCGATGCCTTTTTGCCACAATGGCGTGATTTTCTAAAAGAAAAACCATATGGCAGCTTGTACGATTGGCTTAGTTTTTTGGATGTTGCCAACAAGCAAGGTTTGATTCGTGTCAGTGATGCCGAACAATTGCTTAAAAAAATAGCCGTCAAGCCTTATGAAGCGGCGTATAAGGTTATCATTATTTGGCAAGCAGAAAAAATGAATAATGAGACCGCCAATAAACTTTTGAAAATATTGGAGGAGCCGCCTGAAGATACCAAGTTCATCTTGACCGCGCAAAAATCCGATGACATTTTACCAACCATTCTAAGCCGCTGTCAGATTCATCATATTAAGCCGATACCGATTGATGATATCAAACAGGAACTGATTAACAAATATAATTTTACAACTGAAAAAGCCTTAAAAATTGCACATCAAGCAAATGGCAGTTGGCAAAGAGCCCTCGATTTGGCTGGAAATGGAGAGACTGACGACGAATTTCAAAAATTGTTTATTGAATGGGTTAGAGTCGCCTTTTCAGCCAAAAAGGATAAGCAAGCGATTAGAAAATTGATCAGCTGGTCTGAAAAATTAGCGACAATGGGACGTGAAATGCAAAAAAAATTTTTAGAATTTGCCTTGGAAAGCTTTCGGCAGGCCTTAATGATTAATTATCAAAGTGCAGAATTGGCCTACTATGATTTCTCAAAAAATAAATTCGACATCAACAAATTAGCGCCTTTTATTCATAGTGGAAATATTGAAGCCATCTATCAATCAGTCACCGATGCACAGTATCATATAGAACGCAATGCCAATCCTAAATTAATTTTTTTAAACTTGTCCATTGGATTGACTAAATTAATCCATCAGAAAGAAAAACCACTATCATAATTATTAATCTTTATACCAGGCGGCGTATTTTAAGTAACTCTCTGCAATACGTTGTATCTCATCTTGTATTAGTTCGGGACTGATTTCTTTTATTTTAACGGCTGGAACGCCGGCATAAACACTTCCACTTTCGACCCGGGTTCCTTTGGTAACAACAGAACCTGCAGCAATGATAGAATTTGATTCGATAACAGCCTTATCAAGTATAACGGCATTCATTCCAATTAACACATTGTCATGAATCGTACAACCATGAATGGTGGCATTATGAGCGATAGAAACATTATTGCCTATATTAGTTGGCGCTTTTTGATAGGTGCCATGTATCACCACACCATCTTGAACATTGACACGATCCCCTAGACGAATATAATTAACATCCCCACGGACCACAGCGCCAAACCAAATACTGCCATAATCTCCCATAATGACATCTCCGATTATCGTGGCATTATCGGCTATGAATACATCTTTGCCAAACAATGGTTTATGACCGTTTAATTCTTTAATGATTGCCATAGATTACTATTTAATAATTTATATGTCAAAAAAATCTTTTAAAGCATGTTGCCATTTTCTGGGTCTATAATCAAAGGTTTGTTCTATTTTATTTTTAGACAAAACAGAATAAGCCGGGCGTTTAACAGAACTGCTAAAGCGTGCTGTGTCAATTGGTTTAATCTTTTTATCAATACCTGCATATTCCAATATTTTTAGTCCGAAATCATACCAGGATGCTTTGCCTTTATTACTAAAATGATACATTCCATAATAATTTTTTTTAGGATTTTGTTCGATTGTAGTTAATAAAAATACTAAAAAATCTACTAAATCATCGGCATAAGTGGGTGTCCCAATCTGGTCATTGACTAATTTTAATTTGCGTTGTGTTTGAGAAAGAGATAAAACTGTTTTGACAAAATTCCGGTTAAATTTTGAATACAACCAAGATGTGCGGATAATCACATATTTCTTTAAATATTGTTGAATGATTTGTTCACCCAAAAGTTTGGATTCACCATATACATTTAAAGGCTTAGGTATATCATCTTCGGTATAAGGTTTGTTTTTGCGTCCATCAAATACATAATCACTCGAAAAATTAATCAATGTAAAATCATGCTTCTTGGCAGCTTTTGCCAAATTTGCCACCCCTTTTACATTGACAGCAAAACATTTTTTTTTATCGATTTCGGCTTGATTGACATTAGTATAGGCAGCAAAATTAAGGCAATAGTCAAAAGGTTGATTTTTTTTGAAGAAATTTTTAACCGCCGTTTTATCTGTTATATCCAAAGTGTAACGGTTTTTATAAACAATCTCGAATTGTTCTTTAACATCCGGATTCATCCGTAATACTTTGCCCAATTGGCTTTCGGCCCCTGTAACCAAAATACGTCTTTTTTGCTGCATCATAAATGTGGAATTATATCTTTTAAGGTAGGTAAATTTCGGTCTTTTTCTGACAAAATAACTTGCGAAAGATCATATTTCCAGTCGATTTTGAGCATAGGATCATCAAAACGAATGCCGGCTTCGCTTTCAGGATGATAAATATTATCAATTTTATAAAAAAACAAAGTATTGTCTTCCAAACTTAAATAAGCATGTGCCATTCCGCGGGGTATAAAGAGTTGTTTTTTGTTAGAGGAGGACAAAATGATACTAAAATATTGACCAAATGTAGCTGACTTTTTACGTAAATCGACCACCACATCCAAGACGCTTCCTTGCAAAACGCTTACTAATTTGGCTTGTGCGTAGGGCGGTTTTTGAAAATGCAACCCCCTTAAAACACCTTTGGCAGATCTGGCCAAATTATCTTGTACAAAATCGACCTGTAAAGCGGTCAACCTCCGAAAGGCTGAGGCATTGAAAAATTCATAAAAAAAACCACGACTATCTTTAAATACCTTTGGAGATAAAACAAATACATCTTGTAACGGCGTCGATTCTATTCTCATTGTTTTTGTTTTAATTTTTGATAATGCGAAAGGTAGGCATTAAAATCTTTCAATAAAAGAATAAACATTACCAATAAAAAACCAATTAAAGCAAATTTAATATATTTATTTTGTAAAACAGAATGATATTTTTTGCCTGTTTCTGAAAAACGGTTGAGGTAAATTAAAGCTTTATCAAAACGATTAATTTTCTGATTGACCCTTTCCAAATCATTTAAAACACTGCTTCTTTTTGAAAACAAATCATAAGGTCTCTCCGGTCCTGAACCGTTTGGCGAATTGATTAAAACATTTGAGGCAATGGTTCCGGTGTTTTTAACGGATTCTAAAAGAAATTTGTTATACAAGCGTCTTAACGAATCTATTTCCTTTAAAGACCGTTGCATTTTCTGTCTGTGTATTTTTAAAGCAGATATATAATTATTTTGCCTTTTGATGATTGCCGAATCGGATAAAATCAACCGGCTGAAATTATGATTAAAATTAGTAAAAACCTGCGGATCGTCAGCATAAGCTGTAATTTCCCAATATTTATTCAATTCCGGATGCTTTTTAACGTTTTCCTTGTATTTTTTAAACTCTAAAGACTTATAAAATATAGTATCGACCGGACTTAAAAAATCTTGATAATCTTGCCATAAAAACGGTTCGTAATTTAAAGGTTTTATATCCATTTTCACAAAATGACCGGCTTGTATTGTATCGGTGTTCAAAATTTTGGCTAACCGGTTGACGTTTCCTTGATCGATTAAATCATTAATCAAATCAATTTTCTCAGCCAATGCCATTTGTGCTTGATAGTTTGTTCTTACATGGGCTTTCGTATAATATAGAACTGAAGGCTGGTGTAACAAAAAAGCAAAGCCCAAACCAGCTAATGTTCCACCGGCTAAAACAAGCCAATGTTGTCGTATATACAAAAGAATCTCAATAATCAAATAGAATAATTTGCTTAAAAGACGTTGGGTCCCTCTAAAAAATTTTGAAAAGAATTGACCAATGGCAGCAAAAAGTTGTAAAACATCGACTTCTTCCGGCTGTTGCTGATTCATATTTGATTGGCTCATAATTAATTATTTAAAAATTTGTTCAAGTATTTTTTTGGTTATGATATAAGTAGGTTTGACGCCTAACTCTCCCAAAGGACCGGAGGCTAAAGTGCTTCCGGTTTCTAACGGGTTATCGGAGGCATAGTAGGCATAGCGCACTTTGACATCTGAACGGATATTCCCCCTGATTTTAGAGGCCGATTGTATCGCTTTTTGGTAATGTGCTCCTTCCATTTCCAAACCAACGGCTTTCCAGGTGGAATTTTTAAAAAAAGACAAAATATCTTTATTTTGCAATGAGGTGCCTAATACTGTCACCATGGTTCCTTCATAAACAGGGAGATCTTCGCTCTTAAAATCGGAGGCTTTTAATTCATTTTCAAAAGGATAATTATCAGCTGTTCCTTCAAACATATGCACATTCGGAATCATAATATCCCCCTTGTTACCGACTAAAATACCGGCTTTCCCCATAATTGAAATCGACTGAACATTTAAAAACTGTTTTTTTCCTGTTGCTTCATAGGGTTTTAAAAGTTCATCCATCACTTCAAATGCTTGTTCGCCAAATGCATAATCCATAACAATTAAAACAGGTTCTTGCCCCTTTTTGTATGAAGGCAATTCCATATTAATATCTGACGGATTAAAAAGTGCCGTATCAAAAATCTGCACATCAATATTGGTTGCCGAAGCATCAGGGATATATTTCATACCATTTTGCTCTGCTAAACTTAACACTTTATCACGCCATTCACCTTGTCCGGTTTGACTTAATTTCTTATACAATTCCATTTCTTCCACTTGTGCATCCAATGCATTTTTTGCAAATAAAGAGTTTAATACAGAATGCATATTAGAACTTATAATATGAATAGGCCGTTGCAATAAATTATTTTGGTGCAAAACTTCTTTAATATTGTTAGCCCAAATTTCACCATAAACATGGTGTCCTAAACTTTCTCTTAAACTTGGACTGAATTTGATCTCTCGCTTCTTACCGGCATAAGCTTCATCAATGGCCAATTTTCCCAACCAATAAACCAATTGAAAAAAACGATGCGGATTATCTTGTTCTGCAAAATCTTGATAAACCTTTTTTGTTTCCTCAAACGTGCGCCCTAATAGTGTTGATATATAGGCAATAATCCGTTCTGTCTCGGCAATATCTAACTCCTGATTGTTTAGTACAAATGCCTCTAAAGCCTGCCATTCGCGTCCGGGAGTCCCTTGCGCATCCACAACAGCTTTTTCCTTTATTTTATGTGACTCTATAAATAAAAAAGTCAAGTGCGTTAAAATATCATATACATCAGAACGACCGCGGGTCAATTCTATGTTCATTTGTTCACTGTCAATCCGGTAACAATGACGGCGTCTTTTGGGTGGTATAATAGGTGTAAATTGCGAACTGCGATATCCCTCATCATCTGTCATATTTATAACCCGGCATTCTTCAATGCCTTTGGGTAATCGGTCCATCACATATTTTAGACCGTTAAGCTCTGTTTTTTCTGAAGCAATATCTCCATATATTTCCGGACGCAACGTCAGCAAGCCTTGCTTTAGTGTCTTGCCCGAAACACCATAAGGTTTGTAAAATCCCCGGTTTAACAAATGCCGCATTGTTATATACAAACGTTCAATAGCATTAGAAGATTCTCTGGCGCGTGTTCGCTTTTTAAGTTCGGTTTTAGTCATGTATAAAGCTAATTTGAGCAAAGATAAACATTAAGTTTCTAATCTGAAAATACAATATAAAAGCCTATCTTTTTAAGCCTCAAGTCAATCAGTTTATCAAGATTTATTTTGGTGTATTTAATATAAACTTATAATTAATTTGTAAATTTGATTGCCTAAAAATAATCTTGAATAATGCAGTGGAAACTTAAACCGCAACCGGACACACATATTGTCGACAGATTAGTCAATGAACTAAACATCCCATATATAAATGCTTATTTGTTGGCACAAAGAGGCATTAAATCCTTTGACGAAGCCAAACGGTTCTTCAGGCCGCAACTCACTGATTTGCACGAGCCTTTTTTAATGAAAGACATGCTGAAAGCTGTAGAACGGATTGAAAAAGCGATGGCAAACGGTGAAAAAATTTTGGTGTATGGTGACTATGATGTGGATGGTACGACGGCTGTATCTATTGTATATTCTTACCTAAAAAACCGTTATGACCAAGTAGATAGTTATATTCCCGATCGCTATGCCGAAGGCTATGGCATATCATACAAGGGAATAGATTTTGCCAAAACCAATGGGTTTAGTTTGGTTATTGCCTTAGATTGCGGCACGAAAGCCATCGATAAAATAGCCTATGCCAATGAGCAAAATATTGACTTTATTATTGCGGATCATCATACCCCCGGCGAAATTCTCCCTGCGGCCTATGCCTTTTTAAATCCCAAACAAAAAGATTGTCCATATCCGTACAAAGAATTGAGCGGAGCAGGTATCGGATTCAAACTGATCCAAGGCTTGCAACAAAATGCCGGACTTGACTTGAATGACATTATCTCTTATTTAGATTTGGTAGCTGTCAGTATTGGCGCGGACATTGTCCCCATTACTGGCGAAAACAGAATATTGGCTTATTTTGGGTTGAAACAAATAGAAAAAAATCCGAGACCGGGCTTAAAGGCATTATCCAAAAAAACCAATGGAAAAACTTTAGATATCCAGGATTTAGTTTTTACATTGGCACCAAGAATCAATGCTGCAGGCCGTATCAAACATGGAAAAGAAGCGGTCAAACTTTTGATAGAAAAAGATATGGCAGTAGCCGGCCATTTTGCCGAAGAAATTGAAAATTACAATACCGAACGACGGGATTTTGATCAAAATATAACCAAAGAAGCTTTAGCACAAATAAAAGCCTTGTCTGAAGAAAAAGCAGCGGCAACTGTCGTTTTTAAACCGGATTGGCATAAAGGTGTCTTAGGCATAGTTGCCAGTAGGCTAATCGAAACTTATTACCGTCCTACCGTCGTGTTTACCCAATCTAATGGCGTCCTTTCGGGTTCTGTCCGGTCAGTCCCGGGTTTTAATGTGTATGATGCGCTACATGCCTGCCAAGAGCATATTATCCAATTTGGTGGTCACAAATATGCTGCCGGCCTAACCATTGCCGTTGAAGATTATGAAGCGTTTAAAGCCAAATTTCAAGCTGTCGTTCAAAAAAGTATACAACCTGAATCATTAGTCCCCGAAATTGAAATTGATGCCCCCTTGCAGTTCAAAGATATCAACAAGAAATTTTATAACATACTCAAACAAATGGGACCTTTTGGTCCGGGAAACATGAACCCGGTTTTTATAACTGACGGAGTTAATGACACCGGTTACAGCAAAACCGTCGGTAAAGAAAACGAGCATTTAAGGCTGTCGGTCAAAGACTTGAAATCCGGACGCGTGATGAACGGAATCGGGTTTAAATTAGGTCACAAAGCCGATTTGGTTAAATCCGGGGTTCCTTTGTCCGTAGTTTATACGCTGGAAGAAAATCACTGGAATGGTCAAGTCACATTACAAATGCATGTGAAAGATATTAAACCGGTTTTTGATTTAAATAACTAAAAATGTTTACAAAAAAAGATTTTATAAAGACTTGCCCGGAAACGCAAATGGATGAAAATTTAACATTTGAATCCTCTGCCCCCTCTAATATAGCATTGGTAAAATACTGGGGAAAACATGGTGAACAATTCCCTATGAATCCCTCGATTAGTTTTACTTTAAACAAAAGCCGAACCATAACAAAAGCTATTTTAAAACCCAGTGATGAAAAGACCCAAATTCCTCATTTTAAATTCTTTTTGGATCAACAGCATCAACCTGACTTTGAGCCTAAAATTGCCCAATTTTTTGAAAAAATTGTCACTTATGTACCCTTTATCAACCGGTATCAATGGATTTTTTATAGTCAAAATACTTTTCCACATTCCAGTGGAATCGCTTCCTCAGCCAGTGGCTTTGCCACATTGTCAAAACTGATTATGAATTTGGAACAAAAGCTTTTTCCTGAAAGTAATCCGGCGTATATATTGGCCAAAACTTCCTTTTTGGCAAGACTTGGTTCAGGTAGTGCTGCCAGAAGCATTCAACACCCGGTTATGTTATGGGGAGAACATCCTGATATACAAGATTCAACAGACTTATATGCTATAAAACCCGCAAATGCTCTGCATCCGGTTTTTAATAATTTTCAGGACACCATTGTTTTAGTAGAAAAAGGACAAAAAAAAGTATCAAGCACTGCTGGACATGCTTTAATGAACCGACATCCGTTTAAAGAAATCAGAAAACAGCAAGCTTTTGACAGAAGCCTGAGAATGTACCATATTTTAAAGGAAGGAAATATAGAAGAGTTTATAAAAATTGTTGAAGCAGAAGCACTTGAACTGCACGCCTTAATGATGACATCCGAACCTAATTATATACTCATGGAACCGGCCACTTTAGCCATTATTAAAGCCATCCGTCAATTAAGAGAAATAGCAAATATCCCGGTTTGCTTTACACTGGATGCGGGGGCTAATGTGCATATCTTATATCCGGATACCGTGAAACATGAAGTGCAAACTCATCTTTTATCCAAAATCGATTTTGAACAAATTAAAGATTATATTTGATTTTTAGATAGCGGTAACGTTTGGCTATTTGCTTTTTGAAGGGTAAAACCAAAAGTCGTGCCTATACCCGGCGTACTTCTAACATGCACTAATTCATTGTGCGCTTCGATAATATGTTTAACAATAGCTAAACCAAGGCCAGCCCCTCCTTTTTTGCGGGAACGGTTTTTATCAACGCGATAAAACCGTTCGAACAAATGCTTCAAGTGCTTTTGTTTAATCCCTATTCCCGTATCGGTTATTTCAATGAGAATATGGTCGTCCATTTCATAACAAGAAGCGATGACCTTACCGTCTTCGCGGTTATATTTGATAGCATTTGATATTAAATTGACCAAAACCTGATAAATGCGTTCTCTATCGGCATAAACGTCAAAATCAGGACATTTTAAAGCTTTAAATTGCAGTTGAACCAATTGTTCGTTTGCTTGCATTTCTAATTCGTCATAAACTTGGGCAATGAGTTCTTTTATTGAAAAAATTTGCCATTGCAAGCTTAAATTTTCTGTTTCACTTTTAGAAATCATTTGTAAATCTTCTACAATAGTATGCAAACGTTTGGTATTCTTCAATGCTTTGGCCAAAAACGAATCGAATATTGGCGTTTGACGGTCCGGCATGTCAACCAAGGTTTCCAAATAGCCTTGGATATTAAAAATGGGCGTTTTTAATTCATGTGAAACATTACCGATATATTGCTGACGGAATTTTTCCATTTTTTTTAACTGTTCAATCTCTTTTTGTTGATTTTTTTGCCAATTTGCCACTTCGTGCTCTACCTCCTCAATACTTTGTCGTTTAATTTTTCCGCCCGGATTCCTTGTTTTTACAGTACGAATAGATTTATAAATCAGTTTGATTCGCTTATAAATAATTTTATTTAATACCCAATTAAAAATCAAATATGTTGCACTAAAAAAAGAAATGAAAAGTAACAAATATACCCAAAATGGTAAGTAGACTCGGATAATATAACTTATAATACCTATAAAGCTTATTTGGATAAGGCTCAAAAATAATGTATTTATGAGCATTAATTTGAAAACATCTAATTTATTCATTTTACCGCTTTAAAAGAATAACCGACGCCTTTGTAAGTATGGATATAATGTTGTCCTAACTTTTTACGAATATGACGAATGTGGACATCTAAGGTACGATCGCCCACAATGGTTTGATCACCCCAAATTTTATGGTAAATTTCATCGCGGGTAAAAACACGTTCAGGTTGCGAAGCCAACAAGTGTAATAACCGGAATTGTAACTTCGGTAATTTAAACGAATGATTTTCAATAAAAATCAAACGCTTGTCAGTATCGAGCCTAAAATCATCTATTTGAATGGAGTGCATTAAACCACTTCTTTGCTTGCGTTTTAAATGGGCTTTAACACGTGCCATTAAGGTCCGAATGCGGATAGGCTTGGTGATAAAATCATCGCCACCGGCTTCAAATCCGGCTATCTCTGTATAATCTTCATTACGAGCCGTTAAAAATAAAATAAGAATGTCTTTATTATTTGGATTGTCACGCAGCATACGGCAAGTTTCAATGCCATCCATTTTAGGCATCATCACATCTAAAAGAATAAGATCAGGATGATATTTTTCGGCCAGTTTTATAGCTTTCTGTCCATTTTTAGCCGAATAAACGTCAAAACCTTGTTGTTCAAAGTTGTACTGTAAAAATTCTAAAATGTCAATTTCATCATCAACAATGAGAATTTTATAAGGTGATGGCATAATCTATTTTTTTCGCATTCAAATATAAAAACAAATCATTATATGCATTTGATGCCATATATGAATTTTATATTAAGTCTTAAACGCAAAAGTTAAACATTACTTAAGTTTTATTTAAAGATGTCTTTACCTAGCCTTCCTACTTTTGTCTGGTAGTTAAAAGCCAAAACCAATGATGAAACCGACATGATTATTTTAATCGTCAAAGGTTACATCTGACCATAATATTAAAAAAAAATAAACAGATGAAAAAATTATCATTAAGCTTATTACTGATGTTATTTGCAACAGTATTGTTATCGTCTTGTAAAAAAGAAAAAGATGATGAACAACCGGAAGAAACTTCTACCAATTTAACCGGCGTTTTATCAGCCGATAAAACCTTGACTGCTGATAAAATTTGGACTATCGAAGGACGTTTTGTCGTTCCGGAAGGTAAAACGCTGAGCATTGAGCCGGGAACTATTATCAAAGGAAAACCCGGAACAGGTGCCGATGCATCTGTATTGATTATTGCGCGTGGCGGTAAAATTATGGCTAACGGTACTGAGACAAATCCTATCATTTTTACGGCAGAAGCCGATAATATTGCCAAAGGACAAAAATACGGCACCAATTTGGGTCCCAACGATACGGGCTTATGGGGTGGCGTGTTAATACTCGGAAAAGCCAAGGGCTCTTTTGACGGTGATGTCAGTGCGTTTCAAATTGAAGGTATTCCCGCTTCCGATACCAATGGTTTATATGGCGGCAATGATGATGCCGATAATTCAGGCGTTTTTAAATATGTATCAATTCGTCACGGTGGTGCTGAAATAGGCGCCGGAAACGAAATCAACGGTTTGTCGCTTGGTGCTGTGGGTAGTGGTACCGTTTTGGACCATATTGAAATTGTTGCCAATAGCGATGACGGTATTGAACATTTCGGCGGCGATCCACACTTGACCAATGTTTTGATTTACGCTTGTAGTGATGACGGTTTGGATATTGACCAAGCTTTTCACGGCACTATCGAAAATGCGGTGGTTATAGAAGGGGACAATTCCGATCACGCCTTGGAAATAGATGGCGGTGAAGGGTCTTACGAAGCCGGTTTTACCCTACATAATATCACTTTGATAGGTAATCCAAATACACCCAAAGGCGAATATGCCGACTTACGTGACGGTGCTATGGGAATGCTAAATGGTATTTATGCCTACGGATTTAAAGCTGATTCTGATGTGGAATTGGACGATGATGATACGGCAACACATTATAATGCCGGTAAGTTAGTCTTCGGCACTTGGCAAATTGTTTTGCCTGCCGGTGTTACTGATATAACTTCTTTGTTTAAAAATACATCGAATCTTAGGGTTTCCGGTTTTGGTTTTACGGCGCAAGCCGTGCAACAAGGACAACAGACTGTTGGGGCTGATATGAGTCAATTTGATTGGACTTTTGCCAAGCATAATAATGCATTTTAAATAGGTCAAATCTTATCTTGTTTAGTAACAAGAATTAAGAAAATGGGTTTACAAATGCAAAACACTTATATTATGAAATTGAATTTTTTTCTATTCTTATTAAGTATTCACCTCGGTATGTTTGCACATAACGGTAAGAATATGATTACCGGTAAAGTTGTCGATGCTAAAACAAACGAACCTTTGGCATTGGTAACTGTTACCGTAACAAATTTAAAAACAGGCACTTCAACTGATTTTGAAGGGGAATTTGTTCTAAAACTTCCCGACGGAAAATATAAAATCGAATTTAAAACTTTGGGATATCAACCAGTTGAGAAAGTGGTTGAAATACAAGGGGGTAAAACCATGCAATTGAAGGTGGAAATGCAAGAAAGCCAACAAGAACTCGATGAAGTCGTTGTGCACGTAGCCAATAGAAAAAATACCGAACATTCTGTTTTGGCTTTACAAAAAAAAACCCTTGCCATAGTTGATGGGTTATCGGCACAAAGTTTTCGCACTTCCGGAATGAGTAATTTGGCTTCGGCAGTCAAAAAAGTAGTGGGTGTAAACGTCCAAAACGGCAAATATGTATATGTGCGCGGTTTGGGTGACCGTTACACCAAAACTATTTTAAATAAAGTGGACATCCCCGGATTAGACCCTGACAGAAACACTATTCAAATGGATTTGTTTCCAACTTCCATTCTTGAAAATGTCTTGGTTTATAAAAGTTTTACGGCAGATTTGCCGGCAGATTTTACCGGTGGTGTGGTCAATTTGATTACCAAAGATTTTCCCGCTCGCAAAGAGCAATCTTTATCGTTTGGAACCGGTTATAATCCGCAAATGATCGGGCAACCACAATTTTTATCCTATCAGGGGGGTAAACTCGATTTTCTTGCCATTGACGACGGCACATACAGCATTCCGCTTTCAATCAATGAAAAGATTCCTTATACCTTTGAACACGATACTAAACTGACTGAAATCACGCAAAAGTTTCAACCGCAAATGGGGGCGGTTGCGCAAACCGATTTGCCGAATTTTAATTTCTCTTATTATATAGGAAACCGGTTTGATGTCGGTCAAAAAGGAAATAGTTTGGGTTATATTGCCAATATTTCTTATCGCACCGATTACAAATTGTATAATAACTATCAACAAAATAATTATCAAAAAGATAACAACAAGACGGTTTACCAACTAAAAACTTCCAAATTGCAAAACGGCAGTTTAGGGACCACCAATGTCATTTTAAATGCCTTGGCAGGCATAACTTATAAAACCCAAAATGCCAAGTATAAATTAAATCTGTTACATATCAGAAACGGCGAAAAAAATGCCGGTATGTTTACCCAAATATACAACGAGTCGGACTTTGTAACTTTTAAAACCCATTATTTGGCTTATACGCAACGTCAGATTACCAATGCTTTGCTAACCGGCATACACACTGCCCCAAAAAAGAAATTCAAAACTTCTTGGAAATTAGCAGTTACCAAATCGGGAATTTACGACAAAGATGTGCGTTCTACGCCTTATCAGTTTGAAAATAACACCTATTCTATTGCCCCCAATAACAAACCCAGACGTATTTGGCGTTATTTGGATGAAATGGATTATGTGGCAAAAATTGATTTTGAAAAAAAGATGTCGAAACATCACGGTAAATGGCAATTCGGATTGATATCGTCTTATAAAAACAGAGATTATAAAATCTATAATTATGAGATAGGCATCAAAGGCAATATAAATTTACAAGGAAACGGGAACGAACTACTTTCACAAAATAATATTTGGACACCACAAACCGATCACGGTACTTATATTGTCAATGGTTCGGTTTATAACAAATCCAATTTATATAATGCATCGCAAATCAATGGCGGCGCCTATGTGTCCACCCAATATTATTTTAACGATAAACTGAAAACTTCCGCCGGATTACGTCTCGAAAAATTTATGTTGCTTTACACCGGACAAAATACAACGGGTAGTCTCAAATATGATAACGATGTCGTAATTGATAAGTTAGATGTATTTCCTTCGTTAAATTTCACTTACAGTATCAATGAACAAACCAATTTACGTTTGTCGTATGCCCGTACTACGGCGCGTCCGTCTTTTAAAGAAAGTTCGATAGCCGAAATTTTTGATCCGCTATCAAATATGACCTTTATAGGCAACATTCATTTAAAACCTACTTATATCCAAAACATTGATGTGCGCTACGAAATATACAGTCATAAAACCGATTTGTTTGCCGTCAGCCCTTTTTATAAATACTTTACAGACCCTATCGAATTGACATTTTATCAAGCTGCACCCAGTAATTTTACCCCGAAAAATCTCGGGACGGCACAGGTTTACGGTATAGAATTGGAATGGCGTAAAAATTTACAGTTTATCCATTCCAAACTCAAACATTTTAAGTTTAGTACGAATGTTTCTGTTATTCAATCTAAAATGCAAATGTATGATGACGAATACCAATTGCGATTAAACACGGCAAGACAAGGCGAAAAAGTAAGTCATTTCAGACCTTTGCAAGGACAAGCCCCTTATCTGATTAATGCCGGATTAACCTATGAAAATAAGAAAAATGCTTGGATGGGCAACATCTCATATAACACGCAAGGTAAAACTTTGGAACGTGTAGGTGGTGGCATTCCCGATGTATATAGCCGTCCGTTTAACAGCTTGAATATCAATTTGAAAAAAACCATCGGACAACGCAAGCGTGCTTCTATATCGTTAAAAATCAACAATTTGTTGAACGAAAACAAAGTATTTGAGTATGAAAGTTTTCAAGCACAACCGGCAGTTTATTCGTTTAAAAGTCCGGGACGTACATTTTGGTTAAAATATTCTGTTCGGTTTTAAAAAAATTTTACAGGTTGCAGAAAAATAATTCGTAGGTTATTTTTTGTATATTTATGCTTAAAAAAATGAGCCAATACGGTTTTTGGTCACTTATCCCGCCTCTCCTGGCCATATATTTTGCTATACGTACCAAGCAAGTTTACATTTCGTTACTTATCGGCATATGGCTGAGTTGGATTATTATAGCTCATGGCAATATATTTAAAGGAACTTATCAAACGATTATGGCATTAGTCGATGTTTTTAAAGATTCTGGCAATACCAAAACTATCATGTTTAGCGCCTTAGTGGGTGGTTTGATAATCCTTATTCAAAAATCCGGCGGTGTAACCGGATTTATCCATTGGATTGATACTAAACTCGGTGGTATGCCACCGGAACACTTAGAAAAAAATAGGAAAAAAGTCCAGTTATTTGCATGGCTTACAGGAATTATTATTTTTGTTGAGACCAGTATATCTGCCTTAACGGTAGGCACCGTATTCCGTCCGTTATTTGATAAACTTAGAATTTCAAGAGAAAAATTAGCTTATATTGCCGACAGCAGTGCTGCTCCCATTTCCATACTCATCCCTTTTAATGCATGGGGAGCTTTCATTATGAGCTTGCTATTAGCACAAGGTTTTGATAATGGTTTTGTTGTTCTTTTCAAAGCTATGCAATACAATTTTTATCCAGTTTTAGCCATATTATTAGTGTTTTTAGTTATAATTTTTGACTTTAATATAGGGCCGATGAAAAAGGCTGCTTATAGGATCAGGATTAAAAATCAAATTTTAGCCAAAGGGGCCAAACCAATGATATCTGAAGAATTAACAGGCATTAAACCTGTTGTAAGTATCCAAAAGAGCAAAGCCTACAACATGACCTTACCATTGATTGTAATGGTTTTGATGATGCCGGTAAGTTTAATTTTAGATGGCTGGCCAAAAAACGGACAAGAAATTGAACAAGGTATAACTATCCATAAAATTGTATTGGCATTGAGTAAAGGCTCAGGTTCTACAGCCGTCTTATTAGCCGTAATTACGGCCATCATTTTTGCAATGTTAATATATCGGATACAAAAAATAGCTAAAATAAATAGCATGTTCGATTGGGTAATGAAAGGTATTTCACAAATGATGCCTTTAGCCATCCTAATGTTACTGGCATTTGCCATCAGTCATGTCACTAAAGAACTTCACACCGGTCAATATGTCGCCAAATTAAGTCAAAACATTTTAATACCTGAATTGGTTCCTGCTATCATTTTTATTATTAGTGCTTTTGTTGCTTTTGCAACCGGAACTTCATGGGGGACCTTTGCTATTATGATACCGATTGCTGCACAAATGGCTACTACATTAGATGTCAATCCGTATTTAAGCATTGCTGCAGTGCTAAGTGGTGGTGTTTTTGGCGACCACACTTCACCTATTTCTGACACAACAATTATTGCCTCGATGGCTTCCGCATCCGATCATATTGACCATGTAAAAACGCAATTGCCTTATGCATTATTAGCAGGCGCATTGTCCGCAGTACTCTTTTTAATATTCGGTTTTTTTAGCTCATAATAAGTAGAGTTAATTTATGGTTGACTGAAAAAAGTTTGACAAGACCAATCATAAAAAGTAAATTTGCAAAAAAAAAATTGGCTGGTATATATATTCACATTCCATTTTGCAATCAAGCATGTCATTATTGCAATTTTCATTTTTCAACTTCACTAAAACATAAAGATCGCCTTATTGAGTCTATTCTGAAAGAAATAGACCAGCGAGCTCCTTTGTGGAAAGATTTAGAATATAACACTATCTATTTTGGTGGTGGAACACCCTCTATACTGCCTGTATCTGATATAGAAAAAATAAAAGAAAAATTACACTTCTCTTTCAAAATTGCATTAGATGCAGAAATTACCTTAGAAGCCAATCCTGATGATTTAACCGTTGAAAAAATAAATTTATATAAAAAAATAGGCATTAACAGGTTAAGTATCGGGATACAATCATTTTATGACGAAGATTTGAAAAATTTAAATAGAACGCATAATGGACAACAAGCAGAGACCGCTATAATAAATGCACAAAATGCAGGGATAAATAATATCAGTGTTGACTTGATATATGGAATACCTGGTTTAAGCCATAAAAAGTGGTTAAATAATATTGCCAAAGTCATTAAAATGAAAATTCCCCACATTTCGGCTTATGCTTTAACAGTAGAACCAAAAACAGCCTTAGAATATAAAATAAAAAAAGGTTTGTATCCGCGTGTGTCAGATGAACAAGCTGAAGAACAATTTATTATATTGAAAAAAAAGTTAAGCAAAGAGAATTATGAACATTATGAAATATCGAATTTTGCTTTAAAAGGATGGGAATCAAAACACAATAGCAGCTATTGGCAAAACAAAGCTTATTTGGGTATAGGCCCGAGTGCACATTCATACAAAAACAATGTACGTAGATGGAACGTGGCCAATAACCAGCACTACATCAAAAAAATAAATACGGAGCAATATTTTGAAACTGAATTATTAACACCAGATGACCGTTTTAACGAAATGATTATGACGGGGCTAAGAACAAAAACGGGTGTGGATCTTAACCGGATAAAAGAATTAGGAAAAAATTATTATCAGTATATAATTAAAGAAACCAAAAAACATATTACAAATGGGAACTTAACGATTGAAAAAAATTACATCAGAGCTACAGAAAACAGTTTATTTGTAATAGAAAACATCATAAGAGACTTATTTATTATATAAAAACAATTAATTAATAATCATTTAGCTCAATATAAAGGATAATGGCTAAAAAAATCGCTAACATAATTTTATGCGACAATCAATTGAAAATTACATCAAATATCAGCTCCAAATGAGCAAACACCTTGAAGTAGTCAAGAGCTGTGTTATTTGCAATATAAATTTTTGAGAAAGATATTTATAGTATTAGCGTCACAGTAAGGTTTAATCGAGAAATATAAAACCGGTAGCTGGTGACAAATTCGATTATAAAATAATATGCTTTTAAACCAAAAATAATATTGAGTGATATAGGTTAATAGATATTAATTAACTTAAAAAATTGATATAAAAAAAACCGCAAAGAACATTCTTTGCGGTTTTGGTTTAAGATGGGCGGCGACCTACTTTTCCACCTTAATGGCAGTATCATCAGCGCAGTCGGGCTTAACTTCTCTGTTCGGAATGGGAA